>NZ_KB906076.1:0-411302 GCF_000381165.1 Agrobacterium sp. 10MFCol1.1 | reverse complement strand
TATCATGCCCTTCCCTCTCATCTGGCGAAGCCAAGGTGAATCTGATTGTAGCTTATGGCGCTGTCAACGGCTGACCATGACGCGACGAAAAGTGCTTTGGAGTGAGAAAGCTAAAGCCGAAGGGTGTGTTCCATCACCCGCCCCCTCCCTACCCTTGCAACCCGGCCCAGCCGGTCCGGTCGGGGGCTGATTGTTTGAGCCAGTGTCGCATTTCTAACTGGCTGGCAGAGCGACAGATGACATTTTAACTTTGCACGATTCGCGACATTTCAACCTTGCCGCCACATGTATGTAGCGGGGTACATTCTATTTTGAAGTGCGACTTACGAATGATGCCAATGGGTTGTCACTCGTAAGGAAAGCGCGATGGACCGTACCTCCTCTCATATTGATCTGGATGAACGACGCAAGATCACCCGCTGTACTGGCAATCAGCGCCCGGTATGTTCAGAGGCTGATTGGTCGTAACTACCGGCGCTGCCTCGATCAGACACAAGGCAATTGGTCGCCCGTCGAACAGTAAAATCGCGACCGGCGTCCGTGATTACGCCGCCCCGACGCGGTTGCCGATCGCAAGCAGTTCGGGCATTGGGAATGCGACCTGATCCAGTTCCGAAAGAAGTTTGGGAAAGCCAATGTGACATCACTCGTTGAACGTGCCAGCCGCTTTGCGATCTTTCTGCGCAACAACGATCGGCAGTCTCGACCGGTCATGAACGGCCTTGTGCAAGCACTTCAGGCCCTGCCCCACCTCGCCCGTCGTTGCATCACGTTCAACCGTGGTACGAAGTTGACCGACTGGCCTTACCTCCAGGCGAGCATAGGACCCAAACCTGATTCTGCGATCCACAATCGCCATGGCACAAAGGCACGGTCGAAAATTCCAACAGACGAGCCCGTAAATGGCTTTCGAGAGAGGTCGATCCGCTCTCCGTCAGAGATGCCGACGTTATCGAGATCTGCAATCGGCTCAAGACCACACCACGCAAGCGCTTGGGATTCCTACCTGGAACCCGCACTTGATGGGACGCGGACCGCACGCCCAGATGTCGGTCGCCGAAACTCAACCGGCATCGTTGGCCGGCGGCACTTGCGAAAGCAGGCGGGCCATTGCGTCCGTGATTGAATGATCATCATACGGCTTTGAAAAGAAACGGCTGCCCACCGGTAGACTGCTCTCCTCAAGGATTGCCGCGCCGGATGCGACTATCAGTTTCACAGGTGGCCATCGATCCCTGATATAGTGGGACAACTTGATACCGTCCATTGTCCCGGGCATCTGAACGTCGGTAAACACCAGATCGATGTCATTTCTCGACTCAAGGATGCGAATTGCCTCGTCGGCATTGCAAGCTTCCAAAGCTTCGTAGCCTGCGGCAAGAACCAGATCGGCTGCCCCCATTCGAATGATCGTGTTGTCTTCGACAATCAGGACGACCGCTTTACCATTTTTCATCGCTCACTCTGTGAATAGGAGTTGGAAGCTTCGACAGCTTCGGTAATGTCGCGCGTCTGAACCCTCGGGCTCATACGGCTGCTGACAGATCAATTCGTGAACCCGCATTTTCCCGGTGCCGTATTGTGACGACCGTGCCCGGATCGGCATCGCTTAGAAGGATTTCGCCCGTCAAATTCTTAACGAGCGCCTCCACTATGCCTGTTCCCAGTCCGGCCTTAGGTGCGCCACTTCCCGCCGGCATGCCGATGCCGTTATCGGAAATGGTCAGGGTCCAGTCTTTGTCTGAGGCACGATAGTCAATAAGGATCAGGCCGGTTCGCTCATTGGGAAAGGCGTGTTTAAGGGCGTTGATGACCAATTCCGTGACGATAAGGCCCAAGCTCACGGAAACGTCCGCCTCAACCGCGCTGTCATCTACGATCACCTGTATCGAAAGCCTATCAGGATCGGCGATCATAGACGCTCCGAGGCTTTGGCAAAGCTGGGTCAGATAGGCGCGGACTTGTACATCGCCGCTTTGGGCTGTGGCAAGCTGCCTTTGCACCGATGCGATCGACATGACCCGCAGATGGGCGTTGTGGAGATGCCCTCGTACCTCCTCCGACTGTACCCGACGCGCGCTCTGCATCAAAACACTTGCTATGATCTGGAGACTATTGGCGACCCTGTGCTGCACCTCCTGCAGCAGGATCGCTTTGTCGCGAACCAGATCGTCCTTCAATCGTGCCTCGGCGCGCGCCTCGGTGACGTCGGTTACGGACAACAGAAGGCGGATATGATCGATGTCGCCGTCATCAAGCGTCCGGGCATTGACCACCAGTTGGCGCGTCGCGTGATCTGGCCGCCTGAGTTCGATCTCGTAGGCTTCAATCTTGGCGCTTCCGGAAACCGTTGCTCGAAGCAGCGACGTGAGCTTGGGCATCGCCCATTCACCGTCTCCAATATCCCGGAGGGTTCTGCCTGAAATTGTAACAGGATCTATCGCGAACGTCCTGCAAAATGACGCGCTCGCTGCAATGACCGTCAGGTCATCGGTCAGGAAGAGCAAAGGTTCGCTGGAATATAACACGAGGGCAAGTGTGCTTGCCGCTTCGAAATGCACTGAAGGGATGTTCGGCATGGAGAGGCCCTCAAGGGCCGGAGACTCGCGAAGCAAGTCATGACTCGGCAAAACAGCCGAGAGGCCGCAAAGGCCAAATCGACAAACCAATTATAGCATGACTGATGGGCAATCCCGTCATACTAAATATGGCAACACAAATGATTTTGTCCTCAATGAAATGCCTCATGCTCTTTTCCGGACGAGGTTGAGTGATCCGGCCCGATAGGGAACGGTTTCGCATAGGTCTTCCTGCCGTCTTGAAAAGCTTAACTAGAGCGCTTGCAACGGTTTGATCGCTCGAATTCCGATGAATGCGCACCTGGTCCTCAATGATCGACAAACGAGATTTTCAAGGAACGATGATGACATACACTATCCAAATGCTGGATCATCACCCCGACTTGCTGCGGAGCGCTGCAGATTTGATGCAGGAAATGCAGGCTTATTATAAAGTGCCCTGCCCATCCTGCGATGAAGTTCTCCAAGGGTTGGTGGAAAGACCGGACGCTGCGGAAATCATTGTCGCGATCGACCAGGGGTGCGTGGTCGGATTTGCTGCATTCAGCGCCATCTATCCTGGCCCATACCTGCAACCAGGCCTCTTCCTCAAAGAGCTTTATGTCCGCAGCGCCTATCGTGGGCGCGGCATCGGGCGGGAACTCATTGCGCAGCTTGCACAGCTGGCACTGGAGCGCCGGCTGTCAAGAATAGACTGGACCGCAGATGCAAATGATCAGCACCTGCTGGGCTTCTATGACAACATTGGCGGAGAGCGAAAACCGGACAAGATTTTTTATCGGCTCGATGGTGATGCCCTGAAGCGTATCGCCTCCTGAGGTGGCGATGATCCCGAACAGGTCAGGGCCTATAAACTAGGCGAAAGTCCCGGATGACGGTATCTATCCTACTGCGCAAGATCGGAGGTTGGCCCAAACAGACGCCTGAAGCCGTCCCGACCCGACCCGAGTTTGGTCCTCCGTATGAAACCTTCCAGAAGATTCTTGGAATACCTGGACGCCAGATGAGCTGCACGCTCGCCTTGGATACTGGAAATCAGAGTGGTATGTCGTGGGTGGCACACGCCTTTTTTAGCGCCATCTGCATCGCCGCCACAGTCATCTTCTGGCTCGGCAAACGAGTCCTGAGCCTAATCTTTCGTTAGACCGGCCTCTTCGTACAGCCATTGTTCAAAAAGACGCATCGATTGGCTTGTGGGAATGTTGCCCGGCTTGGTGAACCAGTATCCATGGTCACTCCGGAAGCCAAACCCGCCGGGGTTGACAAGGCGGCCGGCAACAAGTTCATCGGCAATCAGGCCATGCGGGATAAGCGCCATCCCCTGCCCTGCCAGTGCCGCGCGGATAACCATTGTATAATAGCCGAAACGCATCGTGTGGCGAACCTCCAGCCCGTGCAATCCATTCGCCTGCACGAAGAATGGCCAATGGAACGGGGTCTGTGGATGCTCCAGCATGACACCGCGCGCCGCGGCTTCGATGGTCCCGGGATTGCCAAGCTTTTCCCAGTAGGATGCGGCGCTGACCAGGCGAATGTCATTGCCGAAAAGATATGTACCGTCCTCATCTGGAGCTGGACTCACTAGGAAGCGCACGCTTCCATCTGGAATCTCGGTCTGTGTTTTTGACACGAAGGTCGTAAACTGCACTTCGATTTCAGGATGGGCCTCAGTAAATTGAACAAAGCGCGGTAAGAGCCAGCGGTCGCCGAAGATCGGCGGCACCTGAAGACGAAGAACACGCGGCCCTGGTTTGAGGCGAGCGACCTTTAGAGCCGCATCTTCCATTGCCTTGATCGCGGTGCGGGCATGCTCGATGTAAATGGCGCCCAACTCGGTTGGAACCATGCCGTTCGGCGTGCGCTGGAAAGCCGGACCACCGATGAGTTCTTCCAATCCGATCAATTGCTTGCTGACTGCGCTTTGCGAGAGCGCGAGTGGCTCTGCGGCCGCACTTGTCGAGCCGCGTTCGGCCACGGCCAGAAGAACCTGTAGCGCCGTCATGGAGGGAAATTGCTTGCGGCCAGACATACGCGCACCTCGCCCTTTCAGTCGATTTCAGACTAATCCTCTGCGCTAAATCTGACTAGTCGTTTTTGTCATAGGCAAGCGAATTAACTTCGCTTGCCTTAATTCCTGGCAAATAGGAGCATTGCCTCAATATTAAACAAAAAAGGGAACTATCATGTCCGAGCCGACCCAGCTCTGGGGTGGACGCTTTAAGTCCGGCCCCTCGGAAGCACTTGCCAATCTTTCCCGCTCGCACCCCTCTTACTTCCGGCTTTACCGCGAGGACCTTGCCGGTTCGCGTGCCCATGCATCCGAATTGAAGCGCGCAGGCGTGCTGGATGAGGCAGAGTTCGCCACGATCCGTGAAACGCTCGACCATATCGAGACCGATGTTGCAAAAGGGAGCGAAAAACCTATCGCTGCCGATGAAGACATTCACACCTTCCTCGAACGCCTGCTGATGCAGCGTCTCGGCGTGCTGGGGGGCAAGCTGCGCGCCGGGCGCTCGCGCAACGACCAGACCTCCAACAATACCCGCCTGTATCTTCGCCGCATGGCGCGGGAGCTGTCCCGCGGCATTGTCGAAATCGAACTGGCGCTGGTCTCGCAAGCCGCACGGCACACGGAAACGGTGATGCCCGGTTTTACGCATCTGCAGCCTGCCCAACCCGTCGTGCTCGGCCATCATCTCATGGCGCATGCACAGAGCCTGCTTCGCGACCTGGAGCGCTTCGAGGATTTCGACCGGCGTTTCGACCGTTCGCCGCTGGGTGCCGCCGCACTGGCTGGTTCGGGCATCGCCTGCCGCCCCGATCTGTCGGCGATCGAGCTTGGTTATACTGCAGCCTGTGAGAATTCCATCGACGCGGTTTCGGCACGCGATCATGTGGCCGAATTCCTGTTCATCTGCTCGCTGGTGGCCATCAGCCTGTCACGCCTTGCGGAGGAAATCTGCATCTGGAGTTCCAAGCAGTTCAGCTGGGCCAGGCTGCATGATTCCTACTCAACCGGCTCCTCCATCATGCCGCAGAAAAAGAACCCGGATATCGCCGAACTGACCCGCGGCATGAGCGGCACGCTTATCGGCAACATCGCCGGTTTCCTGGCAACAATGAAGGCAATGCCGCTTGCCTACAATCGTGACCTCGCAGAAGACAAGCGCGCACTCTTTGAAAGCATCGACATTCTCGAACTCATCCTGCCTGCTTTCGCAGGCATGGTAGAAACGATGGAATTCGATGTGGTCAAGCTGCGCGACGAAGCGCCCAAGGGATTTACCCTGGCAACAGAGGTTGCGGACTGGCTTGTGTCGCAAAACGTTCCGTTCGCGCAGGCGCATGACATCACCGGCGCTGTGGTCCGCTATTGCGAAGAGCAAGGCCACGACCTTGGCAGTCTGAGCGAGGAAGACCTGCCCAGAATCGACGCGCGCCTCGCACCCGCTGTCCTCAAGGCGATCACATTGGAAGGCGCGCTTGCCAGCCGCACCGGCTTTGGGTCGACAGCGCCGGTCAGGGTCCGCGAGCAGATCGAACGCTTCACCGCTGCGCTGGAAGCAAGGAAGACATTCGCTGCCAGCACGCTGAATATTTCCGGCCACGACGCGGCCTCAAGACGCGAACGAGGTGCACGATGAGCATGTCCGACACCCATCCCGCACCCCACGACCAGAAATACGAGATCGCCCACCTGACGCTCGTTCCCAAACGCCATACAGGGCGCATGGTCGCGGCAGCACTCGTTCTTCTTGCTCTCGCAGCGCTTGTCCGTGCCTTTAGTGTTGGCCAGATCGAGTGGAGCTATGTTCGTGACTTCATCTTTGCACCGGCGATCCTGCAGGGGCTGCAGAGCACGCTGATCATGACCGTGGCCGCCATGACGCTCGGCATCGTGCTTGGTGTGATTATCGCCCTGATGCGCGTATCGGGAAATCCGGTACTCTCCTCAATCGCAGTTGGCTATGTCTGGATCTTCCGGGGCGCGCCAGCGCTGCTGCAACTGATGATCTGGTTCAACCTAGCGCTGATTTTCCCGACCATGGGTATTCCGGGCCTGTTCGAGGTCCGCACGGTTGACATCATGACACCGTTCGTTGCGGCCATGCTGGGCCTTGGTATCTCCCAAGGCGCCTATACGTCCGAAGTTGTGCGCAGCGGCCTCCTGTCTGTGGATAGCGGACAATATGAAGCAGCCCGCTCCATCGGCATGACTCAGATGATGATGTTGCGCCGCATCGTGCTTCCGCAGGCCATGCGCGTCATGGTTCCGCCGATAGGAAACGAGGTGATTGGCATGGTCAAGCTTACCTCGCTTGCAAGCGTCATCCAGTATTCGGAAATCCTGCACAATGCGCAGATCATCTACTTCGCCAACACCCGGGTGCTGGAATTGTTGCTGGTTGCCAGCTTCTGGTATCTCGCCGTCGTCTCCGTCCTGTCGGTGATCCAGCACTATATCGAGCAGTATTTCGGCCGCGGCAGCAAAGCCGTCAGCGCATCGATGTGAGGGGGATGAGATGAGCAAGGAAATCGTTGTAAAGGCCGTTGACGTCACCAAGCTTTATGGGACTTTCACGGCGCTTGACAAGGTCAGTCTGGAAATCGCCAAGGGAGAGGTCTGCTGCGTCATCGGCCCTTCCGGGTCGGGAAAGAGCACCTTTCTGCGTTGCATCAATCAGCTCGAAAAAATGAACGCCGGCGCAATCTGGGTCAATGATGAACTGGTCGGCTATCGCCGCGAAGGCAACAACCTGCACGAAATAAGCGATGTGGAAATGTCACGGCAGCGCCGCCGCGTCGGAATGGTATTCCAGCGCTTCAACCTGTTTCCGCACAAAACCGCGCTGGAAAACGTCATTGAAGGTCCGGTCCAGGTTCTGCGTGAGCCGGTAGCCGATGTCCGCAAGCGCGCACAAGATCTGCTCGTCCGCGTGGGATTGGGCGACAAGGCCGGACATTATCCCTCGCAATTGTCCGGCGGTCAGCAGCAGCGCGTGGCAATTGCCCGCGCGATGTGCATGCGCCCCGAACTGATCCTGTTCGACGAACCGACGTCCGCGCTTGACCCGGAACTCGTCTCGGAAGTCCTGGATGTGATGAAGGATCTCGCCGCAAGCGGCATGACCATGATCGTGGTGACGCACGAACTTGGCTTTGCCCGCAACGTTGCAAACACCGTCGCTTTCATGGAGGCGGGCAAAATGGTCGAGGTCGGTCCTGCTTCTGAAGTTCTCGGTACGCCGAAAAGCCCTCGTACGACGGAGTTTATCAGGGCTGTTCACAGCTGAAATCGATCGGGCCCGTCAGTCAGGCAGGCCCGCGCTACACGCCTAAGCCAAC
The DNA here is from genome assembly GCF_000381165.1 of Agrobacterium sp. 10MFCol1.1. NCBI lineage: Bacteria > Pseudomonadati > Pseudomonadota > Alphaproteobacteria > Hyphomicrobiales > Rhizobiaceae > Agrobacterium > Agrobacterium sp. 10MFCol1.1. The sequence goes on along the minus strand of NZ_KB906076.1, from coordinate 403,377 downwards.
CCAGTCAGCTTATAAAAAGGGGAATTCACATGAAAACAGCTCTTATCACCGTCGCCGTCCTAGTCGCCTCTACGGTTGTGCATGCCGAAGGCTTGCCGGACCGCATCAAGTCTGCGGGCAAGGTTGTCGTCGCAAACCAGCCCAACTATCCGCCGATGGAATACAAGGACCCGGCGACCAACACGCTGGTGGGGATCGATATCGATCTTGGCGTGGCGCTTGGCAAGCAGCTTGGCACCACAGTCGAATGGGCTGATATCGGCTTCGAACAGATGATCTCGTCACTCCAGACGGGCCGCGTTGATCTCATTCACAGCGGCATGAGCGATCTTCCGAAGCGTCGCGATACGCTCGACTTTGTCGATTACATGAAATCCGGTGCGCAGTTCTACACCTCAGCGGCGCGCAAGGAGGAGTTCAAGACCCCGGCCGACTTCTGCGGCAAGACCGTGGGCATGAGCCGCCGGACGTCCTTCCCGGATGAAACTGCAAAATGGAGCGTGGCAAATTGCGAGGCCAAGGGGCTTGCCGCCATCAAGGTGGTCGGCACGGAGGGCTCGGCGGATGCGCGCGCTCAGCTGAAGCAGGGCCGCCTGGATGGTGCGGTTCAGGGCTCGGAAACCCTGCCCTACCTGCTGACACTGGAAAAGGACACCTATGCCATCGTCGGCGAGCCCATCACCACCGTTTACCAGGGTATCGCTTTCTCCAAGAAGGACACTGCATTGCGCGATGCCTATGCAGGCGCCCTCAAGGCGCTCATGATCTCAGGCGAGTACAAGGCGATCTTCGCAAAGCACGGACTGGAAGGCACGTTGCTGGACGGCATCTACATCAACGGTGAAGCTGCCAAATAAACGGCAGAACGTCGGTTACAAATTCACCCGGCCGCGTTGGTTTCGCGGCCGGAAGTTCTCCCGTGTTGATCTTGCGGGCCTTCCCTTGTTCCAGAGTTTCACTATGACCCGTCCTGTCGCCAACACGCCAATTGACAAGCTCGCGCAATTCGTCTCAGCGCTTGACCACGATGCCATCCCCGCCAGTGTGGTTGCAAAGGTGAAGGTTCACATCGCCGACACCCTGGCGGCCGCCATCGCCGGTGCCCGCTCCGGCGAATTTGCAATCACGCACCAGGCGATGCACCCGAAGGGCGCGACGCGACTTTGGGGGACAGGCCTATCCGGCTCGCCGCGAGATGCAGCGCTGATAAATGGTGTCGCGGCCCATGCCTTCGAACTGGATGATGCGGGCGGCTGCGATCATTCGGGCGCGGTGATCATGCCCGCCGTCTTTTCGGCACTGCATGAAGTGGCTCGGCCCGTGGACGGCAAGCGGATGATCGCCGCCGTTGTCGCCGGCTATGATGCGGGACGCCGCATCCTTGAAGCGACCGGCGGCTATGACGCCCACAATGGACTTGGTTGGCATTCCACCGGCACCTGTGGCACCGTTGCTGCTGCTGCTGCCGTCTCAAACCTGCTCGGACTCGATGCGTCGGCTACTCGAGACGCTATGACCCTGGCGACAAGTTTCTCCTCTGGTCTTTGGGCCTTTATTCATGACGGTTCGCAGGCAAAGAAGCTGCATGCCGGTCGGGCGGCGGAAGGCGGCCTGGTCGCAGCCTTGCTCGCCGCCAAAGGCTTTGCCGGACCCTCACGGGTGTTTGATGAGGTATGGGGTGGCTTCTTCACCTCGTTCAACAGGTCAGCCTGCGAGCCTGACCTCTTGTCGGAAGGGCTCGGCGATGTCTGGAAGGTCAACCGGGCGGTGCTAAAACCCTACGCGTCCTGCCGAGGCGCGCATTCCGCCGTCGATGCGCTCGACGACCTACTCGCCGAAACCGATCGCGCGCCTGAAGTGATCGCCCGGATCGGCCTTCGCATGAGCGGCATGCTGGCGAATATGTGTGGCGCAAAGGTCGCGGGCGCCATGGCGCCGACCCAGATGAGCCTGCCTTACGCGCTTGCCGCCCGATGCGCCTTCGGCACTGCGGGCCTTCAGGCCTATACAGAGGAGCGACGCAAGCATCTGGAGGTGCAGGCGATGATGGACCGCATCGACATTTACGTTGATCCATCGATGAATGCCATGGCAGAGCCTGTGGTGACACTGACCTTCCGTGATGGCCTTGTTGTCGAGCGGATGGTACCGCGCGCCACCGGCTCTGCCGAGCGACCAATGCCCGCTTCCGCCGTTGCAGCGAAATTCCGAGAACTGACTGCCATGAGCCTGCCGGAAGACCGGGTGGAGACTCTCTGGCAGATGCTCGGCAAGCTTGAGCAGATAAACGATTGTACGGAGATCGAGGCACAGATGTCCGGGCATGCCGAAACACGTCCCACCTTCCGCTGAAAGGCAGGTCCATGACCTTCGATATGACACCACGTCCCCTCAACCCGGCAGCGAAGGCACAGGAAATGACCTGGCCGAACGGCGCAAGGAGCGCGCTGTTCATCGGTTTTGATGTCGATGCCGAGACCGCCTGGATCGGCAATAATCCATCCAATGTCGATCGCATGGTCACCACCTCGCATGGTGGTTATGATGCCCGCGTCGGCATAGCCCGGATCCTTGGCCTGATGGACGAGCTTGGTCTGAAGGCCACTTTCTTCACACCCGGCTGGACAGCGCTTGCGCATCGGGCAGAATGCGAGGCCATGGTGGCAGCCGGCCACGAGATCGGTCATCACGGATATCTGCACACGCTGCCTGATCGCACCAGGCTCGATGATGCCATGGAGGAAATCGACCGCGGCTTCGAGGCATTGCAGTCGGCGCTCGGGGTTCGTCCTGTCGGCTACCGCGCACCATCTGGCGAAAATTTTCCCGAGCTCCTTGCCTACCTGAAAAAGTCAGGCATCCGCTATTCCAGTTCCTTCCGGGACGACATTTTGCCCTACCGTCACGCGGCAAGCGGTGGCGTTCCAGGCCCGGTCGAAATCCCTGTCAACTATGCGTTCGACGACTGGAATTTCGGCATGACCAGTCGAACCAGTCCGCGCGCGATCTTCGGGCGCGACACGATCCTGCCGCTCTGGATTGACGAGTTCGAGGCAACCCATGCCTGGGGCGGGGTGACCACGCTCGTTCTTCATCCGCAAGTATCCGGCCGACCGATGCGCTGGCACCTGCTGCGCGACTTTCTGAAGCATGTGATTGCCAAAGGCGATGTGTGGATCGCGACCGGCCGCGAAATCACCCACCATTTCGAGGCCCAGGAAGCGGCCCGTCTGTAAATTCCACTGATCAAAAAAGGAAATATGCCCATGGCTTTCGATGAAGATGCACTCATGCGCCTGCGCGCGCGTTATGGCGAAGGCCACGGCGGAACCATTCACGATCCCGAGTTCCGCGCCGTAGCCGACCGTATTTTTTCGGCAAGCGGTACACGCGCCGCGCCCTATAGCGGCATACCAACGTTGCTCGACGCCGCCTATCGGGCGATCGATCCCGTTCAGCCCGATGTTGATGATCTCGACGTCGCCTTGATCGGGGTACCGATGGACCTTGGCGTCACCAATCGGCCGGGTTCGCGCTTTGGGCCACGCGCCTTGCGATCAATCGAACGGGTCGGGCCTTACAATCATGTCCTCAAAACCGCGCCACTGTTCGAGATGAAGGTGGCTGATATCGGTGATGTGCCGTTTCGCAGCCGCTACCGACTTGAGATGAGCCATGAGGATATCGAGGCTTATTTCACAAGGGTCGTACAGGCAGGCGTCATCCCGCTCTCGGTTGGCGGCGACCATTCGATCACTCATCCGATCCTGAAAGCCGTCGGCCGGGACCGTCCCGTTGGCATGATTCACATTGATGCGCATTGCGACACCGGCGGTGCCTATGATCTTACCAAATTCCACCACGGCGGCCCATTCCGCAACGCGGTTCTCGACGGCGTGCTCGATCCCACCCGCGTGGTGCAGATCGGCATTCGCGGTGCGGCGGAGTATCTCTGGGAATTTTCCTACGAGAGCGGCATGACCGTGATCCATGCTGAAGATCTTGGCAGGATGGGCATTGACGCCATCATCGAAAAGGCGCGCGCAGTGGTTGGCGATGGCCCGACCTATTTGTCCTTCGATATCGATAGCCTCGATCCGGCCTTCGCGCCGGGCACTGGGACGCCAGAAATCGGGGGGCTCACCAGCCGGCAGGCGCTCGACATACTTCACGGACTGAAGGGCGTGAATTTCGTCGGTGGCGACGTCGTTGAGGTCGCTCCACAATATGACACAAACACCAATACCGCCCATATCGGCGCCCAAATGCTCTTTGAGATCCTTAGTTTGATCCGCCTCAGCCCGGCGATTGCCTCAGGCAAATGAAACTGCACCTAGGCGGTCTGCCAACCAACGCCTGAGAAAGCTTAAACGCCTTGAACCGTCGACCTGGACATTATCGGAGCCACAACGCGACACGAGGAGCAAGCCGCAGGACAAGATATTCCCGTGTGTATCACTGGGAATAGCTAGGAGCGTACGGTGGCCAGCTCACAGACGCGAAGTTCAAAAATACAGAGCCCGCTCGCGCGAGCGCGGGCTCTCCCGTTTCGACGTAGGTGGCCAGGATGCAGATAGTGACCTCATCAGGCTGCTAGCATGACGCGTGGCGGAAAATAGCTTTAATCGGCCAGACGTGGCGGTGAATAGATCGCATCCTCGTAATTTCGTGAGGGGTGGATGCCAAATACCTGCGCGACATCCTCGATGCAGAAGAGGCGGAACCCAATGGGCGGAGACGGTTTGCGAATGAGAGCCATACCACATGCTCTTCTCTCATGTCAGCCATTGATCCGCATCAATGTATTCCTTTGATCAATTTCACTACTTTAGAAACATCTTGAAAAATGGGATAGCTTTTTATGTCCAGAGCCTTCGACAAGCTCATCAAGAAGCTCGAAAAGCTAGAGGCACAAATGAGTATTGTGTGCGATCTGGAGATCCCTTCAGAAGCTCGACAGAAAATATTAAGTGACCTGCTCGAGCAGCACCGCTTGATTGGAAATGAGCTCATGGAAAATGGCTTTCGAGAAAAGCTGGACGGTAGCGAAGAACTTACTGCACGGATCTTTGGCAACGGCTCAGCCCTATCGAAGGGTGATCAGTGACCCTTACCGAAGCCGCACCGCCGGTGCTCTGCGCATCCCCGCTGGTCGGAATGACGTCTACGGCCGTCAAGGTTGTGCACTCGATTTCGCTGCCATTACTGCCAATGTGCTTCGGCGCCTGGCTCTCGCTTGCGACTGGACCCGTCCGCTTCTGGGCTACCTTGCTGCTGGCCACGGCTGGTACGAGCATATAGGGTGGTTTGCCAATCTTGCCGATTTCTTGCCTTGATCAGACCAATACGCGCCGCACCGTCCAACCTTGGAAACGAATGAAGCGGCTTAACGCTTCGGTCCCCCGCCTTTTCAGAACCGATCCTCATCCTGATCCAGGAGTTCGCGCAGGCTCACTGCCAGTTCGCGGGCAGTGTAGGGTTTTTTAAGCCAGCTTCCCTTCGCGGCCAAATGTCGCCCGGCAATGGCCGGCTCCGCATAACCCGACGTAAACAAGACCTTGATGTCCGGCCGCAAAGCACGGGCAAGTTCCGCAAGCTCGTCGCCCGCCATGCCACCTGGCATCACGATGTCTGAAAAAAGAAGTGCAATATCGGAATGATGCTCAAGCAGCTCGAGCGCCTCAACACCGTTGGCCGCTTCCACAACGCCGTAGCCCAGAGCGGCGAGCCTCATGACCGCGACGCGTCGGACGCGAGCATCGTCCTCCACAACGAGAATCCTCTCTCTGCCCCCGGATCCAATTGTGGCTGGGAAGTCCGTGATATCGTTCTCCGGCGGATTGGCGTTATCCAGAGCTGCTGGAAGAAAGATCCGGACAGTCGTCCCCTGCCCCGCCTCGCTGTAAATCTGAACGTTGCCACCCGACTGTTTGGCGAAGCCATAAACCATGCTCAATCCCAAGCCTGTGCCGGCTCCAACTTCCTTGGTGGTAAAAAAAGGTTCGAATGCCTTCTGTTTAACCTCCGGCGTCATACCCGCTCCCGTATCTGTGACGGATATCTGCACGTAGTTGCCAGGTTTTATACTTGGGTACATCTCTGCATAGTCTATATCAAGTTTGACGCGCGCAACCTCTATTATCAGCATTCCACCCTTTGGCATGGCATCGCGCGCATTGATAGCGAGGTTTAAAAGAGCGCTCTGCAGCTGCGAACTGTCCACCAGAGCCTCGGTCTCTGAACCCGCTATAATCGTTTTGAATTCGATCGCCTCACCAAGTGTTCTTCGCATCAAATCGGAAAACGCGCCTATGAGTTCGGCAATGTCAGACTGTCGCGGGTTGAGCGGCTGCCGACGGCCAAAGGCCAGAAGCTGGCTCGTCAATCTTGCACCGTCTTCAGCAGCACCCTGCGCTTCCCGAAGGAAATGCCGGATAGTCTTGTCGGTGAGCCTGCTTTCAGCCATTTCGAGGTTACCGCTTATGACGGTGAGAAGGTTGTTAAAGTCATGAGCCAGGCCGCCCGTCAGTTGACCGACCGCTTCCATTTTTTGCGCCTGGCGCAATTCCTCCTCGATTTTCTGTCGGCTGGTCAGATCGCGTATGAAGCCCGTAAAAATACGATCGCCGTTGGCGATTGCCTCCCCCACTGAAAGCTCCATGGGAAAACGCGAGCCATCCTTTCTTTGTCCGGTCACTACACGTCCATAGCCGATGACGCGTCTTTCCCCGGTCGACAAATAGCGTGCGATATATCCGTCATGCGCTGCCCGGTCCGGGTCCGGCATCAGCATCCTGACATTGTGGCCGACAACCTCATTTGTATCATAGCCGAAGAGCCGCTCAGCCGCAGCGCTGAAGGACGAAATGATACCTCCTTCGTCGATGACAACCATCGCGTCGGGAACAGTTTCCAAAATGGAAAGAAGGTGCGCCTCGCGCCGGGCCAGTTCGTCCTGCATTCTTTTCAAATCCGTCACATCATTGTTGGTCTGCACAATGACCGGTGGCTGCTCGCCACCAAACTCTACGAATACCCATCTCGTCGCGATCAGGAGCTTGTGACCGTCCTTATGGTAATGAACGACTTCGCCACTCCATGATCCCTGGTGGGAAACGCGTTGCCGCAGTTCAGGCAGCGGCAAAGGGAACTGGGTGGAAAGAAGATCGTGGACGATCTTTCCAATCGCCTCCATTCTATTCCATCCGTAAAGATGCTCGCAGCCTGTGGTCCAGCCCGTGATCTTTCCGTCCATTCCATGAACTACGATGCTGGCACCATCCAGCAGGGTGATAACGGACTGAAGCTGCAGCTTTCCTCCCTCTTCCGGTCGCAAAATTTCAGGCATCGTTATCTCGTTGAGCGACGCTTGCTAGTGGCGGTGCCGTCCACCATGAACGACCAGTTTCTGCCGCACGTCGGAATAATCATCACCGTCACCGGCTAATTGTGCAAGGAGAAGCGGCTTGTCGATCATGATTGTTTGACGCGCGCCAGCATTTTCAATCCGAAGGACGCCCCTGTTGATAAGCTTCGTGAAGGTGCGTGAAACGGTTTCGATCGTAAGCCCGAGATAATCGGCAACATCCTGACGACACATGGGGAGTTCGATCGTTTTTTCCCACTCTCCCCGCCGCGCTTTACGTTCCAGAAACGTCATAAGAAACGTGCACAGTCTTTCTTCAGCACTTTTGCATGACAGCAGCACCATCTGTTGTTGGGCGACAGCCATTTCGTCTGAAACCAGCGCAAACATTTCCAGTCGCAGGATTTGATTGTTGCCGACGGCTTTTTCGAAATGCCTGCAGGTAACCCTGCGCAGCGTTGCAGAGGACACTGCTTCCGCGCTGTAGATGTAACGGTTTCGGATAGATATGCCGAGAATATTGCCGGCAAAGAGAAAACCGGTGATGATACGGCGACCATCTGCTATAATTTTGAATATTCGCAATACGCCGTCCGTGACTTCGAAGACATGTTCGGCTTCGTCCCCTTCAATGAATAGCGACCGTCCGGCCGCCAGATGCTCTACAGGCTGATTGCGAAAAATATCCCGCAGGCAATGCACCTCATCTGCTGGTGTCAAAATCTGACGGGTAAGAGTGCGATATTCGCCTGTACTGTACATGATGACCTCCATCTCTTTGCGATGGAGTTAAACCAAGTAAAATAACTGGTTGATGCCGCAAGGATGACAAACAGTGTTAATCTGTGACAAATTGTAACGCGAGATCAGAGGATGGCACAGAAGAACGGCCATTTGCTTGTTGTCGATGATGATGCGCGGGTGCGCCAACTGCTTACGCGTTTTTTCGACGGAGAAGGATATCACGTCAGCGCAGCGGCTGACGGTGTCCAGATGAGGGCACATCTGAAACACAATGAAATCGATGCTATCCTCCTTGACCTCAATCTCCCGGGTGCTCAGGATGGTCTTGATCTCGCTCGAGAAGTCCGGCTGAATTCGGATGTGCCAATCATCATGCTCTCCGGCCGAGACGACGTGGTGGACCGCATCGTCGGTATTGAGATCGGCGCTGACGACTATATTGCCAAACCGTTCCATCTTCGCGAAGTGCATGCGAGGCTGAAGTCAATCCTGCGGCGCCGTCTGCCGCGCGGTTCGCCGCGCCGCAATGAAATTTTTTACTTCGATGGCTGGACGCTTGATGTGCCCTGCCGAAATCTCCTGTCGCGGGAAGGAACACAAATTGACCTGACGACAGGTGAATTTGACATGCTTGTCACCTTTGCCAAGAATCCTGGGCGTGTTCTGACCCGCGATTTTCTGTTGGAGGAGACGCGAGCACGCCGTCGGGAAGCATTCGACCGGTCCATCGACGCGCAGGTCGCGCGTCTGCGCCGGAAAATAGAAACAAACAGTAAGCATCCAAGCATCATCAAGTCCGTTCGCGGCGTCGGTTACGTCTTTTCCGCGTCGATGGAAGAGGCACCCTCATCGGCAGTACGAAGATCATAAATCAAGCCGTCACCCGAACCTGGTCGTTTGGATGGGTCGCTGACGAGCGACCAGCCTTTAGGTCCTGCAGGCCAGAAATGAATGCGCTGACATTTCAGCTCTCTGGCTTTTTCCTTGACCTCATCAAACAGCAGCCGCGAAACACCTTGTTCGTCAAACAGGCTGAAGGAAGCAAAGACCGGAACCTCCATTTGTGGGGATTGCCGGCGATCGGTGACAAATACAAAGCAGACGCCGCGTATCACTCCCGCCCTGTCGGTTACAGTGAGCCAATTGCGCCGTTTCTGATCAGTGTCGGTTTCAGCCTGCCATTCCTGAAACGAAACCGACGAGAAGAGATGCTGGATAACGGCATAAGCGCGAGCGACGTTGGAAAGGGTGAGCAAACCGACCTCGTAGTCTCCTGACATTTCTGATCTCCCAAGTAATCGTTCCGATCTTCCGGTACCGGGGATTTTTCACATTGATGGTGATCAACAGCCTTCGACGCATGCATGCATTTACTGGAACAACCACTTGGCGAAACCACCGTGGATTGCGCTATGTCAAGGCAAAGTGTGTGCGATCACCGATAGATTGGAATGGCTGAAGGATAACCGAGGAAGGCGCCTCGCCATTTTGACAATGCAATGGCTGGCAGAGCTGGCGATATGCCCACGGAGAGTCCGCATGAATGACCCCCTCCTTCTTACCTTCAATACCGGCTCCTCAACAGTGAAGATCGGTATTTTCAAACTGGAGCAGCAAACACCGAAACGTATCGGCAAGGCAGTGGTTGATATTTCCGATAGACCATTGACGCTCGATCTGGCGAAAGGACCGGCGCGTCTTAATCTACCCTTGAAAACCGGCGCTGATGACGATCTTGCCGCGCTGATGAAGGAGGTGTTTTGCACGCTGGCAGCCCACTTCGATCTCGACAATGTGGTGGCCGCCGGTCACCGTATCGTGCACGGCGGCAACCTTTTCGACGGTCCGGCCCGGATCAACGATCAAACCATGGAACGGATGCGATCACTCGTGGACATGGCGCCGCTGCATCAGCCGCAGGCGTTGCGACTGGTTCGGGCAGTGACGCACCTGCAACCGAAACTCTTGCAGACGGCCTCCTTCGACACGACTTTTCATTCAACGCAGACCGACCTTGTACGACGCTTCGCCATTCCCCGCGCCTTTCACGACCAGGGCATAAAGCGCTACGGCTTTCACGGGCTTTCCTTCCGTTACGTGGCGCGAGCTCTGACCGAAAGGGCGCCCGAGATCGCCGACGGAAAGGTAATAATCGCCCATCTCGGGAGCGGCGCAAGTCTTTGCGCCATCGAGCGCGGCAAAAGCTGTGATACGAGTATGGGCTTTTCCACCCTCGACGGCATTCCCATGGCGAAGCGTCCCGGTGCAATCGATCCAGGGGTGCTGCTTCATTTAATTGGGCCGCTGGGGAAAACGCGAGCAGAACTCGAAGATATACTTTACCACAGGTCCGGTCTTCTCGGCGTTTCGGGCCTTAGCGGCGACACCCGTGAGCTTCTCAAGGACAATAGTAGGCAAGCTCGCGAAGCGATCGAGCTTTTCATACTCAGGGTCGCCGGCGAGATCGGTCGTCTGACTTCAACACTTGGCGGGCTGAACGGGCTGGTCTTCACCGCCGGCATTGGCGAGAACCAGCCGGATATCCGCGCCGGGATCGCAAGCCGGCTGCTCTGGCTGGGCGCCGAGCTTGACGAGCACGCCAATCGGCGCAACGCGCTGGCGATCAGCACTCAGGCAAGCCGCATTGCCATCCATGTCATCCCCACAGACGAAGAGCAGATGATTGCCGAGGAGTGCCTCTCCATTTTCTCACCGGGCGGATGACGTCCTCCGCACGTCGCAAACTGAACTGAATTTCAAGGAGCAGTACCATGCAGCCCGAAAATGTTTCGATGACAACTTGCGAGATCACCTCTCAGGAACTCGCGCTTGTGGATCGCTACTGGCGCGCCGCCAATTACCTCTCAATCGGCCAGATATACCTGCTCGACAATCCGCTTCTGCGCGAGCCGCTGCGGGCAGAGCACATCAAGCCGCGCCTGCTCGGCCACTGGGGCACGACGCCTGGTCTAAATTTCATTTACACCCATCTCAACCGTGTCATCCGCAACCGCGATCTCGATATGATCTATGTCTGCGGTCCCGGTCATGGGGGCCCTGGCATGGTGGCAAGCACCTATCTCGAAGGAAGCTACAGCGAAATCTACCCGCAGATTTCCGAGGACGCTGCGGGCATGAGGAAACTTTTCAGGCAGTTCTCGTTTCCAGGCGGCATACCAAGCCATGCCGCTCCGGAAACACCCGGCTCCATTCACGAGGGCGGCGAGCTCGGTTATGCTCTGGTGCATGCCTATGGCGCGGCCTTTGACAATCCGGAGCTGATCGTCACCTGTGTTGTGGGTGATGGAGAGGCCGAGACCGGAGCGCTCGCGGCAAGCTGGCATTCCAGCAAATTCCTGAACCCCTCGCGCGACGGGGCGGTGCTGCCCATTCTGCATCTTAACGGCTACAAGATCGCCAGTCCAACCCTGCTCGCCCGCATGAGCGATACGGAACTCGACCATCTCTTCCGGGGTTACGGCTATGAGCCATTCTTTGTCGAAGGACATGAACCGGAAAAGATGCACCGGCAAATGGCGGCCGCTCTCGATCAGGCCATCGACCGCATCCGCGCCATTCAGGCTGATGCCCGTGGCGGGGGACTGGATGGCCTGCCGCGCTGGCCGATGATCTTATTGCGCAGTCCCAAGGGCTGGACAGGACCCAAGGAAGTAGACGGCAAGAAGGTCGAAGACTTCTGGCGTGCCCATCAGGTGCCGGTCGCCAATTGCCGCGAGAATGAAGGCCACCGCAGGATCCTCGAAGATTGGATGCGCAGTTACCATCCCGATGATCTTTTCGACGCGAACGGCCGGCTGAAAGAGGAGCTGCGCGCCCTTTCTCCGGTGGGCACACGGCGCATGGGTGCCAATCCGCATGCAAATGGTGGCATTTTGCGCAAGGAGCTTCGCGTACCGGATATCCGCGATTATGCGGTCCCGGTGGAAAAACGTGGCGCGCTTATGATCCAGACGACAGAAATCCTCGGCAGATATCTGCGCGATATTCTCAAGCTTAACCGTACTGACGCCAACTTCCGCATCTTCGGACCGGATGAAACGGAATCGAACCGCCTCGGAGCGGTCTTCGACGCCACAAGCCGGGTCTGGATGCAGGAAATCAAGCCTTACGATGTCCACCTGTCACGCGACGGACGGGTGATGGAGGTGCTTTCCGAACATCTGTGCCACGGCTGGCTGGAAGGTTATCTCCTCACCGGCCGGCATGGCTTCTTTTCCTGTTACGAAGCCTTTATCCACATTGTCGATTCAATGTTCAACCAGCATGCCAAGTGGCTGAAGGTCGCTCGTGAACTGCCTTGGCGCAAGCCGGTCTCCTCTCTAAACTATCTGCTCACCTCGCATGTCTGGCGGCAGGACCACAATGGCTTTTCCCATCAGGACCCTGGCTTCATCGACCTCGTCGCCAACAAGAAAGCCGATATCGTCCGCATCTATTTGCCGCCGGACGCCAACACCCTGCTCTGGGTCGGCGACCATTGTCTGAGGACATGGAACCGCATCAACGTCATCGTAGCCGGCAAGCAACCGGAACCACAATGGCTGACCATCGATGAGGCGGTGAAGCATTGCGAGGCCGGTATCGGCATATGGGACTGGGCTGGTAATGAGGATGGTGTCATAGCACCCGACGTCGTGATGGCCTGCGCCGGCGACGTGCCGACGATGGAAACGCTGGCCGCCGTGACCCTGCTACGGCAGGCGATACCCGAACTGAAGATCCGCGTCGTCAATGTCGTTGACCTGATGACGCTTCAATCGCAGGAACAACACCCGCACGGGCTGTCGGATGAGGAATTTGACCGCCTTTTCACCACAGATCGGCCGGTCATCTTCGCCTATCACGGCTATCCATATCTGATCCATCGGCTCACGTACAAGCGTACCAACCACCAAAATATCCATGTCCGCGGTTTCATCGAAGAGGGGACAACCACGACGCCCTTCGATATGACGGTTCTGAACGAACTCGACCGGTTCCACCTCGCCCTTTCGGCAATCGATCGTGTGCCAGGCCTCAGGAATAAGGCTGCAGGCGTTGTGGGAATGCTCGAGGCAAAACTTGCGGAACATACACGTTACGTCCGGGAATATGGCGAAGACATGCCAGAAATCCGCAACTGGACCTGGCAAGGCTGAGGTTGCGGGCAAGACAACGCCGCCCGCGCGACAGTCGGTATCATAGACAATTCCGTGACATCCATCGTGGAGGGCCATAATGCGCAATCACTCCCTTGCCGATATATTGAAGCGACTACGTCCAGCGCTAGTCGTCACCTCGCTCGGGGGACTTGCAACTGCCCTCATCGGGATGCTTGGTGGTTTCAATGTTGTCTACGATACCGCGCTGATAGCTACGACCATTCTTGTGATCCTTGCGCTTACGGGACAGATTTTCGTCAGCCTTCGGCGAAAGGAATTCGGACTCGATACGATCGCGCTGTTATCAATGAGCTCGGCATTGATTTTCGGCGAACATCTGGCTGCCGCCGTCGTCGCCCTGATGTATTCCGGCGGTCAATATCTGGAAAGCATCGCCGAAGGTCGCGCGCGGCGGGAGATGACTGCGCTTCTCCAGCGGGCACCCCGATTGGCAACGCGGCGCCGGGGCGAAAATCTGGAAGAAATCACCATCGAGGCGGTCGAAACTGGCGATCGGCTTGTTGTGCGAAGGGGCGACATTGTGCCTGCTGACGGTGCGCTTGCAGAAGACGCCGTTCTGGACGAGGCGGCACTCACCGGCGAAGCCTTACCCGTCAACAGAAAACGCGGACAGCCTGTCATGAGCGGGTCTGCCAATGCTGGCAACCTCTTCGAAATGATTGTCACCAAACCGGCAAGCGAAAGCACCTACGCCGGAATCATCCGGCTGGTCGAGGCTGCTCACAACAGCAAGGCACATATGTCGCGTCTGGCTGACCGCTACGCCCTTGCCTTTCTCCTGACGACGCTTTCGATAGCGGGTCTTGCATGGCTACTGACTGGTGATCCGGTTCGTGCGGTCGCCGTGCTGGTCGTGGCGACCCCATGCCCTCTCATCCTGGCCGTACCTATTGCCTGGACGGCAGGCATGTCGCGCTCAGCGAGTGTTGGGCTAATCGTAAAAGGGGCCGATATTCTTGAAAAGCTTGGGCAAGTGCGAACACTCATTCTTGACAAGACTGGAACTCTGACCGACGGTCGGCCGCATCTTGCAGTCATTAATGCATTAGCGGATGAAAACGATCTGCTCCGGCTGACTGCCTCTCTCGATCAGGGCTCCAACCATGCGGCGGCGCGCGCGGTGGTTGCGGTCGCCCTTGACCGCGGCCTTGCATTGACGCCGCCCACGCACGTGTCGGAAAAACCGGGCGAAGGGATTTCAGGTACGATTGGATGCACGCAGGTTTCCATAGGAGGGCTGAACTATATTGCTTCGAAGGTAGCCGATGTGCCAACTCTCGGTCAGGCCGAAGTGATGACCGCCGCGATTGCTGTCGATGGAAAATTTGCCGGCACACTGCTTTTTAGCGACGCGCTACGCGAGGGCGCTGGAGAAGCCCTGGTCGATCTTAAGCGGCTCGGGGTGAACCGAATGATTCTTGCGACCGGCGATCGTGCCGATGTGGCGCGTAGCGTAGCCAAGGATTTACCCCTCGATGAAATCCGGGCCGAACTTACGCCATTGCAAAAGATCGAACTGGTGCAAAAGGAAGTCCGCCAAGCGCCTACCATGATGGTTGGCGACGGGGTAAACGATGCGCCGGCACTCGCTGCGGCGGATATCGGACTGGCCATGGGCGTGCATGGATCGGCAGCAGCAGTTGAAGCAGCGGATGCGGTTCTGCTTGCCGAACGGCTGGAACGCATCGGCGACGGCGTACGAATCGCAAGAGACTGCCGGCGGATTGCGATGCAGAGCGTCGTGGCCGGAATCGGGCTATCCGTAGCCGCCATGACCGCTGCATCGTTCGGGTATCTCAGACCAGTCGAGGGCGCAATTGTCCAGGAAGTGATTGACGTCGCGGTCGTCCTTAATGCGTTGCGCGCCCTTCGAATAAGAAGATGGTTAATCCGAGCAAAGGCGCCCATAGTCGCGGTATAGTATTACACGCAAGCGTAATTCTCTCCGGCAGATCCGATAGCGCTATCGGGCGAAAAAGACCGGCAACTGGCATTCGTCCAATATCGATGCCGTGACGCCCCCGAAAATCCGCTCCCGCAGTCGCGAATGGCCATAGGCCCCCATGACGATAATGTCGCTACCGATCTCCCGTGCGCGCTGCTGGATAACGGCTTCGGTACTTCTTTCAGCACTCGCCAGTTGTTCGACGATGGTCTTAACGTTGTGGCGAGAAAGAAAGGTAGCGATATCTGCACCCGGTTCTCCGCCATTGAAGAGATAGGACCCATCCGGGTCAACCAGAACGATATGAACCGCATCCGCACGCACCAGCATAGGCAAAGCCTCCTTGGCCGCGCGTGCTGCCTCGGGCCGGGAATTCCAGGCCAGCAGCACTCTTTTGGGCTTCAGGCTTGTTCTGCCTTGAGTTGCCATAAACATCAGCGGGCTGCGAGCATCGAATATCGTTGCAGCCATTACCGTTTTACGAAGGTCGATATCTTTACGTATACCATTACCGGCGACGACGATATCGGCACACATGGCCCGCATGCAGAGATTGTTTTCAATGATAAAACGGTCTTCATAAAGTTGATCTACGTCGTAGGTGACGCCATTTATGTTGCAAAGGTTCTCCGCCTCCTTCCTGATTTTCATCAGTTCATCAATTTCGTTTTGCCGCTCCTCTAGCCAGACCGTCGTAACGGGATAGTCGGCGGTAACGGGCGAGAGCGCCGCGCCGAGGACGAGAATGGAGAGATGGCTGTCTAGTTCGCGAGCAAGGTCGATCGCCTGACTGATATCTGCCGCGGCATCATGTGCACCGATGACAGCAAGTATGGTTTTCACGGACATGGACATGGCTCCTTCATATTGATGATCAATTCGATGAGTAGAGTGTGCATAAAGGATTGCAGACCCGCGATGATCTTCGTCAATCACGAGTGAGAAATTCCAAATCCCCTATCGATCTTCACAACGTGCCTACCGTAACGATCTAGAGCCTGGAGAGGGTGAATAGTTCCGTTGATCCCTGTCAATGCGGATCTGATTGCAGTGCGGTTCAATCGAGACGCTCAATGAAGCGCCGCAAAATGTTGAAACGACGTCACGTCGCCGTTTCAACCGTCACTTTCTTCAACTTGAGGAGAAATATCATGGCTGTGGCCCAAACCAAACTTCCGGCGAAGACCGACGAAGCGCCGGTGAAACCGGCGGGAACTTTCTGGCCCCCACTCGAAACGCTTCGCTCCGAGATCGATCGCCTTTTCGACGGTTTCGTACCCACATCAAGGCATGCGCCCGACCGCTCCTTATTCGGCGGGGTTTTTCCAAGCCTGAAAGGATGGAGCGCCTCGCCGGCGGTCGACCTCGTCGAAAAAGATGAGGCCTACGAGGTCATTGCCGAATGCCCCGGCCTCGATGCAAAGAACATTGAGGTCAAGCTTTCAAACGGACTGTTGACGATCCGTGGTGAAAAGCAGGAAGACAAAGAAGACAAACAAAAAGAATATCATCTTTCAGAACGTCGCTACGGCTCCTTCCAGCGAAGCTTTTCCGTGCCGGTAAACGTCGATGTCGACAAGGTGGCGGCGACGTTTGAAAACGGCCTTCTCAAGATCAATCTGCCGAAAAGTGCAGAAGTAAAGAAGAACGAAAAGACGATCGAGATCAAGGCTGCCTGATTTCGACAAGGACAGCAAGATGACTTAAGGCGCGTACCGAGCGCGCCATTTTTCCAGTTCCGATTGTCCGTCACGACAAGAGGCTTTTCTCAATCTAGCTAATCGGGATTGAGGATATCTTTGTCGTGCGCGGCAGAGACGAGCTTTCTAAGCGTCTCCCGGCATCGCGCGCCGCCAAGGAACCGTTGGCTTCGATGCGGCGAGCAATTGCTACGTCGACCCGCTGCAGGAGGCATTGTCGATCCGACCAAGGTCGTGGAGGTCGCACTGGAAAGTGGGGTATAGGTCACCAGTATCCTTTTGCTGACCAATGCACAATGACGGAAACTCCCGAAGCGCTGGCGCCACAACTGCCCGCCCCGGTCGTTTAGGCGCGAGTGTTTGTGAGGTGGTCACATGTCATACAATCCCCGAATTACCTTCCATGGCGCAGCTGGCACGGTA
Source organism: Agrobacterium sp. 10MFCol1.1 (assembly GCF_000381165.1). Taxonomy (NCBI): domain Bacteria; kingdom Pseudomonadati; phylum Pseudomonadota; class Alphaproteobacteria; order Hyphomicrobiales; family Rhizobiaceae; genus Agrobacterium; species Agrobacterium sp. 10MFCol1.1. The sequence continues at coordinate 386,016 of NZ_KB906076.1, read as the reverse complement.
ACAGGCTCCTGCTTTCTTCTTGAAAGCGGCGACGAACGTGTGCTGATCGATTGCGGGCTGTTTCAGGGATCCAAAACGGAAAAAGAACTCAACTACCGACCCTTCCCATTCGCGCCTGTGGAATTAACGGCCGTCATTCTCACCCACGCCCACATAGACCATACAGGGCTCGTGCCGAAGCTCGTGAAGGAAGGGTACGGTGGTCCAATCTATAGTACCGCTGCGACACTTGATCTGTGTGCGGTTATGCTGCTGGATTCAGGCCATATCCAGGAAATGGAAGTCGATCAGCTCAATCGGCGGAACGAACGCCGTGGTCGAAAACCGGTTGAGCCGATCTATACAGCAACGGACGCGGCCGCTGCCCTCATCCAGATGCGTGCACACCCAATGGAACAGTGGATGGTGCTTTCGCCAGGATGTCGGTTCCGTTTCTGGAAGGCCGGACATCTTCTCGGCTCCGCCTCTGTTGAAATCGAAGTCGGAGACGGGCAGGATCGTCAGCGCATCCTATTCTCCGGCGATATAGGGCCGCAGCACAAACTTTTCCATACCGCTCCAGAGGGTCCGTCAGGGCTGGACTATCTGGTGTGCGAGAGCACTTATGGCGATGTTGACAGACATGATCCCTCCATAGCGCAAAGGCGGATAATGCTGCGCGACGAAGTTTGCCTTGCCGCGCGTCATCACAATGGCGCACTTCTCATTCCTTCGTTTGCCGTCGAACGCACGCAGGAGCTCCTGGCAGATCTTGTCAGCCTGCTGGACAGGGGCGCTATCGCCAAATGCCCGATAATTATAGATTCACCACTGGCAACGCGCGCTACCGAAGTGTTTATTCGTCATGCCCGTGAGCTTGAAAATGGCGATCTTCTCGTGCGTGCGCTCAGCTCCCGGCAAATTCGCTTCACGGAAACCGCAGAGCAATCCAAATCCATAGACAACTTGAAAGGTTTCCACATCGTGATTGCTGCAAGCGGCATGTGCGAGGCAGGCCGCATTCGCCATCGTCTGAAGAACTGGTTGTGGCGTGAGGAAGCGACGGTTCTGCTGGTCGGCTATCAGGCGTCAGGCACGTTGGGCCGGATTTTGGAGGAAAAGGCATCCAGGGTCCGTATCCAGGGTGAGGAGATCGTCGTGCGAGCGAGCATCCGCAAACTCGACGTCTATAGCGGTCACGCTGACGGGCCGGAGCTGGCGGCTTGGGTGGCTGCCCGGTTGCCTGTGAAACAGGGCGTTTTCCTCGTCCACGGCGAGCGCCCTGCCATTGCCGGTCTCAATACGCGTCTCGCGACAATGGACCCGTCGCTCAAAATCATCGAACCCGAGTTGGACACAACCTACCACCTCACATCCGATGGCACCCTTGCCACCTACACGCGGCAAGGATTGCCGCGGATTAAACCGGTACGGGTTGGATGCCGGGACTGGCGCAACGAGTTTCAATCTCTGATTCTGGACCTGCAGGACCAGCTGGAAAAGGCAGCCGACGAAAAACGAAGGGGCGTCATCCTCCGCAAGATAAGACGCACTCTTGATGAAGCTGGCCCGCAGAGTGCATCGGACTAAAAGGAAATCGTCCAGCGCGATCTCTTCTGGTTTCTTACTTAATTCCAGAGGCACGCCACTCACCATTTTACCGGAAATGCGCCACAAAAAGGAGCTTCCCGATAGGTGCGTTACGTGAGATTCGTTTCGATCAAAACCAGCGTTGCATCTCCTTCAAAAGGTTTGGCCACAAACCCTGCTCCTGCTCAAGCCGAACCGCATCATGATGCTCGCGACGTTCGATTGACTGCAATGTGCGGACGCCTTTTGCTCTGGCCTCATCGGCAACATACCGAAGCAACTCCGATGCAACGCCCCCTGTTCTTGTATTGCGCATTCACTGCAATGGCGACCTCCGCTTTCAACCCCGACGCATCACAGGCCATCATCGCCGACGCAATGAGGATATTTGTATCGCCAGCGAAAACCAGATAATTCTCTGTCGAACGATGGTCGAAGCGGGTCATCGCGACAAGACGTTCGTGACTTACTTTACCGATGCCGCCGAAAAAGCGGAAGCGGAAATCCTGCGGTGTTACAAGGGAGAACAATTCCCGCAGACGCTCCTCATCATTATGTGGCACAGAGCGATATGAAGGGACAGACCCGTCCGGGTGACCAGATCAACACCGTCCTCGACCAGGCCTTCTGCGCTGGACTGGCCAGATCTGCGTACATTTTCCTCTTCCGTTTGCATCTCGATAATGACCTTGAGCGCGTGGGTGCTGGCCGCACGGCTGAACGTGTCATAGGCACCAGGAATGTCGTCAAGCCTGAAATGATGAGTAATCAATTTCTTCACGTCGACCTTGCCGGACGCCAAGGTCCACAGCAGCATTGGGGTGGCAACGGTAACGACCAGCCGCGTGGTGCGGTGATCTCCTGGCAAAACTCGAATGTGGCGGGCACGCCAACGGCCTCGATCACAGGATCGACGCCCTTGCCGTCGGTCAGGTCAAGAATACGTGCTGCTGCGTCGGGATCAACGGCACTGATGGTCCGGGTCGCACCGACTTGTCTGGCCGTCTCAAGCCGGTGATCGTCTAGATCAACATAACAATCTCGGCAGGTGTATAGAATGGTGCCGTCAAGAGCGCTGCCAATCCGATCGGCACAACGCCGACGATCGCCATCGTATTGTCGGGTTGAACCTTGCCGTTGAGGACGCCGCATTTAAATTCCGTTGGAAGGATGTCACTTAACGTGACAAGGGCGTCTTCATCTGCACCTGGTGAGTTGGGATAAAGACCGCTCTCGGCATGCGGAATACGGACGTATTCTGCGTGCGTGCCATCGATCGTATTGCCCAATATCCAGCCGCCGGTGGCACAATGCGAATACGTTCCCCGTCGGCAACAGTTCACACTGGCCACACTACGAATTGCAGGAAATAAGCACCCGGTCGCACTTTTTGAATTGCGATACAGCAGAGCCCACATCCACGATGATACCGACACCCTCATGCCCAGGGATGTGGCCCAGTGCACACTTTGGAACGTCACCTTTGAGGATATGCAAGGTCAGTGCCGCAAATCGTCGTTCTAGTCATTCTCACCAGCGCATCGGTTGCGGTGCGAAGGGCGGGAATCGGCCTTTCGATGAGCGCCTTCTGACCTGGTCCTTGAAAAACGAGCGCTTTCATCTTCTTTTCCTCTTGATAAGAAGCTGCGCTGGTCGTCTGTCGGCGCCCGAATGCGCCAATTCCCTTTTTTTAGGTATTATCGCGCCAGAAAGAGCGGCCGCCTGGTGTTTTCGATCATAGTGCGCGTGACGCCGCCGAAAATACGTTCGCGCAGCCGGGAGTGGCCGTATGCGCCCATGACGATGAGACTTGACTGCAAGCGCTCCGCATAGGTTTCGATCGTCTCGGCTATCGTCCGGCCTTCGCTCTTTATGCTTTCAATCGAAGCACTAATCTGCTGATGAGATAGATACGATCGCAATCCTGGCGCCAGCTCCCGATCGTCGTCAGGATCGACGACAATGATCTCGACAGACCGCGCCCTTTTCAAAAAGGGAACGCTCGCCCGAACGGCCGCAGCTGTTTCCGGCGCATCAGACCAGGCAATCAGAACGGAGTTCTTGTCCCAAGAAAGGCTGCGCAAGGGATCGACCAAAATCGGTACACCGGCGTGAAAAAGAGCTCCGTCAAGGATGGCATCACGCACGCCAGGATCGTTTAGAATATCCGGGCCGATCGCAACAGCGTCGGCGAATTGCGCTCGATACCCGACAACATTGTCCAGATTGAATATTTCGGTATAGGCTTCCTCAATATCAAACGAAGAAATCTTGCCTTTCAGATAATTTTCGAGAGCAAATACTTGCCGTGCCAGCCTGTCTTGGTCGGCCTGCCGCTCGTCTAACCACGCTGCTGACACGCTCTCCATATGGGCACCGACGGGGGGTGGTGAAGCAATGCCGATCAACAGCACGGAAAGATGGCTTTCCATCGCATCGGCCAAATTGAAATCCATGTTTGACTCGGGCGAGGCAGGCTCACCTGTCGTGATCTGCAATAGCGTAGCGAAGCTCATTTTGTTCCTCCTGAACTTTCACTTCAGGATGAAGCAGTTGCGGTGAGATAGCCTTGATCCTCGTCAATGGACCATTCGATGAAATTCCGGTGGGAAAGGGTAACCTGTGAGCGACACCGCTAGCCAGCACGCGAAAATTCTGCCGTGCCCGCAGTCCTGCGGTGCAGGTGTGGCCTAGTGCAAGTCACCCGTACATTTTGGAAACGGTGCGACATGGAAAAGAAGCGCCAAAGTGCACACGGGTTAAAAAGTCACGCAATCATTCGCGACAAAATAAACGCCTGACGCCGCCAAAGCTGGACTTCCTGCAGCCTAAACCCTGTTCAGGCATCGACGTATGACTACAGAATTACCTTCCGATCGAATACACCACGCAAGGCTTGCACTCGATCGACAGCCGCTTCTTTTTGATCTTTCCATTTGATCTCATGCCTGAGATTATCCAGCCCTTCTCGACGTGGACTTCCGCCGCATCGTGAGAAATATCTGTGTTCCAGTTGATCGTGATGAACTTAAGCTTGGCGGGCTCATCATCAGCCGTCAGCTTCGCACTGACACTCGTTTCGGCAAAGGCCGCTAAGTATCAGCGGTCGCTTTACGCATTCTGCTTCAACTACCCAACTCGATCCGACACGTTGATGTTTGTCTCACGATGGAATGGTCTAGTTCGTCTATTGGTTCACCGAGCCTTCAACGTCCCTTACCGCATCGGCAAAGCATTTTTGCATTTTGTGCCGTATCAAATTACGTGTATCCGAAAGCCCGAGGATCGCCAGATCGCTTTCCAGTTTTTTCAAGACACCCTCGTCGCCCCGTGCAAAATCAGCTTCGATAATGTCCTCAAGACAACGCGCGATATCGCGACCGAGCAGCGTGGCCACCCAACTCGCCAGCATTTTGTCACGCCTAGCGCGAATTCTGAACGGTTTCTCAGCCATCAGGACATATTGCCTCTCTGCAGCTCTCTCGCGTTCATCGTAGATCGTCATGGTACGTTTCTCCCCAAATCGCGGCCTTCGTGATCACCCGAATCTGGCCGATTGCGCAGAAAGTGCGGCAGAAATCTCGACCCGTCGGCGCCCAAAGCAACAAACGCCCCATGTACTCGCCGACAAAACTGCTGCGGACAGGTCAGTGCACAAAATCCAGCGTCGCCTATTGCGACAAAACACGCTCCGGCTGGCCCTCTCTCGCCTCTCTACCACTCAAAGTCACGATATCCAGTGCGAAAAAGACGTGTGGAGAGGTTCCTCGACGAGGTTCAGATCGAGGTTTCAGGGCGCCGGGTTCCCACCAGTCAAAGTGTCCCGCAAGCAACTCCCAGGCATGTAAGCGTTCCCGAACTGGAGGGTCTTCGTCTGGCAACTCCCGAAAAGACGCGTCGACTATCACGCTCGCCCATTGATGCGCACCTTCCGGCGTGTCGATCTGCAAACAGGCACGCGGGTTTGACCGAAGGAATTCAAGTTTCTTTCCTGGCATTGTAAACGCGTAAAGGCTGTTTCCTGAATAGGCGTAATATATCGGAACAACGTAAGGGATATTATCCCTCGCACACGCCATTCGCGCCAGCCTCTGGACTGCGATCACGGCGAGACACTCGTTGTGCGTCATTTCTCGGACCAGCATCGCTTCCCTCCCGTACTCAGAAATGGAGCTTGCATCTGAAGATGTACAAACGTCGCTCCGCCACGCGGGAAATCCCGCGTCCGAAGTACTTTTTCCGTTTCTACATTTTCATCTCGGTGCAGCGTATCCATTAGTAAATAGAAATATCAGCCATCCGCCATTGACCTTTATCAATCGCAGAACCTTATGACGACGCAGAGCCCGTAAATCAGCACGGAACATTGACCCCTTTTTCTATCCGATTTTCGCCTCCTGTGGGCGATGAGGTTTGATCGCCGAGCGCTGGACGGGTTCCATAGTTGTGCCAGGTGCGTGCTGGCCACCCCAATCCAGCAGGATCAATTTGCGATATCGATTTGAGTTGTCCTTTGGCCACGATTGACCGGAGGAAGAACGCGCCACGCTCAGGTTAAACAGGGAGCCGAGTCTGCTGCCCTTTGGAGAAGCAACACTATTCACCGTGAAGCAGACCATCTGTTCAGCAAACAATTCCGAAATGCGTCGCGAATAACTGGGGTTTTATCGCAAACGCGGGTTCAGTTGATGTCGTCAGGAATAAATCCACCCGTCTGCCGCTGCCACAGCCGCGCGAAAAGACCATTGGTTTCAATTAACTCCCCCGGCGGGCCTTCCTCTATTATGCGGCCGTTTTCGAGCACGACGATGCGGTCCATGCTGGAGATGGTCGATAGGCGGTGGGCAATGGCGATAACCGTCTTGCCTTGCATCACAAGATCAAGTTTCTCCTGAATCGCGGCTTCGGATTCACTGTCGAGGGCCGAAGTTGCTTCATCGAGGATCAGGATCGGAGCGTTTTTCAGGAGAACGCGGGCGATCGCGACACGCTGGCGTTGGCCGCCGGACAGCTTGATGCCGCGGTCACCGACGTAAGCGTCGTAGCCCTTGCGGCCATCGCTATCGGAGAGTTCTGTTATGAAGGTGTCGGCAGCAGCCATTCTGGCGACATCTTCCACCTCCTGCGCGCTCGCCTCCGGCCGCCCATAGCGGATATTATCGCCGACCGAACGATGCAGCAGCGACACATCCTGGGCTATAACGCCAATCACGCGGCGCAGACTTGATTGTGTGACCGAGCGAATATCCTTGTCGTCGATCAGGATCGCGCCGTCCTGGATATCGTAGAAGCGCAGCAGGAGATTGGCGAGTGTGGTCTTGCCAGCCCCCGATAGCCCGACGAGTCCAACCTTTTCACCGGGACGGATCGTCAGCGAGAGATCATCGATAACCGGCTTGCCAGTCTTGTAGGCGAAACGGACGTTCTCGAAACGGATTTCGCCATGGCGAATGGTAAGATCCGCTGCGTCTGGACGATCGGTGATGGTGGGCGGTGTCGTCATGACGGGCATGGCGTCCTTGATCGTACCGACTGCCTGGAAGATCTGTTGGCCCATCTGTAGGAACGTGAAGGTGTGAGCAGACAGCCGGCTGAGGACGTAAACGGCAGCCGTGAATTCGCCGATCGTGACGAAACCATCGACAAGCCCGGTAAATCCGATCGAGAGTATCGCCAGCCAGTGCATCATGTTGAGGACAACGACAATGACCTCCGAGGTGCGGTAGATCCGCTGTTCACTTTGTTGGGCACTGATGGCCTTGGCAATAATGCCGCGGATAGCGCCCGCCTCGCTGTCTTCGGCGGCAAACTGCTTCACCATCTGCATATTGCCGTAGAGATCGGTGATCGCGCCAGAAATCAGGCTGCGCCGCTTGGCGGAACGGCGCGAGCGCTCGGTAAATACAGGTGCCAGCCTGATAGCGAGCAGAACGTTAAGCGTGATCCAGACGATGGTCGGCAAGGCGAGCTGCCAGGAGAGAGCGCTCAAGAGAATGACCGACCCAGCCATTTGCATCACGAAGCGCGGGATGGACTGGAAGGCCGATATGATCTGCTGCTGCACGGCAGAGGCCACCTGCTGCAGACGTGAGGCGACCTGACCAGCATAGAGATCATGGAAAAAGGCCAGATCCTGCCGCTCCACCGCCTTGTGGCCCTGCCACTGAATGGCGGCAGGCATACCAATGCCAAGCGTATGCGAGTTCAGCGTGTTGACGAGAAAGGAGCCAAGCGGGATTGCGGGAAAGAGCATCAGGCCAAGCAAGGTCAGAAGCAACCATTCATTGTGCAGGAAGGCGCTTGCGCCCTGTTGCGTCACGCCATCAACGATGACCGATAGCCCCCAAATAATCGTCAGATTCATGGCCTCGATTGCCATTGTGGAAAGGGCGAGCACGAGCAAGATGCCGCGGAACATCCGGATGAAGTGCAGGAGAACAGCCACCGGGCCTTTCGCGGGCAACGGCTGATAGGGGATGTCGAGGGGTTGGATCAGCGTTTCAAAGGGTCGATAGATCGTATCGGAAATCGACATCAGGGCTCGAACTCCAATTGAGGAAAGATCAGAGGGTCTCGGCATATTTTAGCATTTCTGCGACGGCATCAATTATGACCTCGTTCCCAAGCCGACGTCCGGCACGAGCCAACGCCACGAATCCAACACATCTCGGCCAGCAACTCCATCATACCGAAACATAAGTGACCGCTTTGGGATGCACCTCTGCCGGATCGAATGGGCGACCCGACGGTCCAAAACGGAAGTTATTTTCGCCTTGGGCCGGGACCGGACTGTCTGATTTATGGCGGCGAGAGTGAAATAGCTGCCGTCAAACGCGGTGAACACTTTGACTGCTTCTGAACGTAATTCCAACCGTTTAGGCGTCCAGCACTCTGCGTTCAGGCGCGCGATGACAACCTCTACGACCAAGATAACGGCGCTTTGCCGGCTTGCAATATCCGACCATTTCAGACGTTGTAGCCCTCCAAAAGATCGCCAATGGCAGACAGTACCTTTCCGTTTTCAGCGCCCTTCGGCGGCATATCGACAGCGACTTGATTTCAACATAGCAATGACGCCTGATCCAATTTCGAGATAGCTTGTTCAATGCGTGACAGCGACAAAACACTACGGCGGCGTCTCGTTTACGCCCTTCGTCCGCTGGCCGAGCGCGACACGCGCTTGATGCTCGAAAACGAAGATCCACCGTTCATCTCGGCCTTCGTCGCCCGTCACAGGGAAACCATTTCCGAGCTCAGCATGCCCGCAGCCGGCCTCGTCATCGTCATCGAAGGCCGCAAAGAAGTGCTGTGGGGCGCGAAACGCGATATCTACCACGCCGGCGACGCCTTCGTGCTGCCGGCCGGTGCGGAGGTTGATGTTGTGAATGAACCAGATGCCGACACTGGCGTCTATCGCGCCCTCTTCGTCCGCTTCTCTCGCACCCTGGTCATTGAGGCGGCACGCCTTTGGCCGCAACTCACCAAGCGCGACATACCCCTCGGCTCGCCCATCACGATCAGTCCGACGCTCTGCTCGGCAATCATCCATAGTGGTGAGGCGCTGGCGGGTACGCTCGACCTTTCCCGGCGCGTCGTAGATCACCGTGTTCTCGAGGTTCTGCTTATCCTGGCCGAACAGGGTGCGCTGCCATTGATGCCCAAATATGTCGACCGCTCAGTCACAGAAGCAGTGCGCCTCCTGATCCGCCACCGGCTCGATCACGCGTGGTCAACCGCCGCGGTCGCCGCGTCCCTGTCGATGTCAGAGGCCACCCTGCGGCGGCGACTACGGGACGAAAACCACTCACTACGTGCGCTGCTGCTCACCGAAAGAATGCATGCCGCTTACCTCATACTCTCGGATCGGGATGCCGATGTCGCCGACGCAATAGCCGCTACCGGCTACGCATCGCGTTCACACTTCTCGCGGCACTTCCAGGATGCCTTCGGACAGGCTCCTTCGACCGTTCGCAGGGCACGTAAAAAACCATTAGCCTGACCGCTTCAGGCTCATTGCTGATCAGATCGGGCCCACCCGCATTGGCATCGTTCCCTATGCTCGACTGAAATCAAACAGGCGAGACGAGATGAACAGGAATAAAAGAAGCATATGCGCCGCCATTGTGGCCGCCGCATTTTCGGCGACAGCGCCCATGGCCGCGGACTCCACGCTGTCCGTAAAGATCGAAGGGCTTGACGGTTATGGCCGGTTTTCAGATTCCGCCGCCTTCTGCCCGCCCGGAAAAGGGGCGAAGGACGTGAGCCCGGGGGTCTCATGGTCGGCAGGCCCAGAGGGCACCAGATCTTATGTGTTACTGATGACCGATCCGGACGTACCACTCGATTTTAGCCTCATCAATAAACCTGGCACCACGATTCCAGACGACGCGCCGCGGATCAACGTTTTCCACTGGGTTTTGGCCGATATTCCCGCCGGCATCATATCCATCGGCGAAGGTACGGAAAGCGATGGTCTCGTGCTGGGCGGCAAGCCGGTCGGATTGACACCACACGGACTGCGCGGCGCCAATGTCTATACGAGTTTTCTGGCCAAAACTGATGGCATGGCAGGCACCTATGGTGGTTACGACGGCCCCTGCCCGCCCATAAACGATCAGCGCGTTCACCGCTACATCCTTGAAGTGGTCGCGCTCGACGTTGTGACACTGGGCCTTGCGGGGCCGTTCACTGGCGAAGACGTGGAAAAAGCCATGGCTGGCCACATCCTTGCAAGCGGCAAGGCGACAGCGACATATTCATTGAACCCGAGCCTGATCCCCGCCGCCACGGCGAAGTAGATTACAATCCCAAAAGGTTCAGACACACCATGGCACCGATAAATGTTTCGTCCTTACCCGTCTTCAATCGGGATGCATCCGGCTACGACGCCCTTCGGCGCGGCCTTATTCCCTGTTTCGATACGTTTTACGGGACAGCGCTCGACTTGATCGACGACTGGCGGGACGCCGAGAAACTGCGTGTGCTCGATCTTGGCGCTGGCACTGGCCTTTTCACGGCAATGCTGCTGGCCCGCCACCCCGATGCCCAGATCCACCTCGTCGATGCCTCCGAAAAGATGCTCGAGCAGGCCCGGCAACGCTTCGATGGCAATCCGGCCATTACCTATGCCGTGGCCGACATGTCCGATACCGAACTCGGCGGTCCGTGGGATCTCATCATCTCAGCGCTGGCGATCCATCATCTGGAAGACGCCGCGAAAAAGCATCTCTTCGGTGAAATTCGGAGCGCCTTGTCGGAGGGTGGCCTGTTCGTCAACGCCGAGCAGGTCCTCGGCCATGATTGCGAGGTAGAGGCCCGTTACGCCCGTATCTGGCTGCAACAGGTCAGGAGGCTGGGCGTACCAGAAGAGGAAATCACCAAAGCGCTCGAGCGGATGTCCCACGATCGTTGCTCCCCTATCGAGAACCAGTTGCAATGGATGCACGATACGGGATTTTCCGAGGTGGACTGCAGCTTCAAAGCATGGCGTTTCGCGGTGCTCAGTGGTCGGCGTCAGGGCGAGCCGCAAGCCACTACGAACTTTTGAGATAGCAGCAAGACCTGGCATCAGCGGTTTATGAAATCTGCAGGGGTTCTATAACGGGCCCCTGGCAGTTTACAGTTCCAATGATGACTTATGGTGGGCTCTGCAGTGCAGTTGCATCTTCCAGAGGGTAAAGCGGCACTGAAGGGGCTGTGCCGGGCGCAATTGGCGCTGTCATGATGCATCATCTGAGAAAACGCAGTCACACTCATTGATAACCTGCGCACCATCGGCAACCACCGATCGTCCTCTTCGGCCGAGTGTTGGCAAGGCAGCCAAAGGCCGCCTTGCAAAGGCTTGTCACTTACCGGATCTCATCGCAAGGGCAAATAACCTAGCCTGCCGATCGGCGAACGCGCGCGGGTTGGCTGGTTTGTCCCCGTCAAGGATGCGGGCTTCGTCAAGCAAAAGCCACGCAGCATCCTCGCGAAACGCCTGATCGTCCATTGAAGCAATGTTTTTCACAAGTTCGCTCTGCCCATTGATCTCCAAGATCGGCTTCGACGTTGTTTGCAACCGCCCGGCGCCTTTCAGGAGTTTTTCGAGTTGGCGGTCGGGGCCATAATCCGACGCCACAAGGCAGACCGCACTTTCGGTCAACCGATCAGAAATACGCACGTCAGCGACCTCCTCACCAAGGGCGCTTCGCGCGAAATCGATGAAGGCTCCAACCTCGGGAGAAGCTTGCCGACCAGCCTCATCAGCGCCTCCCTCCCCGGCAACAGTGTTCAGATCGGCAAGACCTTGGGTGACAGATTTAAATGGCTTGCCTTCAAAATCTGGCACATTGGTCGGCCAAAAGTTATCGACACCATCTGTAAGCAGGAGGACTTCGATCCCTTTGGCCCGGAAACCCTCAAGGTGCGGCGACGATTTCAGCTGGTCCAAAGTGGAGCCGCTAATATAGTAGATCGCCGATTGTCCTTCCCTCATCGTGGCCAGGTAGTCAGCCAGGCTGCGTGTCGCCTCGCCCGATACGGTGCTGCGGAAGCGTGCCAGCTTCAGCAACTGTGAGCGCCGTTCGAAGTCCTCGTAGATGCCTTCCTTGAGAATAGCCCCGAACATATCCCAGAACTTGGCAAAGGTCTCGCCGTCGTGCTCGGCCATCTTCTCCAGCGCGGAAAGGATCCGGCTCGTCACGCCCTTTTTGATGGCCGCGAGGACCGGACTTTCCTGGATCATCTCGCGGGAGATGTTGAGCGGCAGATCCGAAGTATCAACGATGCCACGGACGAAGCGCAGATAGCGCGGTAGCAGTTCGGCATCATCGGTTATGAAGACGCGCTTCACATAGAGCTTCATCCGACCGTGTCGGTCCGGATCAAACACATCGAATGGCTGAGAACCGGGTATAAAGGCAAGAGTCGTATATTCGTGTCGGCCCTCAGCGCGGAAATGGACGTTACTCAGCGGCTCGTCGTACTGGCCTGAAACGCTCCGATAGAAATCGACATAATCCTGCTTGGATATTTCGTTCTTCTGCTTGATCCAGAGCGCTGCACCATCGGATACCTGTGAGGGCTCGGCACCCTCCTTCTCGACCAGACGGATAGGTACGGGGACGTGGCCGGACTGGTTTCGAATGATCTCCTCCACCGTCCATTTGCTCGTATATTTCTTTGCATCTTCCAAGAGATGTAACACGACGCGAGTACCGCGTGTCGGTGCTTGTCCCGGATCGACCGCAGCAATGTCATAGCTTCCTTTGCCGTCGGATGACCATTTCCAGGCCTCGTCCTTGCCGGCGCGGCGCGAGATTACTTCGACCCGGTGAGCGACCATGAACGATGAATAGAAGCCGACGCCGAACTGGCCGATCAGTTGCGCTTTCTCTCCAGCTTTGGCCGCCTCAAGCCGATCCATGAATGCTTTTGTCCCCGAGCGCGCGATCGTACCGAGCGCGTCGATCATCTCGTCGCGGTCCATGCCGATGCCGCTGTCTTCGACAACGAGTGTCTGCGCCTCTTCATTGAGCGTCACGAGAATTCCCGGCTGGATCCCATCGGCCGAGAGTTGCGGCTTGGAAATCGACTCATACCGCAGCTTTTCGCAGGCATCCGCCGCGTTCGAGATCAATTCGCGCAGGAATACATCTTTGTCCGAGTAGACCGAATGCACCATCATGTGCAGAAGTCGGCTGACATCGGCTTCGAATACGTGTTGCTCGGGCTGGCGCTCTTGTACGGTCGTCATTGATACCTCCATTGCACATAAATCGCCGGTCAAATGGTTTTTCCAGAGTCATATTTCAAGCGCTATCTACCGCTTGCGCCAGCGTTCCTGGATCGTCTTTCGACTAGATTGTTTCCGATTGTCAGTTTTCGTGAGCCTTTAAGATTGCGCCAACAACCTCCGCGCAAATAGTGCTGCGAAAAAGATGACATTCGGTAGCTTTTTACCGGTAAGTCAGCAGAGATATAACCGTTACCGACCGAAACTCCGGCGCAATGATGACTGGACACTCACGCGGTCCATAAATTCCCCCCTCAACTTCTGAGGTCTTGACCGCTTCATCGCCCAGCAACTCGATACAACGTTGTTTGCTGTTGTCCTCGTTGAAATGGCGAACAGCACCGATAACCTCGCCGTCCCGGAGAACGGGCGCCTGCCCCATCCTATCGTTCCACATTGCAGATGCCGTAAAGTTGGGCCGCAAATTCGTCTTGAAGCCCTGCCCGGCCATTGTCCGACAGCGTCAGAAATCGAAGCGCGGGAGGCGGCTCCCAGACACTCGATGTCTGACGCATTGCCGACATGTCACCAACCGCGATCTTTTCACCACTGCGAGCCTTAGAAATATCGAAACTGCCGCTTATCCTTCAGCGCCCGCGCCCAGAACGCGCGCGCCCTCCCGATAAGCCCGCTGTTCCGCAGCCATGGAGATTGAAGGCACCATAGCAGGTCAGACCGGTCATTGCGCTGACCTGGCGGCGCGTGGCGGGAGTAAAGATCCCCGCCATATGCCGCCCTGATGATCCATCAGAAAACTTTCGTCAATGAAACGGCGAATGTGCGTCCGCGTCCCTTGTAGTCAAACACGGCTTCATTGGCCAAAGCACCATAAAGCGCGTTGGCGCGCGCGCCCCATATGGTTGTGTAATCCTTGTCGAACAGGTTCATCACGCCGAAGCGAAGCGTTGTGTCCTGCGCTTCGAAGCGATAGGCACCCGTTAGATCGAACAGGGTGTAACCATCAATCTTCCGGCTGTCGTCGTCGCTGAGATTGAAGGCATGTTGCCCGGCCAGCTTGATGTTGAAGTTATCTTTCGTCCAGCCAATATAGCTGCCGAGCTTGGAAACACTGGCGGTACCGATGCTTTCCTTCTCCCAGTTACCGTCAGACTTGATTTCCGACTTCACCCAGTGACCGGATGCGCCAACATCAAACCCGTAATCCAGTGTCGCGCTGGCGCTGGCCTCTAGACCATAGACACGTCGCTCACGATCAACGACATCAACAGCCAGGGTCGTGCGGTTCAACTCGATGGATCGGTTGGAGAGCGAGTAATATGCCGCGGTCTGGAAGCTGAAGCTATCGTCATTGAAACGATAACCGACTTCAAAAGAGTTGGTCTTGATCGCCTGGAGTGCGGAGTCGGCAACATTGACGCTATCCAGGAGGACGTAACGGCCTCCGACAAGCCTATAGCTCCCGATCCCGTAATATTTTGCCGGGTCAGGAAGCTCGAAACCCTGGCCGAAATTGGCATAGATTTGCTGCGTATCGGTCAGCTCATAGGTCGCGCCGGCGTTAAACAGAGCCGCATCGTAGCTGACTTCCCCGCCGGGAATGGGATCCACAGAGGAGCCGACCCGGTTGAGAACGGCGACCTGCTGTGCCGCGCCGGCGAAGCTCGATACGTCGGTGGTGACATATTGATAACGCACACCACCATTGACCGTCAGCCGGTCCGTCGCCTCATAAGATCCCTGGATGAAACCGGCCAGGGTCGAGACATCGATGTCGGGATAAAGCCCGGTAATGCCGCGTGTCCTGAAGTCCATCGCACCGGTCGTCGCGACTGTCAGGAAATCGAACACGTTCTGTTTGGAACTCAGCGAATCCCGGTCGGCGTCGATGCCATATGTCACCTTAAGCTCGTCCAGCGGCTCCGAGATCATCGCTGCCTTCAGGCTATAGTAATCGGTATCCTGCGAGCTGCCACCGAAATAGACGAAGGGGGAGAAAATCGCACTACCGGGAAACGGGTGGAACCGGATTTCTTCCCGCCGGAAACTGCCCTGCAGAAGCAGTTCCTGCCCCAGGAAATCATTGTCGGTGTAAGTCGCGTTTACCATGGTTCGGCGCGTGCGCGGGTCGAAATCCGATCGGTATCCGTCCCGCGTTTCAACCAGGTTGGAATTGCGGATCCCGGCAAGGCCTGCGCCAAGATAAAGCCCGAATGGCGAATCCTGGGCGCTGTCATAAAACTGGCCGGACACCTCAAGGCGCCTGTCGTCATCAATCTGCAAACCGACACTACCCATGAAATCGATGCGCTTGTTGAATGCTGTGGAAGTCTGGGTAATATCGGGGGTGAGCATCGTGCCGGAGCCGTCGTAAAAGCCTCCCGTCTGGTTGCCGGCGATGGAGAAACGCGCATCCCAGTTTTCGCTGTTATAGGTCACGGCACCTGCACCGTTGCGGTCAAGGTCACGGGTACGGCCAAAGCCACTGCCAAGGCCCGCCGTCACTTCACCGCGCAAACCGTCCGGCGCATCTTTCCCCTTCTTCGTGATGATGTTGATGACACCACCTGTTGCATTGCCGCCATAGATTGCCGTCGCACCAGACAGAACCTCGACACGCTCGACATTGAAGGGATCGATTGCATCGAACTGGCGGCTCAGGGAGCGTGCCGAGTTCATCGAAACACCATCGATGAGAATGAGGGCCGTGCGTCCCCGCAGGTTCTGGCCATAGGCTGTGCGCGCACCTTCGCTGGCGGGATCGAAACTTGGAACTCTCTCAGCAAGAATCTGCTGAAGCGACTTGCCTGAACGGGCTTCGGCCTCGATGGCCTGTGCATCAACGACATAAATCGTTCGCGCCGTCCGCGAGATTTGCTGGGGTATACGGTTGCCACTTACAACGATCGGCTCCAGCACCGTAGAACCATTGTCTGACTGCGCGTTCTGAGACGTATCCTGCGCCTGAACGGCGTTGTTGCCGCTCCCGATTGCGACGACGATAGCCACAAGACTAACGCCGACATTCCATTTTCCGATCATGTCGCCCCCAATGCGCAAAAAATATCTTCCAAGTCGTGCCCCGGAAAATACAAGACTGTTTTGATCATGTTTTATGCGCTATGAAACCGCCGGGCTTGGATGGGAACGAACCCGATTTGGATAGATGCGAACATCAACAGCAAAGACAGGTTTGATTTTTCATGGAAGTAGTCCGCCCCCTGAAACTTGGAACCCTCTCGCTACCTGATCCAGAAAGCAGACTGGTCTGCCGCACAATCCTTCTGGACATGTTGGGAGAAGCAACGATCACCGTTGAAGACGGTGATCTGGCGGGTGTTACCGGCCTTGTCTGGAAACACGAAAACCTTTCTCTCGCAACCGTTTACCTGCCCAAAACACCCTTGCGACTGACAGCTCATGGGATCGGCAGGCCTGATATCGCGATGTTGCGTGCAACTGACGGAACCTTAATTGTCCATCATCGCAAGCACACTTTCGAACTGGAACCCCGTGATGTCATCATCCTTCCCACGGATATGGCATCGGAAATTATTTTGCCAGAAGGCGGGCGCCTCGACTGCGCCCATCTTCCCCATGCCGCCCTCACCCTTGCACGAAAGTCGATCGACCGGATCTTGTTGCGGCCCTTTTCAGCAGAATGCCTGCCATTGCAGTTGTTGACCCACTATGCAGGATATCTTCTTCAACAGGACCATCAGGACAAAGAGCATGCCACCATGATGGTGGCGCACTTCTACTCCCTGCTTCCCGTTCTCGCCCGATATGGGAACGAGGTTGCGCCTTCGGCAGTTCCGCAAAACCGCATTGAAGCGATCAAGGCGATGGTTGAGGAAAATCTTGCCGACGGTGCGTTTTCGATAGCTGATGTGGCACGCACCGAAGGCATCACACCGCGCGCGATCCAGAAACTTTTCAGTCGGACAGGCACGACCTTTTCGCGCTACGTGCTGGAGCGGCGGCTGGTGCTCGCCAAGAGCCTGATTCTTGCCGAGAACACCGCAACTCCGATCAGCCAGATCGTCTACAGCGTCGGTTTCAACGACCTGTCATATTTCAATCGCACCTTCCGCAGTCGTTACGGAATACGCCCTACAGACCTTCGCCGCATGACGGCGCCTGACGGGGCAAAAAACCTGTGAGGAATTAAGGCGTCTCGTGACACCGCTGCAAAGCGTTACTCCGGCCGCTTGTCATCATCGCCGTAACGACGCGCCTGAACCGCGTCCGATCCTTCCAAGGAACCAGACGGAAAGTCCCATTCCGACAAGCGAAAGAACTGTTGCCGTCGAAAACAGCGCGGAATAACCCATCCGGTCGGCAACCAGGCCGGCTGCGGATGCACCAACCATGTAGACGACCAGTTCGGCACAGGTGAGAATGGTAAAATCCGTTCCTGGCTGATCGTCCGAAGAGTTCTTCATGAAGAATGAATAGATGGCGACCAGCTCCATGTAGCGGATCAGCGTCTGGAATGCCGAGGCCGACATCGCCACCCACATGCCGGGCCAGACGCCGGACGCATTCAGGGTGAAGGCGAGGAAACACAAGCTTCTGAGGCCACCCAGCAGGATAAGCGTTGTCGTCAGGCCAACCTTGCGGATAATGGAGGCAGCGATACCCACGCCGATCAGGCCCGCAGTTGCCGCCGCTCCGCCAGAGAGGTAACCGATCCAGTCAGCCGGGACCTTGCTGTCAACCAGATAGGTGCCTTCCATCCCGCGCACGAGACCTTCGCTCGCCCGGTATGTCAGCGCAAATCCGAGGATCAGCCAGGCACTCGGACGGCGGAAGAAACCAGCAAGGCTTGCGCGTTTTTTTTCTTTGCCAACCGTGGGCGCTTCCGGCTGCATCGCGAGGGCTGCAAGAAGGGGCAGCAACGACAGCGCGGCTACCAGCAGTATCATCGTGCGCCATCCCGCGACATGAAACACCACCAGTGCCGCCGTCCCGCCAACGATTACGCCCAGCGCTACGGCACCCGCCTGCACGGCATTACCCAGCGAGCGCGTCTTGTCGGTCAGGCATCTTACGGCGTAGCCGTCGGTTGCAATATCCTGGATTGAGGAGACAAGCGTGATCGATATGCAGATTGCAAAAAGGACCGTGGCATCGCTCGGATCCACCAGCGTCATGGAAGCGATACCGGCGCTGACGAGAAGCTGGGTCGGCACAACCCAGCCGCGGCGATGGCCGAGCTTGGGTAACGGAGACCATCGATCCACCAACGGTGCGACCGCAAATTTCAGGATGAGCGGCAGCATCAGCAACGAAAACAGCCCGATAGATGTGCGCGATGCCCCACTCTCGCGCATGATCGGCGGCAGGGCCACCAAAAGCAGATACGTCGGTATCCCCTGAGCGAGGTAAAGACCGCCCAGCACATACATCAACCGCCGCTCGAACGTCGAAGTCGAAGTCGAAACGGTGTCGCCAGGAATCGCGTCGTCGATTTGGGCCATTGCAAGAACCGAATTCATGAGCCCGGAACACCACAGACCCAGGTAAGGTTTTCAGCGCTTCAAACGCCGGTCTGTCCCGGAGCGTAAACAGGAGTATTTTTTAATCGTCTTTATCTCACCGGCAAGCAAATGCTTGGATATGGGCGAACCCGAATAGGACAATTGCGAACAGCCGCTCGATGCGACAGAGCTGAAGCAACAAATGCAGCGGCCGGCTGCCACCCCCCTCGCAAGACTGGTTCAGGGAAATGGAGATGCCAGTTTTGTTGTTAGCGAAGAGGCCGACATATCGAAGCGGCGGGGATACGATAAAAACCGATTGCAGCCCCAGGGATCGATGATATCTCGGCGCGACCACCCCTTAAATGGACTTAACCGGGACTCCTCCAATGACGGACTTGGCTCTTATGCGCGCGGCCTTTCGGTAGGCCCGGGGCGTGAGTCCCATCTCCATCCGGAAATAGCGATTGAAGTTCGACAGGTTGTTGAAGCCCGCCTCGAAACAGATATCGGTGATCGATATTTCGGTCTCCGCGAGAAGGGTTCTTGCTCGCCAGACGCGGACGGATCGGCTGTAGTCAGAAAAGTTCATGCCGGTTAGACGCCGAAAGGCACGCGAGAAGGCGGACGGCTCGAAACCAACCATCACAGCCACTTCATGCATCTGCGCACCAGGATCCGATTGCAGGATCTGGATTGCCTGGTCGATCCGGCGGTGCCTGCGGTCCGACACCTGGTTATAGACCGCTATGAAGTGTTCGCTGGCGAGCAACCTCTTTTCGGTGGCCGCTTCGATTGCCTCCAGTATCTCTAAAAACAGCCCGAGCCCACCACGGTGTCCCACCGCGTGAAGCTCGAGAATCTTCGCTCCAATCAAGAGCGCGTCGGCGCCCAGAACCTCGATCCCCCGTTGGGCCAGAGGCTTCAGCCGGTGGAGCACTTCAAACTCTGGGCATACTGCGCGAATACCGATCAGGGCATCCGCGTCGAATTGCAGGACCATGTCTCGGCCTGGCAAAGCCGGTGCACCGGGTGTGATCCAGTTGTGCGGCAGATTTGTCCCGGTTAGCACCAGAT
Organism: Agrobacterium sp. 10MFCol1.1; assembly: GCF_000381165.1. NCBI lineage: Bacteria > Pseudomonadati > Pseudomonadota > Alphaproteobacteria > Hyphomicrobiales > Rhizobiaceae > Agrobacterium > Agrobacterium sp. 10MFCol1.1. The sequence goes on along the minus strand of NZ_KB906076.1, from coordinate 366,153 downwards.
GCCCGGGCCGAAACGGGCCGATATAGTCCCCCACATAAGCAAATCCTGAAGCGTCAGGGATGAAGTGAATCTCCCATTCGGGATGATAGTTCCAAATGCAGATCGGATTGGGATAGTCGTCCCTCCGGATCAGATAGGAAGCGCCTCCGGGTAAGACGATCTGCTCGCGCGTGGCGGTGAAAGTCTCAGAGACTGTTTGAGGAAAGTCTGATGCAATAGGCATTCAATTGCTCATGTTACAGCGCACAAATGTCAATATAATACCAGTTCTGTGACGGAGGCAAACTAGTACGCGCCCGTCGCTTGCGTAAATGTGGGCTGGTCGATGGCAAGGGAGTTGCCATTCAGGGAGGACATCATGACACTCAACGCTCTCCGCGCCGGTTGCGCGGTTATCGCCATATTTGCAGCATCCAGCGCTTTTGCCGCCGCACAATGCACCAGCGACGTGCGTGTCCTGGCGCAGCCGCGCGACGGACTGACCCTTCTCGAAAAATATGTCGATGAGTTCGAAGAGCTCTCCGGCGCAGGCTTCGAGATCAGTTATCTCAACGAGAACGATCGCCGCGCGAAGTCGCAGGCCGACGCCTCGACGGTCGGAAGCTTCAACGTCTATTATGTTGATGAAGCCAATCTGGCGCTTTTTGCCTCGTCTGGCTGGATCGTCCCGCTTGATGGCTTTTATCCATCCGAATACGACTACAAAGACTTCGACGCCGGTATGCGCGCAGCTGCGACCTACGACGGCAAAGAGTGGTTTGCACCGGTGCAGGGTGGCGGCGACCTGATGGTCTACCGCACCGACCTCCTAGAAAAGGCAGGCATCGCGTCGCCGAAGACCTGGGACGAATATTTCGCAGCCGTGCAGAAGCTGCATGATCCGGCCAACGGCGTCTACGGCACTGCGCTTCGCGGACAGCGCGGTTCAGGCGCCAACGTCTGGCGCTGGATGCCGTTCTTCAAAGCAAACGGTGGCGAGTGGTTCAAGGACGGCAAGCCGGCCTTCAATTCGGATGCCGCGGTAAAGGCGACCGAAACCTATCTCGAGCTCTTCAAATATTCGGCGCCGGGCACGCAGACCGGCTCTTGGGACGAGTCCACCGGCGCCTTCCGCTCCGGCAAGGTGGCGATCATCATCGAATCCGCACCCCTTGGCGGCATGTCCGTCGATAAGGCACAGAGCCAGGTTGCAGACAAGGTTGCGTTCTCCGTTCCGCCGTCGCCGCTGCCTGGGGCCGGCTACGCCCATGGTTTTGCAATCGCGTCCAAGGCCAACAAGACAGATGAGGAAAAGGCCTGTGCCGGTCTCTTTGTTGCCTGGGCAACATCCAAGGAACAGGAAGCCCGCCGCCTCGCCGCCGGCCAGCCGGGCGAGTTGACGCGCACAAGCACCTATCAGAGCCCGGAATACGCCAAGACCTTTGGCCAGAACCTTGCCGACGCCATGGCGGCGACCGGTCAAAAGACCACAGTCACCTTCTGGCAGGATCCGCGCTGGCAGGAATTGGGCAACCAGTGGGGCATCATGCTGGAAGAGCTGATCACCGGTAGCCGCACTGACATCAAGGCGACGCTGAACGACCTAGAAGCCTTCGCAGCCAAACTCTGACGCCTCCCAAGCCGTCTGACGGGCGCGTCTGATGACGCGCCCCCTTTTCCCAATCCGAGGATCTGCCATGCGCCGAGGCCGCTCGCTGCCTTACGTCTTTCTTGGGCCCAGTTTGGGTATCCTGATCATTCTGGCGCTCGTGCCGACGATCTACGCTATCAATATATCCCTGCAGAACCGGACCCTTTCGGCACCCGATGCAGACTATGTCTGGTTAGCCAATTATCTGGCGCTGTTTTCGGATGCCCGTTTCCTGAACGCGCTCTGGGTATCTTTCAAGTGGGAGGTTATCAGCGTCTCGTTGACCATGGTGACGGGGGTTGCGCTCGGGATTGCCATGTTCGAGGCAGCGAGCCCCCGTATGCGCAACGTCCTCTGCGTGCTCTTCATCATTCCCGTTCTCCTGCCACGCGTGTGCGCCGCATTTGTGTGGAAGTTCGCCTTTCATCCGCTCTACGGCGCGCTGACCTGGCCGGTCCGGGAGCTCACCGGCATCACGCCCGACATTCTGTCGACGCCGCTCGGCGCCCTCCTTGCTGTTGCTTTCGTCGACGTCTGGCAATGGGGCTTGTTCTTTTCAGTGATCATCTTGAAGCTTCTCGAATCCCTGCCGCCTCAGCCGCTGGAAGCCGCACGCATAGATCGGGCGACCCGCTTCGAAATCCATCGTTTCGTGACCCTGCCGATGCTGAAAGCACCCTTGATCAGTCTGCTGCTGGTCAAGGCGATCGAGAGTCTTCGCTCCTTCGACCTCGTTTACGTCATGACGCGCGGCGGTCCCGGCATCTCAACCGAGACGCTTGACATGTATGCCTATTCCCAAGGCTTCATAGAAGCTGGCAAGATCTCCTATGCGTCCTCCATGGCCGTCATCATGATGGTCCTGACCATCGTCACCTTTACCTTTACCTGGAAGAGGCTGAACCGATGAAGATCTCCACCTTTCTGCTCAGGCTTTTGTTGGTTCTTGCCGCTGCACTTGTCGTGCTGCCACTCCTATGGACCCTGCTAAACGCCTTCAAGACCAATGCCGATCTGCTGGTGTCAACGCCAAAGCTTATCTTCCAGCCTGTCTTCGACAATATGAGTTATGTGCTCAATCGCCGCTCGGTGGCGCGCGCACTTACCAATTCGTTGATCATCTGCTCGAGTGCGGTCGTGCTTGGCGCCGTGCTCGGTGTACCGGCGGCCTATGTGATTGCCCGGTTCAAGAACAGGATCACGGCGGAGGCGCAGTTCTTCGTTCTGTCACTGCGCTTTCTGCCGCCCGTCGCGATCGCTATTCCCATGCTGGTCATCTGGCTCGGTCTTGATCTCTATGACACCCGGCTGTCGTTGATCGTGACCTATCTCATTGTGACAGCCTCGATCACTATCTGGCTTTCCGTGCCGGCTTTCGAGCGTGTCAGCCTTCACGTTGAAGAAGCTGCCCGGGTGGATGGGCTTGGCCCTTATGCGACCTTCTTCCGCATCGCCCTGCCGATTGCCCGTTTCCAGGTCTTCGGCGCCATTGCCTTCTCCTTCGTCCTTGTCTGGAACGAGTTCCTGCTTGCCATGATGCTCACGACCTCGAAGGCAAAGACCCTGCCGATCATCGCGTCCGAGATGTCGCAGCTCGGCATGAATGTGCCCTGGGGTATTCTGAACGCCGCCGTCGTCCTGTTGTCGCTGCCACCTCTGATCCTGCTCGGAGTGCTTGCCGGTGGCCTCAACGCCGCATTTTCCAAGAAAACTGACCAAGGTTGACTGACCCATGAAAGCACTTGTCCTCGAACATGTCGGCGAACTTTCCCTGCGCGATATCGAAATTCCTCAAGAGTTGGGGCCGGATGACGTTCGCATTCGTATCCATACTGTTGGCGTCTGCGGCAGCGACGTGCATTATTACACCCATGGTCGCATCGGTGACTTCGTCGTGAACGCGCCCATGGTTCTCGGCCACGAGGCGGCTGGAACCGTCACCGAGACCGGCGCCAACGTCACCCATCTGAAGCCCGGCGACCGCGTCTGCATGGAACCGGGCATCCCCGATCCGAAATCGCGTGCGTCGCGGCTCGGCCTCTACAATGTTGATCCTGCCGTGACATTCTGGGCAACGCCGCCAGTGCACGGCGTCTTGTGCCCGGAGACAGTCCATCCGGCAAGTTTCACCTACAAGCTGCCTGACAATGTATCCTTCGCGGAAGGCGCGATGGTTGAACCATTTGCCGTGGGCATGCAGGCGGCCGCCCGGGCAAAGATCACGCCCGGCGATACGGCGGTTGTTACAGGCTGCGGAACCATCGGCATCATGGTGGCACTGGCTGCCCTTGCCGGCGGCTGCTCGCGAGTGCTGATCTCGGACATTTCCGCAACAAAGCTTAAACTGGCCGAAAGTTATGGCGGCATCACTGGTATCAACCTCAAGGAGGTCGATCTCATTGAGACCGTCAGCGAGGCGACAGAAGGCTGGGGAGCCGATATCGTCTTTGAATGCTCCGGCGCACCGGCCGCGGTCCGTGATCTCTTCAAGGTCGTGCGCCCGGGCGGGACAGTGGTTATCGTCGGCCTGCCGCCGGAACCCGTCGCGGTAGACCTTGCGGCGGCCTGCTTCCGCGAATGCCGTATTGAAACGGTTTTCCGCTACGCCAACGTGTTTGACCGTGCCCTGGCGCTGATCGCCGCAGGCAAGGTCGACCTGAAGCCATTGGTTTCCGGCACCTATGCCTTTGATCAATCGATCAAGGCCTTCGAAAGGGCGGCCGAAGGCCGGCCAGAGGACGTGAAGCTGCAGATCGTCGTGGACGGGGAGACGAAGTGATGGCCACTGTTGAGTGCCGGGGGATCAGGAAGGTCTATGGTTCGCTTGAGGTCATGCGGGATTTTGACCTGAAGATCGACAACCACGAATTCGTCGTCTTTCTCGGCCCGTCAGGCTGCGGAAAATCCACCATGCTGCGGATGATTGCCGGGCTTGAAGAGATTTCAGGCGGGGATCTGCTCATCGGTGGCGAGCGGATGAACGATCGCGATCCGGGTGACCGGGGCATCGCCATGGTGTTCCAGAACTACGCGCTTTACCCCCATATGAGCGTGCGGGACAATATCACTTTCGGTCTCGAGAGGGCCGGAATAGGAAAAGCCGCGATCGATCAGCGCCTGGCGCCTGTGGTCGACGCGCTCGGTCTTGGCGTCTATCTTGCGCGCAAGCCGACGGAACTGTCCGGCGGACAGCAGCAGCGTGTGGCCATCGCCCGCGCCATGATCAAGACCCCGGAGGTCTTCCTGTTTGACGAACCGCTTTCCAACCTTGATGCCAAGCTGCGCGGCAGCCTGCGGGTCGAGATCGCGCGCCTCCACCGCGACCTGAAAACGACAAGCATATATGTCACTCACGACCAACTCGAAGCCATGACGCTTGCCGACCGTATTGTCCTGATGAAGGACGGCCGTATTGAGCAAATGGGCACGCCCGAAGAAATTTATCAGGCGCCTCGGACAGTGTTTGCTGCCGGCTTCATAGGCACACCGAACATGAATTTCCTTCAGTTGCAGATGACGCAGGAGTGGCTCGGCGACAATCTTGTCAGGTTTACAGCTCCGGCAGGCCTACGCTCGGGTGAGGTTACCGTTGGAATTCGGCCCGGATCATTTCGCATAAACCAGGATGCTCAAGCCTTTCGCGGCACCGTCGAGCGGAACGAGTTCCACGGTGAGACACGTCTGATCTGCCTGAAAAACGACCGCCACGAGATCAATATTTCTGTTCCTGCAGACATAAGACCCGCCATCGGCGAGGTGCTTGGTGTTGAAGTGGCATCGTCTGACCTACACGTGTTTGATCCCGGCACCGGACTGAGGTTGATTTAGACCCACTCAGGTGGGACCTTCAATCACGTCGCGCAGGGCAACTGGACGGCTACAATCCGCCTGGCCTTTGGCAGATGGCCTGTGACCGGGGCCGCAAAACGTCATTCGATCCTGGTAGGGTCGGTTACCCTGAAGAGACGGGCAGCGCCAGGCATTTACCGACGAGCAGTTCATTGGGATATTGAAAGAGCAGGATAGCGACTGATATCAGCCGTAAACACGCAATATGCAGGCTGCGATTTATGACCGAACGGTTGCCATACCGAGCGGCCTTACCAGTGAGGTCGGCAAGCATGACCTAAACCTCCCGGGCGGTGAAAGACGGCCAATTGCCATGGCAAGAACCTTCTTCTGGTCCTGCTCTTATTTTCCTTACTGAGGCCAGCCCAGCGTGAAACGACGGAACCGACAGCCCGTGCCGGCGACGTCACTATAACCGCGATCACCCATCGTACAGCATTAATCACTATGAAGGATCAAGTGATCAACTGAGGCGGCAGAGAGATGAGGCCGCAGCAAAAATGCGGGCGGGCATACACGAAATGGATCGGCGGATGTACTGCCCGCTGTTGATCTACTCACGCCATCAAAAGAGCAAACGAAATATTCAGTTGAACTCTCGTGAGAGTTTCAATCCGGCGGCGCTTGCAATCATCGCCGCTGTCCGTTTCGGACACATCCTGACAACGGATCAGCATCCCCCGATTCAACGGCAGAAATGACCCCGTAGTTTTAGCGATCCGGCTGGTCGCTCAAATCTTTCTCATTCGACCAATAAATGGTCAAATCCCACAAATTGCATCGGACCAAAAGCGCGATTCTTGCAGGAAATCGAGATTGGCACGCTGTTTGCTTGTGACTGATTTGACCGTTTTGACTGATTTGACGGTTTATTCAAAATAGAAAAGGGGAACTCGATGGGTTCAGAATTCAGTCGTCGTCGCTTCCTGCAAGGATCCGCGGGCGCAGCCGCCGTCGCTGGCTACATGCAGATCAATCCTGACTTCTTCATCTCGCCGGCCTTCGCACAGGCCGGTAAGACCATGACGTTCCTGTCGGCCGAAAACATTACCGGCAACTGGGACCCGACCGCTCATACGACACTTTCTCAGAAGAATATCGAAGGTTTCGTCATGGGCTTTCTTACCCGCACGCCGATGAAACTCGACGATCCCGGCGCGGTCGTCTACGAACTGGCCACCGACATCAAGCTGCTTGACCCGCACCGGCTACAGATCAAGCTGCGCGAAGGCATCGTCTTCCATGATGGCAAGCCGTTCAAGGCGGAAGACGTCAAGGCAACCTTCGAATACGGCTCCAGGGCAGATCGTCCGGCGCAGTGGTATCCCGGCCCGACCGAGACGCTGACGATCGAAACACCGGACGATTACACCGTCATCGTCGACACATCCAAGGGCGGCTATCCGGCCCATCTCTTCATCTTTCTTGCGTCGTTCCTGCCGATCATGTCGGCCAAGGATGTCGCCGGCGGCCCCGGCGGCCCGCTCTCCCAGCGGCTCAACGGCACCGGTCCTTTTAAATTCGTCGAACAGCGCGGCAACGACACCGTGATGCAGGCCTATGACGGCTACTTCAAGGGCAAGCCGGCCATCCCTGGCATCAACTTCACCTTCACCGGCGATTCCACCACCCGTATGTTGTCGCTGATGAACGGCCAGGCTTCGATCGTTGAACGTCTGGAGCCTGAACAGGTTGACACGATCAAGGACAATCCGGCGATTTTCATCAACAAGGTCGTTTCCGTCGAGAACAAGTATCTTTGGTTCCGCTGCTCGAAACCGCCTTTCAACGATCCGCGTATCCGTCTTGCCGCCTGCCACTCGATTGATCGCGACATGATCATGGAACTGATGGGCTCGGCCGGCCATGCCTCGTCGAACTTCGTCTCGCCGGTCAAATTCGGCTATGTCGATCTGGCGAACTACCCGAAATTCGACCCCGAGAAGGCCCAGGCCCTGCTCGCCGAAGCCGGTTTCCCAAACGGCAAGGGCCTGCCGCCACTGGAATACATCACGTCCGTCGGCTTCTATCCGAAGACCAAGGAATATGGCGAGATGCTGACCGCCATGCTGCAGGAGCAGGGATTTAACGTCAGCCTGACCGTGCTTGAACCTGCGGCCTGGAACGAGCAACTGTATCATCGCCCCGGTGGCGGCCCGGGCCATATGGTCGATTGCGGCTGGTCGACAGCGTCTCCGGAACCGGATCTGGTCCTGCGCACCCATTTCCATTCCACCTCGCACCGCATCTGCGGCATCGAGGACAAGGAGATCGATGCCAGCCTCGACAAGGAACGTTCGGCACCGACGCTGGAAGAGCGCAAGAAGATCCTTCAGGAAGAGACCATGCCTCTCATCACCGCCAAGATGCCGGCACTCTCGCTGTTCACATCCGTGATGATCCACGCAATGCAGAAGGACTTTGAGGGCATGTACATCTATCCCGACGGGTCGATCGATGCCGCCAAACCTGCTGCCTGACCGTGATCAGCCACACGCCGCGATCAGGCGGCGTGTGGACTTGCCCGTGATTTTTCGAGCGGAGTGACTGAATGTTTGCCGTGAACTTCCTGATGCGACGCCTCATGCAGGGCGCCATCATCATATTCCTTGTGTCCTTGCTGATCTTTACCCTCTTGCGGGTGGTGCCGGGTGACCCGGTACGCCTTATGGCGGGCGGCATGGCGCCCGAAGCACTGATCGAAAAGATCGCAACCGACATGGGCCTTCGCGATCCCATACTGGTGCAATTCGGTCGCTACATGGGCGGTGTGGTTCGTGGCGATCTTGGCCAGTCCTTCGTGCGCCCGGCAAACGGCGCCTCGACCGGTGGCGCGACATTCAACGACTCAACTCGAGGCGAACGAGCAAAAGTCTTCGACCTGATTTTCGATGCACTTCCAATGACGCTTCAACTGGCGGCCGTGACGCTGGTGATTGCACTGATCTTCTCGGCAATCATCGGCATTGCCGGCGGGCTTGCGATCGGCAGATGGCCAGACAAGCTTGCCTTCTACATCTCATCGATATTCATCTCGCTGCCAAATTTCTGGCTTGGCATCGTTCTGGCATTGCTTTTCTCGGTGAAGCTCGGATGGCTTCCTGCCATTGGCTATCAGGGTTTTGCCTACACAATCCTGCCGGCAATCGTGCTGGCGGTCGAATTGTCTCCGGTGCTGATCCGCACGCTGGTCAGTTCCGTATCCAGCCAGATGATGGAGCCCTATGTGGCAGTCGGACGCGTACGTGGCCTGAGCCGTTCGCGGATCATCTCCAACCATGCCCTGCGCAACGCCTCGGTGCCGCTTCTCAACCTGCTCGGTGTGCAATTCTCCAGCCTGCTCGGCGGGGTCATCATCGTCGAATATATCTTCGATTATCCCGGGCTCGGCCTTCTGACCATCAACGCCGTGCTGCAGCGCGACTTTCCGTTGATCCAGGGTATCGCGATCGTCACGAGCGCCATCTTTGTACTGATCAACATTGTCGTCGATCTCGTCGCAACAACCATCGATCCGAGGCTTGAATACTGATGTCCATCACATCCGCACTCGACACCCCGATCATTTCGAAAATGGCAAGCCGCTCGATTGCGCGCCGCATATTCGATCGCGCCGCATCGACGCCCGGTTTTCGCATTGGCCTTGCGATCTTCCTGCTGCTTGCGATTGCCGCCGCACTTTATCCGGAAATCAGTGGCGTCGACCCGACCAAGATGGATGTGAAGGCCCGCCTTCTGCCGCCACTTTTCTTCGGCGACAACTGGAGCTGGGGCCACCCGCTTGGCACCGATCAGATTGGCCGCGACATGCTGGTGAGGTCGCTTGTCGGCCTGCGTTATTCTTTCCTGATCGGTATTGCATCGGTTGCAGTGACACTCATCATCGGCTGTGCCCTCGGCACGATCGCCGGTTACTTCGGCGGTCGTATCGACATGCTGATCATGCGTCTGACCGATGCGCAGCTGTCTATCCCGATGATCATTCTGGCGATCGCCGTTCTTGGCGTGTCGCGCCCGACAATTCCGGCCATCGTCCTGGTGCTTGGTCTCTCAAGCTGGCCGGTCTATGCGCGCATCATGCGCAGCATTGTGATGACGGAAAGGCAACGGGAATATGTGCGCGCTGCCAAACTTGGGGGCTCGACCGATTTCCGCATTATCGTCAGCCTGCTTCTGCCGCTGCTCCTGCCGCCGGTGATCTTCACCTCGGTGCTTGATGTAGCACGCATGATGATCTTTGAATCGACACTCGGCTTCCTCGGCCTGGGTGTCCAGCCGCCGACGCCGACCTTCGGCAATATCATTGCCGATGGCCGAAAGTATCTTCTGAACGCCTGGTGGATCGCTACCATGCCCGGCATTTTCCTCGGCCTCACTTTAACCAGCATCAATCTCATAGGCGCTTCGCTAGAACGGGCCCGCAACACCATTCACGGAGGGTCCGAGTGATGATCAAGCCGCTTCTTGAGCTGCAAAACCTCACCGTTAATGCCGGTCGCTCGGACAAGGCGAAGATTATTCTGGACAATATCTCCTTCAGCCTCGCGCCGCGAGAGATCGTCGGTGTGGTCGGGGCCAGCGGAGCCGGCAAGACGGTGCTGTCCAAGGCAGTCGTCAACTGGCTGGAACCGCCGCTTTCCGTGCGTTCCGGCAGCGTCCTTTTCGAAGGCAAGGATATTTACGGCATCTCCGAGAACGAGATGCGTACCCTGCGCCGCCGGGTCGCCTATGTCGGCGCCAACCCGATGGGTGCACTCGATCCGACGCTGCCGGTCGGCGTCCAGATCGTCGAGAAGCTGCGTGCGGTCGTTCCAGGAACCTCGCGGAAAGAGGCGGAAAAGCGCACGATCGAGCTTCTGGAGGCCGTCCGCATTCCCTCGGCCCGCAGCCGTTTCAGCGACTACCCTTCGCAGTTTTCCGGCGGCATGATGCAGCGCGCACTGATCGTTGATGCGTTGGTGACGAACCCGGCGCTGCTGATTGCAGATAACGTCACCCAGCCTCTCGACGTTACCGTCGCAGCCCAGGTCATCCGTCTGATGAAGGAACTGACCGATGGCTTCAATACCGCTGTGCTGTTCGTCTCCTCCTCACTTCCCGTTGCCCGCGAAGCCTGCAACCGGATTTTGGTGATGGAGAAAGGTCGCATCGTCGAGGAACAGGAAACCGAAAGGCTGATCGCCGCCCCTGCATATGCCTATACGAAGGAGCTTGTCGAACAGACGCCGAAGATCTGGATCGAAAAGACCGAGATGCCGCGTCTCAACGACAAACGCGACGTTGTCTTGAGCCTGCGCGATGCCTCACAGGTCTACAGGGTAAGGAAGAAGACCGGCTTCGGTGGCTTCCACCATGTGCGTGCGGTTCGCAACGTCACCTTCGATGTCCGGCGCGGCGACAGTTTCGCGATCGTCGGTGAATCCGGTTGTGGCAAGTCGACGCTGATGCGGCTTCTGAGCAGGCTGGAACTGCCGAGCTCCGGCCAGGTTCTATGCGGTGCCGACGATATTGCCATGCTCGGTGGCAAAGACCTTCTGACCTTCCGCAAGAAGCTGCAAATGGTACTGCAGGATCCGTTCGGCTCCCTGCCGCCACGCACATCGGTCGGGAAGATGCTGGAGGGGCCGCTTCGCACGCACGGATGGAAGGACAGTGCCAAAATTCGTGAGCGGGTGCTCAAGGTCATGGGCGAAGTCGGCCTCTCCGCCGATCTCTACGAGGAATTGCCGATCGGCCTGAGTGCCGGCCAGCGCCAGCGCATAAACGTTGCCCGTGCGCTGGTTCTGGAGCCTGAAATACTGATCATGGACGAAACGCTTTCTGCCCTGGACCAGACAGAACAGTTCAAGCTTCTCGATCTTTTCCAGAAGCTGCAGAAGGAATACGACCTCACTTACATCTTCATCTCGCACGACCTTGCGATGGTCCGCAAGGTCTGCAACCGGGTGGCGGTAATGTATCTCGGCGAGGTCTTCGAACTGGCTGATAACGAGCGGTTGTTCTTCGATCCTGGACATCCGTACACAATGGCGTTGCTCAGCGCGATGCCGACACTTGAAGAACGCCGCTACAAGGCGGAAGACTGCCTTCTGGAAGGTGAACCGCCAAGCCCGATCGATATTCCTCCAGGTTGCAGCTTCAAGTCGCGCTGTCCGCGTGCGATGGAGAGATGCGGCAGCCTGCAGCCCGCGCTTACCGCGCGTGGCAGCCAGGATTTCGCCGCCTGTCATCTCATCCAGCCATTGGCTCTCGATGACGCAACCCGTCAAATGGCTTTAGCCTGACCATGGTTGCGGCGCCACAGACGGGGCCGCAACGATCACTAGAATCCAGGGTGCATTCATGAGTTTCACCGAACATCGCCTCAAGCTTATCCTCGACATGCTGAAGCAAACCCAGCGCGTCAATGTGAGGGAGCTTGCCGATTATCTGCAGGTCAGCCAGGAGTCGATCCGGCGCGACCTCAAGGAACTTGAGATGCGCGGTTATGCCCGCCGCGTCTATGGCGGCGCGGTCCTTGACCAGCAGGAAAGCGATCAGCCGTTTACCGACCGACTGCGTGTCAGCTCACGCGAGAAAGCCAAGATCGGCGAGGCCGCAGCGTCGCTGGTCGAGGACGGCATGAAGGTGTTCATCGATACCGGCACCACAACGATTGCCTGCCTGAAACATATCGAGACGCGCAGGGACTTGACCGTTGTCAGCAATTCGCTGGCGGTCGCAGCCCACTTCTTCAATCTGCCGCAGGCAAGTGTGCGCGTTCTTGGCGGTCGCATGCGCCCAGATTATCAGGCGACATACGGCCATGAGACCGTGGCCGCGCTGAAGGAGCATTTCTTCGATCTCGCGATCATCGCCATCAGCGCCATTCACGCCGAACGCGGGTTCATGGATTTCGGCGAGGACGAGGCGATCCTGCGCCGCGTCGCCAAGGCCCAGGCAAAACGTTCGATCATTGTTGCCGACAGTTCCAAGTTTGGTCGCCTCGGCTCCATCCATACATTCGGCCTCAGCGAAATCGACGCGGTGGTGACCAGCGGCGTCATCGCGCGGGAATTTTCAGATCAATTCAATCAATCCAAAGTGGAAATCATACATGCCTGACGTCTCCTCCTCCCCTGTCCCGATCAATGCCGAGCGGCTCCAGATGCTGATGGAGACCCTCTCCACTTTTGGCGGCGGCCCCGATGGCTCGATGACCCGCCTGACGCTTTCCAGGGAAGACGGAATGGCGCGCGACTGGCTGGGGCACTGGTTTGCCGAAAACGGCTTCGAGCAGGCCGTGGACTCGATCGGCAACCAGTTCGGCAAGATGACCTTGGCGGGCGCAAATGCGCCCGTCGTCATGGTCGGCTCCCATATCGACAGCCAGCCGAACGGCGGTCGGTTCGACGGAGCGCTTGGCGTCATCGCCGCCTGTGAGGCGGTTTTGTCCGTCAGCGAACGTCTCAAGGCGGAAGGCAGGTTGTCCGCCTGCAACTTCCAGATCGTCAACTGGACCAATGAGGAAGGCGCCCGTTTCCAGCCGAGCCTGCTCGGCAGCAGCGTGTTTACCGGCGCCATTGACCTGGAATGGGCGCTCGAACGGGCCGACGGCGATGGCATTACGGTGCGCCAGTCGCTGGACGAGATCGGTTATGCTGGCAAGGAAAAGGTGGAAATTCCCGACGCATTGATCGAGCTGCATATAGAAGGTGACACGACGCTCAGCCGCGCCGGGGAGCGGTTCGGTATCTTCACGCGGTTCTGGGGCGCGACAAAATATCGCCTCGCCTTCCATGGACGCCAGGCACATACCGGCGCAACCCCGATGGCAGATCGCAAGGATGCGCTGCTTGCTGCTGCCTATCTGATCGCCGATCTCAAGCAGATATCGACCGAACACGGGCTGGACCTGCATACGTCGGTTGGCCGCCTGGAAGTCTTCCCCAATTCACCCAATGTCGTGCCGGCCGAAGCCGTGCTGTTCATCGAGCTGCGCTCGGGATCGCCAGACGTCCTGACGGAAGCGGAACGCAAGATGAAGATCAAGATCGAGGAAGCGGCGATGAAAGCCGGCGTCACCTCGGAGGTCCGCTCCATCGACCGCCGCAAGGCGGGAAGATTCGCGCCGGGCCTGGTGACGCTTGCGCAAAGTGCTGCGGCGCATCTCGGCCAGAGCGCCCGTCACCTCGATACGATCGGCGGCCATGATGCCGTTGCCGTCTCCGATGTCTGCCCGGCGGTGGTGCTGGCGGTTCAGAGCCGTGACGGCGTTATCCACCACCCGACCGAGTATACCTCGCCTGAAGATCAGGCCCTTGGCACGCAGATAGTGGCGGACATGCTTTACAAGATCGCCTGCGAAGGTTTGAAAGTTGTCGAACTCAGCGAGGCTGCCGAATGAAGAGATCGGGCTCTCCTCAATCACCGATGGAAGCCCGCGCGGAGAAGGCGCTTTCAGTCTTTTCCGCAGTGATTGGCGACACCCCTTCCTATGCGCCGGCGACGGCAGCTGTCGCATCGCCGTCCTATCATGCCGTCGAATCCCGCGGTTTCGTGGTCGCGTCGACAGACGGGGAGGCACGTTATTTCCTGCGTCTCGGTGCCGATGAGGTAACCGATCTCGTGGATGCCGAGACCGCAAATGCTGCGGCACACCGTTTTCACAGCCTTGGTCTTTCTCCTGAGCCGATTGGTTACGATGCCGGGACGGCCAGCATGCTGTTTGCCCGACTTGGCGACGGCTGGCGGGCGGCAAGGATCGACGATCTGATGCAGCCGCAAACTGTTGCCCGCCTGATCGAGATGCAGACGACGATCGCAGGGGGTGTTTCCACCGGCCGAACATGGTCAGTCTTCGACGGCATCGATCAGCTCTGGGCGATCGTGAGTGCCGGTGACACCAGCCTGCCCGGCGATGTCGAATGGATGCTCTCCTGGATGACGCCGATCCGCGAGGCAGTTTCAGCGGCCGGCCTGGACCTGAAACCGGCCCATGGTGATCCGCAGGCTTCGAACGTCATGCTGGGCCCTGACGGGAAAATGCAGCTCGTGGACTTCGACATGGCCGCCGACATCGACCCCTACTACCAGCTCGGCGTTCAGATGAACGAACTCTACCAGTTCGAAAGCCAGATGAGGCCGTTGCTGGAAATGCACGATGGAGGTTTCAGCGAAAGAAACTTCAACCGCTGCCGTGTCTATGCGGCGGCAGACGACCTCTACTGGGCGTTGCGCAGCCTCGTACTGGAGCTTCGTTCGCCGCCGCGGGGTGTCGAATTCCTGAAATATGCCGGCTGGCGGTTCCTGCGTTGCCGGATGCTGCTCGGCCAGCCGGATTTCGAGGCCAGGCTGAGAGCGCTCTAGGCATAAGAGAACGATAACGGGCTAGAAACAATAACGGGAACAAGCCTATGAATGAACTGGGAATGGCACGATCCGATGCCGAACGGGCAGTTGAGGCTGCAATCATCCAGGTACCACCTTGGGAAGGACGGCGGCTGCGCTACAGTCCAGTTTCCGGCGGAATCAGCAACACCAATTTCCGCATCGAGGTCGAAGGCGAAGAGCGTGGGTATTTTCTAAAGATCCCCGGCCGCGGCACCGAGATGTTCATTGATCGTAAGGCCGCTGCTGCCGCCAGCAAGCAGGCAGAAGTGATCGGAATCGGCCCGAAGACGTTCGACTATCTCGATCACCTCGACATCGAAATCGCCGAGTTCATCGACGGTCGCCGCGCCTCGACACATAGGGATTTTGCAGACCCGGCGATCCGCAACGAAGCGGTGCGCGTCTACCGGCAGTTTCACAATGCCCCTGCCCTGCCCCTGACAAAAACCGTCTTCGACATGATCGAGGAACATTTCGACCAAGTGCGCCAGCTTGACGGCCACTGGCCGCTCGACCACGACTGGCTCTTGCGCAACTACAGACAGGCGCGCGCCGCGCTTGAGGCATCCGGGCTCGATCTGGTTCCCTGTTTCAACGACCCGATGCCGGGCAACTTCCTGATCGGTGACGACAAGTCGATCAAGCTGATCGATTTCGAATATGCGTCGAACAATGAGAGGCTCTACGATCTCGCGATCTGGAGTGGCGAGATGTTCTATTCCGAGGCGACCGACTGCGAGATAATCGAGGAGTATTTCGGTCGTTACGACAAGGCGCATCACGCTCGCTTCATCGTCCACAAGGCACTCGCCGACATCAAGTGGAGCACCTGGGCGATGGTACAAAACCGGATATCGACCCTCGATTTCGACTTTTACAAGTACGGAATCTGGAAGCATATGCGCGCCCGCTCGATTATCCACGATCCCCGTTGGCCCTTGTTCCTGAAAGCCCTTTGATGCCAGTCACCGATATCAGCCCTCAAGAAGCTGCGACCTATATCACCTTCGCCGCGGAACTCGCCGACGCCGCGCGTCCGCTGGCGCTCTCCTATTTCCGGACCCCGCTCGACGTTATCTCAAAACTCGACGATAGCCCGGTGACAATCGCCGACCGGGCGATCGAAAAACATCTTCGCGAGATGATCGAGGCGCGCTTTCCCGATCACGGCATCCATGGTGAGGAGTTCGGCGTAAAGGAAGGTAACGCCTTTACATGGGTGCTGGACCCGATCGACGGCACCAAGAGCTTCATCACCGGTTTCCCGCTGTTTGGTACGCTTGTCTCACTGACATTTCAGGAAAAGCCATTCTGCGGTCTGATCGATATTCCGGCCACCGGCGAACGCTGGCAGGGCCGGCCGGGAGAGACACTCTTTGCTGGCAAGCCGGCCCACGCCAGCGGCTGCGAGAACCTCTCCAGCGCCCGTTTTTATACGACTTCGCCGGATATGTTTGTGGACATCGAAGCTGAAAGCTTCGAGCGTCTCTCCCGCAAAGCCAGGCTGCGGCGTTTCGGTGGAGACTGCTACATCTATGGTCTGATCGCTTCCGGCCATTGCGACATCGCTCTCGAGACGGGACTTCAACCTTACGACTACATGGCTCTCGTGCCCGTTGTGACGGGTGCCGGCGGATGCATTACGGACTGGCGGGGCAATGCGCTTTCGATCCATTCCGACGGACGGGTTCTGGCGTCGGCCACCCCGAGACTTCATGACGAAGCCCTGGCCCTCCTCAACCGGTGACGTGAACAAATGCCCTATACGACAACAATCGAGCAGACTGTCTTCCGCTTTGATGATCTGAAAATGCTGCTGGCGAAAGCAACCCCGGAGCGCTCCGGCGACCAGCTGGCCGGGGTTGCGGCGCAAGGCCCGGTCGAGCGCTTGGCAGCCCAGATGGCGCTGGCCGATCTCCCCTTGAAGGCATTTCTCGGCGAGGAGCTCATTTCGTCGGAGGATGACGAGGTTTCCCGACTGATCGCGCAACGGCACGATCCGGCAGCCTTTTCCGCAGTTTCCTCGCTTACTGTCGGTGAATTGCGCGAATGGCTGCTCAAGCCCGAGACGACGCTTGAGCGGCTGGAGGCGGTGACCTTCGGACTGACACCGGAAATGGTCGCGGCGGTGTCGAAGATCATGCGCCTGCAGGATATGATAGCTGTTTCTGCCAAGCGACGTGTCGTGACGCGATTCCGAAACACGATCGGGCTCGCCGGGCGGCTTTCCACTCGCAACCAGCCCAACCACCCGACCGATGACAGCCGCGGTATCATAGCGTCTGCCATCGACGGGCTGCTGATGGGGTCGGGAGATGCCGTGATTGGCGTCAATCCCGCGACCGATGCGACGGATGACTATATCCGCATCGTTTCCTTGCTCGACGAATTGCGGGAAAAGCTTGCGATCCCGACACAGACCTGTTGCCTTGGCCATGTAACGACGGCGATCCAGGCAATCGAACGCGGTGCGCCGGTCGATCTCGTCTTCCAGTCGGTGGCGGGATCGGAAAAGGCCAATCGCGGCTTCGGCGTCGATCTGGCGCTTCTAAAGGAGGCACATGAGGCGGGGCGGTCGCTTGGTCGTGGCATGCCGGGCGCAAACGTCATGTATTTCGAGACTGGGCAGGGCGCGGCGCTTTCGGCCGATGCGCATTTCGGCGTCGACCAGCAGACGATGGAGGCACGTGCCTATGCGGTGGCGCGCGAGTTCGATCCGCTGCTCGTCAACACGGTCGTCGGTTTCATCGGGCCGGAATACTTGTTCAACGGCAAGCAGATCATCCGTGCAGGCATCGAGGATCATTTCTGCGGCAAGCTCCTTGGCCTGCCGATGGGCGTCGACGTCTGCTACACCAACCATGCCGATGCTGATCAGGAAGACATGGATACGCTGTTGACGCTCCTCTGCGCAGCCAATGTCAATTTCGTCATCACCGTTCCCGGCGCCGACGATATCATGCTGAACTACCAGTCGTTATCGCATCACGATGCCGTCTATTGCCGCGAGACGCTGAAGCGGCCACCCGCACCAGAGTTCGAGAAATGGCTTTTCGAAATCGGCCTGACCGATCCAGATGGCGCGCTGGTCGGCGAGCCTGCCGCGCTTTCCAATTATGTCCGCAACAGCGCATTGATCGGAGCCTGACATGGAAAAGGTGCGAGAACCCACTGCTGCCGGAAAAAACCTCACTATCAAGGATATGACCGATGCGCGTGTTTCGCTCGGCCGTCATGGCGCGGGTCTTCCGACACGCGCTCAACTTGCCTTCCTTCTGGACCACGCGCGGGCACGCGAAGCGGTCTGGACGAGCGTCGACCGGCCCTCGCTGGCAGACAGGCTCGATCGTCTCGGCCTTCCGGCTGTCAATGTCGATAGCATGGCAAGTGACCGCAGCACCTATGTGCGGCGGCCGGATCTTGGCCGGCGGCTTGCGGCGGAATCTGAAAAACGGCTGAAACATGAGAGAACGATCAATGGCTATGATGTCGCAATTATCGTCGCGGACGGCCTGTCGTCCCACGCAATCGATCTCAATGCCGTGCCGTTGATCGAGGCGCTTGTTCCGAAGCTCGCTATCCTGAACCTGACGGCTGCACCAATTGTGCTGGCGAGCCAGGCGCGCGTCGCGCTCGGCGATCCTGCCGGTGAGGCATTAGGTGCAAAACTGACGATCGTGCTTGTCGGCGAACGTCCGGGACTTTCAGCTGCCGACAGCCTCGGTGCTTACATCACTTACGGTCCCAAGTCGGGAAACCTGGATTCCAGCCGAAATTGTGTCTCCAATATCAGGGATGGTGGTCTGCCGGTCTGCGAAGCTGCCGAGATCATTGCGACGCTGACCAGGGATATGATGCGGACCCGCGTCAGTGGCGTGGCGCTCAAGGCTGCCATGGTGGAGTTTCTCGAAAGACATGACAATTCTCTTCGAGCTAAAGACCTACTGACAATTTGAAGTCTTTGCGGTGCGAAGCCTTCGGGACGTGGCCCATCTGCTTTGGAGGGCTTGCGGCCTATCGTCGAAAGTACAGTCGATTGCCTTGTGTTGAGTACAGAGAGGCGGATGAAGGAAAGTAGACATCGCTCGCTGGAGCAAAAGGGTGTGTACGTATTCTCGATGCTCAGGCGAAAATGTGGAGGAATTTTGATCCCATGATTTTACATTTGCGAGTGTTTTCGGCTCTCCTCTATGTTGCAACCGGACAAGGAAACTGACATCATCGTTTTGCAGGCTTCAACGGGCCGCTAATATTCCATGAGCAGGGTAGCTCTCGACCGGAAACGGGCGGGAGCTTTTTTATTTTTTGGTGGGCGATGATGCATTCAGAAAGCTGGCGGGTCGGTGTGTTGTTCTCTGAGACGGGTGTGACCGGAGCCGTCGAAAAAACCCAGAGGTTTGCGACCTTGCTGGCGATTGACGAAATCAATGCGGCTGGCGGCGTCCTCGGCCGGATGATTGAGCCTGTCGCCTATGACCCTAAATCGACGCCCAATCTCTATAAGGAACTTGCGGTCAAGCTTTGCGACGAGGATCGGGTCCGGGTCGTTTTCGGTTGCCATATGTCTAGCACCCGCAAAGCCGTACTGCCCGTCATCGAAGCTCGAGAGGCCCTGCTATTCTATCCGACACTGTATGAGGGGTTTGAATACTCTCGGCACTGCATCTACACCGGGGCGGCACCCAACCAAAACTCCGTGCAGCTGGTCGACTTCCTCACCAAGCATTATGGAAAGCGGGTTTTCCTTGTGGGTTCGAACTACGTCTACCCTTACGAATCCAACCGGACGATCAGCGATCTCTTTCTTCAGCTGGGCGGTCAGGTGCTGGACGAAATATATGTTCCTCTCAACCTAAAGCCCGAAGATGTCGCCAAAATCATCCGGCATATTCGCGCGGCACGGCCGGATGTCATCTATTCGACGATCGTCGGCGACGGCATCATTCCCTTCTACACGGCGTTCAAAGAGGCGGGTTTTGATTCAGCGACGATGCCAATCGCCAGTCAGTCGACAAGCGAGGCCGACGTGATCCGGATGCGGCCGGAAGTGGCCGAGGGGCATATCACCGCGGCCCCGTTTTTCGCCTCTCTGGATACGCCTCGCGCGCGTGCCTTCGTCTTGGCTTACCAACAGCGATACGGCCAGCAGATGCTGCCGACCGCGCCGGCCGAAGCGGCCTATTTCCAGGTCTATCTCTATGCCGGAGCTTTGCAGCGGGCCGGTGGCGACGGGCTAGAGCAGCTTCTTCCAGCCCTTTACGAGGTCGAGTACGACGCTCCGCAGGGCGCTGTGAAGATAGACCGGCTGACGAACCACACCCATCTGTGGCCAAGGGTTGCAAAAGTAAATGCGCAAGGCAGCTATGACATCGTCCATGACCCGTCGCTGCGCGTGGCGCCAGATCCGTTCATGCGAGAATATCGCCCGGACCTGACGCAGCCGTTCCCACATCGTGTTCAGGTCTGAGAAGGAGCCACGATGTCTTTCGCCCTTCTTAGAGATTTGCGGGACCTCAAGGTTCTGGTGATTCATCCCCGGACATCCGAAGGAGAGTTTCTCGTTGATCACCTGCGCCGTATCGGTTGTACGGTCAGTTGCCTATGGCCGGTCCCTGCCGAGTTGCCACACGGCACGGATGTCGTCTTTCTTGCCATGGAAGACGAGGCGCGACCGGAAATCGAACGCCTGCTGAAGTGCCTCCCCAATCCCGCTCCGACCATGCTCGCCATCGTCGGTTACGAAAATCCCTCCACATTGCAGATCGTTCTGGAAAGCGGCGCGCTTGCCATTGTCGAGAGACCGATCAAGCCGTTCGGCCTGCTGACAAATCTCGCCATAGCGCGCAGTCTCTGGCTTGAGCGCCAAAGGCTCGTCAAGGAAGCCCGTAAATATAAGCGCAAGGTCTTGGGAGACCAGAAGCTTGCCCGGGCAAAGGCCATTCTTATGGCCAATCGCGGCACGAGCGAGAATGAGGCGTATCGTGAAATGCGCGAGCAAGCGATGGCTCGGCGGGTCCCAATCGATGAAATCGCCAATTCGATTATCAACGCTGAACAGCTCTTGCGCCCTTCCCAAAAACATGATTAGTTTTTGATGTGTTCCAGATGAACACCTCCGGCACATCCCTTCGTTTCGCGAAGCCATGTGCCGCTGTTGCACGCGGCGCAGCCGTGATGCGATGATGGCAAGGGTGCCCGCAGGCTGTGAAAAGCCTCGCGGGTTTTTTGTTATCTGCTGACAGTGAAGTCGGCCTTCCAGTATTTTTTCGGCATGAAAGCCTCGCCGTAGAGCCGGGCAGTGCCGTCGCGTGCGCCAATCAAAAAAAGGGGAACCAAGATGGTGTTCAACAGACGTGACTTTCTGAAAACCGCAGCCACCGCTTCAGCCGCACTCGCCTTGCCGGCGCTGGGCGGCCGGGCCTTTGCAGCCGATGCTATCAAGGTCGGTGCGCTCTACTCACAGACGGGCGGGCTTTCTGTCGCCGAGAAGCTTCTCGCCAACGGTGTCATGATGGCCGTGGCCGAAATCAACGCAGCCGGCGGCGTTCTTGGCCGCCAGGTGGAAGTCGTCGTCGAAGACGGCGCTTCCGATCCGAAGACCTTCAGCGAAAAAGCATCGAAACTGATCCTCAAGGACAAGATTTCCACCATCTTCGGCTGCCACACCTCTGCCAGCCGCAAGGCCGTGCTGCCGATCTTCGAACGGCGCGGCGCGATGCTGTTCTACCAGACGCACTATGAGGGCTTTGAGTGCTCGCGCAACGTCGTCTATTCCGGCGCCGTTCCAAACCAGCAGCTCTCCAACTACATTCCCTGGATTGTCGAGAAACTGGGCAAGAAGAAGTTCTTCATCGTTGGCTCCAACTATGTCTATCCGCGCGAGATGGCCAAGGTTTCCAAGAAACTGATCGAGGCGGCGGGCGCAGAATGGGTGGCGGACGAATATCTGGAACTTGGACACTCCGAATGGGCTGTCATGGTCAGCAAGATCAAGGAATCGGGCGCCGACGTGGTTCTTTCCAACGTGGTTGGCGACTCGATCATCGCCTTCTACCGCGAGTTCAAGAACCAGGGCCTCTCGCAGGAGGTTATCCCGATCTGCGCGACAGTGACCTCCGAAATAGAGATCGCCGCCATGGGCGCCGAATATGCGGCGGGCAGCTACACATCATTTCCATATTTTATGTCGATCGAAACGCCGGCCAACAAGAGCTTCATCGAACGCTTCAGGACCTTCGTCAACGATCCGAAGGCAGTGACATACCATTCGCTCGAGGCCGCCTATTTCCAGGTATTCCTGTGGAAGCAGGCAGTGGAGAAATCCGGCGATCTGTCCGCCGATGCTATCCGGGCTGGCATTCGTGGCCAGACCTATGACGCGCCCGGCGGCAAGGTGACCACCGACCCCGACAACCTGCATTGCTGGCTGACGCCGCGTATCGGCCAATGGCAGCCGGATGGACAAAGCAAGGTTGTCAACGCCTACCCAGCACCGATCAAACCGCTGCCCTATTCGGCCTATGGCGAGACGGAAAGCAATCTTTTCTGCACCAGCAACGGTCTCGACGCAGCAAAGCTCAAGGGCTGACCCCTTTTTCCGCGTCCTCCCGCCAGCCATGCCTGGCGGGACCATGTCTCGGCAAGGCGGATCTGCGTTTTTTCCTCTGCTCGGTGCCAACCCGATTTCGGGGCAGGCAAGGAGCAGGACAAAGTCTGGTCCGCCCTTCTCACGAACGGTGGCGTTATGCTCGACATTCTCTTTATCGGCCTCAGTCTCGGCTCAATCCTTCTTCTGGTGGCACTCGGTCTTGCCATCACCTACGGCGCCATGGGCGTCATCAACATGGCCCACGGCGAAATGGTCATGATCGGTGCCTACGTCGCCGTCCTCTCGGGCATCTGGCTGAAAACAGGCCTTCTGTTCGCAATTCCCCTGGCTTTTGTCGTGACCGCCCTGCTCGGCCTGGTGATCGAGCGGGTGGTGGTGCGCAGGCTTTACGGCCGCCTGCTCGACACGCTTCTTGCCACCTGGGGCATTGCCATCCTTTTGCAGCAGGCCGTAAGGCTCGAATTCGGCCTCAGCTTTTTCGGCATTCATATCGAGGGCCTGGGAGCCGGACTGCAAAACGTCGCCGTGCCTTCGTATCTGCAGGGCACCTTCAGGTTCGCCGGCGCCGACATCAACGCGTATCGCACCTTCATCATCGCGGTGACGGCCGCGTTGACGCTGGCGACATGGTTCATTCTCTACCGAACGACAGCGGGCATGCAGGTGCGCGCCATCATCCGTAATCCAAAAATGGCTGCCGCTTGCGGCATCGATGTGAAACGCATCAATGCCCTGACTTTCGCCTTCGGTTCCGGCCTTGCGGGCGTCGCCGGCGTAATGATGTCCGGCTTCAAGACCGTTTTCCCCGACATGGGCACGACGATGGTCGTTGACGGTTTCATGGTCGTGGTAACGGGCGGGGTCGGCAGCCTTTTCGGCACGGCCCTGTCGTCAGGGCTTCTGGGCGAAATCAATGCGCTGGTGGCGATTGGAACGAACGACATTCTGGCGCGCGCCGTCGTCTTCGGGGTCGTCATCCTCGTCATTCTCGTCAAGCCCAGCGGGCTATTCTCGTTCAAGGGGCGCTAACATGAGCATCGAACGAAAATTCCAGATCGCCGCCTATGTGCTTTTCATCGCGGTGATTTTTGCAGCGCCGGTTTTCGGTGACGAATTCTGGCTGAACCGCATTTCGAAATATCTGGTCTACGGCATGCTCGGCGTCGCCATTGCGCTTACATGGGGATATGCCGGCATTCTCAATCTCGGCCAGGGGCTGTTTTTTGGCCTGGGCGCCTACATGCTCGCCATGTCGCTGAAACTGTCGAGCCTGACCAGCCTGCAACAGGGCTCCGACAGGCCGGTTCCAGATTTCATGCTGTGGAATGCCGAGCCCGGCGCGCCGACGGAACTTTGCTGTATCAACAAGGGCTCCTTCCTCTGGCTTCCGTTTCAGAGCCAGTCCGTAGGTCTCGTGCTTGGCATCGTGCTTCCCGTCGTGATTGCCGGGGCACTCGGCATGCTGGTTTTCCGCAAGCGCATTTCCGGTGTCTTTGTCTCGATCATCACCCTGGCGCTTGTTCTGCTTGTGCGTCTCGTCATGGTCGATGCGCAACCGGTGACGAACGGCTTCAACGGCCTGACCGATCTTGGCTGGCTGACGATCGGCGGCATCGAATTCGACCCCTACAGCCGGGCAACCTATTATCTGTGCGCCGCATGCCTGTCCCTGACGCTCATCGGCGCGCGTCTCATCGTGGAGACCCGTGCAGGTATGATCCTACAGGCGATCCGCGACGATCAGCTTCGCGCCCGCTATCTTGGCTTCGACGTCTCGCTTTACCAAGTGTTCTTCTTTGTCATTTCTGCAGGCATCGCCGGCGTTGCCGGCATGCTCTATGTGGTCGTTGCGGAGTTCGCCTCGCCGACCTTCATGGACCTGTCTTTCTCGGTGACGATGGTCGTCTGGGCTGCCGTTGGCGGCCGTTCCTCCCTGCTCGGCGCCTGCATCGGCGCGATCCTGATCAACATGATCGAGGCCGAGGTCAGCGAGACCGAAGCGCTGGTCGAGGCCTGGAAAGCGATCATCGGCCTCATCTTCGTCCTTGTCGTCCTGTTCATGCCGCGGGGCCTTGGCGGCGTCGCGCACGATGTGCTGAGGCAGTTTATCCGCCGTGTCAAACCAGGCCCGGCATCCTCATCGTTACAGCAACAAAGCGAGGCATTGTAATATGAGTGCAATCGCATTGACCATCGACGGTCTCAGCGTCGATTTTGGCGGATTCAGAGCCGTCAACAATGTCAGCATTACCGTTCGCGATGGCGAGTTGCGTGTTTTGCTCGGCGCAAATGGCGCCGGAAAGACAACTTTGATGGACCTGGTCAGCGGCAAGACCCGCAGCACAAAAGGCAGGGTCTTCGTCTACGACACAGACATCACCAACTGGCCGGAACACAAGATCGCCCGCGCCGGGATCGGTCGAAAATTCCAGATCCCCAGCATTTTTCGCGATCTCACCGTGCGGCAGAATCTGGAGGTCGCCAATTGCCGCAATCCATCGGTGTTTGCCAATCTCCGGTTTGGATTTTCGCGCGCCGAAGCCAAACGCGTCGATGAGGTACTCGCCCTCACCGGCCTCGAAGCGGAGGAGAATGTGACTGCGGCTTATCTCAGTCATGGCCAGACGCAATGGCTGGAACTGGGCATGCTCATCGTCCAGGATCCCAAGGTTGTTCTGCTGGACGAGCCGACGGCGGGCATGACCCAGGCCGAAACGCGCAAGACGGCCCAGATCATCAAAAATCTCAAAGGCCGCCACACCATCCTTGTCGTCGAGCACGACATGGGGTTCGTCCGTGAAATCGCCGAACGCATCACCGTTCTGCATCTGGGAGAGGTTCTCGCCGAAGGAAGCGTCGAGGATATCGAGAGCAATCCGAAGGTCCGCGAGGCCTATCTCGGTTCGAAAGGAATATCCTGATGCTGACATTGAAAAACGTACACAGCTATTACGGCCGCAGCCATATCCTGCACGGCGTCACGCTTGATATCCCGGCGGGAAAGGTAACCAGCATTCTTGGCCGCAACGGTACCGGCAAGACGACCCTGTTGAAAACCCTGATGGCGCTGACCGACCGTATGACGGGCGAGATGCATCTGCAGGGGAAAGACATAGGCTCATCTTCGACGCATATGAGGGCACGGGCCGGGATCGCCTACGTCCCTCAGGGCCGGGAGATCATTCCCGATTTCACCATCCGCGAGAACATCCTGATGGGCGCCTTTGCGCGCACCGATCGCAAACGCGAAATTCCGGCACTGGTGCCGGAGCTTTTTCCATATCTGATGGCCAACCTCGATCGGCCCGGCGGTGTGCTTTCGGGCGGCCAGCAACAGCAGCTCGCCATCGCCCGCGCACTGGCCGCGGATCCGAAGGTACTGCTTCTCGATGAACCCAATGAAGGCATCCAGCCCTCTATCGTCGAGGAGATTGAAAAGATCATCATCCGGCTCAATCGCGAGATCGGCATGACGATCATCCTCGTCGAGCAGAACGTTGCATTTGCGCGGCATGCCTCTCACCACTTCGCCATGCTGGAGAAGGGAGGTGTGGTCGCGGCCGGCGCCATCGACGCGCTCTCCGACGCGCTGGTTCATAGGCATATGGCTGTTTGAAAAAACGCATCCTTTCATAAGACAATGGGAACAATCATGACACCGACACAAAGCTACACCGCCGCCGCTATCCAGTTCGAACCGACCATGTTCGAAAAGGCGCGCAATATCAGCCGGCTGAGCGCCCTTTGCGAGGAAGCGGCGCAGGCCGGCGCCCGCCTGATCGTCACCCCCGAAATGGGGACGACAGGCTATTGCTGGTTCGACAGGGCCGAGGTGAAGCCGTTCGTCGAGGCGATCCCCGGACCGACCACCGATGTTTTCCAGGCGATTGCCCGCAAACACGGCTGCTACATCGTCGTCGGCATGCCGGAAGTCGATCCGGCGAACGATCTCTATTACAATACGGCAGTTCTGATCGGTCCGGATGGCATCGTTGGTCGGCACCGCAAGTCGCATCCCTATATCGCCGAGCCAAAATGGGCCGCAAATGGCGACATCGTGCACGAGGTCTTCGAAACGGAGATCGGACGTATTTCAATGCTGGTGTGCATGGATCTGCATTTCTTCGAGACGGCGCGGCTGGAGGCTCTGGCCGGTGCCGACATCATATGCCACATCTCCAACTGGCTGCAGGAACGCGCGCCCGCTCCCTACTGGATCAACCGCGCCTTCGAAAATGCCTGCTATGTCATTGAAAGTAATCGGTGGGGTCTGGAAAGAACCGTGCAGTTTTCCGGGGGAAGTTGCCTGATCGAGCCCGACGGAACGGTTGCCGCATCCATCGACACAGGCGACGGAATTGCCTATGGCAAGGTCGATCTTGCCCGTGCCCGTCGCCGCGAGGTCTTAAGCGAACCGGTCTTCAAGACGCGCCGGCCCGAGCTCTACATGAACATGATGACCAACAGTTTCACCTGGAACCCTGGCGATTACTTCCGCCTCTATGGCTATCAGCCAATCCCGCGCGGACGCAGATCGCGTGCAGCCGTTGCCCAGTTCGCGCCAACCTCCGTCATTGCAGACAATATTGCCCACATAACAAGGCTCGCAAACGAGGCTAAGGCGACAACGGCGCCGGACATTCTGGTGTTCCCGGAACTGTCGCTGACCGGACTTGAGGCCCCGCAAACGCGGGCGGAGCCGCTGTCTGGTCCAACCGTATCCGCCTTCGTTCGCCTGGCCATGAAGCTCGGCTTTTATATCGTCGCCGGATTTGCCGAAGCTGACGAAGACAGGATCTATAACAGCGTGGTCCTTGCAGGGCCCGAGGGGCTGGTGGGCAGCTATCGCAAGACGCATCTGGGCGTCGCCGACAGTTGGGCAACGGCCGGCGACGAATGGAAAATCTACGACCTTGCCATTGGCCGGGTGGGCCTGGCGATTGGCCACGACGCGCTTTATCCGGAAGCCATCCGTTCGCTTTCACTTATGGGATGCGATCTTGTTGCCTGCCCTTCGGCGATCGCCGGCACCTTCACCGGTAGCCATGGCGGTACGAAAATCCCGCACAACTATCCGATCCCAAAGGGTGCCGATCCCTACCACTGGCATGCGCTTCGCGTTCGCGGCGGCGAAAACAACGTCTATTTCGCCTTCGCCAATGTGCTGGACCAGAAAAAGGGTTATCTGGGCAAGAGTGCGGTATTCGGGCCGGATTCCTTTGCTTTTCCACGTCAGGAATCGGCGATCCTGGATGAGGAGGGGATTGCCGCTGCGGCTGTCGATACCACCAATCTCGACACGCCATATCCGACGAACATCGTCCGGCGAAAAGACCTGGTCGTCATGCGTCAGCCGCATCACTATCAGCCTCTCGTCAAATGGCATCAGTAAAAGTCGGCACAATGTTGACATTCACGTTCACGCCCGTCCCGCAGATAATTGCGGGACGGGCTGCCGCGCAACGCTTTCAAAGCTCAAGTCCAAGCTCGGAGCGCGTGTCCTGGTGATTTCCGACGGTGGGGTCGTCAAGGCGGGACTTGATCAGCCGCCCCTCGCCAGCCTCGCTCAGACTGGCGCTGGAACATCAATTTTCACTGGCGTCATCGCCGATCCGCCGGAAACCGGCAAGTGGCTGCAGCGCAGTCCCTCGTTCCGCTCGAAACCCAGAAGTTGCGCCAATGACGTTCCCAGGTTGACCAACAGGGCAAAGATGCGGTTGCAGCAATTAGTATAACTCAAAAAACCTACGGAGACCGTTGGCCTCCGTAAGCCATTTTGTCAGTTGTCGCCCGTGCACAATGCCGGTCAGGCTCCGTATGGCACCCAAATGTTCTTCACCTGGATCGCCCTGCGCAGATAATCACGACCCTGCGCTTCGGTGCGATTTAGCCAATCGGGCTGACGGCCATTATTGACCCAGGTGGCCTTCAGGTTGCCTGCAGAAGCCCGCTCGACCATCGTGCTTCCCTCGGTCGAGCCGAAATACCAGACAGCCGCAACGTCATCATGCTCGGCCAGTGTCTTTGCAAGCAGATCGCTTTCGCCGGTCACAATGTTGATGACCCCGCCGGGCATATCAGACGTGTCCAGCACCTGGTAGAAATCACCGGCAATCAATGGATGGCGAGACGACGGGACCACCACAACGCGATTGCCCATGGCGATTGCAGGCAGCACCAGCGACACCAGCGACAGGAGGGGTGCCTCATCGGGGCAAACGATCCCGACGATGCCCCACGGCTCGTTCATGGCAAGCGTGACGTGACGTGACTTGGTGGAGTGCACAGCGCCATCGAACTTGTCTGCCTGGGCGGCATAATAGGAAATACGGCGCATTGATGCGTCGACTTCGTCCTTCGCCTTCTTTTCGCTGACACCGGTGCTATCGATGATGCGGGCGACAAATTCGTCACGCCGTGCATCGAGGTTCTCTGCAAGATAATAGAGCACTTGAGCACGGTTATGGGCGGTTGCGGAACTCCAGCTGCTTGCCTTGGACGCTGCTTCCACAGCATTGCGGATGTCCTTGCGGCTGCCTATTCCGGCCATGCCAATCACGGTGTTGCCCTTGCCGGTCACCGAATAACTGTAGCCACCGTCGGGGCGGGCTTGCTTGCCGCCGATATAGTTCTTCATGGTTCGATCAAGGCCATCGATCGCCATCTTGCTGTCAGCGTTCGGCAATGCAGATGGCGTGAAGGCTTCAGCGGGCTTAGTGACCGGCAGGCTCTTTTCCCAGTCTGCCGCCAGATATTCGTAAAGCCCCTCGCGCGCACCTTCGCGACCGAAGCCACTTTCGCGGTAGCCGCCAAAACCTGCACCGGCATCGAGCATGTTGGTGCAGTTGATCCAGACCACGCCTGCCTTGACGCGGGCGGCCAGATCAAGCGCTACATTGATGTTTTCCGACCAGATGGAGGCGGCGAGGCCGTAACGGGTATTGTTGGCCAGCGAAACAGCTTCATCCGGCGTGCGGAAGGTGGTCGCCGCGGCGATCGGGCCAAAGATTTCCACCTGGCAAACCGTCGATGCCTGATCGACTTCGGTGAAGAAGCCGGGAGCGACGTAATTGCCGGTGGCCGGCAACGGGTTGGAACTCTGCCAGAGTTCACCGCCCTCTTCCACGCCCTTGCGTACCAGATCCGTGATGCGTTTCACCTGCGTGGCCGAAACAATCGCGCCGACATCGGTCGACTTGTCGAGCGGATCGCCGACCCGCAGGGTTTCCAACCGCTTTTTCAGCCGTGCATAAAATTTATCGGCAATACCTTCCTGCACCAGCAGGCGGGAACCGGCGCAGCAGACTTCGCCCTGATTGAACCAGATCGCGTCAACAACACCTTCAACCGCCGCATCGAGATCTGCATCCTCGAAAACGATGAATGGTGACTTGCCGCCCAGTTCCAGCGACAGCTTTTTGCCCGAACCGGCAATCTGCTCGCGAATAACGCGACCGACCTTGGTGGAGCCGGTGAAGGCAACCTTGTCGATGCCGTCATGGCCGCAGATTGCAGCGCCTGTCGAGCCATCGCCCTGCACGATGTTGACGACACCGGCGGGAAGGCCGACCTCGTGGCAGATTTCCGCAAAGGCGACAGCGGTCAGCGGTGTCAGGTCGGCAGGCTTAAGTACCACGGTATTGCCGGCAGCAAGCGCTGGCGCGATCTTCCACGCCAGCATCAGCAGAGGGAAATTCCACGGGATCACCTGACCGCAAACACCGACCGGCGAGAAACCACGGAACTCGTCTTCCACCATTTCGGCCCATCCGGCGTGATGGTAAAAATGGCGGGCGACGAGTGGAATGTCGATATCGCGTGTTTCGCGAACCGGCTTGCCGTTATCCATCGTTTCCAGAACGGACAGGAAGCGCTCGCGCTTCTGTACATGTCGGGCAATGGCATAGAGGTAACGAGCGCGCTCGTGACCCGACAGCTTCGACCATTTTGCGAAGGCCGTGCGGGCGGCCTTGACCGCCTGATCGACGTCTTCCTCATTGCCGCGAATGATTTCCGCGAGCTTATCCCCGTTTGCGGGGTTTGACACGGAAATGGTCTCGCGGCCCTCCGGAGAAACGAACCGGCCGTTGATATAATGTCCAAACGAGCGTCCATGCGCGTCGAGCCACTGTTTCACATCACCATTGGCTTCGGGGGAAGGTCCATATTCCATGGTTTCCAAAATGTCCTTGATGGGTCGCATTTTTTCAGTCCTTATGCAGCAGCGTGATGGTGAGCGCTGGAATAGCGACCGGTTACGAAATGTTCGAGCTGGCGCTCGATATCGCCAAGCATCGAGCTGGCGCCGATGCGGAACAGGTCCGGTTCCAACCAGCGATTGCCCAGCTCCTCCTTCATCAGCGTCAGCCATGACAACGCGTCCTTCGCTGTCTTCAACCCGCCTGCAGGCTTGAAGCCGACCATCTGGCCAGTCAGTTCGCCGTAGTCGCGCAGCGCACGCACCATGGTCAGACTGACCGGCAGAGTGGCGTTGACTTCTTCTTTGCCGGTCGAGGTCTTGATGAAGTCCGAACCCGCCTGCATCGCCACCATCGAGGCGCGATAGACATTGGTCAGCGTATTGAGATCACCCGTCGCCAGGATAGCCTTCATATGGGCGTCGCCACAGGCTTCACGCATCGCGGCGATCTCGTCATAAAGTGCGGTCCAGTTCTGCGTCAGAACGAACTCGCGAGTAATAACGATATCGATCTCCTTAGCGCCCTGCTCGACGGCATAGCGGATTTCTGCCAGCCGCTGCGGTAGCGGAGTGAGGCCGGAGGGAAAGCCCGTCGCCACCGATGCGACCGGAATAGTCGTGCCTTCCAGTGCCTTGATGGCATGGGGCACCATGGTCGGATAGACGCAGACGGCACCGGTTGTGATACCGGCGTCAGCAAGACCGAGTGCCTCAAGAATATCGTCCCGAACCGGACGTCGCGCTTTCGCACACAGTCGGCGCACACGACCGGGCGTGTCGTCGCCGGACAGCGTTGTCAGATCGATGCAGGTAATCGCCTTGATCTGCCAGGCAACCTGATATTCCTTCTTGACCGAGCGCCGGGTGGTGATTGTTGCTGCCCGCCGTTCGGAGGCACTGCGATTGACCGATACATCTTCAAACCATTCCGGTTTGAGAGCCGTGCCGTTGTTTCTGGGGAATGCTTCGCTCATTTTCTGTCCATTCTTCTGGTCAGGCTGCGGCATTGGCATGTTCGCGGCAGAATGCCTCGAACTCTTCGATGCTGGCATAGGCCTTCTGTGTTCCGGGACGGGTGATGGAATGCGCCGCATAGAGAGATGCCTTCTTCAGTGAAGACACGACCTCTCCCGTTTCGGCATAAAAGCGGGCAAAGGAGCCAATAAAGGCGTCGCCAGCGCCGGTGGTGTCTTTCGGCGTTACCTTGACGGGCTCGATATTGACGATCTCATCTGACGTAATTACGCGCGCGCCACGTCCGCCCAGCGTCACGATGACGGTACGGATACCGCGTGCGATCAGGGAACGGGCGGCAGTGATGATTGCTTCGTCGGTCTCGGTCGGCAAGCCGGACAGTAATGCCAGCTCGCTCTCGTTCGGAACGAGGAACGTTACCTGGCGAATACGCTCCGGATCGAGATTGGCAGCGGCGGGCGCAGGATTGAGGATCGTCTCGATACCGTTTTGGGCCGCAAGTTCGATGGTGTGATAGACTGTCTCAACCGGCACTTCCATCTGCATGAGGATCAGACCGCACTGTTTCAGATCGGCGGCCGCCTTGTCGACCTCTGCCGGCAGAAGATCGGCATTGGCGCCCTTGACGATGAGGATCGAATTCTCGCCCGACTCCTCGACGAAAATCGGCGCGACGCCACTGGACTTGCCGGCAACCTTCACCACGTGACGCGTATCCACGCCGAAGCTCTCGAGATTGCGAATGGTATTGTCGCCGAAGACATCGTCACCGACCCGGGTGACCATCATGACATCAGCGCCAAGACGCGCCGCAGCCACCGCCTGATTGGCGCCCTTGCCGCCGCAACCCATTTCGAAGGCGGGAGCTTCGAGCGTCTCGCCCGGTCCGGGCATACGGTTCACATAGGTGATAAGGTCGACCATGTTGGAGCCTACGACCCCGATTTTCTTGCTCATGCCGAAATTCCCTGGATATCCTGTTTCAAAGGGCGCTGATCCTGGCGCCGAACTGATCGGCGGCAGCGCAATCGAGATAGCCGAGCCGTACCGGAAACGCCCTGCGTTCGCCCGGTGCCAGGCTCTGCACGTTGTTCTTGGCCTTCTCCGCCAGATAGCCCTCCGGCTCGCAGGTAGACGGCAGGGCAAATGCGGCAACTTGCGAATCCCCATTGACCAGGATCCAGCGCACCGTCTTCGGGAAGGCCGCAAGCGGATAGGAGATGGCAAAGCCATCGCCCTCACGCCGCTGCATCATCAGATGCGTAAGCCCCTCGCCGTCCGTCGGCAGGCCGTTAATGTAAAACACCTGTTCGGGGTCGTAACGTTGCGGCTCGTTAAGCACTTCCATGGCTGAAGGCTGCTTTGCCAGCGTCTCCAGCAGGGAAAGATAATCGGGGTTTGGCGTCACATGGCCGGGCACGGCCGTGCGCACCTTCACCTGCTCCGGCGTATACGGCACGGGCTGAACGATGCGTGCACCCTCGGCATAAGCAAAGTTCACATGGCACATATACATGAGGTCCATGGGCGCTGATGACAGGTTCTGGATATCCATGACCATGTCAAAAAGCGTGTCTTCAGCGTACAAAGTCACGCTGGGGCGGGCGAGATAATTGGCGCCGAAGCCCATGACATATTCAACTTCGCCTGTTACCCGAACATAGGCGCCGCGCGCGTCGTGGCCGACGACAAAACCGGCCTTGTCCATGGCGGCACAGGGCATTTCACCATGCAGGGGGTGATTGTCCTGTGGCGACGGGCAACCATTGCGCAGCATGCCGCTGTGGAATGCAAAGCACCCATAGGTCTCGACGATCGAACCGGCCGGTCGTGGCATGGCAAAGCGGCTTCCCATGGTCAGGTCGACGCCGTTGAACGCCACGCTCCAGATCATCTGCCCCATGAAGGGCAAGATGATGATCCGGCCGTGGCGATTGTCTAACTGCAGCGCCTCGATGCCGGTGGGATACCGGAAGGCTGTAATCTGCAACCCGCCCGTTGCCGCCAGAAGATACGGGACGTCTGTAAAGTCCTGCCTGCGGAGATGAAATTCCGTCGCCTGCATGAGATCACCTGCCGGGGTTGCGCCACGCATTGATGGCGATGACGAGAATGAGGAATGCCCCCCAGATGAAGTCGATAAGGTGGTTGGAGAACCGCATCATCTGGAAGCCGGAGGAAAGCAGCATGAGGGCGATCAGCGCGATGGCGATGCCAAGAACCCGCCCCTTCCCGCCTGCGGGATTGGTGCCGCCAAGTACCGCGATCAGCACCGCCTGCAACAGATAGGACGCACCGTAGTCGGATTTCGCTGCGTTGGTTCGGCCGGACAGAATGATCCCCGCCAGTGACGCCAGAACGCCGGTCAGCA
The DNA here is from genome assembly GCF_000381165.1 of Agrobacterium sp. 10MFCol1.1. NCBI lineage: Bacteria > Pseudomonadati > Pseudomonadota > Alphaproteobacteria > Hyphomicrobiales > Rhizobiaceae > Agrobacterium > Agrobacterium sp. 10MFCol1.1. The sequence continues at coordinate 332,147 of NZ_KB906076.1, read as the reverse complement.
TGTAGGAATACAGCATCATGCGATCTTTGCGGATACCGGCAAACACCGCTGCCCGCGGATTGGTCCCGATCAGCATCAGGTTGATGCCAAGCGTCGAGCGCGTCAGCAGGATAGCCACGATGATGCACACGGCGACGAACAGCAGGAACGGAGTCGCGATGCCGAAGATTTTACCGTTACCGATCCAGTTCCATGCATCGGGAAAACCGACGATTGCCGGCCCGCCGGTCATCACCAGTGCCAGCCCCATCAAGACCTGGCCTGTGCCAAGCGTCGCAAGGATTGGCGTAATGCGCAGTTTCGCGACCAGCAGGCCGTTGACCAAACCGGCCAGCAAGCCGACTGCCATGGCGAGCAGGATGCCAAGACCGGTGTAGAACACCATGCCCGACGTAGAGGATTGCCCTGCCTGAACCATGGTGGAATGGAAATAGACGCCGGCGATGATACCCGCCAGATTGGCAATGCCCACCACGGAAAGATCGATGCCGCCGGTCAGCATGGCGATCATCATGGCGATGGAGAGGATCCCCAGTTCGGGCATGATATAGCTGATGGACTCGAAGTTGTAATAATTCAGGAACTTGCCGGGGTTCATCCAGGTCATCAGCGCGAAGACGATGACGGTGATCACAAGGAGCTGAAGGATGTTGTTGTCGTTGCCGAGAAGCCGGCGCATGTCGAACGAATTTTTCATGATGCGCTCTCCCGTTACGCTATGCTTTTGCGATCGCGCCATGCGGTGATGGCGGTGGCGACGATGATGATCAGGCCGACAACGACGCGCTGCCAGGTGGTATCCACCTTCATGATGATCAGTGAGTTTTTGACCATCACCAGCATGAACACGCCCATCAAGGTGCCGAGAACCGTGCCGCGTCCGCCAAAGATCGATGCCCCGCCCAGAACCACGGCCGCTATCACGTCGAGTTCGAGACCGACAAAGTCACGCGGGTTGGCAAGCCAGATCATCGATGAGTGCAGCAGCCCTGAGAAACCTGCCAGCGCACCGGCAACGCAGTAGACAAAGAAGATCGTCGCGCCCGTATTGAAGCCAACGCGCTTGGCCGCTTCGGGCGAGCCGCCATAGGCATAAACACTGCGCCCGATCATGGTGTATGTGAGGACGAGGTGGATAACCAATGCCAGACCCATATAGACCACAAACATCGCGGTCAGGCCGAAAGTCGATCCCGTGGCCGACGTCAGCGAGATGACGTCGGTTTTGCCGAACCCGATCAGTTCCTTTGGCATCTTGTTGATGTTGACGATGCTGGTGCCAACGAGGCCGAGAACCAGACCGCGCACGATCGATCCGGTTCCAAGCGTCACGATCAGCGGGATCATCCTAAAACGGTGGATAATGAAACCGTTGAACGCACCAAGAGCCAGCCCAATCAGCGTTGCCGCAACGAAAGGAACGAGCACGCCGTCGTAGCCGAGATAGACCATGGCGCGCACAGTCAGATACATCGCTGCAATGGCGAAGGCCGTGAACGAAACATCGATACCGCCGGAAATCATTACCAGCAGGACGCCGAGCGCCATAATGCCGATCACGACATTGGAACGCAGCAGCCCGAAAATGTTGTCCAGCGACCAGAATGCCGGGTTGATCGTACCAATAATGACCATGGCCGCCAGCAAGACGCCGGCTATAATAAACTCTGTGCTTCTGAAGAATTTCATGTTTTACGGCCCCTCAATTCAGCGTCTTGAGCCGGTCATTAACGGCGTCTTCGGTCATGCCTTCTCCGGACAATTCGTCAACGAAACGGCCGCGGTGCATAACCACCACGCGATTGCAGTTTTGCACCAGTTCCGGGACATCGTCGGAAATCATCAGCACGGACAGGCCTTCCTTTTCGGCCAGTTTGCGGATGATGTTATGAATCTGTGCTTTGGAACCAACATCGACACCGACGGTCGGGCCGTTCAGGATCAGCACTTTGGCGCCCGTCAGCAGCCAGCGGGCCAGAACCACGCGCTGTGCGTTGCCGCCGGACAGATGGTTGACCGGCGTGTGCGGTCCCGGCGCCACGATCTGCATGGCCGAGAACATATCGCGGGTCGTTTCGTCGGCCTTTTTACGATTGATGAAAAGACCGCGGACAAATTTCTCAATCGACGTGACAATGATATTGCGCTCGATCGATTGTGTCAGGAACAGGCCCTCGGTCAGGCGGTCCTCCGGCACATAGGCGACACCGCAGGCAATACCTTCCTGAACGGTCCTCGGGTGAACCTCGCGGCCTGCAAGGCGCACTGAACCTGTAAAGTCAGGGCGCATGCCAAACAGCGCCAGTGCAAGTTCGGTGCGACCCGAACCGATCAAGCCCGAAATACCGACGATTTCGCCCGGCCTAAGCGTCAGGTCGGCATTTTCCACCGAACCCGGAACCGAGAGATTGCGCACTTCCAGCACCGGCATGTCGGCGCCCTCCCGAGGAGCCCACTGGTAGCTGTGGGCAGTCAGTTCCTGCCCCGTCATCGCGCGTGTGATTGCTGGCTCGTCGAATTCGGCAATCGGTCCTTCGGCAACCTTCTTGCCGTTGCGGAAAATGGTCAGGCGCTCGCTGATTTCGAGCATCTCGCGCATCTTGTGGCTGACAAAGAGAACGGCAATGCCCTGCGCCTGAATATCGCGCACGATCTTGAACAGGGCATCGACCTCGTGGCGCGTTAGCGCCGTCGTCGGCTCATCCATGATGATCAGGCGCGCATCGGCCATGAGAGCGCGGGCGATCGCCACGATCTGCTTGCCCGACGTGGGCAGGCTTTCGACATCCGCATCAAGATCGATGCTCACGCCGAGGCGGTCCAACGCCTTTCGAGCCAGCTGACGAACCTGTCGCCAGTCGACCGTCTTGCGGCCTTCCATCAGGAAGGTATTGATCGCCAGGTTTTCGGCGACCGTCAGGTTACCGAACAGCGAAAAATCCTGGTAGATCACCTGAATACCGTGGTGAACGGATTTTACCGGATCGAGTTTGCCAACAGGCTTCCCGTCGATCAGAATCTCGCCGTCCTCGGGCGTGTAAACCCCAGACATGATTTTGATGACGGTGGATTTACCGGAACCGTTTTCACCGGCAAGGCAATGGATTTCTCCCGGGCGAATGCTCAGCGACACGTCGTCGAGCGCCTTCACGCCGCCAAACCGCTTGCCGATATGGCGCAGCTCGATCAGATTTTCAGTCATAATGGCCTCGTGCAAGGCTGGAAAACACGGGGTGTAAGGAGAGAGGGTTGCCCCTCCCTCCGTGGTTCGGATCAGAAGTCGTACTTGTCCATGTTTTCTTTGGTCACGCCGACCCAACCTGCGCCATAGAGCAGATGTGGCTTGGAGGCGTCAGGAACCAGCAGGCTTTCGTAACCGGGCAGGCCCATATTCAGGCCGGCCTTGATCTGCTCGTTCTTCTTCTCGAGAACCGCAACAGCCAGCATGTTCATGGCATAACCGGCAACGGCCGGATCCCAGAACTGAATGTACTGGATGTTATCGTTCTTGATGTATTCGCCGGCAACGGAAACCAGGCCCGTGCCCGAGAAGAAGACCTTGCCCGATAGACCGCCTTCGGCGATCAGGCGACCCGCGCCTGCCGATGTTGGCATCGGCGCGCCGAGAATACCGGTGATATCAGGATAGGCGGTCATCGCTTCCTTGAGTTTGGTGTAGTCGGTATTGGCGTCGTCATAGGTTTCCAGCCGCTCGGTCGCCTGCGACATTTCCGGGAAGTTGGCCTTCTGGTACTCGACGGCGCCATCGATCCATTCCATCTGCGACTTGGACGTCAGACTGCCAACGGTGGCGACATATTTGCCCTTGCCGCCCATGGATTTGCCGAGCTCCTTCATCAGGTTCGCGCCATAGGCCTTGTTGTCGAAGGCTTCGATGTCGAAATCGACGTTCTGGATATTGGAAGCCTCATGGCTGATGACGACAATGCCGCGATCGCGGGCTTTCTTGAGAACCGGTTCCACCGCTTCCACCGAGAACGGCACGATGGCGATGGCGTCAACGCCCTGCGCGATGAGATTTTCAACAATCTGTACCTGGGCGGCGGCATCGGCCTGACTTGGGCCAACCATCCAGACATCGTTTCCGGTATCGCCCTTGAACTGCTCGACGCCATCTCGCATGCGGTCAAACCACGCGATGCCATCCACCTTCACGACGGTCGCAATGGTGTATTTCTTGCCACTCGCCGCGGTGATCAATTCCTTGTTGACCTTCGATGTATCGACGGCGCTCTGCGCAAAGACAGCCGACGCCGAAAGCGTGGCAGCAAGCGCGATGGTTGCGAAAATCTTGTTCACGGATAACTCCTCCCTTTGAAACTGCACTGTGCCGGACCTATTCCAGTCGCAGCACCCGACAATGGTCGATCCCTAACGCCGGTACCCGCTCCTCACGCGTCCGACGCCTCCTCATTCTCCCGGAAAAGGCTTTCCCACGCCCCGGTAGATGGACCACGATGTGACCCAGAAACCTGTTGTTTTCCTCTCCCGATAATGCGAACTATTATGATACAATCCGATCATTATGTTTCGATCGTTTCATGTTTGTTGTTCTTCTGTCAAGCGTAGAGAGGGGCGATTGCAAGGAAACTAACACCGAAATATGAAGCGCAGGGACAAACCGAAAGCGGAGATAAGGTGAGCAGAATAAGTGCACACAATGCCAGGTTGGACGCGCTGGCCGGGCTGGTTCAGGAAACGGGTGTCCTGAGGCTGCGGGACGCAGCGTCCCGGCTTGGCGTATCCGAAATTACCATTCGCCGCGACATTGCCGCCGACGGTCAGCGGCTTAGCTGTCTTGGCGGCTACATCATTCCGGTTCAGGATGGAGCCATCAGCAGCGACTATGTGCTCGAGCAGGAGAAGGACAGCCATGCAACTGCCAAGGCGCGCGCCTGCACGCAGGCGGCAGCTCTAATCGAACCATATGACACTGTATTCATCGATTGCGGAACGACGATGCCGCATCTGGCGCGGCAAATTCCGGCAAACGCCCATGTCACGGTCATCTGCTATTCCCTCAATGTTGCAGAGGAACTGGCGAGCAGAACCGATGTCCGCCTGATCATGCTCGGGGGGGTCTATCATCCGGAAGCGGCTTCGTTTTCGGGTGATGAGGGTATCGAGGTGCTGAAGCGCATCAATATCAACAAGGCATTCTTGTCTGCCGGTGGCGTGGACGAACAGCATGGCGTCACCTGCTCACATTTTCATGAAGTGCCGATCAAGCAGATGGTTATGCAACGCTCGGTTCAAAAGCATCTGGTCGTGGACAGCAGCAAATTCAGAAAGGTGCGAGCCGCGCGCTACGCTGCCATAGGCGACTTCAACTCAGTTATTGCAGATCAGCCTTCACCCTGGGCTTGAGACAAACCTACAACGAGGGCTCCCAAATAAGCCTCGGGAGAGAGAGCTCAGCGATATCTTTCGCCCCACCAGCGCGAACATCACCGCAGTCCGGCCAGAAAGCCGGCAGAAACGCCCCTGCTGCTACACCATTCCTGCGTATCTTGATGGAAGATTTCAGCAATACGAAGGGAGAGGAAAGATCGGCTGATATTCATCAGACTTGTCTTTCATGCCTCGTAGCAAGTTGGCCGAGTGAACAAGTGCCATCAATTAGCTGTTTGACTTGAACGCGCTCAAACACCATCTGTGCGACATGCCGAAGCATGAAAAACATCACATCGAACTGATCAGAACATGGACCCTGCCGGCTACCGTGACAATGGGGTCGGCCGTTCGCGCCAAAGGCGTCCTTCAAGAAATACAGGCAAGGCTGCCCGCTCATACAAAAAAGTTGATCTCGCTCGAAGGAGTTGATCTCACCCTGGCGATGACGGCCAGTGAAAAGACCGCGTTCAATGCAGCAGCGACCATCGTCACAAAAGTGGTGACGGAGGCCGCTGCACTGCCGGTAATCCCGCGCGAAATCGAGGACATCCTGACTATCAAGACGAGCGAGCGGCATCGTTGGCTTGCCGACGGTCGCCTGCCGAGCGCGGGGACGCGAACGGTCAGACTGAACGGCCGCGCCCGTCAGATCACGTTCCATGTCTTTGACCCCAAGGTGGTCGAAGACCTTCTCGACCGTGGCGTTGTCGACGAATGGCGGGTGGAGGATGCAGAGGCGAAAGCCGAAAAGAGGCGGCGCGCGGCATATCAGGCGAAGCTGACGCGGTCGCTCAAGAAGAAGGTTGCGAAGCGGCCAACGACGTCTTCCGATGATCCGGCCTCGAAGCTCGGCGGCTGGGAGGAGTTCGACGTGGACGGACTGCTTCGTTAAGCACTTATGCCAGCACTCTTGGTATCACGCGCGATCACAGCACTTGGCCTGACATTTCATCGACAGGGTCAATGTTGCAGCGGTGATCTTTGCCGTGAAAGAACATTCGTCGGCAGGTTCAACGCCGGAGCATTTTAAGTTCATCGGTTTAGAAACAGGAATGTTGGGTTATACGCCGGCCTACGCTGTAAACTATGCCGCTCTGCGGATCGGCATTGAAAACCACGTATCTTCGCTGCGGGCAGACCAGGTCAAAGGAGGTTTTATGGCATTCAAGGATATCGGTCTTGCGTTGGACGTTGTCTTTGGTCACGACTGTGCGGTTTCGATCAAGGCTTTGGTTGCATCGGAAGCCGTTTCGCGTCGCCATCGCTCTTGCGGCTTCCAGGCTGACACCTACCGCATCCAGCTTGCTCACGTCGCGATCATGCACAAAATCAGGTACCTTGGTTAGTCCGCATCCGCTGATACTCAAGCACGCAGCCACTATCACTGAAAAACGGAACATTTTCTCTCACTTTTTGTGCTTGCCTGATGGCTTGCTCCGATACGCATTGGCACAAACCTCAAAGCAGCGGCTCGGCCAACATTCTTGGCCGTTCTTCCACAATTACCGCAATCGACACAAGGCGGTGGGAAGCGTTGTCACGGCCTCACCGCAAACTCGACGCCCGAAAGCTGACAATTATTTCCGGTAGACCGTGAGTACCCCATGAGGCTGATCACTGCAGGTGTTGCGCGCGCTCAAAGAAGCGGCCAAGAACGCGCCTGCCAGATATCCTGACAGACGGCAAGCAGGACTTTCTCCACCGCGCTGAACGGGGGACATGGTGGTCTTAGAACTTCATTCATGTTTGAAGTCCTCCCAACTGTGCTCGCAAGGCTGCGTTTTCGGTTTCTAATTGCAGCAGTTTTTCACGAAGAGGAGCGACTGCCTGTTCAACCTGCTGTTGGGTGTAGCGCGGAGTAATATGCTGGGGACAGTTCCAGTCGTACGCTTCAAGCCGAAGCCTGAAAATCCCCTCCGCGCGGCCTTTATATGTGGGGTCGGATACCAGATCGTTGAGCGTCGGGTCGGCATCAAGTGTCAGCCGATCTACATGAACATAGATTTTAAGCCTCGCCCTTCGCGCGTAATCCATCAGAAAAAGACAGGCCCGGTCATTGGCAGCCAGATTGCCGGTGCTGATGTACTGTCGGTTGCCGCGATAATCGGCAAAGGCCAGAGTTCGTTGATCAACGACTTTGAGAAAACCGGCATTGCCTCCACGATGTTGAACGTAGGGCCAGCCCGTTTCCGAGACCGATGCCATATAGAAGCTGTCACGTGCGGCGATGAAAGCGATCTCGTCTTCTGTGAGGGTATCGGAGGGACGGCTATCATTACCCAACCAGATCTGGTCCACGCCCATGGCAGACTGAGCGGCTCTGACGCTTGGCGTCACGGCGACTTCAAGGAAATGATATGGCATGTCTCAATCCCCTGTTAACGCAGGCTCGCACCGCTGTCTCCCGGTGTGAGCCTGAGTTGTCTTATAGCAAGCCCGATTTTTTTGCGATGCTATATCCTTCAGATCTGGCGTAGACGTTAGTCCTGCCAGCCCTAGCCTGCAACTTGCCAACACATCTCGCCGCGATCAGCGACGATCCGACCAAGGCCCGGGAGAGACGATCAACATAAAGCTCGGCATTGGGGTAGTTGTTTCTTACCACCAGGGACCAGTCCACCCATGTGGTTCTGGATCGTTCATGGCTAAAGCACCCGGTCTCCAGGCCAGGCTGGGAAGCCTTCACGCCATCTCAGGCTGCGCGGATCCCATTCCCGGCGCGATAAGCGGCGCGGAAGACTTTGAATGCGGGTGGGAAGCATTAAGTCGCCGAGCCACAATGTCATGGTTGAGCCACAGAACTGGACCGGAGGGTTCGGAAGATTCACCGAAGATTAGCTGCCCTGTTGCCGCCACAACGAGACTGCTCAACAGATCGCTGATCATCACCTTGCTATCCCGATGCATCTGGGTGATTTCGTTGGACGTGCCGATGGTGAGATCAGCCTGCGCCTGGCTGTTTGCCATGGGCCATGCCGAAAAGTCATAGAACGGACGCATGACATCGCTGGCCTGCATGGCGGCGATCTTGCCGAAGACGTCTTCCATCGTTAGGCCATCTACCAGCAGCTGCTGGCAGGCCTGCCACTGTTCATCTGCCCATTGGCCGCCGTTTTCTTTCTTCAACGCAAGCAGCAGCGGTATCAGGGGCAGCTCGATACCGGTGAACACGTCGGACGAATTGGTCCGGATTTCGGGGCAATTGTAAACTGTTGCCTTGATCCCTTTAGCCCAGGCTTCCTCTGCAATGCCTTCGAGCCGCATCTTCGCGTAACCCTGGGTGTAGTTGGTGTAGGTCTGCCAACGATAACTTCCGTCGATGAGGACCGCCGATCCGTGATAACCATAGGCCGTATATCGCACTTGACCGCCTGAGGCTTCAACGCGCTCGCGGATCGCCGCGCTGAAATCGATGAGATGGCGAAAGGTGTTTGCGGAGACGTCGTCAAAATTCTGCAGGATGAGTTTTCCCATGTCACTGTCGAGCAGGGTCTGCGAGGACATGTGGCGGGTTCCGGTTCCCTTGTAGATCCGATTGGCGATGACCAGGAACACCTTCGCCTTCGGGATGCCGCCTGCCATTGTGTGGGCGAAGAAAACATTGCGGCCATCGGCGATCATACCGTCGAGAACGGTCATGACTTTCGAAAGCGATTCCGTAAAACGCGCATTGGCAATGTCGCGGCATTGCCTGACATAGTCCCAGTCGAGCTTGTCGTGCTCCCAGCTCTCAAGCGTCATTTTTGCCAGGAGATCGGTGGGAGTCGGCCCGTCTGCGGGCGCATCGCGATCGAAACCCGCCATAAGAGGTATGTTGATGATCCTGCCGCCAAGCTGGGCCTCCGCCGAAGACAGTTCATCGGCGTCGAGCGGCCGCAGTGTGTTGTTCTCGTCACGCCGCCCGACGGTGATCCCCACAATCTCCATTCCAGCCCGTCTCGCTTCGTCGAGCAAGCCGGTGGCGTATCCGCGGCCGAACAGTTCGCCGAAGAGTACGAAAACGTCGCCTTTACGGAAGACCGTGTTTTCAGAAAGGCGATTCAATGCAACCGGATTTTCCATGCTGTCAACTCTTTAAAGTTTGTCATCGAACACTGGCTCGTACAAGTTTTGCAAAGACATGACCGCATTGGCACGGAATGGGAACTCATTTTCGGTGACCGTTCATTTCAAAACGTGAAGTCGGTCTCTGTTCGCCCTACAATACAGGGGATGCCGAGGCCGGGGGATCGGCGCGCCGATACCAAAAAGAGCTCGCTGGAAACATCGCGCCTCTCCAGTGGCGCACCACGCCGAATCTTGTCGCGTCGAAGACTGTTCAGACTGCCTTCTCGCAAGTTTGCAAGAAGACCGGTATCGACAAAATATGCACCAACGACCAGGCTTACGACAAAGATAGGCATCCTCGTTATCAATTGTCGCCAGTCGAACGCTCTCGGATCAGCTCGATGAAGGCACGCAGTTTGGCTGGCATGTGTCGCCGTTGCGAGAAATAAAGGCTAAGTCCCGGATATTCGGGAGACCAGTCTTCCAAAACAGGAATGAGATCGCCTGAGGCAATATGGGGCGCAAGTGCATGTTCACCCAGATAGGCGAGCCCAAATCCGGCAAGAGCGGCCTCCAGAATAAGGTCAGACCCATCAAATGTCAGATGGCCGCTGACATCGATCAAGTGTGTTTCCCCGTGCTTCTCAAACTCCCAGCGATAGAGTCTCCCGCTTGTCATGCGCATCTGGATACAGACGTGCCGGGCGAGATCGGCTGGGACGACAAGCTTTGAACGGCCGTCGAAGTAGCGCGGCGAGCCGACGACGAAAGACCGCATTTTCGGAATGATCGGTACGGCCACCATGTCGGGCGAGATAGCCTCGGCGAGACGAATGCCCGCATCGAAACCTTTGCCGATCACATCCACGAGCGCATTTTCGGTCACGATCTCGATGTCGACATCCGGGTATCGACGGCTGTACTCGAGGATGAGCGGCTGCAGCAGAATGCGCGCCGCGCCCGGCGCCATATTCAGCCGGAGTCTCCCGGAGGGCCGATCTGAATGTTCACCGACATTTTCGATCGCCTTCTCGAGCGTCTGCAGGGCAGGTGCGATTTCAGATAGGAATTGCTCACCGGCTGCAGACAAGGACACGCTACGCGTGGTGCGGTTGAAAAGCCTGACGGCAAGGCGCTCCTCAAGTGCGGCGATCGCATGGCTCAAAGCCGATGACGACATACCGAGTTCGCGCGCGGCAGCCCGGAATCCACCGTGACGCGCGACGCCGGCAACCGCTTCAAGCTCGATCAGGCTTGCCCTCATTGCGCAATCCAGTTCATCAGGCTGTCCGATTTTGTCCTACTACACGCAACACTTACCGCATGCCATTTTTGCTGTGAAGCCATCACAGGAGAAGAAACATGCACATCATCGATCGGATCTATATCAACGGGGCGTTTGTCACGCCGCACGGCGATCAATGGGCGCCGCTTTTCAATCCGGCAACCGAGGACCAGATCGGCAGCGTGCGGCTCGCAGATGAGCGGGACGCCGACCGCGCAGTTGCTGCCGCCAAACGCGCTTTCCCAGCCTTTTCGAATACGACCAGAAAAGAGCGGATCGACATGCTGAACCGGCTGCATGCCGCGGTGTCCGCCCGAACCGACGATCTGGCGTCCGCCATGCGTGAAGAATACGGTGCGCCATCGGGCTTCATCGGCTTTTCAGCGTCACGCGCAGGCAGCGTCTTTCTCGACATGGCAAGAACGCTGAAGGACTACGAGTTCCAACGCCGCATGGGCAGCGCCGATGTCGAGATGCGACCCTCGGGTGTTGCCGTGGCGATCACGCCCTGGAACAGCAATTACAGTTTTATCTGCGGCAAGCTCTCCGCCGCCATTGCAGCCGGAGCAACGATGGTGATCAAACCTTCGGAGATGAGCGCCCTACAGACGCAGGTGATCACTGAATGTCTGCACGCGGCCGGTCTTCCCGATGGCATTTTCAATATCGTCACCGGGTATGGAGGCGTCGTTGGTGCGGCACTGACGGCTCACCGCGACGTGTCCAAGATCACCTTCACCGGTTCCACTGCCACAGGTCGCGGCATTGTTCAGGCGGCCGCGGCCACTATGAAGCGCGTCACAATGGAACTTGGCGGCAAAAGCCCCAGCATCATTCTGGACGATGCCGATCTTGAGGTCGCCATCCCGCAGGTGCTGGTGGCAGGGTTCCGCAACAGCGGTCAGGCCTGCATTGCCGGAACCCGCATTCTTGCTCCAGAAAGCAGGTTCGGTGAAATCGAGGAACGGCTAAGCCACACCATCAAAGACTTCAGGTCGGGAGAACCGGCCGACGAACAGGTTCAGGTTGGTCCGATGGTCAGCCAGAAGCAGTGGGATCGCGTGCAAAGCTATATTCGCCTGGGACAGGAGGAAGGCGCCAGACTGCTGGCAGGCGGCGAAGGTCGTCCGGAAGGGCTGCAGCGCGGCTGGTTCGTCAAGCCCACCATCTTTACCGGCGTCCGCAACGACATGCGCATCGCGCGCGAGGAGATATTCGGCCCCGTGCTATCGCTGATCTCCTACCGCGACGAGGAAGACGCCATCACGATCGCGAACGACACCGATTACGGCCTGCAGGCGCACGTCTTTTCTTCCGACGTCGCGCGGGCAAAACGCGTCGCAAACCAGATCGAGGCAGGCCGCGTGTTCATCAACGATGCGCCGCATGACCCAATGGTACCATTCGGCGGATTCAAGCAATCCGGCTTCGGGCGGGAATTCGGCGTCTTTGGGCTCGAGGCCTTTCTCGAACCCCGTGCCGTACTGTCGTGACATTTAAAGGCCACGCAACTTTTTAGCTGCGTGGCCTGATGCCACATACCGTCGAGCGAACCCTGTTGGGCGGCCATTGTTGCACCTGGCGTAATGATGAAGTGTGAAGCGCGATCGTTCTCATCACCACGTAATAATAGCAATCTGCAGGTGCGGATCGGGAATTGACCCGAACGATACTCGCAGGAGCGCACAATGAAACTCTATCATCATCCTTTGTCGGGCCACTCGCATCGGGCCCGTCTGTTCCTTTCACTGATCAACCTGCCGCATGAGCTGGTTGAGGTGGACCTCATGTCCGGCGCGCACAAGACGCCCGATTTCCTCAAGATGAACCCGTTTGGCCAGGTTCCGGTTCTCGACGACGACGGCGAATACGTATCGGATTCTAACGCGATCCTGGTCTACCTTGCCAAGAAAGCCGGACGCACGGACTGGCTGCCCGATGACCTGAAGAGCGCCGCAGCGGTCCAACGCTGGCTGTCGGTAGCTGCCGGCGAGATCGCTTATGGTCCGGCGGCGGCCCGCCTGGTCACCGTCTTTGGTGCCAAGTTCAATCCGGACGAAGTCATTGGTCGCGCCCATGCGGTCCTTGGAAAGCTCGAAACTCAGCTTTCCGACCGAGAATGGCTGGTAGGCGAACGCCCGACGATCGCTGACGTCGCAATCTACAGCTACGTGGCCCGCGCCCCTGAAGGCAACGTGGATCTCTCCACTTATCCTGCGGTCAACAGGCTGCTTCGTCGTATCGAAGCGCTTCCGGGCTTCGTGGACTTTATCGGGACTCCGGTTGGCCTTGCCGCCTGATCCGCATTCGGGTGCGCGCCGAAGCGTGCCCGATCCCTTCTTAGGAGAGCTGACATGACCGACACTTTGACAAAACTGCCGACATGGCACGAAGGCGAGAAGTTCATCCAGGAAAAAGTCGGTGTCGCCGAGCGTATGGAGGTCGTCGGCCAGCGGGTCGTTCGCGATTTCATGCCGGATCAGCATCGGGACTTCTATGCCCAGCTCCCGTTCATCGTCCTTGGCAGTGTGGATGGCCATGATGACGCCTGGGCCACCTTTGTCGAGGGCCCACCCGGCTTCATGTCCTCTCCTACGCCGACCACGCTCGATATCCGCTCTACCTTGGAGCCAAGCGACCCCGCCAGCGAAGGAATGGCAGACGGCAAACCGATCGGCCTGCTCGGCATCGAGATGCACACGCGTCGCCGCAATCGCATGAACGGCTTTGTCTCCACCGCAGCGAACGGTTATCGGATCGATGTGGATCAGAGCTTCGGCAACTGCCCGCGCTACATACAATTGCGGGATTTCCAATTCGAGAGGGCACCCGGCCAACCAAGCCAGAACCAGCGTGAAGACCTGTCCGAGCTTGACGACCTTGCTCGCTCCACGATCACGGCTGCGGACGCGTTCTTCGTTGCCTCCTTTGTCGACCGCGAAGACAGGCGCCAGGTTGATGTTTCGCATCGCGGCGGGAATGCTGGCTTCGTCCGCGTTGGCGATGATGACGTTCTGACAATTCCCGATTTCGACGGAAACCTTTTCTTCTCGACACTGGGGAATATTCTGCTGAACAAGAAAGCAGGTCTGCTCTTCGTAGACTTCGCGACGGGCGATGTGCTGCAGATGACAGGCGAAGCCGACGTCATCCTGGAATCACCCGAGATTGCGGCCTTCCAGGGCGCGGAACGGCTCTGGACGTTCAGGCCAACCCGGATCGTCCGGAGACCGAATGCACTCGCACTCCGCTGGGCATTCCAGAAGGATGGATGGTCGCCGAATTCTCTGATGACCGGGAACTGGGCGCAGGCAGCAGACCGGATGCGTGCCACCGGACTTTCAGACACGTGGCGGCCGATGACGGTCACCAGGATCGTCGAGGAAAGCACGACGATCCGCTCGATCCATCTCCAGCCAAGCGACGGCGCGGGGTTGCTGCCGCATGCTGCCGGGCAGCACCTCCCGATCCGGCTGGTGCTACCGGGAAGCGAGCGGCCTGTTATCAGGACCTACACCCTGTCTGTCGCACCGTCCGATGGCATCTACCGCATCAGTGTCAAACGCGATGGGCTCGTGTCGCAGTTTCTGCACGACAGCATCTCCGTTGGCGACGTGATTGAGGCGCGGCCCCCCGCAGGGGGGTTCGGTGTTGACGCCCGTGCCACGCGCCCTGCAGTGCTCCTTGCCGGTGGTGTCGGCATCACGCCGCTGCTCGCCATGCTCCGTCATGTCGTCTACGAGGGAATTCGCAAACAGCGCATCCGGCCGATCACGTTGTTCCACGCTGCCCGCACGAAGGCCGAGCGACCTTTCGACAAGGAGATCGCCGAACTCGTGGCTGCGGCCAAGGGCGTGGTCCGGTTAGTGCGGGTTCTCAGCGACATCGGCGATGCCACAGAGGGCTCCGACTACGATACTGCCGGCCGTATCGACATGGCTATGCTCACCAAGCATCTGCCGTTCAACGACTACGACTTCTATCTGTGTGGTCCGCCGCAGTTTACGCAGGCGCTCTATGACGGTTTACGCGGCTACAACATAGCAGACGATCGTATCCACGCGGAAGCGTTCGGACCCTCGTCGCTGGTTCGGTCTGTAGAGGCCAAAGATGCCAGGGCCACCCCTTTGCGTGCGCTGCCGTCCGACAAGCCGGTGCCTGTCATATTCACGAACTCGCTGAAGGAGGCCCGCTGGGTACCCGGCTCCGGAACGCTGCTGGAACTTGCAGAAGCACGCGGTCTTCAGCCCGAGTTCAGTTGCCGCGAAGGCAATTGCGGTACGTGCAAAACAAAACTCGTCAAAGGCGCTGTGACGTACCTGAAGGAGCCGACAGCGAAGGTTGACGATGACGAGGTCCTCCTTTGCTGTGCCATTCCAGCAAGCCAGGAAGGCGGCATCCAGATCGCCGTCTAAACCAACATTACTACGCCTGACGCAACAGTCCCTTCCTGCTTTTCGACGTTCAACAACAACCGGTTACCAATCATCTTGAGGATCCGAGAGCGACGTCTCTCAAAACCATTAAAGGAGAATACCATGTCACGCATTCCTACCCCCGCCACGATTGAGGAGGCGCCCGAAGCCTCACGGCCGACCCTGGAGACCATCCAGAAGCAGATCGGCTCCGTGCCGAATATCTTCCGCCTCGTCTCCAACAGCCCAGCGGCCCTCAACGGCCTCGCCTCGTTGCAGGGTGCGCTCGGCAAGGGCAAGCTTGCACCCGCCACTCGGGAAAGGATCGCCCTGGCTATGGCCGAAGCCAACGGTTGTGACTACTGCCTTTCCGCGCACACCTTCACCGGAGCGAAGTTCGCCAAGCTCGATAAAGCGGAGATCGCTTCGAACCGCCGCGGAACATCGAAGGACGCCAAGGCTGCGGCAGCCGTCGAATTCGCCCGCGCCCTGACGACCGCGCGTGGCTCGGTGGCACCTGGGGAAATCGTAAAAGTTCGGGACGCCGGCTACAGCGACGCGGAAATCGTCGAGATCATTGCGCATGTCGCGCTCAATACCTTTACAAACTACGTCAACGAAGCCCTCGATACCGAGATCGATTTCCCGCGTATCGATCGTCTTGCGGCATGACATTCAGGACGGGGTGACACGAGAGCCGTCATCCTTCCCTCCCCCTTACGAAACCTGGAGCCATCACAATGTCCCGTCCCCCGCTTCCCCCTTTCACTGAACAGAGCGCCATCGAAAAGGTCCGCCTTGCGGAAGATGGCTGGAACAGCCGCGATCCTGCCAGGGTAGCGCTCGCCTACACGGTGGATACTCGCTGGCGCAACCGTGCCGAATTCGTAACGAGCCGCGCTGAAGCCGAGGCCTTTCTGTGCCGCAAGTGGAACAGGGAACTCGACTACCGCCTGATCAAGGAACTCTGGGCATTCACGGGCAACAGGATCGCGGTGCGCTACGCCTACGAATATCACGATGACAGCGGCCAGTGGTTCCGGGCCTACGGGAACGAGAATTGGGAGTTTGCCGAAGACGGCCTGATGCGGGCGCGTCACGCCAGCATCAACGAACACCCCATCGCTGAAGCCGACCGCAGGTTTCACTGGCCGCTCGGCCGAAGGCCTGACGACCATCCCGGTCTCAGCGACTTCGGCTTTTGAGCCGGGCGTCGGTCCGTTGGCCTCGTCAATGCCGTCGTTCAAACTCAACGAGCGAGTTCGAGTGTCCGTTGAACTCGCTCTTACCGCATCGAGCGGCGACCTGTCGTGCAAGCGCAAGCAGGAAGACGATAGCCGTGCGCTTGGGCTGACGGGTGCGGAAATCGATCTGGCACGCCGTGGCCTGAGCTTCGATCTGAAAATAGCGAGGGCCATAGCGTTTGCGCTCGCGATCAATGAGCACACACGTGCACGTGCAAGCGCCGCTGGCCTTTGTGAGCGAAGCTGCGTCGAAATCGAGCACCTTGCTGCTGCCAACCGACAGGTCGCTGGCAGCTAATCCATGCCGCGGACGGCTTGCGGTCTTGTCGTCCAGGATTCTACTATGGTCACCGTACCGAGGGCATGGGGGACCGGATGGATCGTTGGCAGGCAATGCGGATTTTCGTGAAAGTAGCGGAGACCGAAAGTTTCGCAGATACCGCCCGCCAGATGCACATGAGTGCTCCTGCCGTCACACGGTCTGTTGCAGCCCTGGAAGATATCATCGGAGCACGCCTGTTCGTGCGAACGACCCGTTCGGTAAAAATGACCGAGGCGGGTGCCCGGTATTTCGAGGACTGCCGCAAGATTTTGTCAGACATTGCTGAAGCAGAGGCGGCAGCGGGAGGCTCCTACGCTACACCGACAGGCACCCTGTCCGTAACTGCTTCGGTCATGTTCGGGCAGATGTATGTGCTGCCCGTCGTGACGGGCTTTCTGGACGCATTTCCGACCATGAAGGCGCGAACCCTGTTTATCGACCGGCCTGTCAATATTGTCGATGAAGGCATCGATGTCGCTGTCCGCATAGGTCACCTCCCCGACTCCGGCCTCTCCGCCATAAAGGTCGGGAGCGTCAGGCGTGTGGTATGTGGTTCACCGGCATACTTTGACCGACATGGCATTCCGACAACGCCATCCGACCTCAGGGATCATCGCATCGCGGCGTCCACCAGCGCCTGGGCCTCCCCTGAATGGCGCTTTTCCGATGATTTCCGCGTGACGATAGACGCTGCTCTTCAATGCAACACCAACGAAGCGGCCATAACCTCCGCACGCGAGGGCTGGGGACTGACGCGCGTGCTGAACTACCAGATTGGCCCTGACCTTATGGCGGGCGACCTTCAGATCGTGCTCAGCGAGTTTGAAGAGCCGCCCCTGCCTATCCACATCATGCATCCAGAGGGTCGGAATGCACCCGCAAAAGTGCGGGCTTTCGTTGACATGGCAGTTGCCCGCCTGCGTGAGAACCGTCTCCTGAACTGATCCGGGCGCAGCGGGCAGATCAAAAACCAATCAGAATCTTGCCGATGGCCTTGCCGCTTTCCTGCAGTTCATGGGCCTCGGCAATCTGATCAAGCCCGAGCGTTACGGCGATCTTGGGAACGTAGGCTCCCGAAGCCGCGCAGGCCGAGACTTCCTCGACAGCATCGCGCATCGCTGTTTCCGGCATCGTATAGACGTAGACGAAACGGAAAGAAAAGCCACCAACGAGCGCCGGAAAGAACGGGATCGAGAGCCTGGCTTGCGGCGATCCCGTGGAGTAAGCCGACACGCCCCCGTCACGCGCAAGGCAGGCGATTGCCGTGTCGATGTTGGCGGAGATGTCCACGTCGACAATACGGTCGACGCCGTGACCATCGGTCGCCGACCTTATTTTCACAGCAACATCACCGGAATGCCTGTTGACGACGAGATCGGCTCCGGCTGCGCGGGCAACGTCTGCCTGTTCGTCGCGGCTCACTGTTGCCGCCACCCACGCCCCTGCCCACTTTGCAAGAAGAATCGCGGCGTTACCGACCGCACCGGCGCCACCGTGCACGAGGACCCGCTTACCTCGCAGGTTTGTATCGGCAAACAGGCATCGATGCGCCGTCATCGCGGGGACGCCGAACGACGCACCGACCCCGAAGGGGACGTTGTCGGCCAGCCTGACTGCCTGCCTCGACGGCACCACGACGAATTCCGCAGCCGTCCCGAACGCCCTCCCCGTCTGGGCCATGTAGACCCACACCCGCTCGCCTATACGTTCCTGCGACACGCCGGGGCCGACACTGTCGATGACGCCCGACCCGTCCTGATGCGGAACGATTCTGGGAAATGGCATGGCCTTACCGCCGAAGCCGACACGCGTCTTGATGTCCGAAGGATTGATGCCCGAGACCACGATCCTGACCCGGACTTCCCCCGCCCCGGGCTGGGGATCGGGAAGCTCGCCAACGGTCAATACTTCTCTCGCAGTTCCTTGCCGTTCGTAGAACGCAGCTCGCATAACACACCTCTCCTAAATGTGGCTTCCATCTGGGCGTGACACAGGCAAACTTGCAAGTAGGCAACAGTTTTGCCTATAGGAATAAAAAGTACACTAATGGAGAACTGAATGGCTGTTGGCCCAAAATGCCCGGTAGAAGTTACCGTCGATGTCACGGGCGGCAAGTGGAAGCCGATGATCATCTATCGTCTACTCGACGGTCCATACCGGTTTGGAGAGCTGCGCCGCCTGGTCGGCGATCCGAGCCAGCGCTCGCTCACGATGCAGCTCCGCGAACTCGAGGCCGACGGGATCGTGAGCCGCGAGGTCTTCGCCGAGGTCCCTCCGCGCGTCGAATATTCCCTCACCGAATTCGGAAAAACGCTGGCCCCCGTGCTGATGGCGATGCGCGACTGGGGAATTTCCTTCCAAGGTCGCTGTCAATCCACGAAGGCATGACCGGTCGTCCGCGTCAGGGACCGGGCTTTGCCGCGAAGCGCTGCACTAAGAAGTCGATTAGCACTCTGACCTTCCGGGACACGTGCGATCCTGGCGGACGCACGATGTAAACGCCGATCTCCGGCAGGCCGTAGTCCGACATAATCGGCACAAGGGTCCCTGCGGCAACATAGCTTTCCGCGATCACAACCGGCAGTGCAGCGATGCCCAGTCCGGCTGCCGTCCCTTCGGCAATGCCAAGGGCACTATCCGCCTTGAACCTTCCCTGCGCATTGATGACGATGGTTCGGCTGCCATCGGACACCTTCCAGCTCTCGGTGCCCTGCAGGATCGCCTGATGGTCAAGCAGATCGGAAGGCTTTCGCGGGACGCCATGCTTCCGGAGGTATTCGGGGTTGGCAAACAATCCAGCCGCGAATGCACCGATCTTCCTCGCCGTCAGGTTCGAGTCCTGCAGATAACCGACACGTATCCCGCAATCAAAGCCTTCCGCCACCAGATCGACGTAACGGTCGCTGTAGTGCGCATGGAGCTGCAACAGCGGATGCTGGCGGGCCAGTTCGGCGAGCGCTGGCGCAAAATGCCGCGGACCGAAGGATGACGGAACGGCGACGCGCAGCCGTCCCCGAAGCTCCCCGGTCGGCGCCATCTCCTCGCGCGCAACCTCCATTTCTAGGCACATGCGCGCGGCATGCTCGCGAAACGACGCTCCAGCCTCCGTCAGCGATGCACCTCGTGTGGTCCGGGCGAGGAGCTGGACGCCCAGCTCGCTCTCGAGACGAACGAGGCGACGGCTGACGATGGATTTCGGCAATCCGAGACGTCGCGCCGCAACCGTGATCCCGCCGCCATCGGCGACCTCAACGAAAGTCTGCATATCTTCGAAGCTGACCATTATTGCGTTCCATTTTCCGTTCCACAGAGTGGCTCATCCTAGAGCTACCGTGCCGTCTATCGCAACGCTAAATTCCACTCATCGAGCGGACCTAAATCCAACCCGACAGCCGCCGACAACGCAAAAAGGAATACGACAATGCATAAGGACGTCTTTACTCCCGAGAATTCCGCCATGCTGCTGATCGACCATCAGATCGGCACGATGGCCTGGACCCACTCCCACGACATCAACCTAGTCAAGCAGAACGCACTCAAGCTCGCCCGGATCGCCAAAGCCGCCAACATCCCGACCATCCTGACGTCCAGCATGGAAGAACAAATCCAGGGGCCGCTGATTCCGGAACTCAAGGAAATCCTGCCCGAGGCGTTCGAAGCCCGCATCAAGCGCCCGGGTATCGTCAACGCCATGCACCACGACGGCTTCAACCAGGCCGTCAAGGCGATCGGCCGCAACAAGCTGTTCGTCGCAGGCGTGACCACGGAAATCTGCGTCACCTTTCCGGTCCTCCAGATGCTTGACGAAGGTTACGAGGTGCAGGTCTCGGCGGACGCATCCGCCTCTTACACCAAATACGGCGACGATATCGCCCTGAGGCGCATGGAAAAGGCAGGCGCAATTATCACCACTGTCGACCAGATCATCTCGGAACTCGCCGTCGACTGGACGACCCCGCTCGGCCAGAAGCTCGTCGGTATCCTGAACTACCACTGACAGCGCAAGTCGCTGCGTTCGGCGCGGGCGACTGTCGCCCGCGCCCGAGATCGAAGGAAACAGTCCAATGACCATCACCAAAATCCCTGCAGGACTTATGCGCGGCAATATCGGCCAGGGCTTCGGCGTCGAGATCATGTATCCGGGGCTGTCACTGACAACCGACGACAGCGGGATCGGTCCCATCGGCAGGATTGACCGCGCCCAGGTTCAGCCGGGTCATCTCATAGGCATGCATCCGCACAAGGACGACGAAATACTGACCTACATGCGCGGCGGCGAGATGCTCCACCGAGACACCGTCGGAAACGAGAAAAAGCTCGACAAGACACGTTTCATGATGATGAACGCCGGCCATCACTTCCAGCATGAAGAGCTTATGCTTGGGGAAACACCCGTCCGGGCCCTACAGATTTTCCTGCGGCCTAACGCTCAAAATCTTGAGCCAATGGTGCAGTTTCATGATTTCGTCGATGAATTCAGTGACGATAGCTGGAGACTGATTGCAGGGCCACGAAAAGCGCCATTGACGGTAAGATCCGATGTCTGGGTCTT
This sequence comes from Agrobacterium sp. 10MFCol1.1, assembly GCF_000381165.1. Taxonomy (NCBI): domain Bacteria; kingdom Pseudomonadati; phylum Pseudomonadota; class Alphaproteobacteria; order Hyphomicrobiales; family Rhizobiaceae; genus Agrobacterium; species Agrobacterium sp. 10MFCol1.1. Next base: position 310,867 of record NZ_KB906076.1, on the reverse strand, counting down.
TGACGTGCGCCTCAGCGCAGGCACGACGCTGAGATTGCCAACCCCTGATAACTCAGGGTTGGCTGGCCTGCTCTTTGTCTTCAAGGGGAAAATTCGATTTGGAAACGAGACGGTCTCCGACGGAGAGAGCGTGTTCGTGACCTCGTTCGAACAACATCCAACGGCATTGACCGAGACCGATATCGTCTTGTTCTCGTTCGATACCGACGTCCAGGTATTTCGTGGCGGCATGTTCAGCGGCAACCAGAAACGGGGCCGCTGAAGTCATTGCTCGAGCGGCGCAAACGTGAACCAGGGCTTTCTCGCGCCAACTCTCTTCCAACGTTTCGGTGTCTCCCACCGATGGTGTTTTTATGCATAGCAAAGGGCACCACTAGATCGGTATCATCGCCAGCGCCTTCCGTGGCCATCCTCGATGAACGGAAGAGCAGTTCTGGCTAATCGTCGCTACCCTCCCAATCTTCATAGCGATCGCTGATGCGGATCACGAAGACCGTAGCATCCGGGCGAACACAAGGCGCGTGCCATTGGAAACACGCAACTGAGGAGGGTTTGCTTCAGTGCTTAAGGTTGATCCAGTCTTCGGAAGAATAGCCTTCTTCCCCGGGGACGCAATCGACATCATCTTGTTTGTGACCTGACCTCCGCAGATTACTCCCGAAAGAGCCACGCGCACACGGCGAAGTCAGCTTCCGGCCTGTGCAAATTACGGTGCCAACCGTCGCCAAACGCTGCGCGCTGCGGCGCTGCGACGGGCGCCATTGGCAGTCCGGGCTCAGACACTCCCGCGCCTACGCCCTTGATTCTCCTGAGGTCGCGCCCTAGATGTTTTAGAAAGTCCGGAGGAAACATGCATCAGGTTTTAAGTCAAAAAGCAGAAACTGGCGTCAAGGGACTTGATGATGTTCTTTCCGGTGGCTTTACGCGCAGGCATGTCTTTTTACTTGAGGGCTCTCCAGGGACTGGCAAAACAACGATTGCTTTGCAGTTCCTTATTGAAGGAGAAATACGCGGCGAGCGATGCCTTTACATCAGCCTGTCGGAAACGGACGAAGAATTGCGCGATTGCGCCAGATCGCATGGCATGGAGATTGGTAGCGGGATCGAGATATTTGAACTCGTCCCCCCGGAAAGCCTTCTCGACGCCGAACAACAGCAAAGCCTGCTCTACTCCTCAGATCTCGAGTTGGGTGAAACGACAAAACTGATTTTCCAAGCCTTTGAGCGGATCAAACCTCAACGCGTCGTAATTGATAGTCTCTCTGAAATTCGCCTTCTAGCGCAGAGTTCGTTGCGATACCGCAGACAAATCCTCGCATTGAAACACTTCTTCGCTCGCTCCGATGCAACGGTGCTGCTGCTTGATGACATGACGTCGGAAAATTTTGACAAGACGGTCCATAGCGTAGTCCACGGTGTCATTCATCTCGAACAGCTTGCTCCCGATTACGGCTCCGAGCGGCGTCGGTTGAGAGTGATCAAGTATCGCGGTCAGTCGTTTCGCGGCGGCTATCATGATTTCACTATCAAGACTGGTGGCGTTGCAGTTTTTCCGCGCCTTCGCGCGATTGAGCACAGAACCGAATTCGAACGAACGACCCTCTCGAGCGGTCTTTCCCAATTCGACGGCCTGCTCGGTGGGGGCGTGGAGCGTGGATCAAGCACTCTCCTCATCGGCCCTGCTGGAACCGGAAAGAGCCTGTTTGCTCTGCAGTTCGTCAACGCCGCAGTCGAGCGTGGGGAAAGGGCTGCGGTCTTCATTTTCGATGAGGAACTTGGTCTCCTTTACGCCCGCACCAGATCAATGGGTATCGACTTGGAGAAGCTGCAGGCAGATGGGCACGTCCACATCGAGCAACTCGATGCCGCCGAACTATCACCGGGGGAATTTGCACAGCGCGTGCGCGACCGGGTATCAACTTTCGATGCCAAGACAGTGGTGATCGACAGCATCAATGGCTACCAGGCTTCTATGCCGGAAGAGAATGCTCTCATCTTGCACATGCACGAACTGCTACAGTACCTCAACAGGCAGGGAGCCAATACATTCCTGACGGTCGCCCAGCATGGCCTCGTCGGGGACATGAAATCGCCCGTCGATGTCACTTATCTGGCAGATAGCGTCATCCTTCTGAGATATTTCGAGGCGCTCGGAAAAGTGCGTCGCGCCGTATCAGTGATCAAGAAGCGCACAGGCCCTCACGAAGACACGATCCGTGAGTTCAGAATATCCGGCAACGGACTGACCCTCGGAGAACCACTTTCCGACTTCCAGGGCATCCTTCGCGGCGTTCCAAACTTTGTCGGCGATCAACACCCGCTTCTTCCTCTCAACGGGGAGGGTAGCAAGAATTCCTAACGGCGACACACGCGCACTTGTCTATGCTCCGATCGGCCGCGATGCGCAAATTGCAGCGTCACTCCTGAAGGAAGCTGGTATATCTTCCACCACCGTGGCTGATATTGCGTCGTTTGTCGCAGGCCTGGGGGACAACATCGCCTTCGCTGTGGTGACCGAGGAGGCGTTTCGTTCAGCGGACCTGAAAGGGATTTTTGCTTGGATCGCAGCGCAGCCCAGTTGGTCTGACTTGCCATTCATTATCCTGACAAACCGCGGCGGAGGACCTGAACGCAACCCGACTGCGGCGAGGCTCTCTGAGGTTCTGGGAAATGTGAGCTTTGTCGAGCGACCTTTTCATGCGACGACTTTCATAAGCGTTGCCCGGTCGGCCATGCGCGGTCGCCGGCGGCAGTTCGATGCCCGGGCCAGAATGGAAGCACTCGATGAAGGCGAGCGTCGCCTCCAGACGGCCCTTGCCGCCGGCCGACTTGGCGCGTGGGAGCTCGATCTTGCAACCAATGAACTGACCACTTCGGCAACATGTCGATTAATTTTTGGCCGCGGTCCCGACGAAGAGTTTTCCTATGCGGACCTCTTAGCATCGATCCATCCTGATGACTTCGAGCGCATGCAGTTGGCTGTTCGTGCAACGATCGAAACGGGCGCCGACTACGCGATAGAATACCGAACGGTCTGGAATGACGGGTCTACCCACTGGGTGGAGATCCGTGCCCAGCTCTACAGGGACCGCACTGGCAAGGCCATCAAGCTTGTTGGCGTATCGGCCGACATAACCTCACGTCTGAAAGCGGAAGAGCATCAACGGCAGTTGAATGAGGTTCTGGAAGAGCGCGTCGCGGAGCGAACGCGTGAACTGGAAGAAGCATATGCTACTGTCATGGAAGAGGTAAGCCAACGAGAACGAGCTGAGCAACAGTTGCGCCAGTCCCAGAAGATGGAAGCGATCGGCCAACTCACCGGCGGCGTGGCGCACGATTTCAACAACCTCCTGATGGCCGTCCTTGGCAATCTCGAGTTACTGCGAAAATACGTTGGCAATGACGCAAGGGCAGTCCGTCTCATCGAGGGTGCCCAACAGGGCGCAAAACGTGGCGCTTCCCTCACCCAGCGGCTTCTCGCTTTCTCGCGCCGGCAGGACCTACGCATTGACCCGGTCGATATGCGAGCGCTGGTTGCCGGAATGGAAGACCTTCTGAAAAGATCCGTCGGCTCAACAGTGGTGATCAAAACTGACGTGCCAGATCACCTTCCTCTGGTCTCGGCTGACGCCAACCAGGTCGAGCTCGCGCTCCTCAATCTCGTTGTCAATGCCCGTGATGCCATGCCTGACGGAGGCGAGATCGTTATCGGGCTGCACGATGTCCATCAGAACGTCCAGGCCGGTGAGCTTGCGGCAGGCAATTACGTCGTCCTCTCGGTCGTCGACCAGGGCCACGGAATGGATCGTGACACGCTGCTAAAGGCCATCGAGCCGTTTTTTTCGACCAAGGAACTTGGAAAAGGCACCGGTCTTGGTCTTTCCATGATCCATGGCCTGGCGTCCCAGTTGAAAGGCGATCTCAAGCTGACAAGCGAGCTGGGTAAGGGCACAAGGGCGGAACTGTGGATTCCAATCTCAACATCCGAAATCACAAATGACTCCGCAGCGATTGAGGTCTCGGCTGGCGCGACCGCGAGCGCCTCAGGACCGAAACGAATACTGCTGGTGGATGACGACCCTCTCATAGCGATGAGCTCAGCCGATATGCTGATGGACCTCGGTCACGATGTCGTTGAAGCGCATTCGGGGAAAGAGGCACTGGAAAATCTGGGAGACGGAACCGGCTTTGACCTCCTGATCACCGACTATTCAATGCCCGGCATGACCGGCGGAGATCTGGCGATTGCAGTGCGCCATATTGTCCCAAAGCTTCCGATACTCATCGCCTCGGGCTATGCAGAACTGCCGCCTGGAGTTGATCTTGACGTTGCACGGCTTGGCAAGCCTTATACGCAGGATCAGCTGGAGCGGGAGCTTCATAAGCTGTTTAACGATCCGACGTAAACGCCGCCGTCTGGTCTCTTACCCCAGACAATTCTTATTCCGAAATGAAATACCCGGTCTCGAATATAATCGGGATATCCGTTTCGCGCGCGCGGAGCCTGGCAAAATATTGCCGCTTGCGTCCTCCCCATTTGATAACTTATGTTGGCAATGTTCTCAGGGCGGGGTGCAATTCCCCACCGGCGGTATCGGGATTTTCCCGGAGCCCGCGAGCGCTTCCGGTCTCCAAAGCCGGAAGGTCAGCAGATCCGGTGAGAGGCCGGAGCCGACGGTATAGTCCGGATGGAAGAGGACAAGGCAAAAGACGCCCGCATGCAGCGGGCTTCGCATTGCATTGTTCGCCCAAGGGATATTTGGCGCTTCTTGAAGCGCGAAAATGCCGCGAAACGGCATAACCCTTGAAAGGCTTGAAAGAAAATGACCATTGCTAAAATTGAAGACGCAATCGAAGCCATATCGCGTGGCGAGATGGTAATTGTCGTTGACGACGAAGACCGCGAAAACGAAGGCGATATCATCGCCGCGTCCGACAGCATAACCCCGCAGCAGATCGCATTCATGATGAACCATGCGCGCGGGCTGATCTGCGTCGCCATGCCGGGAGAGCGCCTCGACGCGCTCGACATTCCGCTGATGGTGTCGCGCAATACCGAATCCCTCAAGACAGCCTTCACCGTCTCCGTGGACTATATTCCCGGCACCACGACAGGCATTTCCGCTGCCGACCGGGCAAAGACCGTGCGTGCGCTGGTATCGGAAGGCTCGCGTCCCGAAGACTTCGCCCGCCCCGGCCATATCTTCCCGCTACGCGCCAACCCTGCAGGCGTGCTCGGCCGCACCGGCCACACGGAAGCCGCCGTCGATCTGTGCCGCCTGGCAGGCAAGTACCCCTGCGGCACCATCTGCGAAGTCGCCAATGACGACGGCACCATGGCCCGCCTGCCCCAGCTCGAAATCTTCGCCGAACGCCACGGTCTGCTCGTCGTGACGATCAAGGACCTCGTTGCCTATCTGAAGGGCGAGGTTGTCGAGGAAGTGGCACAGAAGCAGGTTGCCTAGTCTTCACGCGCCTGTGCGGTGAATAAAAAACGCCCGGCGAAAGCCGGGCGTAAAATCAAAAGGCAGACCACCTTACCTCTTGCACGTGGTCATCAATTCGGGCGGCGCTGCCGCGCAAACCCTACCAGCAGCAGAACCCGCCATCTACCAAAAGGTCCACGCCCGTCACGAAGCTCGCCGCATCTGACAGCAGGAAGATCGCCGGGCCGACCATTTCATCGACGCCCGCCATGCGCTGCATCGGGGTCTGCTCTTCGAACAGTTTCGTCTGGTGCACCATTTCCGGCCGCGTGTTCATCGGCGTCGCGGTGTAACCCGGCGAGATGGTGTTGACGCGGATGCCGCGCTCCACCCATTCCATCGCCATGGATTTGGACATGTGGATGACGCCAGCCTTAGATGCATTGTAGTGGCACTGCATCAGGCCGCGATTGACGATGACGCCGGACATGGAGGCAATGTTGACGATTGCGCCGCGACCGTTCTTCAGCATGGCATTGGCTTGCGCCTGGCAGGAGAGGAACACACCCTTCAGGTTGATGTCCATCATCGTCTGGAACTGGCTTTCCTCCATTTCCTCGGCAGGATTGGCGTTCGCGATGCCGGCGGCATTGACGGCAAGCGAGAGAGCACCGAGTTCGGCCTGCGTGCGTGCTACCGCTTCGCTCAGCGCCTGCTTGCTGGTAACATCGGCGGCGATTTGGATCGACTTGCGACCAGCCCTGGCAATGAAATCGGCCGTCTGCGCCAGGCCGTCATCGGTGCGGCGGTCAAGCAGCGCGACATCGGCACCGGACTGGGCAAGCCCCATGGCGATCCGCTGACCGATGCCGGAACCGGCACCGGTGACGAACGCCACCTGGCCGGAAAGATCGAAGAGTTTCGGCGCGTTGAGCGTGATGGTGGACATTCTCTATTTCCTTCTTCAGATGGTTGCCAGTTCCATGACCGAGACGTCGTTGGCCTCGTCGCGATTGAGGATTCCGGCCTGTTTTCCCTGTGCAAGAACGAGGATACGGTTTGAAACGCCCAGCACCTCTTCCAGATCGGAACTGACGACGATGACGGCAACGCCGCTTTTGGCCAGACCGACGATAATATCGTAAATGCCAGCCCGCGCGCCGACATCGATGCCGCGCGTCGGCTCGTCCAGCACAACCACGCGCGGGTTACGTGCAAGCCATTTGGCGATGACGACCTTCTGCTGGTTGCCGCCGGAGAGATCCGAGGCAGGCTGTTCGCTGCGGCCCTTCACGCCGAATTTGGCAATTGCCTCCTTCGTAAAAGCACGCTTGATGCTAGGCGTTATCCAGCCGGTGCCGACACGGTCGAGATTGGCGTAGATCAGGTTTTCACCGATCTCATGCTCAACAACCAGCCCCTGAAGCTTGCGGTCTTCCGGCACCATGACGATGCCCTTCGCAATCGCATCCGCCGGGCTTTTCAGCGTCAGTACCTGTCCATCGAGCAAAACCTCGCCCGCACTGGTCGGATCGGCACCGGAAATGGCACGCACCAGTTCGGTACGCCCCGCGCCGATCAGTCCGGCAATTCCAAGAATTTCGCCTGCACGCACGCCGAAACTGATGTCGCGGAAAGAATTGCCCGTGCCAGTCAGCCCCTTGACCTCTAGCACCGTTTTTTCCTGCGGTTCGGGCAGCGCCGGGAACAGGCGTTCCAGCGACCGGCCGACCATGCTTTCGACGATGGTGCGCACCGGTGTCGCGCTGTCTTCAAATTCATGCACCCGCTCACCGTCGCGCAGCACGACGATGCGGTCGGTGATCTGCCTGATCTCTTCCATGCGGTGGGAAATATAGATGATGCCTACGCCCTCTGCGCGCAGCTTGCGAACCTGCTCGAACAGGGCCTGGGTTTCTGCACCGCCAAGGGCCGCCGTCGGCTCGTCGAGGATCAGGAGCTTGGCATCGAGCGCCAGCGCCTTGGCGATTTCGATCAGTTGCTGGTTCGCGGTCGAAAGGCCCGCCACCTTGCGGGTTGCGGGAATATGCAGATTGAGACGCGCCAGCTGCTGCTGCGCCCTTCGCACCATTTCGGCGCGGTCGACGATGCCGTTCTTCATCGGCCAGCGGCCGATGAAGACGTTTTCGGCGATGGAAAGCTCCGGCAGAAGCTTCAGCTCCTGATGGATGAGTACAATGCCCTTGTCTATCGCCTCACGCGGCGAAGCGGGCGTATAGGGCTGGCCAAGCCAGGTCATCTTTCCTTCGGACGGCTCGCGGGAACCGGCGATGATGCCAGACAGGGTGGACTTGCCCGCCCCGTTTTCACCCAGCAACGCCACGACTTCACCCGGATAGACGTCGAGATCGACGCTTTTCAGAACCTCGAGCGGGCCATAACGTTTGCTGATGCCACGGAGCGAAAGAACCGGCTCGCGCATGACGGGACCTCCTGGGAAACACGCGTGGCAGCGATGCGCCACGGCTTTGCGTCCGAATTGCCTGAAAACGAACAGATGACGCCCCCGCGCATCCGGCTGGAGTGCGCGGGGGCGGATGCATCAGGGGTGGTTGGCAATGAAGCCGTCGACGTTTTCCTTCGTCGTCAGCGTCGCCTCGGAGAGCTGCACGGCCGGAACCTTCTCTCCGCCGACGATCTTGACGGCCATCTCGACAGCCGTGCGGCCCATTTTCTGGGTCTGCTGCGTCGCTGTCACGTCAAAGACGCCGTTCTTCAGCGCCTCAAGCGCTGCCGTGTCGCCATCGAAGCCGCCAACGACGATCTTCTGCGAGGGGTTGGCGACCTTGATCGCCTGTGCCGCGCCGAGCGCCAGACCGTCTGCCTGGGCAAAGACGATGGAAACATCAGGATTGGCCTGCAGCATGTTCTGCATGATCTGGAAGCCTTCATCCTGGCTCCACATGTTGGACCACTGTTCGGCAACGATCTTCACGCCGGAATTGGCCTTGACCGATTCCATGCAGCCCTTGGTGCGGTCGACTTCCGGTGTCGTGCCCTTCTGGCCATGAATGATGACCATCTTGCCCGAGCCGCCTGCCTGCTTGATGATGTAGTCGCAGACCGACTTGGCGGAAGCGACGGAATCGGTGGCGAGGAAGGTATCGCCCGGTGCGCCGTCGGCATTGCGGTCGATGTTGATGACGGGCACACCGGCCGCCTTGGCAAGCTTGACCGGAACGGTCGCCGCAGCGGCACCAGCCGGAATATAGATTAGCGCGTCGATGTTCTGCGTCAGGAGATCCTGGATCTGGTTGACCTGCGTCGGACCGTCGCCCTTGGCATCGACGGTGACGACGGTGATGCCGCGCGTCTTGGCTTCGGCTTCGACGGCCTGCTTGATCTGGTTGAAGAAGTTCGCCTGAAGATTGGCAACGGCAAGGCCGATCTTCTTGACTTCGGCGGCGTTGGCCGAACCGAGTGACAGGGCGAGAAGGGCGGCGGATGTCAGCAGAATGCGTGAAAATTTCATGATTATTCCTCCATTTGTTGATTTTTGACCTTCGGGCAGATCAAACCTCCTCCCCTTCGGCCGCTTTTCACGCCTCCCATACCGGGAGGGTCGTCTATTGCGCGGACGGCTCATCGCCCTCCGCAGGCAAATTCAGCTTCTGCGCCGGCGCAATGTTTCAGCGCCCACGGCCAGCACGATAACCACACCGATGATGACCTGTTGCAGAAAGGGTGAAACATTGAGCAGGTTGAGGCCGTTGCGCAGCACGCCGATGATGAGCACGCCGATCAGCGTTCCGCCGATGCCGCCGGCACCGCCCGAAAGCGAGGTCCCGCCGATGACGACAGCCGCGATCGTATCCAGCTCGTAGCCAAAACCGCTGGAGGGCTGCACCGAGTCGAGACGGGCTGCAAGAACGATACCCGCCAGACCGGCAAGAACCGCACAGGCAACATAGACGCAGATCGTCACCAAGGCGACGTTGATGCCGGCAAGTCGCGCCACTTCCGGGTTGCCGCCAACCGCATAGACGGTGCGGCCTTCGGAGCGGAAGCGCAGGAAAAGAAACGACACCAGAACAACGACCAGCATCAGCAGCACGGTCGCCGTCAGCACGCCGAAATGGCGGTCGATGGCCAGCATCATGAACCAGTCAGGGAAACCGACGATCTGCTGACCGTCCGTGATCATATTGGCAAGGCCACGCGCCACCGACATCATGGCAAGCGTCGCGATGAAGGCCGGAACCCGGAAGGCGGTGACGAGAACGCCTACGACAAGGCCGCAGGCTGCGGATGCGATGAGCGCCAGCATGATGGCCATGCCCATGGGCATGCCCGCGACATTGGCTGTCCAGCCCATGATCATCATCGAAAGCGCCAGCACCGAACCGACGGACAGATCGATGCCGCCGAGCAGAATGACGAAGGTCATGCCAACGGCCATGATGCCGAGCACGGTGATCTGGTCGAGGATGTTGAGACCGTTTCGAAGCGACAGAAAATTTTCGCTGGTGAAGGTCAGGAAGACACACAGCAGCAGCAGGCCCAAAAGAGGTCCGGTCGCACCGCTTAGCCAGGCAAGCGGGCTTCTGGTGTGCGTAACCCCCTCATTGCGTTCAAGCACGGACATGGCTCCTCCAAGTGGCTATCTTGCATTTTTTAAACCGATTAGAATAATTATTCATGCTCGGTGAAACATGCATATGCCAGTTGAGAGAAACTTGTCAATAGGCTTGGAGGGCGGGACGGGCCTTGCGGGTGATGGGATGGCTTCACACCTGCGCCTCTCATCCCGTTCCGGTGCGCATCGCGGGAATCCAGCGCAAGCGCGCCTGCGTGGCAAGGAGAGCCCTTTCAGCCAAAGGACTTAGGCTGAGCAGGTTCCTTTTACGGACCGAGGAATGAGGCGGGGAGGCGCGCTTCATCATTGGTGAAAATGAAGCGGCAGAAATAATCGGCACGGATTGAAACAGGACAATTCACAATTCCGGCTTGACAGAAACGCCACGTCTGCAATTATATAAATAGCTGTATAAATATTCACACGCATGTTTTGAAGAGGATCCCATGCAGCCCACAGAGCTAGAGCGCATTGCGCGCCAGATTCGCCTTCGCGACGTCCAGGCTGTTTTCGAAGCGGGTGCCGGCCATATCGGCGGAGAAATGTCGGCGATCGACATCATGACCGCCCTTTATTTCCGCGTATTGCGCATCTGGCCGGACGAACCGAAGAACCCTGCCCGCGACCGTTTCGTGCTGTCGAAAGGCCACACCGCCTGCGCGCTTTATGTGACGCTCGCCAAACGTGGCTTTATCCCGGAAGAGGAAATCTCGACCTTCCTACAACCCAATTCCCGCCTCAATGGCCACCCCAACTGCAACAAGGTGCCGGGGGTCGAGACCAATACCGGCCCGCTTGGCCACGGGCTTCCAGTTGCCGTCGGAATGGCCAAGGCGGCCAAGCTTTCGGGAGCGGATTACCATACCTATGTCATGACCGGTGATGGCGAGATGCAGGAGGGCTCCAACTGGGAAGCCATCATGTCCGCCGCGCAGTTCGAGCTTAACAATCTGACGCTTATCATCGACCATAACCGTTTCCAGCAGGGTGCTGCGATCTCGGAAACCAACGACGTCGCGCCGCTTCGCCCGAAGCTTGAAGCATTCGGCTGGGAGGTGAGCGAAATCAACGGCAACGCGATGGAAGAGATCGTTCCGGCGCTCGAACATCGTGGCGAGCGCCCGCATTGCATCGTCGCGCACACCAATAAGGGTCACGGCATTTCGTTCATGCAGGACCGCGTCGACTGGCACCACAAGGTTCCAAGCAAGGAACAATACGAAATTGCCGTCAAAGAACTTTCGGAGGCATTGTAATGAACGCGCCCGTAACCGCCGCCAAACTCTATGATTGCCGCGACGCCTTCGCCGAAACGCTGGAAGCGCTGGCCGCTGCAAACGACAGGGTCGTGGCCGTCTGCAACGATTCAGTCGGCTCCTCGAAGCTCGGCGGCTTCAAGTCGAAATTCCCTGAGCGCCTCGTCAATGTCGGCATTGCCGAACAGAACATGGTGGGCGTCGGCGCCGGCCTTGCCAATGGCGGCCAGCTTCCCTTCGTCTGCGGCGCATCTTGTTTTCTGACCGGTCGCGCGCTGGAACAGATCAAGGCAGACCTCGCCTATTCCAACGCCAATGTGAAGCTCATCGGCATCTCCTCGGGCATGGCCTATGGCGAACTGGGTCCGACGCATCACTCGATCGAGGATTTCGCCTGGACCCGCGTTCTGCCAAACCTGCCGGTGATTGCCCCCTGCGACCGCATCGAAACGGCCGCCGCCGTCAAATGGGCTGCGGACTATGCCGGCCCCTGCTTCCTGCGCCTGTCGCGCGTCGGCGTGCCGGACCTTCTGCCTGATGACCACGTCTTTGAACTCGGCCGCGCCAACCTGCTTCGCGAAGGTTCCGACATAACGTTGATCGCCAATGGCACGCTGACACACCGCATCGTCAAGGCCGCCGATATTCTGGCCGGTCGTGGCATCAAGGCGCGTGTGCTTAACATGGCAACCGTGCGCCCGATCGACGAGGCGGCCATCATTGCCGCAGCGAAGGAAACCGGCGCAATCCTGACGGCTGAGGAACATTCGATCTTCGGCGGTCTCGGCTCTGCCATCGCCGAAGTTGTCGTCGATCATGCCCCCGTGCCGATGAAGCGCCTCGGCGTTCCGGGCGTCTTTGCCCATACCGGCTCGGCAGAATGGCTGCTCGATGAGTTTGGCATGGCACCCGCGGCCATCGCGGAGGCTGCAGCCGCGCTGCTCAAGAGAAAGTAAGTCTCCTCCCAGGGTCGTCGCGTGTCTTCGGATGCGCGGCGACACCCTTTGCAATATCGTCGTTTAATCACCGCAAGGCTGAAACGAAAAAACTGCCGACGAAAGAACTCAAGTGATGCGCGCCATTCTGTCCATCGATCAGGGCACCACCAATTCCAAGGCCATTCTCGTTTCTGAAACAGGAGAATTGCTGGCGCGCGGTTCATCGCCGGTCGGCATCACCTATCCGCAGCCCGGCTGGGTCGAGCAGGATCCGAACCGTATCTGGGCCTCGGTGCGCGAAGCGATTTCCGCCTGCCTGTCTTCGGCACCCTCTGCCGTCAACATTGAAGCCATCGCCATTTCCAACCAGCGCGAATCGGTGACGATCTGGGACGGCGAAACAGGCGAGCCGCTTGGCCCGGTCTTGAGCTGGCAATGCCGTCGCACCGCGCAGGAATGCACCGATCTCATCAGCAAGGGCCATTCCGAACGTGTCATGGCGCTGACCGGCCTGCCTATTGACCCGATGTTTCCCGGCGCCAAGATGCGCTGGCTGTTGGAGCGTGCGCCGAAGGGCCGCAACCTTCGCCTCGGCACCATCGATAGTTGGCTGATCCACTGCCTGACCGGCGGCAAGGTGCATGCCTGCGACGCCTCCAATGCGGCCCGAAGCCAGGTGCTCGATCTCAACCGGCAGGTGTGGAGCGAAGAGCTTTGTGACCTTTTTGGCATCGACATCAACGCCCTGCCCGACCCGCGCGACAGCAGCGGCGACTTCGGCGTGACATCAGGTGTTCCCGGCATCAAGGACGGCACGCCTATTCTGGCTGCCGTCGGCGACAGCCACGCCGCCCTCTTCGGCCACGGCGCCTTCAATCCCGGTGACGGCAAGGTGACGTTCGGCACCGGCTCATCGGTGATGACGACCCTGCCGCATTTCATCGCGCCAGAGCGCGGCATCACCACGACAGTTGCCTGGAGGCTTCACGGCAAGCCGACTTTCGCCTTCGAGGGCAATATTCTTGTGTCTGCCGCCTCCCTGCCGTGGATGACGGACATCCTCGGCCTGCCAGATGTCGCATCTCTTGTGGAGCTTGCCGCGACCGCTGAACCAGATGGCCCCGGTTTCGTCCCGGCCTTTGTCGGCCTCGGCGCGCCCTATTGGGATTCCAATTGCCGCGCGCTATTTTCGCAGATCAATTTCAGCACAAGTCGCGCGCAGATGGCCCGCGCCGTTACCGATTCCATCGCCTTTCAGGTTTATGACGTCTTCTCGACCATGCGCGCGCAGTCGCCCTCCGGCTTCGGACAGCTGTTCGTGGATGGCGGGCCGAGCCAGAACCGTTTCCTCATGCAATGCGTCGCCGACATGCTGGACCACCCCGTCATCCAGCGTGACGCGCCGGAAGCCTCCGCACTTGGCGCGGCCTATCTTGCCGGCCTCGCCCTCGGTCTGTGGAGCGATCTCGACGCCATCGCTGCGCTCAACAGTCACGGCAACGCCATCGCGCCTTCGTCCAGTGACGGCAGGCAACGGCTTGCCGTCTGGCGCGACGCGATTGCGCGCTCGACGTTACCTGTGACGTCGGGTAAGGGTGAATAAAAATTCACCCTGGAGGGCTTATGGGCAGGATCAACGAACTTCGGATGATATCCCGCGTGGCGCAGATGTATTTCAGCGAGCACAGGCGGCAGGCGGAGATTGCCGAACATCTCAATCTTTCGCAGGCCACCGTCTCGCGCATGCTGAAGCGTGCCGAAACGGAAGGTATCGTGCGCACCAGCATCATTCCGCCGCCCGGTACCTATAGCGATCTTGAAGCACAGCTTCGCGAACGCTTCGACCTGCCGGAAGCCATTGTCGTCGATTGCAGCGAGGATCGCGACGGCGCGATCATGGCCCGCATCGGCGAGGCTGCCGCGCATTTTCTCGAGGTGACGCTGTCGCAAAACGAGATCATCGGCGTTTCCAGCTGGAGCCAGACGATCTTCAAGATGGTGGAAAACATCCATCCGCTGAAGGGCGCCAAAGCGCGTTACATCGTCCAGACGCTGGGCGGCATGGGCGATCCTTCCGTGCAGACGCACGCGACCCAGATCACCACCCGGCTGGCGCGGCTGACGGAGGCCGAACCGAAATTGCTGCCGGTCCCCGGCGTCGCCACCTCTCGTGAGGCGAAGCTTTTGATGCTGGCCGATCCCTTCGTGCGCGAAACAATTGATCTTTTCGGTTCGATCACGCTCGCCATCGTCGGTGTCGGTGCCGTCGAGCCATCGGAGCTTCTTGCCCGCTCGGGCAATATCTTTTCCGCCAAGGAGCTTGCCGATCTCGCACAGGCGGGCGCCGTGGGCGATATTTCGCTCAGGTTCTTCGACAAGGATGGCAAGCCCGTCAAGACGCCGCTCGATGACCGGGTCATAGGCCTTCCGCTGGAGAACCTCTCCAATGTCGACCGCGTCATTGCACTCGCCGGCGGCTCGAAAAAAACCGAGGCGATCGCCGGTGCGCTCAGAACCGGCGTGATCGATGTCCTTGTCACCGACAAATTCACCGCCGAACGACTGGTCGGCACATAAACATAGCCATTATCCCATAAGGAGGAGACATGAGGCGCTTTGAAGGTCAATCCGTATTCGTGACCGGAGGCAACAAGGGCATCGGTTACGGCATCGCCCGCCGTTTTGCCGAGGAAGGCGCGAAAGTCGCCATCGCCTCTGTCGACAAGGACACCAATGACGCCGCCAAAAAGCTGGCGGACGAAACCGGCTCAGTCACCCATGGCGTGATCCTCGATGTGCGCGATGCGGCGGCGGTGCGCGAGGCCTATGGCGCAGCCGAAGAGGCAATCGGTCCGCTTTCCATCTCCGTCCAGAACGCCGGCGTCATCACCATCTCCAAGATCGAGGAGCTGACGCAGGAACAGTGGGATTTCAACCTCGATGTCAACACCAAGGGCGCGTTCCTGTGCTGCCAGGAGGCGATCCGCCGCTTCCGCGCAAGTGGCACCAAGGGCCGCCTGGTTAACACCGCCTCCGGCCAGGCCCGTCAGGGTTTTATCTATACCCCCCACTATGCCGCTTCAAAATTCGGCGTCGTCGGCCTCACGCAAAGCCTGGCCAAGGAACTGGCGCCCGAAGGCATCACCGTCAACGCCATTTGCCCCGGCATCATCCACACCGAAATGTGGGATTATAACGACCGAGTCTGGGGCCAGATGCTCGGTGACTACAAGCCCGGCGAACTCATGGCCGAATGGGTGCGCAACATTCCAATGCGCCGCGCAGGAACACCAGCCGAAGTGGCAGCCTTGGTGGCGTTTCTCGCCTCCGAGGATGCGGCCTACATCACCGGCCAGACAATTAATGTCGATGGCGGGCTGATCATGTCGTAGCACTCAACCAATCGATGACGGCATCTGCGTTCTTCTCTGGCGGATGGACCGGGTAAAAGACATGCTTGATAACGCCCGTTTCGATAATCATCGTGAGCCTCTTGAGCAGTGTCAGGCCTCCAGCCTGGAAAGTTGGAAGGCGGAGGGCTGACACCAGAAGGAGTGAATGATCGGAAAGCAGAGGAAACGGCAGGTGAAGCCGCTCTGCTGCCTCTCGCTGATACTCCGTGGTCTGCGTAGAAAGGCCAAACAGACGCGTTGCTCCCAATGCCTTCAGTTCAGCGAAATGATCACGAAAGGCACAGGACTGTGGTGTACATCCCCTCGCGCCGGGTATTGCGTCCCATCCGTCAATCACCTTGCCTCCGGGCGGGCTTGTCCGGGGGTAAGCATAGACCACGGTTAACCCCGGCTCACGCAGATCGACTACCTTGCCATCCGTCGCAACCAAGCCAATGCCAGGCAACTCCATCCCGGGTAAATGCCTGGCTGCTCCGTCGTCACGTGGGGTAGCTAATTGCTCATCCACGCCGGGTTCAATCATTGCCACCTCGTTGCTCTTCCTGTCTGTCGACGTTGCGAAGTTAGCCGATTTTCATACTACCGCAATGTGTTGTGCGCAGGTGCAAAGGTGCCGTAGCGATTCGCGCCTTCAGCCTTGATGGAATACGAACGCCACGCCTTCATTCAATTTGACAAAGTCACCGATTGCCAAATCTCTGGCCAATAGAGATGGCGGCAGCCGATAAAACGGAAACTAATTTTCCCGCTGATCCTTGCCTGCGTCGATACCGAATCCGCACTCTCGCAGTGCCTGAACGCCTTGAACAGAATCGAACCATTGATCGTACTACTGTAGAGCTATCGCCTTCAAAGCTATCATCTACGCCAGCAGGGTGCCTGCCAGTCGAACGACGAATATAATCGCCCGCTGGAGGTTCAGATCGACCACGCTGACATGGCCGAAGGGGCAATGTGTGGCAAAGCGCACGGTAAGCTTGCAATCGCACGGATGATGCCGGTCAGGATGAGAGATCTCGGTGCGATTGGGAAGACACAGGCCAACTGCCAATCAATAAATGCTTTGGGCGGCGCTATGCAAATTGCAGCAGCGTGGTCATGTTGCGATCGAAATACAGGAGAGGAGAGCGACCCTTATTGCCCTTCGCGAAATGAACGTTACACACAAAAATCGTGTGCGTTCCCGATTGAAGCACCTCGTGAACTGAACAGCTGAAATGCGCGCATGCGCCTTCCAGCAAGGGCTGCCCCAGTTCGTCCGATGTCCATTCTCCCAGTTCGAAGCGCTTCTCTGGCGGCACTTTTCCACCAAATGCCGTCGCGATTTCACTATGCTCGTTCGAGAGGAGGTTCAGGCTTAGCCGCCCATTGTCTAGAATGGCCGCGTGCGCCGATGCCTTTGTATTCACGCAGACCAGCAGCCTTGGCGGCTCCTGGCAGACCGAGCAAGCTGCGGTGACGGTCAGGCCTGCACGTCCTGCGCTGCCGTCTGTTGTCACAACCTGCACCGCAGCTGCCATCATCGCCATGGCATCTTTGAAACTCAGTGCATCCGCTCGCGTTAGAGTATTTACCAACATTTTTCCATCCATGGATGAGGGACAAACGAGGACCCGAACAAAGCCGGGTCCGTGATGCCTTACTCGGCAGCGTCGAGGGACTGCCCGCTAAATGCGCTTCGATAGGAAGCGCCAGGATGATTTTCAGGGAGAAGCGATCCCCGCCCGAAAAGCTTTTCGCGGAGCGTTCCTTCCGCATATTCGCTTTGCGCAAGACCGCGTCGTTGAAGTACCGGCGTGACGTGATCGATAAAATCGACGAACGTGTCAGGGTGAAGTTGGCATATCATGTTAATGCCATCGACACCGGCATCCTGCCACTGCTCCAATTCATCCCCGATGGATTCGGGAGTTCCCACGATACGACAATTGTAGGAGAGCGCGTTTGCCAGATCCTTGACAGTCGCCTTCTCGCCCTCGGGCTTGCCCATCTCGATCATACGGGCATAACCCTGCAATCCATCCAGACCCGACTCGTCGATCGGCTTGTCAGGCTCCATGTGTGAAAGATCGACTCCCATGTCGCGGCTGACATGTGCGGCCAGACCCTCATAGCTGACCCATTCGTCAATTTCCCTCGCCTTGCGTTCTGCTTCCTCCATCGTGCTGCCGACAACGAAGGACAGTCCCTGGATGAACTTGAGATCGTCAGGGCCCCGCCCTGCCTGGCTGGCCACTTGCTTGGTGCCGGCGATGCCGATACGGGCTCCGTTCACATTTGGATAGAGCACGAATGTCCCTTCGGCATGCTGCGCCGCAAACTTGCTTCCCCGCTTCGAGGCGCCTGCCTGATATAACATCGGCGTGCGCTGTGGCGAGGGGCTCACGAGATGCGGCCCCTGCACCCTGTAGCGCTCACCCTGATGGTTGATGCGGTGCACCTTGGTATGGTCGCTGAAGACGCCGCTTTCGCGGTCCGCAATCATTGCATCTGCGTCCCAGGAGCCCTCCCAGAGCTTATAAAGCACGTCCATATATTCATCCGCCCAGTCATAGCGCTGATCGTGGGGAACGATCTTGTCGAAACCGAAATTCCGTGCTGAGTTGTCGGTCACGCTCGTGACGATGTTCCAGCCGATGCGGCCGCCGCTGATGTGATCAAGGGTCGATGCCTTCTTGGCAAACGCGAATGGGTGTTCGGAAAGAAGAGAACTCGTAAAGACAAGCCCCAGATCCGTCGTCACGCCCGCCAGAGCAGCGCAGAGAGTGAAGGTGTCGTTGCAAGGCATGTGAAGGCCTTGCTGGAAGTATGCATCCCACTTCCCGTCATAGGCGGGATCGATGCCCAGGATATCGGCAAAGAAGATGGCGTCGAATTTGCCCTGCTCCAGCTTCTTGACGAGGTTGGCCCATGTTGCGAAATCGTTGAAATTGGCCAGCTCATTTTTCGGATGTCGCCACGTCCCGTGGTAGATGTGCGAAGGGACGTTCATGGTAAAGCAATTGAATATCAGACGCTTGCGCATAGCTTCTCCTGTTTGTTGTCTTTGTTCCCGGAAACAAGCCTATGCCGCAACGCAACATGCGTCTTGGCTCACAGTGAACAGTTTCTGTGCGCAAAGTGACACTGGCCATAATGGCATTCATCTCTTCATGCCCGAAGACTGCGGAATGACCCCGGTTCGGGTCGATCGTGCCAGCAGACGAAGATTGCTTGGCATGTTTTTTGCGTCATCATTGCGACAATCGTCACTGACGGAGGCGCTGGAAATGACTGTCTGGAACGCAACCGAATTGCCGCAGAAGGACCGTTTCCCTTTCTGGAAAGAGGTGCTCTGCCAGGAATACGTCGCTTTGAACTCGACAACAGAAGGCCATGCCCCGTTTTTCGGCCACGTTCGTGCCAAGCTGCTAAACTCGATCAACGTCACGACAATTTCGTCGAGCAGGCAAAAAATTCATCGCCGCAGGCAGGAAATCAGCCGAATGCCCGAACAGGTGTACTTCCTCAATCTACAAGTGGAAGGTCACTGCCGGATGATGCAGAACGGCAGGGAAGCGCTCTTGCAGCACGGTGATTTCTCGATCGTCGATTCGACCGAGCCATATGTCAACGATTACTGCAGCGACAGTTGGACCCAGCATTCGTTCCGCATTCCCAAGGCAATTCTGCAGCCTCCTCTGAAGCAACCCGACAGACTGATGGCCACTAAAATAAGCAGCAGTGATCCACTTGCGGGACTTGCGACCGACTATCTGTCATCGATTGCGATGAATGCCGAGCATCTCGACGCCGTCGCGTCCTTATCCATCACCAACCATCTGGTGGAACTGGTTGCGCTGGTTCTCGGCGTATCCGATCGCGAGCGAGACCGAGCGAGGGGGACATTGCGCAATCAGCTCGCTTTTTCCCTGATCAACTACATCACTTCGCATGCGGCAGACCCGGCACTGACACCGGCGAAGGCAGCCGAACATTTCCGCATTTCGGTTCGCTATGTTCACCGACTGCTGGAAGACAGCGGCGAGACATTCAGCCAGTTCTTGCTTCGGCAAAGGTTGCAAAAATGCGCGGACGATCTGCGTACCAAAGGTGGCAGCTCTATTGGAGAGATCGCTTTCCGATGGGGATTCAATGACCTCTCGCATTTCAGCCGATCGTTTCGGAACCAGTTCGGTGTCGCGCCACGCGAATATCGAGTGCAGTAGTGTAAAGCAAGCAGCACCCGTTTGACGTAGACGGGTTCGTGGACGGTGGATAGCGACGGACTTACATGGCAAGCGACTTGTCTTGCGCCTTGAAAGGATCAAAACCATCAAATCCTCAGTTGAGTGGTAATGAATGTGTAAATTCTCTAATCTGGCGACGACCTGCTCTTCGGAATTGCCGGCTTGAACAGGCGGTCTTGCCAGCTTTGCATCAAGAGGCGGACATCCGTCGAAGCCGTCAGGATGATCCGCGCCGTGACCTTATAGCCATTCGTAAGTCTCCCAGCGTTTGTCGCGATGGGCGCGGTGGCGGCGAACGGCTGCCATCCGCAGGTTCAGACTATCAAAAAACTAAACAGTGAGCTCTCTTCGGACGATCTCAGCTCCTGCGCTCAAGGAATTCAGCTTGTCTCTTGCCACACGACGAGACAGGGGGGCCATGCCGCAATTGGTGCAGGGGCAAAGTTTATCTGCGTCGACAAACTTAAGCGCCTTGCGCAGCGTTGCAGCGACTTCCTCCGGGGTTTCGATGGTATTGCTTGCCACATCGATGGCCCCGACCATCACTTTCTTACCTCGAACAAGTTCCAGAAGATCCATTGGGACATGAGAATTGTGGCATTCGAGGGAGATCATACCGATGCCGGATTTCTGCAGCCTGGGGAGAGTTTCCTCATACTGCCGCCATTCTGACCCGAGTGTCTTTTTCCAATCCGTATTGGCCTTTATGCCGTAACCGTAGCAGATATGGACGGCGGTCTCGCACTTCAGCCCTTCAATTGCCCTGTCCAAAGTGGCAACACCCCAGTCATTCACATCGTCAAAGAAAACGTTGAAGGCAGGTTCGTCGAACTGGATGATATCGACGCCGGCAGCCTCCAATTCCTTTGCTTCCTCGTTGAGTATCCCGGCAAATTCCCAGGCAAGCTTTTCACGGCTCTTATAATGGCCGTCAAAGAGAGTATCGATCATCGTCATCGGACCCGGCAAAGCCCATTTGATGGGTTGTTTTGTCTGCTGGCGCAAAAACTTGGCGTCTTCGACGAACACGGACTTCTGGCGAGACACGGCGCCGACGACTGTCGGGACACTCGCATCGTAGCGATCGCGAATTCTGACCGTCTCGCGTTTTGCAAAATCGACCCCGTCGAGGTGCTCGATGAAAGTAGTGACGAAATGTTGGCGTGTTTGCTCGCCATCACTGACGATGTCGATGCCGGCCTGTTGCTGATCGTCCAGTGAAAGGCGCAGGGCATCTCTCTTGCCTTCCAGTAATTCCTCGCCCTCCAGCTTCCAGGGCGACCACAGTTTTTCGGGCTGCGCAAGCCAGGAGGGTTTCGGCAGGCTGCCAGCGGTCGATGTGGGGAGAAGTTTCTTCACGATGGGACCTCTTCTAAGTGATGCTCAGGCGGGGCGGTGAGCAAACAATTGCTCAAGGACGGCGCGGTATGGCTTGATGAAGTGTTTTTCGGTGAACTTACCCTGATCCACCGCCAAGCGATTTCGTTCGTCGCGATCGTAAATGACCCGGGTCAGCGAATAGTCCTGGTGCTTCAGGTTGGGCTGGTAAAATGTCCCGGCTGCTGCGTTCGCATTGTAGATTTCGGGGCGATAAATTCTCTGGAACGTTTCCATCGTGCTGATGACGCCGATTAGCTCAATATTGGAGTAGTCGCCCAGCAAGTCCCCAACAAAGTAGAAGGCCAACGGCGCAACGCTGCCTGCAGGCATGAAGTAGCGAACCTGCAATCCCATTTTCCCGAAATACTGGTCGGTGGACGAGAACCCATTCTGCCGGTATTCGACGCCCATGACGGGGTGATGATTTTCGGTCCGGTAATAGGTCTTGCTGGTCGAGGCGCTGATGCAAATGACCGGCGGCTTGCGAAAGTGCGAGCGGTAGGCATCCGACCGCAGAAAAGACTTGAACAGGTTTCCATGCAGGTCGCCGAAGTCGGCCGGAATGCTGAAGGCAGGAACGCTTTTGTTATGCTCCGGCAGCACAATGCTGAAGTCGTAGTCTCGCACATAGGAGGAGAAGTTATTCCCCACAATGCCGTCGATACGTTCACTGGTTTTGTGATCGATGATCGTCGTCTTCAGTATCTCGATGAGGGGAAATTTTTCACCTGCGACATCGAAGCTCATATCGACCGAAATGATCTCCAACTCGACCGAGTATCGGTCCGATTTGGGATTATCCCAGTGAGCGAGGGCGTTGAAGCGGCTGTCGATCATGCGCATGACATTGCGCAGGTTTTCCTGCCGCTTTTCGCCCCTGGCCAGATTGGCGAAATTGGTGGTGATGCGCGTATTTTCTGAAGGACGATAGTCCTCATCGAAGGGTACGCTCGTGATCGTAAAAATGCAGGTCTGAGACATGTTGTGCCCCTATAAAGTTGGGGGCATGGGTCTGCGGACGCATAGCAAGACAGGCCGCGACAATGCAGCCTTTGCTACGGCACACTGGGACACCCCGCCCGTGGACGTTATTTCACCAAAGGCAGGTCTCCTGGCTCACGGATCATCACTTCCGTCCGTCTTCCCGGGGTAAACCAGTGACATATTGGACTTCAGCTCGCCGCTTACAGTTGCGGGGGCAGCGTCGGCTTTTCCGCATGACACGGAGCACCGACTTCCCTCTTAGCCCCGGCACGTTGCGTGCAACGACTGGGGAACCTTAGGCGCGACTACCATATTGTAAGCCACGTCATCGGTCAACATCATATAACGATATCTTTATGTCCTTAAGTCTGCGTTTCCATCGCCGGTTCCGACCGAATAGGTTGCATTCGGCGTTGTCAGGCGATTCTCACATACGCGGACCTGGCCGTGGCAAACTAAAGATGAATCGTCGACTGTCGGTTCGATTCCGACAAGCGCAGGTAAGCATGCGTGATGACAGCTTCCGGGAAATAGTAGACGTCTTGCGCCACGCAGTTGAAAGGATCAGACCACACCACGAACAGTTCCTGGCGCGGGAGCAGCCTGGTGAAACCGGAGGCGCGCATGATTTCGGCTGCCACAGGCGTTTCAACGAAGCGGCCCCGCTGGAGGTTGGGATGCTATTCGGACATGCCCTACTGTGCCGGCGCAGCGCTATTTAAGGGATCGGCGTTTGAATTAAATAGCGAATGAGCGAAGGCAAGCACCCTTAAATAGCGGGCCGATAACATCACGGACGCGTATCCGCGACAGCATCGCCGAATCTGTGCTCGGTCCTTCGGACCGCCGCATGTCGTTGAAGGTGCACAGGAAGTTCCGATCCGCACCGGGCATCTGACAGGTCTGGCAGTGGGCGGTATTCGGCTTCGTTGATCGTACCGTTAGGCTTGAACCACTGGAACTGCCAGTCGGCAGTCAACGTTGCGGTTTTACGCTTTTCGCCGCTTTCAGCAGCGTCATGCGTCCCAGTTTTCAATCTCCGGCGCAACGGCCTGGAGCAATATCCGTCTGCTGCCGCCGAGACGAACGATTATCCCTCACAAAGACGAATACAACCGCTTTTTCTAAGAAAAGGGTTCCAGCCTTTCGCTGCAAGGATTGCCCAGGCAGTAGCCCCGACATGCGGCAACCTGAAATATTTGAAGTCGGCAAATGTCGAGGTCGGCCCGATCATCAGCCCGGTCGTCAGTTCGTCCCCGACTGTCGCGTAGATCAGGTTATCGGGAGATATTTGTGCGGCGATGGTGGCAAGCAGCGCCTCGGCCCGCTCGGCATCGCCGACCTGCTGAAATGCCAGCGCGGCCTGGGCCGTACCTTCCAGCCACACACCATCCTGATCGTCGTTAAAATCAAAACCTCCCGCAACCGCATAATGCCGATCAACCCAATGCAGAACACGCCCACTGCGGCCCCGAAACTCCGGCACGGCGAGAATGGGCCAGAGCTCGGAATCTATTCCGGACTGGCTCGAGTTGGGTGTGTCGCTTCCGGGTAGGCTGCCGACGTAAAACCGTCCCTGCTGCTCATTCCACATCGCATCAAGAAATTTGCCTGTTTTGTCCCGCATCGCCTGCCAGGCGCGCGCTCCCTCAATTTCGGCGAGCCAACCCGCAACGGCATACACATCGAGATTATGTTCCGTCGATTTCCACTCGAGTTTGGCCGGTGCAGGCTCATGACCGAATGTGCCACCTGTGTAGCCGATATCGCGGACGCCCGCCGTATGCGCATCGATCCAGCGCATGAGTTTGGTCGCTGCCTGCACATAGGACGGATTGCTTAATCGTTCACTGGCAGTGAGAAGCGCAAGTGCCGCCCAGGCCAGGTTGCCCGTTGCGCTGCCCACCTGATAATCATCCTCGACCCACGTCTTGCTGGCCTCACTCCAGAAACCGGGCAAAAGCATAGCATCGTTTTCGTTCGCAACGGGGCCGGAACGGTAAGCGTTGCGCAGGCGGCCATCGCTGTAATAGCGATCGTTGTTGACGGCGAGCAGCAGCGCATCGGCAACCCTTTTTGCTTCGGCATCGTTGCCACAGGAAAAAAGGGCAATCGTCGCCAGGGCATTGTCATAGGTGAAACCCGCATTTGAAAGAGCGGGATCAAGCGCTTTACCGCCCGGTGCAGGCTCAAAGCTCCGAAATACGAAGGGGGTGGTGGATTTGTCCATCTTCCCAACGAGACCCGCGCACAAGCTAACAGCAAGGCGGTCGCGAACTGATCCGGAACCGGTGCGCCCATCGCCAGCAGCGACCACTCCTGTTGTGAAGCAGGTCATGAGAACTGTCGCGATGATCGATTTGACAGACATGAGTTTCCCGTTTGGTGGGCGCTTTTCCAAATAACCCCGCCTCTAGCTTGCGGTTTACGTCGAGCACGGTCCCGGGTTTGGCGCGAATTGTTTTAGCTGAAGGCCCTTGCGAGTAGCATCTGCATGGACTTCAGGAGGTCGCCCTGTTCCGCGACATTTTCGGGCGCATTGCGGAAAAGCAGCCTCAAGATTGCACGATGCTGGTCGGCAGTAGGGGTGAGAGTGAATTTGCCGGGCGTTTGCGAGACTTTCGTTGCATCGATCTGCAGCCAGCCCACCTCGGGCACGTACAGGGACTCTGCCTCGGCGTAAGACCGGTTGAAATCCGCCAGGGTCGCGGTTTCGGTCGAAAGCGCCACGATCCGCACCGCCTTCACCTCGCTTGCGCATTGCAAACGGCCTTCGAGATCCACGCCGATCGGCTCTTCCTTGTCTACACGTGGTAATTCAATGCAGCAGATGAGGCTGGTGAAGGCAATCACCATGGCGACCGCCGACCAGATGAGGTTGAGACAATCTCGCGCCGAAAATTCTACAGGGGCGTCCCATGCGTAAACGGCGAGCAGAACTGAAACCGCGGAGGTGACGGTGACGATTGCGAAAAATAGCGCTGTGGGGCCGTGAATGCGCACCTGTGACCGGTCACCACCTTTCTCCGTGACTTTAAAGGGACGTCCGAAGGGTTTGCGCATAGCCTGAAACAACGTGATGGTGATGGGAACAGCGGTCAGCGCATGCGTCACTTCGGTGAACAGCGGTAGGGTGCGTTTTCCCGATATCCAGGTGGAGTAGGCCCAAAACAAAGCCAGTGACGACAGTCCAAATTTCATGAACATCAGCTCGTCGGCCTGGAGGGCGGAAACGCCTGTGAGCCAGTAGATCGATGGTGCCAGCAACAGGCAGAGGATGAAAGGCTTCGACAGCCAGCAAAACAGCCCGTGCAGATAATGCAGCCTTTGTGTCAGCGTGAACTTGCCGCGCCACAATGGTCCCGTCCGCAGAAGGCCGATCTGAATGGTGCCCAGGCACCACCGCGTGCGTTGCGTGATATATTCTGGCAGGCCCTCAGCCGATAGACCGACACTGAGTTTTTCGTTGAGCCAGCGTGTGACGTAACCTCGCTCCATCAGGCGGTAGGTCAGCAGCATATCTTCGGAAAGTGCATCATGCGGAAACCCGCCGAGCTCGTTGACCGCCGCCCGCCGCACGACAAAACTCGTCCCGACGCAGAAAGCGCAACCGACCGCGTCCTTGGCCGGCTGGAATACATCAAAGAATACACGTTGATCATCGACGAAGGAATTGCGGATGCCGAGGTTGTGCTGGATGGGGTCGCAATTGAAGTAAAATTGCGGTGTCTGCACAACTGCCACCTTGGGATCGGCGAAAAGACCGGTTACGCGACGAAGGAAGTTGGCCTGTGGCGCGAAGTCCGCATCCAGAACCATGATGAAATCGGAAACCTGTGGCAGCGCATTGGTGTGTTCAAGTGCATTGTTCAGATTTCCCGCCTTGGCATGTCTATTGTCTGGGCGCGTCACATAATTGACGCCGACCGTCTCGCAATACTGCCGCACTTCCGGCCTGCGCGTGTCGTCGCAGACAAAAACACGCAGCTGCGGATATTGCATGGCCTGGGCCGCGATAACCGACTTCTCAAGGACGTTTAAAGGTTCGTTGTAGGTGCAGATAAAGACGTCGACGAGTGGCGCATCGGAATTAGTTGCAATCGCGGCTTCCCCTCTATCAGCCAGGAAAGTCCAGTCCGTCCGCCTCGTCAGGATCAGGATCGAGCCGATGGCGTAAAGAACGGAGATCAGCTCGAAGGTGAAATAAATGTAGTTCCATGCAGTCTCCAGAGAAAGCTCGAAGGGCGGCAGCGTATCGGTGGCGCGCCAAAATATGTAAAGGCCAAGAGACAGCAGCATAATCGCACTGAAGGCCAACCGGTCCAGGACCCTGCGCGGGTCGGCCAGTATGGTAAACAGGATCGCGCAAAGGGCGATGACAAGATTGACGTAGAGTACCGACTGGACATCGCCATCAGGGCTGAAATACATCGACTTATCCTCATGGTTGGTCAGGCGCGCGGCACGCCGCGCGTGAATGAGGTTGCTTCGAGTGTCTTAAACAGGTGGTGGGTCGCCCTGCGGGTTTGCATCGCACTCCCGCAGGGGCCCGTCCAATCCATGCGGGTGTCAGGATTGGGTGCGCGGTGCCTTTCCGGTGGCATCCGTATTGCCGAAAGGGTGCTGGGTGATGATATCGGGCTGATGTGCCCGGCCAGGCACGTCCGGCCGCTGTTGGGGCCACTCGATACCAGTGTGTGCGGATAGCGTATCACGCGACGTTTCGATCAGTGCCCATGCGGCCTGCCTGACATCCGACAATTCGCTGACGGAGGTCTTTGCAAACTGGAACAGGCTGGCTGATGCTTCATGCACATAATTCCGGGTTTTGCCGAGCCACTCGCGCCGCAGGCTCACACTCACCCACGTGCCGACCGAACAGGCGCCGTTCTCGGTCAATTTTTCCTGTGCCCTGCTGTCCATGCGAATATAGGCGTAGAGCTCTCGCCGCTCTGTTGGTGGAAAGGGCACGGCATAATCGAGGTCGACACGTTCGGTAGTACGTGGCACCAGGCGCTCCACCACCCCATCGGATTCTTCCGCCCAGGCATCGGAACTCACCTTCACCCGAGAGCCGACGGAAAGCGCCTGTGCCTGACGCTCTGAAAAAATCGCCACGACGAAAGCGTTGCGGCAGTCAAGCGCCTCCGCCAGCGTGTCGCCTGCAACCACTTCACGGCCGGTCGCAGCCACGGGCTTGTAGAGCGTTGTGCCCGGTGGAATGGAAAGATCGGCGCGGGTCAGTCTTTCAATACGTGCGCTCTCCGCAGATGCCAGCGTTTCGAGCTCGCTTTTGCGCGTCTGCATGGTGGTCATCTGCATCCGGATCTGCAGCAGATCTGCGGACCGTGTGCGAATTTCCTGCTGAAGATTTTGCAGCGATTGCAAATCGGAGCCGATATAGATGCCTTGGCGCGCGAAGTTCATTTCCTTGGTGAGTTTGTCAACGGCGACTTTGGCAGCTTGCAGCTTTGTATCTTCAAGTTGTATTGTGTCCGCTATATCCTCTCCGATTCCAGAATACATCCCCTTCGCCATCAGCTTCTGTTTTCGCGTGGCTTCCGCTTTTGCAATTCGGGTCGAATAGGTCACCATCTGCAAGGCTGCATTGGCTGCCTGTAGGTCAGATTCGGTTCTTTGCAGTAACGCCGCCTGCTGACTGGCAAGATCCTTGTTCAAATCGTCGATGCGGCTGGCATAGTCGCCAATAATTCCGTTCTTCTGGCGAAGTTCATTATCGAGTGCTGCCAATTGCACCTTCAGGCCGATGAGCGTGGTATTGTCGACCTTGTCGTTTTCAATAGCAGCCTTACCGTTCTTGTCGGATATCTTTACCACACCGCTGATCGGTGTCGTCAGCGGAATGACTGGTGCATTGATGAGGGCGCGGTTCGTCTGGGATGTGAAGACCGGCGGAAACACAGAAGATGAAAACACCGTGGCGACAACGCCAAGGACAGTATAGGAGGCCAGCTTCACCGACGCACTTTGGCGCACTTCTTTGTCTCTATTGCGGAACAGCATGATATCAACTCCTGTTTTGTTGAACAGCCTTTCCTCCCGCAGTATTAAAATAGTTCACCAAGTTTTTTTGCGACGCAACATCGTTAAGATTGCATTAATAAATTTTTCGAAATCGCCTAAAACATAGGCATCTGCCAGCGTTGAAATCGCAAAAACTCGTCCACGAAAAACTACAGAGCTAAATTTCAATCGTTTCGTATCAGCTGTGCCTTTTAAATGGCATCTGGTTATTATGCGGGCTCTCACCCGGTCGCCCAGGTTGCAACCTATAGGCGCGTCCGCCTACTTCAGGCAGCGGTGCGATTCCGATTTCCCATACCGGCTGTCGATACAGCCAGCGTCAACATGTCTGTGTTCGTGGTAAGTGGTTTGCTGGTTCGGATGATGCTGCCCGAAGGTCTGACGCAATCTTCGCGTGATCGCGTCGCAACAGGCTCCCAACCCTGCGACCATCGATCGGTTCATCGTGCAGGGGTAATCATCACAGAAGACTTGCTGCCGAAGGGACTGATTGCGACCTGAGTGTTGCCACAGGCTATCACTCTTCAAGCATTCCCCTTAGTCAGTTATCGGAGCGCAAGAGATATTTTTTGAGCTTTTTCTTTCATCGGCTTGGAGCGTCTGGCGAGGGGCCACTCAATAAACCTCTCGAAAATATAAGCTGCTAAAGCCACCACCACAGGGAACATCAGCCAAAGCGCCATGTACGCGACATCCGTCTTGTCTAAGCCGCCAATTCTTCGAATGATAGGTCGACCCTTCGACATGATGGACATGCGGCGACACAGCCAACATAGTGCCGAAAAAGAGCGGCGCGCCAGACAGAGGCTTAACAGCGGAGCGAGCCAACGGACGGGGCTGAAATACCGGTGAAGACCGAAGCTTTGCAGCAGTCAAGGGAGAGTTCTGAAAATGGTCCGTGCCGTGGTCAAAACAGGTTCGGCCTGCCTGCTGGCTCAGTTGAATGCCCCGCTACATTAACGAGTTGTACGACGCTGGAGGATTGGACTGATGAAAATGAGATTTCTCGGTGAGGCATTTTTCGCCTTGATGCTTTCCACCGCAGTCGCCTCCGCGCAGCAGGCGTCGGATACGGTGGCGCCCGAAAAAGCGACCGATATTGCGACTGCCAAACGCATCGAGGCAAAGAGCTTCATGGTAGCGGCGGCCAATCCGCTGGCGACTGAGGCAGGGCGTGATGTGATTGCCAGGGGCGGTAACGCCATCGATGCAATGGTGGCGGTGCAGGCCATGCTCGGCCTCGTTGAACCGCAGAGTTCCGGTCTCGGTGGGGGGGCCTTCCTCGTCTATTACGATGCAAAAAGCGGCAAGTTGACCACGTTTGACGGCCGCGAGACGGCGCCGATTGAAGCCACACCGAAGCTCTTCCTGGATGACAAGGGTCAACCGCTAAAATTCATGGACGGAGTGGTCGGCGGCCGCTCTGTTGGCACGCCGGGAACGGTGCGACTTCTGGAGGAAGCCCACAAACGCTATGGAAAGGCCGAATGGGCAAGCCTGCTGAAGCCGGCGGAAACGCTGGCTACAGAGGGCTTTAAGGTGTCACCGCGTCTTGCCTCCCTGATCGCGTCCGAGGGAGACCGGTTGAAGAAATATACAGAACCCCGGTCCTATTTCTTTGACACCTCCGGGGCCGCCCTGCGGGCCGGCGTTCCTTTGAAGAACCCGGCCTATGCCGAGACGCTTGCGGCGCTCGCCAAAGGCGGCGCCGATGCCTTTTACAAAGGGCGAATTGCCGAGGCGATTGTCAAGACTGTGCGCGAGGCGGCCGACAATCCCGGCGTGCTGTCGCTGGCCGATCTTTCCAACTATCGGGTCGTCGAGCGCGAGCCGGTCTGCTTTGCCTATCGTGCTCTTGACGTTTGCGGCATGGGGCCGCCGTCGTCGGGCGGAATCGCCATCGGCCAGATGCTTGGTCTGGTGGAGAATTTTGATCTCAAGGCGCTTGGGCCAAAAAATGTCGACAGTTGGCGCATTATCGGCGACGCCCAGCGTCTCGCCTTCGCCGACCGCGAGCGTTACGTCGCTGACACCGATTTCCTGCCGCTGCCGATCAAGGGCCTCTTGGACAAGACCTATTTGGGCGGGAGGGCAAAGCTGCTCGACGGCGATAAGGCGTTGACCAACGATGCCGTCAAGGCCGGCGAGCCGGAATGGGACCACGCGCTGCTTTTCGGCCGGGATGCGGCGATCGAGTTGCCCTCCACAAGCCATTTTGTCATCGTCGACAAGGACGGCAACGTGGTCTCGATGACGACAACGATCGAAAGCGGCTTCGGCTCGCGTCTGATGACGAACGGCTTCCTGCTCAATAATGAGTTGACGGACTTTTCCTTCAAGACCCATGATGGCGGTCTGCCGATCGCCAACCGCGTTGAGCCAGGCAAACGACCGCGCTCCTCCATGGCCCCGACGATCGTGATGAAGGGTGGCAAACCGCTGCTCGCCATCGGTTCGCCGGGCGGCAGCCAGATCATCGGCTATGTAGCGCAGGCACTAATCGCCTATATCGATTGGGGCATGCCTGTAGAGGCGATCGTCTCCCAGCCGCATCTCATCAACCGCTTCGGCACCTACGACATCGAGGCCGGTACAAGCGCGGAAGGTCTGGCAGGGCCACTGAAGACGCTGGGTTACGAGGTGAAACCGGGCGAGATGAATTCCGGTTTGCATGCCATCGAGATAACCGCCGAAGGTTTGATCGGCAGCGCGGATCCACGACGCGAGGGGGTGGCGGCAGGGGAGTGAAACGCTCCGCCAGCGGAAAGGGCATGAGAATAGGTCAACACGAAGGGTGTGTATCTCGCCAAGGGGCGCTAACACCTTGACAAGAACCTGCGGCCTCCGAATGCAAGTGTGGATAACGGTGCACAATCTCTTCCAGATTGCGCGGGAGAGGCTGACCGGTTTATCGGCAGCAATTACGTTCTTCCGGCTAACCACTACACGTGGGTTGCGACCACCGCTGTGTTTCACATACAGCCTGCAAACAGAAACTGACAGGCTGCGCTGTTCGAGCGCACGACACAAGAGGATATATGACCATGGCAACACCCCGACGACCGTCCAATCCGAAAGACGCAGCAGAGGCGCTATTCAAACCGGCAAAGAAGGTCGCAGCGCCAGCCGTTGAACGGCCTGCAATTCCTAACACCAAAGAGCTTGTATCATTGAAAATCGACAGTGATGTGCTCGCGCATTTTCAAGCCGACGGTCCGGGCTGGCAAGAGCGCATCAACGATACCTTGCGAGCCGCAATGAATGCGTCCAATTAAAGCTCTTGAAACGTACTGACCCCATGCCCCGTCAATAGCTGCCGCTTCTCGGCCTCGCGGCTCGTTGGGCAAGCGTGGCGCAATCATGCGCCATTCACAGTCAGCCCGGACCTCTGTCGAACCGAGAAGGCCTTCTCCGCGTTGAAGGCGCTCGTACCAGAGGTGGCCCAGTGAACTATCCCGCGACTGTGGGATAGCATCGAAAGGCCAGTTGATCTGGTCGAGCCACAAAAGCCTGGTCATATCGCAGGGCCTTTTCGACCACTCCGCGATTGAGGAGGAGTTACTTTGGCCAGTATTTGTTCACATACATCTGTGTCTCACGAAGCATGAAACGGGCACTGTCTTCGGCTCGGTCCTCCCAAGCGAAAACGCAATTTGAAAGGACACCGTCGAATTTCATGTCGGCAAGAGTTGAGAAGAATACTTCCCAGTTGATCTCACCTTGGCCGAAGTCGGTGTGTTGATGGACGCGCACCTTCGCTCCAGGCGGATTTACAATGTAGCGCAGTTGCGAAGACTTGTTATGGTCATAGGTGTCTGCGAGGCGCACATGTGCTAGAAGCCCCTCGGTCGCTCGCAGGTTAGCAACCATGTCGGGACCGTAGAAGAAGGTATGGGGCGCGATGAACGATGCCTTTACAGCCTTTGAATTGATCGTCTTGATGATATCGATGGCAGGGGCGATTTCCTCAATCCAGTCCTCTGGATGCGCTTCGAGCGAGAGGATCAGCCCTTCGCGCTCCAGAATTGGCACGAGGATATCCATCGCACGGAAAAACTGCCCCTCACACGTCTCCGGACGATGCAACCCACTGCGGTCATTCAGGCTTCGATCCGGGGATCCCCCTCGCCCAAACTCCGAGACCAACATCGGGCATTCCATCTCTGCCGCAATTTCGATGGCACGCTTCCAGTTCTCTATCGCCGTTTCCCACTCGTCTTGGTATGGGCTGGCCCAGCGGTACATTGGCTGCAGCGTTGCCAGGCCCACCCCATGGTCCTTGAGGGCCTTCTTGAAGCTCTTTACCCTCTCGGGATAAACCTTCGGACGCGTCCACCAGGAGAGAAAGTCCGGACGGGGTGAGAGCTCAACATAATCGTATCCCAGCTCGGCGGTCTTTCGGCAAATTTCCTCCAGAGATAAATGACGGATCATGTGCGGATCGAGTGCGTGTTTCATCAAAACCTCCTGATAATATAAATTCGCCCCTTCACGGGAGCGTCGATGCGGACAAGCATCGCTTGCTGGACCACGTCGCGTGGGTGGCAATCATTTATGGGGCTGCGCCAGTGGTGCTGCTCCCTCCATCGCGCTACCGATAGTCGACCCAGACCCCGCCGAGATCGGCAGAACGAACGCAGTTCTCAACCCAGCGAACGCCCTCAACCCCTGCAGCAATCCCCGGAAACCGAAGGCTCCCAAGGCGTTCGCCATCGTTTTCGTTGCGCGCCTCCATAGCGATAGCAAAGCGGTCGTAGAGGTTAGCCCAGGCCTCGAAGAGACCCTCGGGATGGCCTGCACCGATACGATCGTCGGCAAGTGCCTTTGCGTGCAGGTAGCCCATGCCACGCTCAAGAATGCGTACCGGCTCGCCCTGAACCTCAAATCGTAGCTGGTTTGGCTGCTCGTCCCACCATTCGATCGAAGCCTTTGATCCGACGACGCGCACCTTTTGTCCATGCATGGAACCCGCATTGATGGCGCTCGACCAGACGGTGCCAAACGCGCCATTGTCATATTCCATCAGGGTCATGGCGTTGTCTTCGAGCGGTGCACGCGTCTTGACGAAGCTCTGCCGGGTGCACAGAAGCCGTTTGATACGGAGGTCGGGCAGGATGACCTCGGAAATATAGAGCGGATGTGTACCGATATCGCCGAGCACATAACTTGGACCTGCGAATTTCGGATCGACGCGCCAGCGGGTCGCCGGGTTTTGAAGCTCGACAGCCTCGTTGTGAAACCCGTGGGCGAATTGCAGGTTGACCAGACGAATTTCCCCGAGCTCGCCGGCAGCAACGAGCTCGCGGGCATGCTCGATGACTTGGTGGCCGCTATAGCCGTAGGTCACGCCAACAATACGGCCGCGCTCTGCGGCGA
The DNA here is from genome assembly GCF_000381165.1 of Agrobacterium sp. 10MFCol1.1. NCBI lineage: Bacteria > Pseudomonadati > Pseudomonadota > Alphaproteobacteria > Hyphomicrobiales > Rhizobiaceae > Agrobacterium > Agrobacterium sp. 10MFCol1.1. Next base: position 277,223 of record NZ_KB906076.1, on the reverse strand, counting down.
TACGCTGAAGATCCTCGGCCTCGGCCACCGTGAAGCACAGCGGCTTTTCACACACAACGTGCAGCCCGCTTTCCAGTGCAGCCTTGGTGATCTCGTAGTGGGTATTGTTGGGCGTTGCGATCGATACTGCCTCGATCCCATCCGGACGCTTTGCCTCCTCTGCGAAAAGCGCACGCCAGTCGGCGTAGCATCGCGAAGGCTCGAGCCCCAGTTCAACACCGAAGGCGCGGCCGCGCTCGGCATCGAGGTCGAAGGCGCCAGCGACCAGATCGAAGTAGCGATCACGCAGGGCGGCGCTGCGGTGAATATAACCGATCTGACTGCCGCGACCACCACCCACCATAGCCCAGCGAAGAGGTCGTTTTGTCTGACGCGTTCCGTAAATCATGAGGTTTCTATCCCGGATTGTTAGAAGCCAGCCGACTTGAGATAGTCACGGCTGAGTTTTACGTCGGCGAGGCTACCGCCCGCGTTGCGCGGATCACGCTCCTGCTCAACGGTGATAAAGCCTTCATAACCAAGCTCATCAAGAAGGGCGCGAATGGCGGGATAATCGATACAACCCTTGCCAATGGGACACATGACCCCCTGCGCGCAGGCTTCAAAGAAGCGAATGTGCTCGCCCATCACGCGTCCGAAGACGGCCCTGTCGATGTCCTTGAAGTGGATGTAGTCGAGACGGTCGGCGTATTTGCGCAGGGTTTGGACAGGGTCCATGCCGGCATACCAGGTATGGCCAGTGTCGAGGCAGAAACCGGCGACCTCCTTTGGTATGTCAATGGCGAGACGGGCAATCTCGTCCTCGAATTCGATGTAACCGCCGGCATGCGGATGAATGGTGGCGCGAACGCCATATTTCTCGCGGGCAAGAGCGGATATCGCCCTGATATTATCCATCATGCCGTTCCATGCCGCGTCATCGAGGCGGGGTGCCCTGTCGGAATGACCCGCCGCATAATCGCGTTCGTCGTGTCCCCAATCCATCACCGTCAGATAAGGTGCGGGAAATCGCTGGCCCGACGCCTTCGGCGGCGTCGGCAGACGGGTGATCAGAGCGCAAATCTCGTCCGTCTGGCGCAGCAGGCTATCGCGGTTTTCCTCAGCGACAAGATCATTGAAGATCGTTCCGGCGACGATATAGAGCCCTCGACTTGTCAGAGCCTGAGAAACCATGTCGATGTCCAGCGGAACATAACCATAGGGGCCAAGCTCCACTCCCCCATATCCGGCCGCCTTGACTTCATCGAATACCATTTCCCACGGCGGTAGGTTTGGATTGCGCACGTCATCGACGCCCCAGCAGCACGGTGCTGTGGTGACTGTTATACCCATAATATTCTGGTCCTTCCCTGGTGTCGCTCACTTGGTGGGCGACCCTCCCTGACGCAGAGATTTAGCTGGAGATCTCCGATTTACAAAGTTGGAATTTGATGGGATTCAATCAGAAAACCGGGCGGAGAGGTAAATGACTGCACGCAAGATAAGCATTTCGGATGTTGCAAAGGCAGCCGGAGTCTCGACCGCGACGGTGGATCGGGTTCTCAACAACCGTGGCGGCGTGCGTACCGACAAAGAAGACCGCATTTTGGCCACTGCACGGGCGCTCGGTATTGACCGGGCCCTAGATCGTACCCCTTCACGCGCGCTACGTGTCGCGGTCCTTATCCAACCGCCAGTCAACCCGTTTCACGCGTCTTTGCGCGAGGGTATCGATCTTGCATCGCGAATGTACGCAACACTGAACGTGCAATTCTTCGTCCATCACATCGATCCACGAAAGCCGGCGGCGATCGCCGCAGCCGTCCGCGATTGTCGCTCCTATGATGGCCTCGTCATCACCAGCCCTGACGATATCAGGGTTCGAGAAGCCGTAGCATTCCTTTCGCGCAATGTCCCGGTGGTTACTCTGGCGACCGACCTCGCAGATTGCGGGCGTGCCGCCTATGTGGGGCCGAACGACAGGCAGGCCGGTCGGGTGGCTGGCGACCTGATGGGCCTTTTCCTCGGACGGCAAGGCGGCCGCGTCGTCGTGGTTGCCGGCTCACGCGATATCACTGGCCATCGCGAACGGGAAGCCGGGTTTCGCGACATCATGACCGAGCGTTATCCTGAATGCAGTCTGGCCGTGGTTCTGGAGACCGGAGAAAATCAGGAGGAAGCAGGCCGTGTCGTAGAGATTGCATTTCGGGATGACCCGGGATTACGAGGCATATATCATCTGTCCGCGGGTGCTTTGCCGATTGTCAGTGCTCTGCAACGCCTTGGCCGAATCGACAATACGGTGGTCATCACCCACGAACTCACGCCCAATCGACGGATGCTGCTAAAATCCAGAAAGATCAACGCGGTTATCGACCAGAGACCCCTTTTGGAAGCACGCCTGGCAGTTGAGACCATCGCAAAGCTCCTCGGTAGAATGCCTGGAGAAGCGGTCTCTATCTCAACGGACATCCAGATCTTTCTCGCGGAGAATGCCTAGTGTGGTGTATCAGATTTTCCTTGATAAAGCTGGGTATAAGCAGAGCCGCACCGCCTTTGCCGACGACCTCTTGATGGGATCAGAAGAGGCGATCCGTTGTTGCAATTCAGGTTTGATTGAGCTTGAGCCATCAAACCATTCGCCGTCACATGGAACGACATATTCTCGGCGGAAAGGCGTGGGCAATTTGGGCGGGCGGCCGTCGTTGAGCATTTAGGACTTATCTTCTGCCATCCACTTCAAGCATCGCGGGGAGATAGAAGAATAGGAACTTTAGCTCGATCTAACTTGACAATTACCCTCTTGTTTTGCTGCCGCTTTGATGATTTAGACGCCAAGAAAGTGTTGGCAGCCGCAAGGCCACAAGAGGGTATAGAACATGATGAAACTTTTGATCTCCGGGACGATCGTTGGTCTGCTTGGGCTTGCGCCATTGACAGCACAGGCAGCCGCTACAAAGTACCCTCTGACCGTGGAAAATTGCGGTGTGAGCGTGACCTTTACCAAGGCACCTGAGCGTGCTGTTGCCCTTGGCCAGAATAGCGCAGAAATCTTGCTGTTGCTTGGCCTTCAAGACAAAATGGCCGGGACCGCGTTTTGGCCGAACAAGGTTCTTCCACAGGTCGCCGAGGCCAATGCCAAGGTGAAAGTTCTGACGGTCGAATTCCCGACATTCGAGTCGATCCTCGCACAAAACCCTGATTTCGTTGCCGCCGCACTGCCAAGCCTGTTGGGGCCGTCGAGCAAGGTTGCAAAGCGAGACGATTTCGAGAAAGTGGGAGTTCCCACTTATATTTCACCGAGCACCTGCGTAGCTGATGGCACGAAGCATGACAAATTCGGTTACGGCGATCGCTCGCAACTCTGGAACATGGATACTCTGTTTAAAGAGATCGAAGATCTCTCGCAAATCTTCGACGTCGCGGATAAGGGACAGGAAGTTATTGCTGATCTGAAAAATCGCGAAGCAACGCTGCGGGCAGATGCGCCAAAAGACAGGAAGAAGCTGTCCTACGTATTCTGGTTCTCCAGCCCATCACCTTCTGCTGATGCTTATGTCGGTGGCAAGAACAGCGCTTCCGGCTTTATCGCCGACCTTCTCGGCGGAACGAACGCCGTTACAAATGAGGCTGAATCTCCCGCTATCGGCTGGGAAAGCCTCATTGCCTCAAACCCGGACGTCATTGTTGTTACGCAGGTCGATCGTAATCGCTGGGAACTCGACAAAGCCCAAGAAAAGATAAAATTCCTCAATAGCGACCCCGCGACTAGCCAGATGACGGCGGTCAAGAACAAGGCTCTGGTCATCATGCCCGCCCAGGCTATGAACCCCAGCGTTCAAACCGTCTATGGTGCGGAACAAGTGGCACAGCAGTTGAAGGCACTTGGTCTCAAGTGAGCAAAGCCGTCTATTCAGGTAAAGTAAGCAATGCGGTGGTTGGACAAGCGATTTATTTTCTTGTTTGCCTCGCCGCCATCGCTCTTGTCGTTGGTATCAGCGTTGGGGTCGGTGACATGCCGATCCCATTGGCCACGACATATTTGACAATAAGCAACAAGCTCGGCTGGACCTCAGTAGAGATCAATCGCATACATGAGGCCATCATCTGGGAGTATCGCTTGAGCCGTTCGCTCGTTGCTGTATTCTGCGGTGCAGGCTTGGCACTTTGCGGCGCGATCATGCAATCAATCCTTCGCAATCCGTTGGCAGAGCCCTATGTTCTGGGCATTTCCGCCGGGGCCTCGACTGGCGCTGTGGCGGTTGTCATCCTGGGGATAGGAGCTGGCGCAATCTCTCTTTCCGCAGGCGCCTTCATAGGGGCCTTCGGAGCGTTCTTTCTGGTTGCGCTGCTCTCCAACGGCGCACGTGGGGGTGCTGACAGAACGATCCTTGCGGGCGTTGCAGCCTCGCAATTATTTAATGCCGCGACTTCTTATGTCGTGACCACGTCGGGCAATGCGCAACAGGCCAGAGACGTCATGTTCTGGCTACTGGGTAGCTTCGGTAGCGTGCGTTGGCCCGAATTCCAACTAGTTTCGATTGTGGTCAGTATTGGATTGGTTGTGTGCCTGTTTTATTCTCGGGTTTTGGATACTTTTGCATTCGGCGATGAAGCGGCAGCCTCGATGGGCGTCAATGTCGGCCGTATGCGGATCATTCTTTTTGCGCTGACAGCAATCATGACGGCGACCATCGTAAGCATGGTCGGGACGATTGGATTTGTCGGACTGGTTATTCCTCATGCTGCCCGCTTCGTGGTGGGTCCTCTGCATGCTAGGTTACTGCCAGCTTGTGCAGTCTCGGGTGCTATCTTCATGGTTCTTGCTGATATTGCGTCACGCAGTCTGATCCCTCAGCAGGTGCTGCCGATTGGCGTTGTGACCGCACTCGTCGGGGTCCCGTTTTTCTCTGTCATTTTATACAGGCTTCAGCGCGCACCATGAGTTTTATCGCCGACAATGTGGTCTGGAAGATTGGCTCCAAGACGATCCTAGATGGCATTTCCTTCGCTGCCGAACCCGGCAAGATGTTGGGTCTTCTGGGACCCAACGGCTCTGGAAAAACGTCGCTTCTTCGCTTGCTGAGTGGTCTCAAGCAACCTCACTCGGGTACGATAACCCTCGACAATATCAACATCTCGAAAATCCGCCGCCGGACAATTGCCCGGAGGGTGGCATTTATCGAGCAACATGCAACGACAAATGCCAATCTGAAGGTTATTGACGTCGTCAAACTCGGCCGCTTCCCCCATCGCTCGATGTTCTCGGGCTGGACCACTGAAGACGACGCCACGGTCACGGCCGCGCTTGAACGGACGCAGATGACGGCAAAGCGCAATGATCCCTGGCAGATCCTCTCGGGCGGGGAAAAGCAGCGGGCCCAGCTCGCGCGGGCGCTTGCGCAATCTCCAAGGGAACTCATTCTGGACGAGCCAACAAACCATCTCGATGTGCACCATCAGATCAGCCTTCTGCGTCTTGTCTCCGAGCTGCCAGTCACAAGTATCATTGCGCTTCATGACCTCAATCATGCCGCTATGTTCTGCGACCGGTTGCTTGTACTTCAGTCCGGCAAGATCGTGGCATCCGGTACACCTGAAGACGTTCTAACGAGCGAGTTGTTGCGAGACGTATTTTCTGTTGAAGCCGTCGTCGAACCGTCACCTTATCACTTGCGACCGCATATTCACTTCGCTCGATAATTTGGTGCCGCTCCAGCAGTTCTTAGCCTGCGCAGCTTGATTTTCGCGGCTCCAACTACTCTGGAAGCAAGACCTACTATTCATCTGCTCAATAAAATGGCTCTCTTCGCCTTGAAGGGAGTTGAACCTGAGGCCCAATTTCGTAGCCGTTGAATTTTCACGGATGCTCGCGTGTCTAGAGCCAGAGCGAATGATCGAGCGCTATCGCCACAATGCCGAGATTGGTACAGCGGATAGGCGTTCTCCAAATGGAACCACCTTGTGGTGATCGTAAAGGACCATGCCTGATACAAAGCGCTCGCCGCAAGCGTCGGCCAAAATTCGCAATCCAGAAAAATCGGAATTCTTGACGGATGCTGCCGCTTTTATCTCGATACCGACAATCTGCCCTCGTCTGTCTTCGATGACGATATCGACTCCATTCTGTTGCTTGTCACGAATGCTCTGCCAATATGTGCAGCAAGCGCGGCATTTTCGCAATCTGCTCGATTTGCGCTACATCGCGAACGTCGCATTGAACGATCGCTTGGATGTGATCTGCATACCAGTCCTGTCTGCGGCTCAACGTTTTGCGGCCCAATACCTCGGGATATCCACCGGCAAGGACGGCAGCCATCAAATCGTCGCCGACGATGGGTTCTCCATCCTTAGCTTGATTTTGAAAGGCGTCGCGCAAGAAGCTGCTTCCGGCGGCTCTGATTTCGCTCTGCGCAAGCGGAAGCAGTCGAACGACCTCCATTCCGCCTGCGAGCGAGTCTGCCACCCTTGGCAGCGTCATGAGATTAGCTGAACCAGTCAGAAGGAAACGTCCCGGACGCTGGTCGGTATTTACACTTTCCTTGATTGCCAACAACAGCTCGGTGGCGCGTTGAACTTCATCGATGACCGTTTGAAACTATGGTGATGACTAATTGAAAGTCAGTATGTGACCATTTGAAATCAACGTGGCTACTGATTGGAACGAGAGATCAAAAGTAGGTGGCATGACGCAAGCAAGAGCTTCCGCAGGCGCCGCCTCTCGCTGATTGATCACCAGAACTGATTCAGCTGAAACGCGCCGGGGGACCTGATCAAGAGGGAAGCGAAAGCAAATTCGTGTATCCTCTGATCACAACACAGCATTCTACAAATGAGAGGGAATGCAAACGCGCTGATAAGGACACGAACGCGACCCTCCGCTTTTATTATACCAAATCAATGGTTTACAGGTATTTTATTACTTGTATCGCTCGTGGAGCCCGCGCCGCTTCTGTTCCGTCACTAGCTGCTGACCGAGATGGCTTAGCGCGCACATTGGAATATTTGATCTGACAATCGCTTCGACCGCGATCAACCTGTCCGGTTCGCTTCTTATCGGCGAAGGGGACGATGGGAGCGAAGGACGGCGAGCGTGTCGGCTGCGTAAGCAGGAGGCCAGAACAGCGCCAATGCTTAAGGCGCAATATCCGATTGTACGCAGAGAGTGTCTAGGACTTCTCACGCAAACTCTTTTCAGCGGCGCTTCAACGACGCCACCAGCACGTAGAAAACAGGGACGAACATCACGGCGAGGACAGTTGCGGAAATCATACCGCCGAAAAGACCAGTTCCAATGGCATTTTGTGTTTCGGAACTTGCGCCTTTCGCGATGACGAGCGGCACGATGCCGAGCGTGAACGCGAGCGAGGTCATGACGATGGGCCGGAGTCGAAGCCGGGATGCCTCGATGACGGCGTCGATCAGCGATTGTCCATCTTGCTGTCTCTTTCGCGCAAACTCCACGATTAGCACCGCATTTTTTGCAGACAGGCCGATGAGCGTGATGAGACCGACTTTGAAGAACACGTCGTTTTCCAACCCTCGCAGATGGACGGCGATGACTGCACCGAGAATGCCGAGAGGCACGACCATCATGACGGACAGCGGGACCGTCCAGCTTTCGTAAAGCGCGGCGAGGACCAGGAAAACGATGAGGAACGAAAAGGCCATCAATATCGGCGCCTGCGCGCCCGACTGACGCTCCTGCAGCGACTGACCGGTCCATTCGACGGCGAAACCCTTGGGCAGCTTTGCCGCGAGCCGTTCCATTTCCTCCATCGCCTTACCGCTGGAGACGCCCGATGCGGCGGAGCCGGAGATGCTGGTGGAAGGGTAGCCATTATAGCGGGTGAACTGCAGCGGCATTGTCGACCATTCCGGTGTGACGATTTCCGAAAGGCGGACCATTTTGCCGGCATCGTTGCGGACATGAAGATTGAGCACGTCATCCACCTGCATGCGGCTTGAAGCCTTTGCCTGGACTATCACCTGCTGAAGGCGTCCATCATGCGGAAAATCGTTCACATAGGTCGAGCCGACGGCACCACCTAGCGTATCGGCAATGGTCGAGTAGGATACGCCGAGTACGCTCGCTTTCTGCCGATCGATGTTCAACGTGACGCTCGGGCCACGCGGAAGCCCATCAACGCGAACATCGCGCACAAGCTTGCTCTCACCCGCAAGCTGGGTGAGTTGGACAGCAGCTTTGGCAAGCGCTTCTGCACCGTGGTTGGAACGGTCCTGCAACCGCAATGCAAAGCCCGATGTCGTCCCAAGTTCATCGATTGCCGGTGGCTTGAGGCTGAAAATCTGTCCCTCCTTTGCCTTGGCCATCGCGACGGTCGCGGCGTTCACTTCTTCATCCACGCTTGTCTCTCGCGCACCCCATTCCTTCAGTGTGGTGAAAGACATGGCAGTGTTCGGTCCCGAGCCAGAAAAGCCGAAACCCGTGATGGTCAAATTATTGGCGATGTCCGGCCGGGTCTTCACGTGGTCTTCGAACAGATCGACGACAGCGCGGGTCCGCTCCGCCGTGGAATCCGCCGGTAATGTGTAGGATGTCATGAACGAGCCCTGGTCTTCATCCGGTACAAAGGCCGTCGACACCTTGGCGTAACCGTAGCCGACCGCAGCGATGATCGCGAGGTAGACCACCATGGTCCGCCCCGTCTTGCGCAGGAGGATTGCAACCCAGCCGGCGTAGCGCTCGGTCAGGCGTTCAAAGGCACGGTTAAACCAGCCGAAAAAGCCCTTTTTCTGATCATGATCGTGGCTGACCGGTTTCAGAAGGGTCGCACAGAGCGCGGGCGTCAGACTGAGCGCCAGGAAGGCTGAGAATAGAATTGAAACGGCCATCGAGACGGTGAACTGCCGATAGATCGCGCCAACCGAACCGGAGGCCATGCCCATTGGCAGGAAAACGGCCGTCAGAACAAGCGTGATGCCGATGACGGCACCGGATATTTCCGTCATCGCCTTGCGGGTCGCTTCAAGAGGCGAAAGTCCTTCTGTAGCCATCAGACGCTCGACGTTTTCCACGACGACGATGGCGTCGTCGACAATGATGCCGATTGCGAGAACCATGCCGAACATCGTCAGCGCGTTGATTGAATAACCGATCGCCAGCATGACCGCGAATGTGCCGAGAAGGGCGATAGGCGCGACGATGGCCGGAATGAGCGTGTAACGCAGATTTTGCAGGAACAGCAGCATGATCAGGAACACCAGGACCATGGCTTCCGCGAGCGTCTGAACCACCTTCTGGATGGAAACCTTAACGAATGGTGCCGTATCATAGGAAATGGCGTATTCCATCCCCTGCGGCATGGTAGTGGCAAGCTCCGCCAGACGCTCGCGTACGCCATTGGACGTGCTTACCGCGTTGGCGCCCGGCGTCATCTGAATGGCTGCCGCCGTTGCAGGTTTGCCACCGTCCAGGATGGAGAAGCTTGAGCTCTGGGAGCCCACTTCGATTGTCGAGACGTCGCCCAATGTCAGCCTGGAACCATCGGGATTGGAACGCAGGATGATCTGCGCAAATTGTTCCGGGGTCTGCAACTGGCCGCTCACATTCAGCGGTACGGTGACCTTCTGGCCCGGTACAGTTGGAGATTCACCGAGACGCCCTGGGGCAACCGGGACGTTCTGCTGCTGGATCGCCTGGGTCGCCTCAGCCATGGAGATGGAATGGGCCACGAGGCGGACGGGGTCGAGCCAGATGCGCATCGCCGCTTCCGAGCCGAATGACTGCACCCTGCCGACACCGCTAACGCGCTTTAGCTCGGGCGCAATATTGCGCACGAGATAATCGTCAAGGGCGAGCGCGTCGAGCGACCCGTCTTTCGATTTCAACGAAACGATCATCAAAAAACCGGACGATGCCGATTCCACGGTCAAGCCCGCGCGGCGAACCTGTTCCGGCAGGCGCGGCTCCACGGCCTTCAGCCTGTTCTGCACATCCACCTGGGCAAGCTCGGGATTGGTGCCCGGCTTGAAGGTGACCGTGATGTTTGCGGAACCGGAAGAGTCGGCCGACGAGTCGAAATAAAGGATATTCTTGGCGCTCGAAAGTTCGCGCTCGATCAGGCTGGTAACGCTGTCATTGATCGTCTTCGGCGTCGCACCAGTATAGGTGGCGTAGATCGAGACGCTGGGCGGCGCGATGACCGGAAAGCGCGAAACGGGAAGCTGGGGAATGGAGATGACACCTGCAATTACGATCAGGATTGCGATGACCCAGGCGAAAACCGGCCTGTTAATGAAAAACTGCGGCATGATCTGTCCGCTCCTTAGCTTTTTGTCTGTGGCGCGGCGGCGGAAAAGGGCAATGTCTCCAGCGGCTGCCCGTTTTCGACGCGATCCTGCCCCAGGACGACAACCGTCTCTCCAGCGGCAAGTCCTGATGTGACGATGTACTGACCGTCCGTTATCGGCCCCAACTCCACGGTTCGTCGGACACCGGTCTTGTCTTGTCCAATGACGATGATCTGGGGGCGACCGGCCGGATCTCGTGTAATGGCTTCCTGCGGCACGCGGATTGCCTCGCTATAGATGGCGCGTGGTACCATGGCGCGGATATACATGCCCGGAAGCAATTGCTCCTCCGGGTTGCTGACGAGGATGCGAATACCGAGGCTTCCCGTGGCGCTATCGACGGAAATATCCGAAAACAGGATCTTTCCGTCATGGGCAAAGGGTTTACCGGCAATCGTCGTGATCTTGACCGGCAGTTCGTCCGGATTCTGCGATCCTGCCTCCGCCGCCGTGTCGCGCAGCGCTTCGAGGCTCATTGCCGATTGGCGAACGTCCACATAGACCTGATCGATCTGCTGAATGACGGCGAGCGGTGTCGTCGCAGAAGCCGAGGCAAGCCCCCCTTCGCTCATGAAGGACTGGCCAATGAGGCCGCCAATGGGGCTCCGCAACGTGGCGTAGGAGAGCTCCAGCTTTCGCCGCGCCAGAATGGCCCTGGCTTCCGCCACATTTGCCTTTGCCTGCGCCAGAGCGGCCGTTGCATTGTTGAAGGACTCTGTGCTGGTGATCTCGCGTGACGACAGGGATTTCGCGCGCTCATATTTGACCTGCGCATTGAGGAGCTCTGCCTCAGTGCGAGCAAGCACGGCGGTTGCCGCGTCCACATCGGCGGCGAATGGTGCAGGGTCGATCTCGAAAAGTGGCGTGTCGGCTTTGACGAACGCCCCTTCGGTAAAGAGCTTCTTCTGGATGATGCCGCCCACCTGCGCCCGGATTTCCGCTGTTCGATAAGCTGATACCCTGCCCGGCAGCTCGTCATAAACGGTCACAGTCTCCGGCTTTACAGTCAGGACGCTGACGCGTGAAGGCGCCGCCACTTCGGGAGCGCTGCCTTCGCCCTGGCCGCTGTCGCTGCACGAACACAGAAGAATGATCGGCAGGCACAATGCGCCGAGTTTCCAGAAGCGTGATCCGCGTTGCATGTGTGTCCACCATTGAATTCTTGAAAAATCTCTTTGATGGCGGCCATGTAAGGTCTGAGCGTGGTGGCTTTGTGCAGGATTTGTTGAGGCTTCGTGGAGGCGGCGGTCTCAAACTCGACGGCGCCATCGTTCGGTGGCATGGAGGTGTCAAGGAGTGTGACGACGATGGCTGAACTAGTATTGATCGCTGAAGACGACATGGAAATTGCCGGCATACTCGAGGCCTAATTTGTCCGCGAGGGTTTCCGCACGGCGCATGCCCGCGACGGCAAGGTAGCCCTTGAACTCCACCGCTCGCTGAAACCCGATACCGTTCCTGGCTGACGTCACCATGCCGCCGCAGGATGGGTGGGTGGGAGGTTCTGGCGGAAATACAAAGACGCGGCTATACCCCCGTCATCATGGTCACCGCGCTCGACGAGGATGTCGACCGCCGTCAGGGGCTGCGCATCGGCGCCGACGATCACATCGTCAAACCGTTCCACCCCATCGAGGTCGTGACACGGGCGAAGGCGGTCCTCAGGAGTGCCGGGCTCGCTCAGGCGGGAGCCGTCGTCCGCGTCGGCAATCCGACCATCGATCTCGACGGCTACCAGGCAAAGATCGACAATGACGGCGAGACTATCCGCTTGTCGCTCACCTTGACCAAGTTCCGCCTGCTGACACATCTGGCGCGAGCGCCCCCACGGCGGCAAGATGCGATATGCGCCATCCGCCAAAGGCGGCGCGATGTTCGAGATATCGCTCGGTCAGCCGGTCTCCTGACCATTCTTACGCCGCGTGACCGAAGGACGTCGTCTCCACGCTTTCTCCACAATGCCTCCATGAAACGACAAGGGGCCCCCAATACGGTCCAGGATGCGGAAGTGGCAGCGGGTCCAGCCCGTTGTCAGCCTTGCGCGATCAAGTATTCTGATGGTGAAAACAATGACGGTGTCTGTCGACCCGAATAACGTCACGCCACCCTCCCCGCTGCGCGCGCGTCGGTGGTTCACTCTCATTGCGGTCATGCTGGCATTTACGCCCGTTGTGATCGACATGACGATCCTTCATATCGCCGTGCCATCGCTGACACTGGCGCTGCGGGCCTCGACCACGCAGGTGCTCTGGATCATCGACATCTATTCGCTCCTGATGGCCGGGTTGCTGGTACCCATGGGAACCCTTGCCGACAGGATCGGCCACAGGAAAATGCTGCTGACCGGCTTGTTCGTTTTCGGCGTTGCCTCCCTCGTGGCTGCGTTTTCGGTGACGCCTTGGATGTTGATCGCTGGGCGTGTCCTACTTGCCTTCGGTGCGTCGATGATCCTGCCTTGCGTTCTCGGCATTATCAGGCGCACTTTCGAAGACCCGGGTGAGCGCGCGATGGCGCTCGGTCTCTGGGGCACGGTCGGAGCCGCCGGTGCCGCAGTCGGTCCACTGGTCGGCGGCGCGCTTCTCGAGCATTTGTGGTGGGGATCCGTCTTCCTGATCAATATTCCCGTCGTGCTCGTCATCATGCCGATCATCGCTTTCATCCTGCCTAAAAAGGAAATGGTTTCTCCTGGCAAGTGGCAGATAAGCCAGGCTCTTTTGCTGATCGTCGGTCTTATAGGACTGGTCTATGCCGTCAAAATCGGTTTCGGTGGCAAGGAGCCCTTCGTAATCGTCGTACTCGCTCTTCTCATCGGCGCGACGGCTCTGACGATTTTCGTTCGCTCCCAGCTTTCCGTCTCGCAGCCAATGCTTGACGTAACTCTCTTTTCCCGCCCTGCGATCGTGACGGGTGTGGCGATGTCGATCGTCACGTCGGGGGCGTTGGCAGGTGTCGAACTAACCATTGCCCAGGAGATGCAGTTTGTTCTCGACAAGTCCCCGCTGCAGGCGGGCCTCTTCATGCTGCCCATCATGATTGCTGCCGCCGTCGGCGGTCCTTTCGCCGGTTTCCTGTCGAACCGGCTCGGGCTTCGCACGGTCGCTAGCGCATCCCTGTTGGTTGCCTCTCTGTGCCTTCTCGGGCTGGCGCGAATGGATTTCCATGACCCCGGCTTCATCGTGCCAGCATGCCTAATGCTGCTCGGACTATCGCTCAGCATCGGCCTCACTGCTTCATCGATCGCCATCATGGGAGCCGTGGAGGCTGAGAAGGCAGGGGCTGCCGGTTCGCTCGAGGCAACCGGTTACGAGCTGGGCGCCGGCCTCGGCATCACCTTCTTCGGCGTGGCGCTGTCGGCAATCTACATGGGTGCACTGGTTCTCCCGGCAGGGGTTCCGACAGAGCTCGCAGATGCCGCACGCCATTCGATCGGAGATACCTACGTTCTGGCAGGCAAGCTGCCCGGAAGCGTCGCTGCGGCACTGGTAACCGCCGGCAAGAGTGCCTTTTCGCAAGCGCATGCGGTTCTGTTGACAGCAGCGGGCACGACGATCGGCCTGCTTTCGGCAGCCGTATTCCTTGCCCTCAAAAACGTCAAGGCGGGCCATTGAGCCCGTCTTTCTCATTCGGCAGCGCCAATCTGGCGAGATGACCATTCCCATCTAGGAGACCATTGTGATGTCAGCCATAAACACAGACAATCTCAAGGCCGTTAAATATCCCCTTCCGATCCGCTGTCTTCACTGGATAAGAGCCGCTCTTATCATCGGGCTAATTGCATCGGGCTGGTATATGACGCGCCTGCCGGAAAGCGATATGACAACCGCTTCGATCTTCTATCCCAACCACAAGCAGTTCGGCATTCTCGTCTGGCTGCTTGCGCTTGTCCACCTTGCACTTCGCTCGCGTTACGCAACGAGCCTGCCCTCAGCGCCCTCGGCGCTTGCGCGGTGGGAGAGAACCCTCTCACATGCAGTCCACAAGCTTCTCATTCTCCTCACGCTCCTCGTTCCGCTGCTCGGCTATTCGCTCTCTAGCAGTTTTTCGCAGAGTGACGGTGTGCCATTTTTCTTCATTCCGCATCTGCCGGAACTGCTTCCCAAGAACGACAATGCTTTTTCCGTCTTCCAAACGTTGCACAGGTACGGCGCCTACGCCATTCTGGTGCTGATCGGACTTCACGTGCTGGGAGCGCTGAAACACCGGCTGATGGACAAGGGCGGTCCGACCGATGTTCTTCCCCGCATGGTTTGATTCGGGTCAGGAGCCGATCACAAGACGAGACATTGGCCAAACGGCGTCGGCAATCACCGGTAAATTGGATTATTGGCTCATCTCACCGACAAATTTGCTGATTAGGGTCAGCGTCCTGCACAGGCCATGTTTTTCTCGAATCTGAACATGCCACCGTCATTTGGATCAGTTTCGTCCGTATCGTGCGGGTCAGGATGCCGCGAATTGTAATATTCGACGATCTTGAACCCGCACTTATTGACGTAGAAGTGAATGTTGCGCTTTTCGAAATAGGGCGTGTGCGTCGTCCATATGCGTGTTTCAGGATACCGTCGCTCTATTTCTTTCCACGCTTTCTGGCCGACGCCACGACCATGCTCATCTGGTTCCACATAAAAGAAGGCGAGCTCATTTTCATGCGTCTTGTCGTCTATCGTGACGATGGCACCTCCCACCCACTTGCCGTCGGCGAGAACGCGAATAACGACAGAGCCGGGAGCCTGAAATGCGCCTTCAATGTCCTCGTCAGCCGGGATCTTCTCGCCCATCGACCCCATTTCCTCGGCGACGGAAAGCATGAAAGCGCGCTGCAAGGCCTTCTTGAAATCGGGCAAATCCGCCCCTTGCGCTATATCCAGCGTCAAATCGACCGAATTTCCATGTTTGCTCATTGAACTCTCTCTTTCACTAGGACGGCATGAGGCACGATATTGCCTCTTACTCTCTCGACAAAGCTTCGACCGGATCGAGCCGCGCCGCGTTGCGGGCGGGCAGGAAGCCGAAGGTGAGGCCAATCAGAAAAGCAACGACGCAGGATCCAAGCACCGCCTGCATGGAGATGATCATCGGCATCTCACCCTGTTTGTCGCCGATTATCGTTGCAATCGCAAACGCAAGGGCTACGCCGACGATCGAGCCGGCCAGGCAAATCAAAATCGCTTCGATCAGGAATTGCAGCAGAATGTCCAGGCGTCTTGCGCCCACGGCCATTCGAAGACCGATTTCGCGTGTCCTCTCCGTGACGGAAACGAGCATGATATTCATGACACCGATGCCGCCGACGATTAACGAAATCACTGCAACGGAAGAAATCAAAAGTGTGATCGTGCGGGAGGTTTTCTCAAGCGCCTTTCGCATCTGGTCACTGTTGAAGACATAGAAGTCCTTTGTCCCATGCCGGCGGGTAACCAGGTTTACGATCGCGCGTTCGGCGGCTGCGGTATCGATGCCATCTGCGACACGCACAGTCAGTCCGCCAAGACTGCTGGCAGTTCCAGACACCCTTCCTGCGAAGTTGAGATGGGAAACATAGATCTGCAACGTTCTATCGCCCGCAGCGCTTCTTGGCCGCTGGACAACGCCCACCACTGTCGCTGGCATGCGGTCGATCATAATGGTGCGCCCAAGCGGAACCCGGTTATTAGGGAACAGTGCCGCTGCCGTGCTGTCATCCAAAACAGCCTGCTGACCGAGCATCGACGGCCCCGCGGAGGAGAGGCCCTTGCCCGATAGCAGCTTCATGCCATTAATGGCAAAATAGTCGTGCCCGACGCCATTGATATTTGCGGTCAGGGAAGCATGGTCTGATCGCGCACGGGCCGAAGCATAGATGAGCGGCGTCACACCGCGCACATAGGATTGCGCCGAGATTGCTTCGGCATCAGCGATAACGAGAGACGTGATACTCGCCGCACGCTCGTCACCCCAATCGCGCCCCGGATAGATTGAGAGCGTGCTGGCGCCAAGTTCGCTCATCTGAGCCAGAACTTTCTCACGCGATCCTTCCCCCAGGCCCACAACACAAACGACGGCGGCGATGCCGATGATAATACCGAGCATCGTCAAGAACGTGCGGATGCGATAGGCTGCCATGGAGCGAAGCGCCATCGGAACCGCATAGGACAGGCGCTGCCTGAAGGCAGAAAACCGGCCGACCGGCGTTTCGTCGTGGGGTGGCAGTGTGATGCTTGCTTCCGGGACATCCCGTGTTCTTTGGTCGGAAACGATCCTGCCGTCATGGATCTCGATGATACGGTCCGCGTTGGCCGCAACCTGCATATCATGCGTGACCATGATGACGGTGTGCCCTTCACCGTGCAGCTCCTTAAGGATCTCAAGTACGTTCTCGCCGCTTTTACTGTCGAGTGCCCCGGTGGGCTCGTCTGCGAGAATGATTTCGCCGCCATTCATCAAGGCGCGGGCAATGGAGACACGCTGCTGCTGGCCTCCGGAAAGCTGCCCCGGGCGATGATCGAGACGCTCGCCAAGACCAAGACGATCCAGCAGTGTCCTCGCCCGACGATGGCGGGCAGCCGGGTCACGACCCGCATAAACGGCAGGAATTGCCACGTTCTCGACGGCTTTGAGCGGTCCGAGCAAATGATAACGCTGGAAGATGAAACCGAAATGCTCCCGTCGCAACGCCGCAAGCTCATCGGCAGTCAGCCCTGAAACACTCTTGCCGCCAATCACATAGTCCCCTTCGCTCGGCCGATCGAGACATCCGAGGATATTCATAAGCGTGGATTTACCCGAACCGCTGGCACCAACGATCGCGACAAGCTCACCCGCTTCGATCGTAAGGCTGACACCGTTAAGCGCGGTGATTTTTTCGTCCCCGGCCACAAACGAGCGGTAGACATTGTCGATCTGGATAAGCGGGGTCACATCGTCACCATGTCTGCGTTGGACGATGTTTCGCCTTTCGACGGTATGATGACCTTATCGCCAACCGAAAGTCCGTCGATGATCTGGTTGTTGATCTTATCCGTCAGCCCGACCGTAACCAGCTTCTCGACTGCGACGCCGGATGCCTGACGCACACGGACATGATAGCGGCCGTCCTTATCGCGATCCGTGAGGGCCGACCAGGGCACGAGAGGGACGTTTTCTGCCTTGCCGACGATAATTCTAACAGACGCTGTCATCATGGGCCTGAGGCGGCCATCCGCATTGGGGGTGTTGAACAGGCCGTTATAATAAACCGCCTGCGCACCCTGAACCGCCGCTGACGTACCGGTGCTGGTCGCGGAATCTGCTGCGATTGTCGTGGGCGCCGGTTCGATCTGCTCAAGTTTCGCCGAGATCGGACTGTCAGGATAACCCATGATTGTGAAGCGGACGTCCTGCCCGACCCGAACCCGCCCAATATCGGTTTCCGAAACCTGAACTTTCACACGCATCGTGTCCAGTTGCGCCAGAGAAACGATTGTCGGTGCGGCCTGAACGGCGTTCAGGGTCTGCCCCGCCTTGGTGACGACGGCAACGACCGTGCCGTCGATCGGAGCACGCACTTTCGTGTAGCCGAGATTGACCTCGGCATTCTCAACCTCGACCGAAGCCTGAAGGATCTGCGCGTCGAGCGCCTCGACTTCGGCCTGCAAGGCGCGAAACGCCGCTTCCGCCGTTTCCCGGTTGGCGGTCGAAACAATGTTCGCGCTATTGAGCGTTTTCTGCCTGTTGTAAGCAAGTTCAGCCTGATGCCGATGGATGTCCCGCGCGCGCCGCTGTGCTTTCAGGTTCGCAAGGGCGGCACTGGCAATCCGCAGGCCGTTTGCCTGCGGTGTCGAATCGACTTCGCCGATCAAATCGCCCTGCTTCACCTTCTGCCCGAGTTCGACATGCAGGTTTTTCAGCTGCCCCGACACCTGGGCTCCCACATTGACCAAACGGGAGGGCTCGAGGACGGCGCTAGCGACAACCGCTTCTTCGACGGCTCCCTGAACAACCGGCATGACGATTTCTTCCTTATCATCCGTCTCGGAGAAAACCGTCCGCGCCGAGGCCCCGCCTATCACCAAAACTGCGATGACGGCGCCAATGATGAGACCATTCTTTCTGGTGATTTTGCGTTTCATTGTCGTCTGACTCATGGTGTTGCGGCTTGCTGAACGCTCGTCCGCAAATGGTCGTTAATCTGCGAGCCGGTCGTATGCCAGGCAAGAACCACCTCAAGGATAGAAAAGACGATGCAGACAACGAGAAGTTTTCGTTCGGTCATGGAGCGTCTGCCCAGATCTGGCTTGGGCAGGGGTCGCACAGCAACCCATCCGCCTGAGCGCCGTCTCACCAATTGGGATCCCAACCGGGCGGCGGCACATCGTCTTCCCATGCAAAGTCATCCCAGGTGTCGATGTCGCTATAGAAATCCTGGTCGGCGTAATGATCGGACCAATAGGTGCCAATATTGAAGGAAACCGTTGGGACGACGGGCTCATGCATCACATGAGCGTAAGCCGGCACCCGGAGCCTTCGTGCTTCGTAGTCGATAGTGATGTAAGCGCCCGAAACCCAGCCCCGGCGCCGCGAGGCCTCTACGTCGCACCAACGATTGCCTTTCGTGCAGCCGACGACTTTCAGGGGTAAGCCTTCCGGCAAGATACCCATGGAGGGATAATGTGTGCTCGGACCCGCCCGCATGTTGATTTCGGCAGCGGCATATGAACCAGCCAGCGCGGTAGTGTTTCCAAGGATGGCTGCGCCGGTAATTGCCGCCGCGAGAATGAGCGCGTTTCGCATCGAAAACCTCATAGAATTCGGCCGGCACGTCCGCGCCGACAACTTAGAGCAGAGATTGCTCGTGAGTGTCACTAACCAAGTCCAAGTCCAGATTACGTGGAGGAAACGTCGATAATCGGTAGCCTTAAACGAATGACGGGGTGCCGAAGCACCCCCATCATTCCATGCCCTGCGGCACCTTCTTCAGGCTTTCGCCGAAACGCCGAACTCCGCGACAGCGGGAACGCCGTTGCGAATGTCAGTCGTGTGTGACCCTCAGTCTCGGGCTTCTTCTCGACGAGGTAGCTGGAGTTCGATACTGAAACCGCGTCCCTCGGTAGGCAGAATGACTGCGTCACCTCCATGGGCTTGCATGATCGCCTTCACGATGGGCAGACCCAGGCCTGAACCGCCGGAAACACGATTACGGGAATCATCAGCTCGCCAAAAACGCTCAAAGGCGCGGTTCTGGTTGTCATCAGCGAGGCCTGGACCCGTATCGGTGCATCGGAAATACACATAGTTCCTGTCCTGCCAAGTCTCGATATACACGGTGGAATTTGGGGCGTAGCGCCGGCAATTATCGAGGAGAGCCACAATTGCTTGACGTAATCTGGGCTTGTCTGCCAGGGTTACAGCGGGGTTCAGCCGCCTCACGACGAGGCTGCCCGCGATTGAAAGCTCGTCTTCCATCGAATCGGCAGCGGCAGCTACGTCGGATGCGAGATCGAGCCGTGAATATTGCAGATCGAGTTGGCCGGCATTGCTGAGTGCGAGTGTCCGCAACTCCTCTACGATGCCGCCGAGGTCATCAACATGAGCGATGAGACGAAGATAGAGCTGGGGACTTGGCTGGAACGCGCCGTCGAGCAGACCCTGCAATCTGCCCCGCAAGATGGTCAGTGGGGTTCGCAATTCATGGGCTATTGCGGAGTTCGAATATTTGAGTTCGGTCTCTGCCCGCTCCAACCGTTCCGCCATCAAGTTAAAATCCGCGACAAGTTCACCCGCTTCGCCAAAGCTGCGGCGGGGAAGCACGGCACGTGCCGAAAAATCACCACGGGCAATCGTCCTTGCCGCACTCGCAACAGACTTCAGCGGCTCCGTAACGTATCGCGCCAACCTCCAGCCCAGGATCGAGGCGGTCAATATACCTATCCCAAGCAGCAGCCCCAGCGTGACCGTATCTCCAATCTGCCAGGCGCTGTCATATTCTCCCTCGGGATAAAGCCAATCATAGATGAAGAAAAAATAGGCCACCAGGCCGCCATAGACAACGACGAAGGCCAATAGTGTCAGCAACACCATCGCCCGCACGAGTCCTGCGTTCAGATTAGTGCGTTTAGATGTCATCAATCCGGTACCCTACGCCACGCACACCCGTCAGAACGCCCCCGGCGCCCGCGGCAGTGAGTTTGCGCCTTAGATTGCTGACGTGGCTGTCAACTGTTCGGTCCAGCGCCTCGCCTTCTGGAAGACAGGCATCGACGAGTTCTGATCGCTCGAACACGCGGTTGGGTGACGCCGCCATATGCGCCAAAATTCTAAACTCGGTGCGCGTCAGATCGAGGGTCACGTGATCGGATCCCTTTTCAACCACCGCACGATGGGCCTGTGGATCGACGCGGAGCGGCCCAACACGCAACACGTGGTCTGGACTGCGACCCGCCACCCGCCGAAGCACCGCCTTGGCACGTGCAACGACCTCAAGGGGATTGAACGGTTTGACGACATAGTCGTCGGCGCCAATGCGCAAAGCCTGCAGCTTGTCCAGATCGTCGGCAAGTGCCGTCACCATGATGACAGGCGTATCGGAAACTCGCCTGATGGCGGCAAGTACCTCGTACCCGTCCTGACGCGGCAGCTTGATATCCAGCACGACCAGATCCGGCCGAAGGCGCTGATGATGGCCCAATCCAACTGCGCCGTCACCTGCGGTAACGACGCGGAAGCCTTCGCGCGCGAAATAGGTCTCAATAATGTCGGATATTTCCGGGTCGTCTTCTATGATGAGGATGAGGGCATTGTTCATAGATTGTCTTTCGATAGGCAATTTGTGCAGGCGTTGACATAAAGCATTCGGTTCAACGTGCTGAGGTCGCGATCGCATTCCGGCGTCGGTATTCTGCTTGCAATTGGACCAACTTATTCAAGTGCGTCAATCGGTGATATTGCCGACGGGTGACCGCTCCACCGAACACGAAGATTTTCTCCACGATTTCTCGACAGACGAGGCGCATTTGCCTTTTCGCCAGCACGGCACCGGCAAACGGCACCGTTCCGTTTCCCGACGTGCTGGTTTTGACGGAGAGCATTTCGGACATGAAAAAACCAACAATCGAACAATCGTCGGTGAAATCGCTATTTTATCGAGCGGATATCTCAGCAGTGTCTGGTCATTTGGCTGCTCATGGCCACACATATCGCGTTTCCAGACCTTCTGACGTCGCATGTGCAGGGATGGCGCGCTGATGCACGCCTACTGCGATTTTGATGGTACGATAGCCACGATCGACGTCACGGATGCCGTTCTCGAGCGGTTCGCCGCCCCCGAGTGGCGCGATATCGAAGCAGCCTGGGAAGCAGGGCGCATCGATGCGCGGCAATGCATGAGTGCACAAATCACGCTCATCCAAGCGGCCATCAACCAAATAGATGAA
Source organism: Agrobacterium sp. 10MFCol1.1 (assembly GCF_000381165.1). Classification (NCBI taxonomy): domain Bacteria; kingdom Pseudomonadati; phylum Pseudomonadota; class Alphaproteobacteria; order Hyphomicrobiales; family Rhizobiaceae; genus Agrobacterium; species Agrobacterium sp. 10MFCol1.1. Next base: position 255,543 of record NZ_KB906076.1, on the reverse strand, counting down.
TTTCTCGACACGGTCGAAATCGATCCTGAATTCCCTGAATTCGTCCGCTGGTGTTTGAGAAATTCGATCCCCGTAACCGTCGTCAGCGACGGGGTCGATCGTTTCATTCACCGCGTCCTGTCCAATCACGGTCTCGATCATCTCGACATCATCGCCAATCACCTCTGTGTCGAAAACAACGGCAACCGCTTCCACTATCGATTGGAAGCTCCGTTTACGCAGTCCGCATGCAAAGCCGGATCGGGCGTCTGCAAATGTGCCATCGTGGCATCACATACGCCCCATATCTACGTCGGCGACGGCCGCAGCGACTTTTGCGTCTCGGCAAATGCCGACCTGCTTTTTGCCAAGCACAAACTCGCCACGCATTGCGCGAGCATTTCGATTCCGTTCGTTTCCTACACGACTTTCAAGGACGTCCAGACAGAGGCCGCGACCCAGCTGCCGCACATCCGTACTGCAAACACAGCGGCCTCTCACCTCTCAAAAACTGCCTAATCAGGAACATGAAAATGCATTCTCTTATCAAGCCGATTGACGGCCAGGACGACATCATATCCGAAGACGAACTCCGTGCTCTGGAGGAGACCTATTGCTCCCACGGAGACACGGTCCACTACACGGATCGCCCCAAATTCTTCACGGGATGCGATGGATCCTTCATGTATGACGGGACAGGTACGGCCTTCCTCGATCTGCAGATGTGGTACTCTGCGGTCAATTTCGGATACCGCAACCCCCGCCTTAATGCTGCAGCCCATCGCCAGCTTGACACCCTACCCCAGGTCGCCTCGCAATATCTCCATCGTGAGAAGGTCGAACTGGCGACGATGATCGCCCAGGACGCGGAAAGAAAGTTCGGTCGGAAGGGTCGCGTGCATTTCAACGTCGGCGGTTCGCAGGCCGTCGAGGACTCGCTGAAGCTTGTCCGAAACTATTCGGGCGGAAAAAGCCTGATGTTTGCTTTCGAGGGCGGTTATCATGGTCGCACGCTGGGCGCCACGTCCATCACCTCGTCTTATCGTTACCGTCGCCGTTACGGGCATTTTGGCGAACGCGCCCAGTTTGTCGAGTTTCCCTATCACTTTCGCGGCCCGAAGGGCATGTCGAAAGAGGAGTATGGCCACTACTGCGTCCAGAAATTCGCCCGCCTGTTCGAGAGCGAATATAACGGGGTTTGGGATCCGAAAGCCGGCAAGTCCGAATATGCGGCATTCTACATCGAGCCCATTCAGGGCACAGGCGGCTACGTCATTCCGCCGATGAACTTCTTCGTGGAACTGAAGAAGGTGCTCGATGAGCATGGCATTCTTCTTGTTGTCGACGAAATCCAGATGGGTGTTTACCGCACGGGTAAACTCTGGTCGATCGAACATTTCGGCGTCTCCCCTGACGTTCTGGTATTCGGCAAGGCGATCACGAACGGTCTCAACCCGCTTTCCGGCATCTGGGCACGCGAAGAGATGATCAATCCGACAATTTTCCCACCCGGTTCCACGCACTCCACCTTCGCCAGCAACCCGATGGGAACGGCTGTAGCTCTCGAAACACTGAAAATGGCCGAGGAAGAAAATATCGGCGCCAGTGTCATGGCAAAGGGCGCCGCCTTCCTTGATGGCTTGCAGCAGTTGCAGCGCAAACACGCGATCGTCGGCGAAGTGGATGGGCTCGGCCTTGCTCTCCGGATGGAAATTTGCCGCGACGACAGCTTCACGCCTGACAAAGCCACGCTCGACTGGATGTCGGATGAGGGCATGAAGGGCGACATGATCGTCAACGGGCGCAACTACGGCCTGGTGCTCGATGTTGGCGGTTACCACAAGAACGTCATCACGTTCGCGCCGAACCTCAACATCACTTTCGACGAGATCAATCTCGCGATTGAGCTGCTTGACCAGCTTCTGACCCGCGCTGAACGGAGATAACCTCGTGGACACGCTTCTGCTCCATCTCGATGATGCCCTCCATCTGCAGCCAACCTTTGTGGATGCCGCACTTTCGGTGGGCGCACGCGAGGTTGACGAACGACGCTGTGGGAGCGCCGTTCGTCTCTGGAGTAGGAGAGAGTCGCTCGATCTGTTGAAACCCAGTTTAGCGCGCCCCGCCGGCGCGCACGCGTCCCCTCGACTGTGTTTCCTTGGATCGGGCGACTTTCATCATGTCTCAGCGTTGCTGATTGCCGAGGCGGCAGAAACCTTCGATGGACCTCTCACCGTCATCCATGTCGACAATCATCCTGACTGGGTCAATTTCGACAACGGTCTCCATTGTGGCTCATGGGTGAACGAGGTCGCAGAACATCCAAATGTTCAAAAGATCATCACGCTTGGTGTCTGCAGCGACGACCTGCAATCGCCGGAGCGGAAGGGTGCTAACCTTGGCAATCTCGCTAACGGCAAGGTTGAGCTCTACCCTTACGACCACCTGCCAAGTCGCGTCAAACGCGGCTATGGTGAAAGCGTCAGCTACATCCAGTCGGGCGGCCATCTCATCTGGTCGACCATGAAAAAGATGGGCCTCACGGCATTCAGGGAGCAGCTGCTGTCGAGGATATTCACGTCCAATGTCTACATCACCATAGACAAGGATTGCCTGTCCCTGGACGACGCCATCACCAACTGGGATCAGGGCCGATTGCGGCTTTCCACGATCCTTGAGCTACTCAGCGACATCGCAGAGCGACATCGCATCGTGGGGGCAGATGTCATCGGGGACTATTCGACACCGATGTACACCGGCTCGCTGCTCACACGACTTTTAAAGCAGGGGGAAATCCTGATCGACCAGCCTCTGCGCGCTCCGGATGCGATGATGACCCGCGATCGCAACACCATCACCAACCTTACTCTTTTAAGATCATTTTCGGAAATATTGGCATGATGGACGGGCTGAATAATACGATGCTTGCTCTAATCCTGTTCTGCGTGCTGACGGAGGCCGGCAGGGAAATCTGCTTCAAATTCGCTTCCGCCAAAGACCGGGGCAATATTTACCTGCATCCCTTTACCTTAACCGGAATCGTGTTCTGGGGCGTAGAGCTTGTCGCCTGGACCTATGTCCTTGCGCGCGTACCGCTCTCCATCGCATTCCCGCTGATGGCCTCGAGCTATGCCGTAATCACCATCTTCAGCGCCATCCTTTTCAGGGAAAAGATCGGTCTGCGTCATTCCATCGGTGTTGCGCTTGTGTCCGGCGGCGTCATCTGCGTAGGAGTATCAGGACTATGACGTTTTCTTTCGCTGGGTCACAATCCAGTCTATCCCGCCCCTGCCCGCACGTTCCGGCAGACGAAAAGACGAAAGTGTTCAATCCGTCAAACGACGGTCTTTCCTTTTTCGAAGAGGGTTCGAATGGCAAGGCCGTGATGCTCGTGCACGGCATGAGCGGTGCTCCTGCCGAAATGCGTCTGGTGGCGCGACAATTCAGCCGCAGGGGTTATTCGGTTTTCGCCCCACTACTCGCCGGGCACGGGCGTGGGAAAGCTGCCTTGCGGCGCTCCCGCTTTGAAGACTGGCTCGACAGCACCACGATCGCCGCAGACTGGCTGGCGACGAGAAGCGACACCGTCTTTTCGGCCGGCATTTGCGTTGGTGGAAAGCTCTCGCTTCTCGCGTCCCATATGCAATCGTCCCCGATCAAGTCGGTCGCACTCTACTCACCCTGCTTCCACTACGACGGCTGGAATGTTCCGCGCTATTACGCGATCCTTTCACCGCATATCAGATGGATAAAGTTGATACCCTTCATCGACCGTCTCAATTTCAGCGAGACGCCTTCCCTCGGAATCAAGGACGACCGCCTAAGGCGCATCATTGCGGGTATGGAAAACGAAGGCGTTCTCAGCCATTTCCCCGGGCGGGGTCTCGTCGAAATGAACCGACTTGGCCATTACCTCAAGAAGCATCTGCCCGCGATCACCACCCCATCGCTCATCATCCATTCAACCGAAGATGATCTCAGTGGCCCGGACCACGCCCGCTATATCGCCGCGAAGCTGGGCGGCCCAAGAGCGCTGCAGTGGTTGAACGACAGCTATCACATGATCCACGTGGACAGAGAACATCGCAAGGTCGCCGATCTCTCCGCCCGGTTCTTCGAGACGAAACATGCTTTTAGAAACCCGATTTGAGATTGGCGACGGGGCGGGCCTCAATTCCCGAAACCTCGAATTCCTGATCCATGACACGCTTGCGACCATCGACAGGCATGCGTGGGACGCATGCTTTAAAGCAGAGATTGAACGCTACGATTATTTGCTGGCAGTCGAACAGGCAGGACTTGTCGGTTTCGAATGGCGATATGCGACGATCAGTTATTTTGGGGTCGTCGTTGCTGCTGCTCCGATTTTTCTGTGCGATTACCGTCTGGAAACGACGCTGGAAAGAGGACGGCTAACGTCCCTTGTCGAAAGCATCCGCAAAAGAATCCCACGGTTTTTGTCGCTCCGGCTTGCCTGTATCGGGTCTCCCTGTACGGAGTGCGCGAGCGTCGGAATGCATCCGGATATTCCCGGTATTTGGGAAGCTGATCTGATGACCCACCTGTTGGGGTGCACGGAACGATGGGCGCAGATGTCGGGATACGGCCTGTTCGCGCTGAAAGACGTGCCGATGCCTCTCGGCCCCGCACTGTCTGCAGCGATCCACCGGCGCAAGTTCGTCGCCATGCCCGGCTTGCCAACCGCATCGTTGCGCGTCGACTTTCCTGATATGGAGACCTATCTTGCCGGATTGTCGTCTTCGACACGCAAGGACATGCGCCGCAAATGCCGTGCAGCCTCAGAGGTAAAAGTGGAGAGGGTCAAGGACCTCGGTGACATGTTGCCCCGCTTTCTCGAACTTTATCACGATACCCGTAATCGAAGTGAGTGGCAGTTCGAAGAATTGACGTCGGACTACTTCACCGGTGTCCTGGCAAATCTGCCCGCGAATGCGTTCTGCACGGTCTATCGCGTTGGAGAAGACATTCTCGCCTTCAACCTACTTTTGCACGACCGCGACCGGCTCATCGATAAATTCTTCTGCATGGATAACATCAGTGGCAAGCCATACAATCTCTATTATCTCAGCTGGTTCGAGAACATCCGTTTTTGCCTCGAGCATGGGCTCACCCGATATCAAAGCGGGCAGGCCTATTACCAGAACAAGCTCCGCCTCGGCAGTATGCTAACGGCGAACTCCATGTTTTTCAGGCACCGAAACCTTGCTCTTCACACCGTGCTGAGGTGGGTTTCACCGCTTTTCAGTTCCGATGGATTGGAGAAACAATGAAGGATCTCCCGACGCTTTGGCTCTCCATCCCGCTCTTGAATACGCTGCAGCAGATATTTCTCAAACAGAGCGCGGTTCATGCTTCAGGCGAGTTCGGCATCGAGTGGATCGTGAAACTTGGTTCATCGCCCTGGTTCCTTTTTGCCATCATTGCCGAAATCGTCTGTTTCGTCCTGTGGCTGCGTGTCCTTGCGCAGACTGACCTGTCGAAAGCGTTTCCTCTTTCCGCGGTAAGCTATGTTTTCGTGCTCGCAAGCGCGTGGCTTCTCTATTCCGAACCGGTCTCCGCTCTTCAGCTGGGCGGTAGTGCGCTGATCATTGCGGGTGCTTGGTGTGTTTCGACGGCACCGGAGGAAAGGTCGATACCTACGTCCTCGACCAAATCTGCACAGTGACTGCGCGAAATCTTGAGCCTGCAATGGTCTTGGGAGGCGTGATGGATGCGACGACATCCATTAGAATTGTCGGATCGGCGACCGGCAATAGGGATCAACGACGATTTTTCCGGGTAATGCGTGTTTCATGTGGTCCAAAATGTATAGGGTGCTTCTTGATGGCTGTGATCATTCACAGTCGAGCAGCAATGTGATCTTGAAGCGGCATCGCTGGGTTGTCTTTGCCCTCGTCCTGTCGTCCTGCCATCAAGGGGGCCCGACCTTTTCGGACATCGCACCTTCGGAGTTGCCGCCGCAATTTTCGCCGATGAGCGGGCAGCGACCCAGCCCCAAAAGCGAGGCTTGGTGGCTGGCGCTTAACGACAGTCAACTCAATAGTATCGTGGCGCGTGTCCAGCAAGGTAATCTGACCGTGGCGCAGGCCCGCGAGAGGCTGGCTGCTGCCGCCGCCATCTCACACTCTGCGTCTTCCGGCCTCCGGCCCAGTGTCGGCCTCTCAGGGTCTGCAACCGGTTCCAGCACCAGAACAAAGGTGGACGACATTTCCCGCCGTCCAGCCCAGTTCAATCTTGAGACCGGATGGGAAATCGCTCTTTTCGGGCAAGACAAGCTGGCCCAGCATTCCGCCGATCTGGACGGATACATGGCAGCTGAAGACGTTAATGCGGCAAAGCTCTCCGTCGTCGCGGAGGCCGCAACAAGCTATGTTCGCTTGCGGGCATTGCAGCACCAGCGGCAAAATGCCGATCTGCTCTGGTCCGCCAAAGCAAAGGCCAGGGATATAACGACCGTGCGATCCCGCAGCGGATTGGCAACAAAGCTCGAAGCACAGTCAGCAACCGACGATACCGCCGCTATGGCGCAACAAAAACGTGTCCTCAATAATGCTATTGCAGACGAAATCCAGCGCGTTGCCGTGCTTCAGGGCGCAGCGGAAGACGATGCAGCACTGTCGGCAATAAAACCGCAACCCGTAGCGAGCAAAGCACCGGTGACGACGGTCCCGGCCGATATACTTCGGCAGCGTCCGGATGTCCGAAGGGCTGAATTTGCAGTCCTTAAGGCGGGAGCCGAGGTGGGAATTGCGAAATCCGATCTTTATCCGAAACTCCATCTTTCGGGAATGATTGGCATTGGGTCACCCGTCTCCGGGTCCATCTTCGGCGTTATGGGCGGCCCCTCCTTGCAAATGCCAATTTTCGACTATGGAAAGCGGCTTGATGTCGTGGAGGCGAAAAAAGCGCAATTGCGTGAAGCCGTCGTAGCCTACCGACAGGCGGTCCTTGTCGCGCACGGCGAAGCCTCCTCGGCCCTGCGTGCGTTTCTTGCCGCGCGGCTCGAAACTGCCCGTGTAAGATCAGTCCACTCGACTGCTGAAAAGTCCGTTGCTGAGGCCCAATTGCTGTCGCGCGAAGGATTGTCGGACGCGTCCGTACTTGTGACCCGGCACCTCGCCGCCGCACAAATCCGACGTCAACTCACCGAAGCCATCAAAGACGAAGCGGAAGCGCTGATCGTCTTCGCAAGAGCGACGGGCGGAAGTCTGGGCGCGGAGGCACAGAGTGTTGCAACCTCCCCCGACAAGCGGAGGAAAAACGGATCATGACGATCTCGATTGCGCGCAAGACCTTGATCCACGAATGGCGTCGTTTTTTACCCGCCACGGTCGCGATCGCCTTTTCAGGCGTCCTGATGACAGTTCAGGGCGCATTGCTGCTGGGCATCGTGGGAGCAAACGGTCTTTATGTTACGCAATCCACCGCCCAATATTGGGTGGGTTTTCCCGGAACACAGAGCGTCGACCTTGGACGCGCAATCCCGGCCAGTGTGGCGACAAATCTCTATGCCGAGCCGGCAATTTCGCATGTAGAACCGGTCCTGTTCGGCTCAGGCGACTGGCGAGGCACTCACGGTGGCGGCGGTGTCAGCGTTACGGTGCTCGGCATCAATACCGCAAATGACGCTGAGGCGCTCGCGCGCATCGTTCCCGGTTCGCTGCGAAACCAATTGAACGAGCCCGGCACAGTTGTCGTTGATATTGCGGACGCATCGAAACTTTCCACGAAAAAGGGCGGCGTTGCCGAGGTTAACGGGCGCTCGGTGCGGATCGTCGGCTATATCGACGGCCTTCGTGGCCTGGGAGGCGTCAATGTCGTGGCCTCACGGGAAACCGCCCGAAATCTCGATCACAGCCTGCCCAGCGACGGCGGCGCCACCTATTTCCTCTATGATCTAAAGCCGGGCACAAACGGCGCCGCCATTCAGGCGCGACTTAACAGCAGCACCGACATACGCCGCTTCGAGGTCTGGTCGGCCGAAGAACTCGCATCGATGACGACGATGTACATGCTGCTAGATTCGGGTGCGGGAATTGCGTTCATTTTCGCAACCTTGATTGCAGTCATGATCGGTGCGGTCATAACCAGCCAGACTCTGATGGGTGCGGTGGCAGGAACAGTTCCTCAATATGCGACGCTTAGAGCCCTCGGCGTACCCTTCGACCGGCTGCGCTTCATCGTTATCGAACAGGCGGGCTGGGTTGGCCTTTTCGGCTTCGTCATCAGCCTGTTTCTGAGTGTCGCAATCGCCTTAATGGCAGCGTTTTACCGCGTTCCTTTCGAATTGCGCTTCAGTATCGTCGCCTCGGCCTCAACGGTGGTGCTTCTTGTCGCGGCTGTTGCCTGTCTTTTGGCAATACATCGTTTGCGCGACACCGATCCCGCCACGCTTTTGAGGTGAACTATGTTACCTGTCCTTAGCGCGCGTAATCTCGGTAAATCTTTTACGATACACAACATTCATATGCAGGCGTTGTCGAATGTGTCAGTGGACATTTTCGCAGGCGAATTCACGCTGCTGATCGGGCCGTCCGGCTGTGGCAAGAGCACGCTGCTTGCCATCCTCAGCGGTATGACAAAGGCAGACGAAGGGTCCGTCAGCGCCGGGGATGTCATGCTTTCGTGCTTGAGCGATGAAGCGCGGGATGAATTCCGTCTGAAGAATTGCGGGTTTGTTTTTCAGGGTTTCAATCTTTTCCCGGGCCTGACGGCGGTCGAGCAGGTGCAGATACCTCTCGACTACATGTCTGTTCCGGCAGCTGAGGCCCGGAAGCGGGCTATCGACGCATTGGCAAGTGTGGGCTTGTCAAAGAGAAGTCATCTGCGGCCGGCGGAAATGTCCGGCGGTGAAAAACAGCGGGTCGCGATTGCCCGCGCCATTGTCAAAAAACCTGCCATTCTGTTCGCAGACGAACCGACGAGCGCCCTCGACAGCGAAAACGGGCGCAACATCGTCGAGATTCTCCAATCCATAGCAAAAGACTTCGGTTCGGCGGTGCTGTGTGTTTCGCACGACATGCGTCTCGTCAAGCAGGCTGATCGTGTCCTCCAGATGGAAGACGGACGCTTGCTCAGGGACGTCCGCCCCTTCCCTGGTAAAAATTCCACAGGATCTTGAAAACATGAAATTTCCCCCTCGTATCAAACGTCCGGCAGTGACTACAACTTCCGCTGGCTTAATCGGCTTGTCGCTCCTGTATTTCACAGCACTGTCCCCGAATGCGGAGGAAGACACCGACCGCCCGGATCTTGTCGGCCCACCCATCCTGGCCGCCGCGAGGGGGGTGGTGGATATTCCAGGAGGGCTTTTGCGGGTAACCTCCCCTCGCGACGGCATCGTCGCATCCTTGCTGGTGCACGAAGGCGATCAGGTCAAGACGGGGGACGTCATGGCAATGCTCGATTCAGACCAGGAGTCGTTATCGGCAAAGATTGCATCGGAGGAAGCCTTACAAGCTGAAGAGCAACATAATCTTCTGCAAATGAAATTGAAAAATTCTGCTCGCCAGGCCGACAGGGTTAAACGCGCCGCGGCGGGAAATGCCGTCTCGGATCAAGCCCTCGATGAAGCACTGACGGCCAGGGACAATCTCACCGGAGAACTGAAGGTAGCCGCCTCGGTTCTCGCTGCCGCCAAGATGCGACGCGATATTGCCGCCCGTGAAGTCGAAATACGAACGATCCGCGCTCCCGTCGATGGTTTCATTATCAGGCAGGGAATTAAGGTCGGGGAGTTTGCCGCGGCGAGCGGCTCGACAGAGATGTTCACCATCCTGCCGGAAGGCCAAAAGATTGTAAGGGCGGAAATTCCCGAGCAGTTCCTCGATAATGTGAAGCCCGGTGTGCCTGTTGAGGTGCTTGCGGAAGACAGAAATGGGCAGGCATATCAGGGCCGTATCAGCCGCATTTCCCCCGTCTTAATGCAGTCAACCGGGATGCCTGGCGAACGCAATGACATCCGTACCGCAACCTCGATCGTGATGGTAAGTCGCGACGCTCCGTTCCGGGTGGGGCAGCGGGTCATTATTCGCGTCTATAAATAGAAATAGGGGGAAGTGCCTTACCGAAAGGGATGAAACAGATGAAGTTCTGTCCGATGGGCCCGAGTCGTTCGACGAATTACTCAAATATTAGAACTGAAACTTTCTGAAATACAGTGGATTTACATTTGCACACGGCGATGGTCGTCAATGGCTTCGTTAGGGACGCCGAATGAAAACACGTCACTCTCTCGACTAAGCAGTCCTTAAAAATAAAGAGGAAAACGGCCATGGCCGCTCGATAGTGCCCGAAATATTACGGCGATAAAAAAAGGCCACAGCACTAGAAATATGATTAGCGCGAGCCTGACAGTGGCAGCGATATCTTTCAGCAACCTGAAATAGGGTCGCAGGATTACATCAGCTCGCTTGAAAAAACACATACTATTTCCACTCTGTCGCTACGATTTTGCTCATCCAACAGTTTCGTGGAGTTTCGGTAGAGAAAGCCCATAGGAAAGGTCGAAGAGCCAAGCCTGTTCGATAGGAGTGCGTGGCGTGCAGCGAAGTGTTTAGCTGATTACCGTATTTTTTTGGAATTCAACTTCCAACGGACTGTCACTTAAGAAAATTGACGTGTCATCAAATGCATTTTTCGCGCAGAAGGCGTTACCGAACAGTAATCGTTGGTTTTCCTGGGATAACAGCGATGAGCGGGCTGATTTTGAACTCCATCAAGCTGTCGAATCCGCCTGGTCGTGCGATTTGCTGACGCTCACCGACCACCCTGTGCGCTCGCGCGATCTTAAATTCGTGTGTGGACTTCCAGAGGATCGCGATTGCCGGATGGTCTGCATATGGCCGCGCAGCCATCAGCGCTTTACCGCAAGTACAACGTTCTCAACAAAGCTTTACGTTGCGGTACTCCTCCCAGATGATCAGCAGAGTGACGCCTGGCCTCTTGAGCTCGTTAGCGAGTTCGGTCTTTGCCGGCATCGAGATCTCTACGTTGTGCGCGATCCATTTCATGCCAAAGGTGACCAGGGGTTATGCTTCAGTTCCTAAAACCGGCCGATCTTCGATCGGAATAGTGGCTGGCTTCACGTCGGGATCCGCAACTATCCACGATGACACATCGGCCCCGACCAAGCTTGATCGTTCCATCGCGGAGCTTCTGGCGGGGACTAGATGTCGTGGACGGTATTAGTTGACCGGCAGAGACCGCCGAAACGATCACCCGCACCGACGTGTTTGCTATCCGGCGGCGTTCAACAGACGTGATGACTTCAATCGGATGCTTCGTCACAGGACTATCCCTGATGTTATCACCAGGACATCCGACGTTCAGGCTCGCCTCACAAGGCGGCTTCACCGTGCGCTTATCCTTGGCCTGAGCAATCACTGCGCGTGAAATCGGAACGGAGGGAACGCGCCTGATCTCCGGAATCGCCCAGAAGAATCGAGGGGGATTTTATAACGGGACGAGCCTGGTGAATCGCTGGATAGAAGGGCACGAAGGGCAGCAGAAAGGCCGCCTAATTTGCTGCCGCCCCCCTCGTGCCGATTTCATCAGAGCGTTTGAGCAAGCGCGAGAGCGTCCGCTCCAGCAGGAAACCTAAGGCGGTTCTCGGTATCGTGAACGGCCTGCCAAATTGCTTCTGCAACATCGCTTTCCGCGGTGGTCAGAGCGGGATGCGCAAACGCCTCGAGGATCGGCTGTGCGAAGTCTGCATAGCTGCCGGGAAGGAGTTCCGAGACAGGAACGATGGCATTTGCGCCGAACCTCGTGGTCGGCGCGTAACCAGGCTCCACAAGCTTCACCCTTACGCCGAAATAGCTCAACTCATGCGCGAGCGACGCCGAGAAGCCTTCAATAGCCTGTTTGGTGGCAGTATAGGCTGCCGCCAGTGGGAATGCCCCCAAGGCGACGCTCGATGTCACATTGATGATGGTTCCGGAGCGTCGCTCGCGCAACTGCGGAATTACGGCCTGACACATCGCCATGACACCGATCGTGTTGGTCTCCAAAAGCTGTCGAATGAGGGACATTGGCATCGCCTCGAACGCACCAACGCCGCCAACGCCGGCATTGTTCACCAGCACGTCAATTGGACCGGCAGACTCGATGAGGCTGGCGATGCTGTCGGGGCTGGTGACATCGAGCGGCAGCACGCGCAGCCGGTCAGTTTTAGCAAAGAGTGACGGATCCGGACGCCGCATAGTGGCGAGAACGTCCCACCCGCGAGAAAGGAAGTGTTCGGCAGTAGCCTTGCCGTAGCCGGACGATGTGCCGGTAATGAGAATGGTCTTTGTCATATCAGTCTCCTTGGTTGCGGTCAGATAGTGATAGACGGAGTCTTTAAGACGATCTATAATTCAGAGTCCGAGTTAATTTATGAGTCGTCCAAAATGGATCCTTTAAGTGATCTCATCACGCTACTTCGGCCCAGAGCCGCGATAGCGAAGCCCATCTCCGGGCGCGGCCAATGGGGCGTTCGCTACAGATCGTATGACGCACCTGGATTTACGCTGGTCCTGACTGGTGAAGCATGGCTCACACTAGGTGATCGAGAACCCCTACCGATCAACGAAGGCGACTTTCTCCTTTTGCCGACTACGCCCGCGTTCTCCCTGTGTAGCAAACCTGGAGCTCCCTGCATTACTGCTGAACCTCTGGCTGAAGCTGTTCGCCACGGCGACCAAGAAGGAAAGCCAGATTTCGTTGCGCTGGGCGGGAGTTTCTCTATCGAGAGTGCCAACGCCCCGCTGCTGCTCGCGCTGCTGCCGAATGCAATTTATATTCCCGCTTCGGCGGGGCGCGGGACGCGATTTGGCCGCTTAATCGAATTGCTGTCTGAGGAGTGCGTTACCGAACATCCCGGCAAGGAACTTATTGTCCAACGCTTGCTGGAGACACTGCTGATAGAGACATTGAGGTGGGACATTATCGGTAACAACACTGCCTCGGCGGGTTTGCTGAACGGGCTGCGCGATCCAGCCATGGCCCGGGTCCTGCGTGCCATTCACGAAGACGTTCGGAGAAGGTGGACGGTAGCGGATATGGCAGGAATAGCTGGCAAGTCGAGATCGGGTTTCGCCGCGCGATTTAACGAGATTCTCGGGTGCGCACCAATTGAGTATCTGGCGCGATGGCGCATCGCTATCGCCAAGCAGGCCTTGCTGAGCGGTGCAAAGTCGCTCGACCGGATCGCGGATGAAATAGGCTACGAATCCGCAAGCGCCTTTAGCACAGCGTTCAGCAAAAGGCTTGGTTGCCCTCCTGGCAGGTTCGCTAGAAGGCCGGAGCTCAGTGCCAACCCCTAGTATGCCTGTAATCTTATGATGCCACCCGATACAGGTCGCCAACGGTAATAGTTCATATGACTGCTGTAGGCGCGTAGCGGAAGACCTCTTCTAGTGAATCGACGGCATGACGTGCATTGGCTCAAGGCGATCATCACACGATGGAATAAAGGGCAATACTGGCGGGTATCAGTCAGTGAGGGTTAGAACGATCTTACCGCGAGTCCGACTGGCCTCAGATAGTGCAAGCGCCTGCCTGATCTTCGCCAAGGGTAGAACGGTATCGACGTGCGCCACCACTTTCCCAGCTTCGACCAGTTCCGCGATCGAAGCCAAGTTCCGCGCGCTCGGAACTGTAAACGACCGCTTGACGCTGACACCATAGCGCGCGGCTTCGTCGTTGGGGAAGGCTACGACCGTAATCATAAAGCCGCCTCTCTTCAGCGTTTTGAAAGCACGCTCGAACGTCTCGCCGCCCATTGTGTCGAGTACGATATCGACGTCGCGTGCTGCGTCTTCAAACGGTCGGATCGTGTAGTCAATGAACTCGTCAGCACCCAAAGCACGAACGAATTCCTCGTTGCGGCCTGAAGCTACCGCCGTAACATGCGCCCCTTTTGCTTTTGCGAATTGCACAGCTAGGGAACCCACACCGCCTGAACTGTTTGTAATGAGAAGACGTTGTCCAACCGATAATACTGCTTCATCAAAGAGCGCCTGCCAAGCCGTGGAGCCTGCCAGTGGAAGGGCTGCTGCACGGAGGACGTCAATGGTGTCAGGCACTCGCACAAGATTTGATGCTTTGGCGACCGCATATTCGGCAAAAGCGCCAGTGCGTACCATGCCGAAAACGGCCTCACCTTGTCGAAAGCTTTCGACGTCAGCACCGAGCTTCTCGATCGAGCCCACAAGTTCTTCTCCGAGGTGAATCGGCAGGGTCATCCCCATGCGCTTGCCCGCTCCCCTGCAAATTTTCCAGTCGATCGGGTTCACCCCTGCCGCGTGAACCTTCACCAAGACCTCGCCGACTCCTGGCTCTGGCCGATCAACCTCGGCGATCTCCACAACGTCGTTTGAGCCATACTCACGAATGACAGCAGCTTTCATCGTCACATCTCCAAAATATTGACCATCTTTCTAATATACGTGTAGTTTATCGATGTGATGCCATTCCGCATCGCGGACAGGCCATTCGATATGCACCATTCTTTCAATATCCATCGCATTACGAAACCGCGCGGTTCAGCACTGCCGCTGCATTCTCATGATGAAGCGCAACTTACCTACGCTGCTTCTGGAATGATCCAGCTCCATACGGATAAAGGTGTCTGGCTTGTGCCTCCTCAACTTGTTGCATGGATTCCGGCAGGTGTTCCACATCGCCTGGACATCATGACGGACGCCGAGCTTTGGATGGTAAACTGTCAACCCTCTGCGATCGCGACTTGGGCTCCGTCGAATTTTCCCGATCGGGTCTTTGCATCGATGGTAACGCCGCTGCTGCGCTCCTTGCTCGTCGCAGCGATGGAAGAAGACCACGTGACGGAAAGGGCAGAGCTGGTAGTGAGGCTGGTACTTCTCGAATTGAGTGCAGTATCAGATGCGCCGACCTACCTTCCCTTGCCCAAGAACCCTGTCGCAAAGCGTGTGGCTGAGATCGCTCTTGGTGATCGTTGCAATCGCATGGACTTAAACGAGTTGGCATCGCGCGCCGCAACCTCGGTTCGTACAGCAAGCCGTCTGTTCCCGCGTGAGACAGGAATGACCTTGAAAGCTTGGAGGCAACGAGCTCGGATAGTAAGAACCATGGAACAACTTGCTCAGGGAAAGGCGATCGCCGACGTGGCGAGCGATGCAGGCTTCTCAAGCACTGCGTCGTTTTCCTGCGCGTTCAGACAAGTCACCTCAACAACACCCGGTGCATTCGTTTGCCATCCTCAGTATTAGACGCGATGACACAAGTGAACGTGACCGCCTCTGGCGCGAAGCGTCGGCGGTCAGCAAAAGCATTCAGCGGCTGGAAAAGCAGCTCGGCGTTTCGCTTTTTGCGCGTACGACACGTTCCCTGGCCCTGACGACCGAGGGGCGCGATCTTCATGAGCGTGCGCTCAGGCTGCTGCACGACGCCGAAGATATAGAGCAGGCGGCAAAAGCAGCGCGCACCGAGCCCGCTGGCACTTTACGGATTGCAGGTTCTGGCCGATTATGCGGTGGGACGGCACAACATCACGGCGCTGTGGCCCGAGAGCCGGCGGTCAAACCCGGCCGTCCGCGCTTTCCTCGACACTTAGTGAATTTGTCCTGACAATGGCAGCGAATGTCTGCTTCTGGGGCGACGCTGACTAGGCAGCAGTTGCCAAAAGCGGGCGTGAGGACAGATGACAACCCGTCGACAAATTCCCCAGATTTCTACAAGCGGCATTAAGCAGCCACCTTATCAAGCTCCAACAGTGCCTCCGAGGGGAGCTCTATCCTGGCAGCGGCGAGGTTTTCTTGCAGATGTCCCCGTGACGACGTGCCAGGGATCAGGAGAATGTTCGGCGATCGCTGGAGAAGCCAGGCAAGCGCAACCTGAATCGGCGTGGCGTTGAGCCGGGCGGCCACGTCAGACAGGGTAGAGGATTGCAGCGGCGAGAAGCCGCCAAGAGGAAAGAACGGCACATAGGCAACCCCTCGGGAGGCGAGTGTGTCGATTAAGGTTTCGTCCTGCCGATGCGCAAGATTGTACTGATTCTGGACGCAAGCGATGTCGGTGATCTTTCCGGCGTCCTCGATTTGCTTCGCCGTGACGTTAGACAGTCCGATATGCCGGATCAGTCCCTGTTGCTTTAAACCCGCCAGAACCTCAAGAGGCTCGTCCAGTGAGCCTTCCGCGGGGCCGTGCACGTCGAACATAGCGCGCAGGTTGACCACATCGAGCACATCCACTCCGAGATTGCGGAGGTTGTCATGAACGGCCCGTGTCAGCTCCGCGCGCGAGAACGCCGGATACCACGAAGCGTCCGCGCCCCTGCCTGCGCCGACCTTGGTGACGATCACAAGGTCGTTGTCATAGGGATGCAAAGCTTCGCGGATTATCTCGTTTGTAACATGCGGGCCATAGAAATCGCTGGTGTCGATGTGGTTGACGCCGCTTTCCACCGCCTCGCGCAGGACGGCTATGGCCTCCGGACGATCGCTCGGAGGCCCGAAAACGCCCTTGCCTGCAAGCTGCATCGCGCCATAGCCCAGCCGGCGCACCGTATGATCGCCAAGCGTGAAGGTTCCTGAAGTTGCAATAGTGCTCATGGTCCATCTCCTTGTGTTCCTACAAAATAGACAGGTGGCATATACGCTACAAGAAGCTATAATCCGGACAGGTTGTCCGTGAGGACGGACAATTGTTTTTTGTGTTTGGAGAGCAGGGTGTCGGATTTACCGGATCTGAATGCGTTTTTACTGGTGGCTAGATCCAAAGGTTTTCGGCAGGCCGCGCGCGAAAGTGGAGTCAGCTCCTCGGCGTTGAGCGATGCGGTGAAGCGTCTCGAAGAAGACCTTGGGGTACGACTATTCAATCGCACAACCCGCAGCGTGCTCCTGACGGATGCAGGACGTCTCTTGCTAGAGCGCACCGGACCCGCATTCGCAGAGGTGGCATCGGCACTCGACGAGGTGAAAAGCAGCCGCGGCCGCACCTCGGGGGATCTCAGACTCAATGTTCCGATGAGTGCTGCAAGGCTGGTCCTGCCTCCGATCGTGCCGCCGTTCCTAAAGGCCTATCCGGAAATAAGGCTGGAAATCGTGACCGATGAGAATTTCGTCGACATCATAAAGAGCGGCTGCGACGCAGGCATCCGTTATGACGAACGGCTCGAGCAGGATATGGTGGCTTTGCCGATCGGACCGCGCCAGCAGCGCTATGCCCTTGCCGCATCGCCGGGTTACCTTGCAAGAAGAGGCAAACCGCAACATCCACAAGACCTGCTTTCGCATGATTGTATTTTAGGCCGGTTTTCGGGGCGCGCGCTTCCCTCCTGGGAATTCGAACGCGATGGGGAAGAAATCGCCATAAATCCTAAAGGTAGCCTCGTTGTTCAGTTCGGCGGCGGCACCGATCTTGGTATCGACGCAGCCATTGCCGGTTCTGGCATCATTTATATTTTTGAAGACTGGCTAAGGCCACACTTCGATAGAGGAGATCTGGTACCGGTGATGGAAGAGTGGTGGCTGCGGTTTTCCGGCCCGTTCCTCTATTATTCCGGACGGCGGCTTGTGCCCGCGCCTTTGCGCGCATTTATCGATTTCGTGAGACAATCGCACAAAGATGCAGCGAAATCCTTGCAGCCCGGCCCGTGAATTCAAAGTCCTTAGCTCTGTTTCTTGCCGCCGGCATTGGTCGATCCATCGTGCATATCGCGATAACACGCATCATGCATCGGACTAGAGCGACTATTCAGACATGGGCACGTCTTGCAGTAATCCAGTCCGTTAATCAGATATCGGATGCAACAGATGCGGCGGAGACGCTTTGGCTTGCCCTCGTATTGACGGTAGAGGATGGGTCTGAAAAGCGGATTACGTGAGCCATCTGCCATGTGAGGCGATTCAAGCAGTTCCAGCGCATCGGCCACGCCCGCATCGGGGAACTGGTTTTCCATGGCGTAACTGCGCGCGATGGCTTCGAACATGTTTCCCGCGTTTGACCAAAGGACATTGCGAGACAGTCCGCTCACATCCGAAACAGTTCGGATAACTCCCTCGATATTGCCACTGAACAAAAAGTCGAAACGGTCTTGTGCTGATTTCGCTTGAACCGGGCGACCAAAACCAGACAGGCCAAGCGAAACGATCTCCCCTTCTTCGCTGATGTCCATGCTCAAGTCTGCCGGTGTAAGAGGCATGCGCCAATCCAGCAGCATCGCAGCTGTAGCAATCGGTCTCATTACCTTGGCGAAGTACCGCTTCGACCACTCGCCAGCAACGGCGGCAAGGGGCGCGCTCGGCCCATGTCGGCGACCGTAATTGCCGAGTATCACTAAGAGATTATCGTGCTCCAGCAATTCAATGAAGGTCAGGTCGGTGCGCCGCCTGCGCCGGAAGAAATCTCTCCACTGCGAGTGTGCCGGTTGCCGCAGCAATTCGCCAAGAACCTCTGACCTTCGCATACGCTCCCGCCCGCCTAAACGAACCGGGAGACGATCTGGCGAGTCAGATGCTGCAACGAGGCGGTGGAACCGAACGGCCAGGAGGGTGTGCCAGTCAAACGGACATTTCCTTGCGCAACGACAGGCAGCATAGGCCAGAGCGAAGCGTGGAGAAGATCAGCCGGAACGGACTCGCCAAGGATGAACAAGGTGCTGTCGCTATCGAGAGACGCAAGTCCTTCCAGATCGATTGTCGTAAAGCCGAAGGATTGCGCCGGCATTTCAATGCCATCGGCAAAACCGATTTTCCTGAGAAGGCTCGAAATTGCGGCGTTGGGTGCAAAGACCCGTAACCGCGGAACGCCAGGTAATGGTTGCGCGACAACCAGCTTGCGGCCTGCCTGCCAGGCATCGCGCAATTTCAGGTTTTCGATATCATCATCGAAACGTGCGAGGAGCCTTTCGACATCATCCGATCGGGAAAGTGCTGCGCCCGCCTGACGGGCGCTCTGATAGACGCTTACCAACATGTCACCGTCGTTTTCCTGATCGTCGATCAGGTGAACCGGAGCGATCTTACCGAGCGCACGGGCGATGGACGCGTGCCGGTAGTGAGACGTCAAGATGAGGTCAGGTTGCAATTTGCGGATCGCTTCCAGGCTTGGCTGCTGTCGTCGTCCAACGTCAACGGCGTCCGAAAGGCCTTCATTTGCGACATTGACCCATGTTCTGTAGCCGGAGATTTCCGTGCACCCAACGGGCGATATTCCAAGGCAAAGGGCAATCTCGGTGGCAGTCCAATCGAGCGTGACCAGGCGTGAAGATCCTGAGGCGGCGAGTGCCACTGGCGCAGCCATTAAAGCCACCGCGCCGCTCAAGAACGATCGTCTGCGAATACCAGCTACCACTTCACGCTCACTGTTCCGACAACGGTCAAACCCTGCCCGTAATAGCACTGCGTGGGGGTGTTGCAACCGGCGACGTAGGTCTTGTCGCCGAGATTGTACCCGTTAAGCTGGAACGAGTAGCGATCATGTTCGTAACGGGCAAATGCATCCACCAGCGTATAACCAGGAACGAAGAATGAGTTCGCCGTATCCCCGGCAGTCTTGCCGATGCGACGGACACCTGCACCAAGCGTCAATTTGCCGTTCCAGCTATCTGGCATCGGCAGATCATAGCTCACGAACAGCGATTGCTGCTGCTTTGGAACGGTATACGGCATCTTCCCGATCTGGGCTGGCGTCTGGCTCTCGGTTACCACAGGATCCTGCCAACTCGCCGCCGCAGTAAGGTTGAGGCTGTCCCAAAGCGTGGCGTTGGCCTCCAGTTCGATCCCACGAACGCGCACTTCGTCAGTCTGGTAATAAACGCTTGCAACACGATTGACGACATTCTGTTGCGTTGCCTCGAACCCGGACAGGGTCAGGCTGAAATCGTCCCCCTGTGGCGCGAATTTCACACCGACTTCCTTCAACTCGCCTTTGGTTGGCTTCAGCGGCGTTGGCGTCAATGTCAGCACCGGGGAGAAGGACGTTGAATATAGCGCGTAGGGTACAAGGCCGTTATCGAAGACATAAGCGGCACCAACCCTGCCCGTGAAAGCTGAATCGTCCTGCCGGTATCGGGTGGTAAGACCGCTGGCAAGAGCGGTGCTGTCGGAGTCGTTACTGACATAGTCTTGGCGACCGCCAACGGTCAGACGAAGGCCGCCGAGTTCCATTTGATCCTGCAGATAAAAACCAACCTGACGCTGTGTCTGATCAAGGTGTGTCGTCAGTGCTGCCGGCTGTACGCCAATGCCGTAACCCGGGTTGAACAGGTCGAGAGTGGGGCCACTGCGTGATCCTGTCCTGTTGACGAGGTTTTGCCACTGCACATCGATACCGCCGAGAAGCGTATGGCTGATTGGCCCACTGTCGAACCTGTACTCAAGATTGGTGTCCAACGCCACGGCGTTGAGCGTTGGCTGCGCATTGTAGACGAGGCGTGAAAGCGTGCGCTGGTTAGCGGAAAGACCATTGCCGAAAAGGTTTTGATAATTGACGTCCAGGTATGAGTACCGGAAATTCTGGCGCAGAACGAGATCGTCGTTAAATGCGTGTTCCAGCCGATATCCGATATAGGCCGTTTCCTTGTCGTAGATCGCCAGCGAGGGATCTCCGTCCGAAAAGCTGCGCGGTATCGTTAAACCGAGACGATTGGGATAGATGCTCCCGACGGCAGGAATAAGCGAGGGCACCTGGCCGGCGTCATCCTTCATGTAAGCGCCATATACCGTGAGACTGGTATCTTCATCCGGCGACCACCTGACCGTCGGGCTTATGGCGAAACGGTCGTTTTTTCCGAAATCGTTCATTGTTTCGCTGTCGCGGATAATGCCTTCCAAGCGATAGGTAAGATCGGAATCCGCACCGAGAGGGCCGGTTACATCAAACCCTGCTTCCTTCTGTTTGTAACTTCCGAAACGGGTGTAGACTTCTCCGCCAGCTGTCTCTGATGGATCCTTGCTGATCATGTTGACAACGCCGCCGACATTCGTTTGGCCGAAAAGCGCGGAACTTGGTCCGCGCAGCACTTCCACCCGATTAAGGAAGTAAGGCTCCACGCGAAAGCCAGCATAGCCGCCTGTCTGGTTTGCAATCTGTGGCACGCGCAAGCCGTCGAGATAAAGATCGGCGCCAAAGCCGCGAATGCTGAAGTAATCGGAACGGGGATCGTTGCCGTAGCGTTGGCCGTTGACATTCGCGCTATAGAGCAAGCTGTCCGCCACCGTCTGTACGGCTCGATCTGTCATGGCGCCGCGGGTCACGACGGAGACAGATTGCGGTGTCTCGGCTATCGCCGTCGTGATCTTGGTGGCTGAAGCCGACTGCGTTGCTACGTAGCCACGTTGTTCGACACGGGCCCCTTTTGTCGCCGCTGTCCCCTGGACAACGATCGGCTGAAGCACGGTGGAAGCATTTGTCTCTTGTGCCTCAGCCGTTCCCTTCTGGGGGACGAGCGCGCTCAACGCAACGCCCGACACGAAAAACAGGAGCCGCTTTCTGGTGTCGTGGCCGGTTGATGTGCGAAGGCGAAGGACGGTGTTCTGCATTCGAGGACCTGTGATAGGAATACTGCGCGAAGGGTACCCCGGACTGTCCGCAGTGTTTGCCAAATCCCGCACGCTTGGCCGCTTAACTAGACTTTTTTTATCAGCATTGTCAGGTCAAAATCGAGCTTTTCCGGGCCATTTAGTGGCCTTATCTGGCTGAATCGTAGTTTTCTGTTTTGTCGGGCCAATCTTTCCTTTTGAAATATGGACGCTGCGCGATTATGGCTCTCTGCGTTGGATGCGGTCGTGAGACTGCTATGAGAAATCCCATCGCCTGGAACCATGATGAAACAGCCGCAAAGGGCAGCCGACCTTCAAAATGTGCCGCGGCCCGTCGCTGCCATGGCACGGACCTACGAGCAAAGCGTCGATTTTGGCTGGCACAGCCATCGCCGAGGCCAATTGTTACAGATCATCGACGGATTCATGACCGCCCGTACCCCCGACACCTCATTTATCATCCCCTGTGGCTACGGTTTGCTGATTACCCCGGAGATACCGCACGCGGTTCATTCACACGGGCGGGTCTCCATGCAGTCGGTCTACATCGAACCGGATCCAGGCGTCGCCATGCCATGGGAGCCGACGCGTGTCATCTCAACCTCCACACTCCTTTCGGCAACGGTTGGGGCGTTTTTGAACGAACCGACCCTTTATGACGAAAATGGCCGCGGCGGACATCTCGCGGCACTGATGCTCGAGGAGATCGCAAATGCGCAGGAAGGCCCGTTTGCGCTTCCAATGCCAAGTGACAAGCGATTGCAACGGCTGTGTCGGGATCTTTCTGAAACACCGTCGCTCGATCTCGATATAGATCGCTGGGCAGACAATCTCGGCATGAGCAGGCGCACCATGACCCGGAAATTCCGAATTCAGACCGGCATGAGTTTCGCCGAATGGCGGCGTCGCTTGCGCATGGCGCATGTCATGCGCCGCCAGGCCGAGGGAGCGCGCCTGGAGGAGGCAGCGGCGGACGTCGGTTATCGCAGCTTGTCCTCTCTTCGCAAGGCCATGCGTGAGGTGGCAGGATGAACAGGCCGCCGAGCAAACAGAGGACGCAGGCCATCGCGGCTCAGGCGTTTGGTCTCAGCGTCGTCTATGATCAGGCTCAAGCGCTCCGAAAGGTCGATGCCGTTGCGCTTGAAGGCCGGATTACCGTCATATGCGGCGCGAACGGCTCCGGTAAAAGCACGCTTCTCAAATGCCTCGCCGGACTCGAGAACCCGACGGAAGGCGAAATCCGCTTGTCCGGGCAGCCGCTCAACGCGTTGTCGCGACGCACCGTCGCCCGCCAGGTTGCCGTCCTGAGCCAGACACCAGAGGTTCCCATCGGCCTGAGCGTCGAAGAACTCGTTGAACAAGGCCGTTATCCTCACCGTCCCTGGCTTGGTCGACTGTCGACACGGGACCGCAGGATTATCGAAAGCGCCATTTTTCGCGTCGGCCTTCAAAATTTGCGTGCGAGGCAACTCACGACCCTGTCCGGCGGTGAAAGGCAGCGAGCTTGGTTGGCGATGGCTCTGGCGCAGGAGCCGCGCATCCTTTTTCTTGATGAGCCCACGAGCTTTCTCGACATCAGACACCAGGCCGAATTGCTGACCCTCCTGCGCAAACTCAACACAGAGGAAGGTCTTACGATCATCGCGGTGCTTCATGACCTCAATCAAGTCATGGATATCTCCCATGACGTCGTCCTGATGCAAAAGGGTCAGGTTCTTGCGGCTGGGCCGACGCATCAGGTGCTGCGGACTGACCTGTTGCAGCAAGCCTTTGAGTGCCACGTCGATCTCGTGCCACATCCAGATGGAAGCGGGCGAACCTACTGCATGGTCGACTGGATCGGCGCCGGCAACCGGCAAAGCCGTCAGGCCTTGGCTCAAATATGAATTTGTCTTGCCTCCCCCTTCGTCGATTTGCTCCAGCCCTTGTCTGGTCCGTCGGCGTGGTCCTTCTGCTGGTCCTGGCAGCGCTGGAATTGAGAGTGGGAAGCAGGCTGGTCGGCTTGAGGGATGTGTTTCTTTTTCCGACAGGCCCTGAGACGCTCGCGCAGGCAATTTTGGAAACAACTCGGGCGCCCCGTCTGGTCGCAGCGATATCAACTGGCGCCGCGCTTGCGCTAGCAGGTTCGGTTCTTCAGACCGTCTTGAGGAACCCTTTGGCGGCTCCGGATATACTGTCTGTAACCAGTGGCGCGCAGCTTTTCCTCGTCGTATCGACCTTGCTGCTTCCCTTGTCTCTGCCGCCCATCGTAGTGACGAGCGCCGGCGGCCTTGCTGGCGCGGCCGCGTGCCTTGCACTGGCCGGCGGCTTTCAAGCCCCGCCGGGCCGGCTGGCTCTTTCCGGTGTCGCCGTGTCGCTTTGTTTTTCCGCGGTGTCATCGGCAATCGTGCTTATTGCTGACGAACGGGCGTCCGGTCTGTTACTCTGGTCGTCCGGCATTCTGGACCAGACCGGATGGTCCAGAACCGCAACAGCAACCCCGTTGGTGCTCCTGTCCTTCGTGGCGCTCATCGTGATGGCGCGCGCCCTCGACTTGCTGGGACTGGGCGACAAGGCTTCGGCTAGTCTTGGGGTAACACGGGCCGTCACGCTTTTCGGTCTGCTCATCGGCGTTCTTCTTTGCGGCTGCGCCGTAACCATTGCAGGGCCCATCGGCTTCATCGGTCTTGCAGTCCCGAACGTATTGCGCGCATTAGGTATAAGCCGGCATCACCGCCACCTGCCGCTTTCAGCGGTTTGGGGAGCAATCACCCTCCTCCTTGCAGATGTCGTCACGCAATCTCTGGCGCGCAATGGCACGACCATACCTACAGGCGTTGCGATTGCCTGCCTCGGTGCACCTGTCATGCTATTCCTGCTGCGCAGGGCAAAGATAGGGGGGGAGCGCCGCATAGGTTTGCCCATAGGCATTGCGCCCCCACCTTTCCTCCTCGCCGTTGGAGCCCTTGTCACCTTGGGCCTGATGACGATGGCGGCAAGTCTCGCGACAGGCGACGGAATATCATCGACACTCGCAGAGCTGACAGGAAACCTCGACCTGCGCGCGCCTCGCCTTCTTGTCGCACTCGGCTGTGGCGCGTTGCTCGCTGCTGCTGGCACGGTCCTACAGGCGGTGACGCGCAACCCGCTGTGCGGGCCAGAGACGCTGGGCCTTACACAGGGAGCAGCGTTGTTTAGCCTCGTCGCACTCCTGCTGGGACTTTCACCAGCAACGCCAACTTTCCAGGTCGTCGCTCTGTTGGGGGCCATCACCGTGCTTTTGCTGCTCCGGTTGCTGGCGCCGAAGAATTCTCCGGAAAAATTGGTTCTGGCTGGTGTCGCAATCGCCGCAAGCCTGGGCGCGGTCGCAACAATCATTGTCGTGGAGGCGCGCTTGCAAACGGCTCAGGCACTTTCTTGGCTCGTCGGCTCGACGCACGCCCGCGGCTACGCCGACGCCTCCATGCTGATGCCGTGGGTTTTTGCATTGTCGGCTATAGGCCTGTTGTTCAGTCGCCATCTCGACGCCTTTTTGCTTGGGGACGAAAAGGCCCGCTCACTGGGCCTGGCGACGGGAACCGCGAGCAAATACGCGATGGTCTATGCCGCCTGTGCGGTGGCGATCGCCGTTTCTTCCATCGGGGCCGTCAGTTTCGTTGCCCTGCTCGCACCGCACGCGGCTCGACTTCTTACCGGAGCACGCCACGAAAAAAATCTCCCTATCGCAATGATGCTGGGCGCTGTTATGCTGGCTTTTGCCGACACCGTCGGTCGCAGCATTATCGCGCCGCTCGAACTTCCGGCAGGCATCATCACCGCTATTATCGGCGCACCCGCCTTCATGATCCTGCTGCGTTCCGGATTGAGGTCACGGTTGTCTTGATCGCACGAAGTAGCGCGGAACCCCAACACGATTGTTTGCAGGTGTTCGCTCTTATGAGACCAACGGATCACGCAGCATCGGGCCAACAGACCCAGCGACAATGCTGATCATTTCTTCGGCAAGGGGTGGGGGCGATCGATGTCTTCACGCTGTGAAAAATGAGATGAGCTCACGCGCCAGTTCAACAGGGGCCTCTTCAGCCATGTGATGTCCGCTCTCTATTCCCCGGCCCGAAACGGGAAGGCTCGACCAGGGCTGCCATACCGCCGGCACATCGCCATACAACATTTCCAGATCGTCCTGCAGTGACCACAGGACATGAAGCGGGCATGTCAGTCTTTTTCCGGAATTTCGATCATCAAGATCGTGGAGATGGTCTATGTGAACACCCGCGCGATAGTCACCCAGCATTCCCCGGACAGTCGCTGGGTCTTCAACAGCCGAGCGGAAGTCCGCGAAGTTTCCCTTTCCCATGGAAGCCTCGCTGCCGCCATACCAGGCCAAGGGATCAGAAAGAATGGCCCGCTCGGGTTTGTCGTGTTGAGCAAAGAAGAACCAATGCCACCAATGCGTGGCAAAGCTAACATTGCATCGCTCCAGCGCTTCCAGGATCGGAACCCCATCAAGGATTGCGAGCTTCTCAACCCTTTCAGGGTGGTCCATCGCAGTACGAAATGCGGTGTAACTGCCGCGGTCGTGGCCCGCCAGAAAGAACCGGTTGAAGCCGAGATGTTCCATGAGAGCGACACAGTCACGAGCCTTGGCCCGCTTTGACGACGCTTCATGATCATACGGGTTAGCCGGTTTGCCAGACTTCCCGAAACCTCGCAGATCGGGGCAAACAACCGTGAACTTCTCGGCCAGGATGGGGGCCACCTTGTACCAGGTTGTGTGTGTTCTCGGATGTCCGTGCAGCAGAAGAAGCGGTGGACCACTTCCGCCATGGCGAACCCGGAGCGTTGTTTCCGGAACCGTGATCATTTCCAGCTTGAAATTTTCAAACATCGCGCTTCCCCTGAAATCGTTGAGTGAACGGTCTCTGCGACGACCGGTTCCGCCTCAGCCTGCCGTTAGACCCTGCGCTTCGGCATTGCCTTAGAACTCGGCTTTGGTAGCGATCAGGGTGTGATGGCGGAGGGCAATGGGAGAGGAGGTGCCGCCTGGTCCCGCTTTTGCTCAATCGAAACGGTCGCCGTCCTTCCCGCGACCAGCCGAACCGTCGCCGGAGCCTCATCGATCTCGATCCGCACCGGGATTCGCTGGGCAAGTCGAACCCATGAGAATGTCGGCGTCACGCTTGCCAGCGAACCCGCACTATCGCTTCGTTCCCGATCCTCGATCCCCGCAGCAATTCCCGCGACATGCCCGGTGACCGATTGGGCTTCACCCATGATATTGATCGTAACTGGATCACCGATATGGATTCTCGGTAGCTTTGTCTCTTCAAAATACCCTGCAAGATAGATGGATTCTTTTTCCACCAGGACGCCCACCGCAGTTCCAGCCAGGACATAGTTACCCCGGCGCAGGGAAAAGTTCGTAATTGCCCCGGACGCCGGCGCTCTCACGATTGTCCGCTCAAGGTTCAGCTTTGCCAGATCCCGCGCGACCAGTGCAGATCGATAGGCGGCCTCTGCCTGATACATCCGGCTTTCCGCTTGCTGTCGCTCCTTCAGGCTGGCTGCTTCCTTTGAGGCAAGCAATTGATACCGCTCAAAATCGGTTTTCGCCATCTCCGCAGCCGCCCTGCTACCCGTTACCTTCGCTTCTGCCTCGCGCAGCGCGAGGCAGAAGCGATCCGTTTCAATGCGAAACAGCGGCGTTCCTTTTTCCACCTGCGCATTGTCTGATATCAGAACCTCGGCGACAGGCCCGGAAACATCTGGTGCCAATCGGATGATATCAGCGCGGACATGGGCGTCACGGGTCCATGGCGCCTCCATGTAGAAAGACCACAAGTGCCAGCCCAGAATCGCAGCACATGCCGTCATCGACAGGGTTAGAAGCACTTGACCCGTGGTGAGCGTCAGATTTTTCATGTCATTGAAACCAGTTGATAGCGGCAGAAAATCCGCCGACAAGGGTAATGTACAGCGCAAGGTTAAACAGTGAGCGGTGCCAAACCATACGGTAGAATGCGATCTTGCCGAGAAGCGATGTGAGAAGGCGCAGGGCTGCATACGCAAACAATGCGTGCGCCGCGAGCGAGGGCAGAAAGACGCCATAGAGTTCGACCTGCTCCGTCACGCGGGCTTCCTCCCCGCCCCGGCTGTTGGGTAAACGGGAGCGTAAGCGTCCGGAGCAATGCAGAGGCGAAGTGCAACGGCGCGCATCAGAAGCTCGGTATCCATCGCGGTGGCGGCCGCGGGGGAAAGGATCATACCATCCAGCGCCTGCACCGCCTTTTCCACGGAGCCCTCACCTTTAGCGGCACGGGCACCGTACAGGGCTGCGACCGCCTGAAAGGCCGGTTTGGCGGCGAGCCGGATACCGTTCGAAGCCTTGGGCACAAGCTCCTGCATTGCAAGCAGATGCAGCCCTGCCCGGACCTCCCTCAAGAGGTCGCAGTCGCCAATTTCCAAGACCGCTGGTCGTTTTGCCATTCGTAAGGCCAACAGACCGGCAACGTCGATCATGCGATGGTGGGTGACCAGGACGTCGGATTGCTTGCCAACCGCGATGCTTACGACATGTTTCCGGATAACAGAAAAAAGCCTTCTGTCATTTGTCTCGCTTCGCACGGATCGAAGGAGGCTGCAAACCGTGATCGTCCAGACCATTGCGAGTATGGTGGCCGCTGCGGCATTGACGAAGCTGATGAAGTCTGTCGCTGGATAGGCCTGAAGGGTAAGAAGCAGCGGAAAATTTATGCAAAGACCCATGCCGACGAGGGCAAGCGAAGGCACTGCGAGACATAGGCCCGCCGGCATCAGAAACAGTCCCAAAACAGCGGCGAGCGACGCAAAACCGTCGACTGCCGGAAGGATCGCAAAGCCGTAGATGAATGCCGCAATCGCCGCACCGATCGTCACATTGACAAACTTGCGCATGGCAGGGACCGGATCATCCATGGTGGCGAGGAGGCAACAAAGGACGCCCGATATCTGGGCGAAGGTAACCCCGTCGGACCAGCCGGTTGCGATCCAGAAGAAGAGGGAAGTGACAAGGCATGCTGCAACCGTCAGCGATGACAGCAAAGCCATTCCGATATCCCGATGCAGTGCAGGCATTCTGTCGGACGCGCCAGCCGCTCTACGTCCGCCCTCATCTTCAATGGATTTTCGAAGAGTGAGGCACTCGTCAGAGAGCCGAACAACAGCCCGCAGATCTCGGGCAAATCTGACGAGAAGAAGTTCTTCCCATGTCGGAGGCGAGGTGGAGAAGGCGAGCGCATCGATCGTGGAGGAGGAGCCTCTCGGTCTCGAATCCATCTCGGCGATTATCGCCAATGCCTTTTCACGACCACCCGGGTCAAACCTGCCCAGTGATCGTCGCAAATCCTCCAGTTCGCTCAGTAGCGGCAGAAAGGAAAGCATCCGGTGCTGCAGCGACCTTACCAGTGCCACTCTGCTTTGGTATCTGGATCCGTCATATTGAAGATGAACCGCGAACGACCGCAGATCGGCAGCCTCTGCCGCCAGGGCGTGGCGTTCCATCCGGCTTTGGTTTCCGTCCTTTTTTCCGGTTGCTGTGGCTTCGAAAAGCTCCTGCGCCCTGGCCATCCATCCATCGATCCGGTTGAGAAGGGTCGTCCCCACGTGAACCGGAAAAACAACGTGACTGACAATCGACGCGCAGATGATTGCGAGGCCGATCTCCTCGGTGCGGGAAACGACAATATCGAAGGTGTTTACCGGAGCGTTGACGAGCGGCAGTCCTGCAAGAAGCACGGTATAGCCCGCCAACAGGCAAATATAACTACGCGGTGTGCGATCAAGGAGACTGACGAAGGTACACCCGGAGACCCACAGGACGATCGCGCCGGAAAGAAGTATAGGTTCGTTCACAAGATTCGGGACCATGAGGATCGTTGCACCACCGCCGATGATTGTGCCCAGCAGCCGATATGCCGATTTTGACGAGATCGCGCCGGACAGGGGATGAGCGACGATGTAGACGGTTGCAACCGCCCAGGACGGCCGGTTGAGATCGAAGCAAATGGCTGCAAGATATGCCGCCATCGCCGCAAGAAATGTTTTCAGCGAAAAGATGACGTTCCCGCTGGTGACAACTGGCCGGGAACTCACACCTCATCCCCCGGCAGTGTGGCCTTGCGCTCGATGCCTTTTTCATCAGTGGTAACATTGTCTGCGAGGCCGTAGGTCGCTGGCGACACATAGAAAAAGAATGGTGCAGCGAGGCAGGCGTGTAGATAGGCTTCGGCAGCGTCATCGCGTACAACAGTCGACATGGCCGGAGGCTGGCGGGCAAGTAATGCTCGGGCTTTCGAAAAAAGAATGCCTGTAATCCTTTTCAGAACAGCGGCACGATCCGGCCTTGTCCCCATCAGGGATGGGGGCAGGATGCAGAGCCTGCGAGGTCCTTTCGAGGTCAGACGAATTTCGGTCCGGACGATATCCGACCACCAGCGGTCGTTGTGTTTTTGAAGTGCCATGATCACCCTCCAGCTTCTTGCGAGATGACCCTATCGACAAACCGATCGGACGAATTTAGATATTCCCTCTAATGATCACTAAATACCCCCAGCCACCACTATCCCTGTCCGGTGCCCTCGCCGACCATGATGTCGAAAGCTCTTCATCGCGCGTTCGCGCTGTGAGGATCGACGTGTCTCAGAATGAACGCGAGGCTCCCGAACACCAGCACCGTAAGGGCCAGCTTGTCATGCCGCTGCTGGGAGGCGTGACTTGTCGCGTCCCAAGCGGCATGTGGATGGTTCCGCCTCATTGTGGCGTCTGGGTTCCAGGGGGCATGCTTCACAGCAATGTGGCCACCGCCAACGCACGTTTGTTTTTCCTGTTCATCGAGCCGGGGGCTGCCGATCTGCCGAACCGGTGCTGCACGCTTTCCCTGTCTCCGCTCGTCAGGGAACTGATCATCGAGATGGCCGACCAATCGGCTGCCGCGACTGCTGACTTAGAGCTCATGGAAACGCTGCTTCTGTCGGCATTGTCGCGGATGCCGGTCGAGCATCTTCACCTCCCGCTGACGGACGAGCCCCGGCTTGCACGCATTGCATCCGAGCTGGCAGACGATCCATCCAATCGCAGTACGATGGCGCAATGGGCAAAACGAGTGGCGATGAGTGAGAATTCGCTCGCCCGTCTCGTTCAAAGCGAAACGGGCCTTACCTTCGGCCGCTGGCGACAACAATTGCAGGTGATTGTCGCAATCCGAAGCCTTGCAGCGGGGGCAACGGTGCAGCAGGTTTCGGGGGATCTTGGATATCAATCCGTCTCTGCATTCATAACCATGTTCAAGAAAGCGCTTGGCACATCGCCTGCCCGATATCTGGGAAACTTCGACCGCTGAACGTTAGAAGGTACAGCGACACCTGAAAGGAAATCGGCCGGCTGGCGAAGCTTCCTCCCAATGGACACTCTCCTACCGCAATGGTTTTTACGACCCGCCTCCCACGTGCCGCCATGCGCGCATTTCTCGATTACATGAGAAGCTATAACGGTCAAACGAAGGGCGCGCTAGAACGCCGCGACATTGTCGATCAGCTGATCGACCAGCGACTGGACCGCTGCGCTTCTTACCCACGCCACATGCGGCGTCAGGATGATGTTCGGCAAATCAAGCAGACGCATGAGTGGACGATAGTATGCGGCAGTTCGGTGATGACAACGTCGAAGCCAGGCCCGCACAATCGCCACATTATCGGCGCTGGTTTTTAGAATGACGACCTCTCCAGACGATCACCGCAAAAGTTGCTGGGCCAACACCTGCGTTCGGGACATTTTGCATTTTTTCAATATCCGCCCGCTCAATAACCTCCGGTGAGAAAAATCGTTTCGCCCGTCATGAAACTACATGCCTCCGACGCCAGAAAGACAGCTGCCCCCACCATCTCTTCCGGTCGTCCGGCCCGCCCCATCCAGTTCAGTGCGCTTACATATTCATTCCAGCCCTCCGGATCCTCAACGCGGCGGTGAGCGTTGCGGTCCGTATCGATGAGGCCAGGAGCGAGAGTATTGAGCAACACGTTGTCGCGGGCATAATCTCTAGCCTGACTTTGAATTAAATTGTGCTGTGCGGCCTTCGTCGCCGCATAGGCGGTAACGACGCTTTTGGGCCTTAGCTGATTGACTGATCCTATGGAGACGATCCTGCCCCATTTCCGAGCCGACATTCGCGGCAGTGCCGTCTGCAGCATGTCGACCGTCGAGCCCAGATTGACCGCCAGTTGAAACGCCAGATCACCTGGCGTCAGCGCCGATAGAGGGGCATTGATCTGGGCACTGGCGTTGATAACAAGGATATCGAGTGGTGCGATCGCCTCTGCTCGCTCAATAAGATCCCGACCAGCCCCGACTTCGGAGAGATCGCCTGCCAGATGATCCGCCGCTCCCCCGTGCGTAACAATCCGCTCATGTACAGCCGCTGTGGCGCCCGGCTTGACGCCATGCAGGATGACATGGGCACCTGCCCCAGCCAGCCCTTCGGCAATCGCCGCTCCTATCCCACGGCTTGAACCGGTAACAAGCGCCACGCGGCCCTTCAGGCCAAAAATGTTTTCAAGGTTCATCCTTTATCCTTCGAACAATGAGACATGCGCACCGGAAACTCCCGGACGGCAGGAAAACAGTCCACCTGACAGAGGCGCGTCGGCGAGTGTCGAGGCCGGCAGGCGGGTGCGGGCGCTGGTGATGAACAGCGTCGACAGATCCGGGCCACCAAAGGCGATGCTGGTGGGACGGGGCACCGGCATCTCAATTACCTGGTCGAGCTTCCCGTTTGGAAGATAACGGCGCACGGACCAGCCATCCCAGATCGCACACCAGACCCCTCCTTCCGCGTCCACCGCAAGACCGTCCGGCCGGCCGTCAGCGACGGGAATGCGTGCGAATTCGCGGCATCCCGACAGCGTTCCGGTCGCGGGATCGCAATCATAGGCGTGGATGAGGCCAGGTACCGTGTCAACAAAGTAGAAGGTTTTCCCATCCGCGCTCCAGCCGAGGCCGTTGGAGACGATGATGCCGCCTTCCTTGCGTTCGAATGCGCCATCGGTGCTGATACGATAAAGCGCACCCGTGGGCTTGGAGGCGTCAATCCTCATCGATCCCACCCATATCGCGCCGTCAGGCCCGCATTTGGCATCATTCAAGCGGTTGTCGACGATGCCTGCCTCCGGGCTGACGAAGGGTGTGAGGCGACCTGATGCAAAATCCAGCCATTCGATCCCATCCTGAGACGCCACCAGCAGACGCCCACCGCGAACCGGAATGACCGCGCTGACCAACTTCCCGGTCTCGCAGGTTTCGTTCCGGCCACTCGCTGGATCAAACCGGTGGACAGCGGGATGCAGAATATCGACCCAGTAGAGCGTATTTTCGCCATCGTGCCACACTGGACTCTCGCCAAGCTGTGCGCCCCACGGTAAGACGCAACTCAGCTCGGCACTCGGACGGCCGGTGACAGACCGGGGCCTGGGCCTGGAACTAATGGCGACAGCCCCAGCCGCACCCGTGATACGGCGGGCGGCAGCAATCAATTCGCGCCCGGCTGGATGGATATTGGAGGAACTGAGCCGCGATGATGGGCCAAGCGCAACAAGCACGCCGATCGGCGTATTGTCGCGACCCATGACAGGCGCGGCTGCCGAATTTACACCTGGCAAGTGCTCCTCATAAGAAATCGAATAACCACGTGCCCGGGTCAACGTCAGGTCGGCCTGGAGCGCATCGAGCGTGGTGATGGTTTTCGGGGTCTGCACATCCAGCGTCACACGGTCCAAGAGGGCACGGCCGACGGCGGGGTCCTGAAAGGCGAGCAGTGCCTTGCCGGGTGCCGTGCAATGCAGGGGGACGCGGCGCCCCACCTCGACGCGCACAGAAAGGCCATTCGGCGAACGTTCGGCCAGATATTGCGTCATCGTGCCGTCAAGCCGGCACAGCGCAACCGTTTCCCCCAGTTCGGCCGCCAGCCGCTCGAGTTCCGGGGTCGCCGCCGAGACAAGATCGAAACTCTCCCAGACCCTATGGGACATTTCCAGAAAACGCTGGCCCAGAACATAAGTGCCACGGGCCGCATCCTGACGGACGAGACCATAGGCGATAAGGGTGCGCAGGATGCGTGCAAAGGTCGGCTTCGGCAGGCCGGAGGCGCGCAACAACTCGGCAAAACGTAGCGGTTCCTGCGCGTCGGCAACCATATCGAGCAGGGTCAGCCCTTTGGCCAGCGCCGCCGTGCCGCCCGGCGTCTCGGGCTTCATCGCCTCTGCTCCTTCGCGCGTCGCTCCAGCCTTGCGGCCGCCGCTTCGTCCAGCATCCGGTCCATCGTCCATTCTGCTTCAAACCCCAAAGTGTTTCTGATCCGCTCGTTGGACGTATGGTAATAAACGCCGTCGCCGGGAAAATCGACTGTCACGATGGGAAGGCCGGTCAGCGCCGCAATCTTCGGCAGAAGCTTGGCGAAATCGGCCGGTTCATCGGAACCGAGATTGAAGGTGCCACCCGCCGCCTCGGGGTGATCGAGAGCGAGCAGAATTCCCGCCACCATGTCTCGCGTATCGGTAATGTGCATACGGAATGGACGGCCGTTTTTGTTGCGCGACAGAATGTGCGACGGCTCACCGATATCTCGGGACTGGAGCAATTCGGCGATAGCAACGTTTCCGAAATTCTGCTGCTGGCGAAAGCGTGGCCGTAAGAAAAACCGGGGACCGGAAAAGAAACTCTCTTCGTCCAGCAGTTCCGCCGCATCCTGCGTATGCGAAAACCGCAGGATCACCGTTTCCATGGTGCCGCTTCGCTGGTGAAAGCGCACCAGCTCTTCGCCCAAAAGCTTGGTCAGGCCATAGGGCGAATTGGGGCAAAGCGGATGATCCTCGGTGACCGGCAGGAATTCCGGTCGGTTTTCCGGATAGACCTCGCCTGAGGAAGCGAACACGAAACGCCGCAGGCCAGATGCTGAAGCGGCATCCAGAAGCCGGCGCGTACCCTCGACATTGACAGCGAACATACGATCGCGATCTGCCGGAGCCCAGGACATGAAGGCTCCCAGATGCAGGACGGCGCTCACGCCCTTCAGAGCTTCGGACAGTGCCTGCGCATCCTCCAGCGACCCGACGACTTCCTCGCCGCCGGTTCCCGATGGCCTGAGATCAAAACCGCGAACGGTGCGGCCCTGTGCGCGCAAGGCGGCGACAGCGGCACGGCCGACCCGGCCCGCCGATCCGGTGACGAGGATCATAGCCGTTCTCCGGTCTTTGCATCGAAGAGATAAAGCTTGGCCGGATCGAACCCGAGCCGGAGTGCCTCGTTTCCAGGAAGATTGCCGGTATGCGAGACGCGCGCGATCAGACCCTTGGACTTGCCCTCCTCGCCATCGGCCACCCTTGCGCCTTCCGCGTCGAAATAGACGTATTTTTCCGATCCGAGGCTTTCCACCAGCGTCGGGTGAACATCGAAGGTGACAGGAGCATCGCCGAGAACGAGATGTTCCGGCCGCAGACCGACGATCACGCTGCCTTGGCGATCAGCCGCGCCCGGCACGGAAACATGTTGTCCAAACAGGGTAACAGTGCCGTCACGCAGTTGCGTATTGAGGAAGTTCATGCCCGGCGAGCCGATGAAACCGGCAACGAAAAGATTGGCCGGGTTGTTGAACAGTTCGTCCGGTGCGGCAATCTGCTGGATGATGCCGCCCTGCATGATCACGACCCGGTCCGCCATGGTCATGGCTTCGACCTGGTCATGCGTCACATAAACGGTAGTGACCCCGATGCGTTTGTGCAAAGCGCCGATTTCGGCACGCATATGGACACGCAGCTTGGCATCGAGGTTGGACAGCGGCTCGTCCATGAGGAAGGCTTGCGGCTGGCGCACGATCGCTCGTCCCAGAGCCACGCGCTGCCGCTGACCGCCTGACAGATCCTTGGGCTTGCGATCCAGATAGGGCGTCACTTCCAGAATGCGCGCCGCATCGTCGACCCGACGGTCAATCTCATGCCTGTCCGTGCCGCGCATCTTCAGCCCGAAGCCGATGTTCTGGCGAACCGTCAGATGCGGATAGAGCGCATAATTCTGAAACACCATGGCTATATCGCGGTCCCCGGGCGCCAGATCCGTGACTTCATTGTCGCCGATAAAGATCTGCCCTTCGCTTGCCGGTTCGAGACCAGCAAGGATTTTCAACATCGTCGACTTGCCGCAACCGGAAGGTCCAACCAGCACCACGAACTCGCCGTTCTCGATCTCAAGCGAAAAGGGCCTGAGCACGTTGAGCGCGCCATAGGACTTGCTGACGTTGCGAATGGAAATATTGGCCATGCTTATTTCTCCGCGCCAGCGGTCAAACCGCCGACCAAATAACGTTCAAGGAACAGATAGATTGCGATGATCGGCAGCGCGATGAACACCGATGCGGCGGAGATGTCGTTCCAATAGGTGACATATTCGCCCTGCATCGTGGTGATGCCGAGATTGGCG
This sequence comes from Agrobacterium sp. 10MFCol1.1, assembly GCF_000381165.1. Taxonomy (NCBI): domain Bacteria; kingdom Pseudomonadati; phylum Pseudomonadota; class Alphaproteobacteria; order Hyphomicrobiales; family Rhizobiaceae; genus Agrobacterium; species Agrobacterium sp. 10MFCol1.1. Next base: position 219,559 of record NZ_KB906076.1, on the reverse strand, counting down.
GTCCAGTTGTCCGGCGAGTTAACCAGAAAGGTGCGCGCATAGGCGTAATCGGCCCAGCTGAGCACAAAGGCGTAAAGCGCGGTGGCGGCAAGCCCCGGTGTTGCGATGGGAAGCACGACACGCACCATGGCGCCGATCGGCGAGCAGCCATCGACCATGGCAGCCTGTTCCAGTTCCTTGGGGATCGTGTCGAAATAACCCTTCAGCATCCAGGTTGCGAAGGGAATGATCATGGTCGAATGTGCAAGCACAAGCGTCCATAGACTGCCGATCAAACCGAAGCTCGAAAAGATCGAAAACAGCGGGATGACGAGTAGCGTGGCGGGCAACATCTTGGCTGTGAGAACGAACATTCCCATGGTAGCGCCACCCCGCATCGAATAGCGGGACAGGGCGTAACCGGCGCTGACCGAAACCAGCATCGACAGCGCAACCGAGCCGACAGCCGCAAGCATCGAATTCCACAGCCATAGAAGGATCGGCTTTGCCGCCCAGACACGGGCAAAAATGTCCCATTGCGGATCGTCCGGCCAGAAAGTGGGTGGCAGGCGGTAGAGTTCGTCGGTGGTGGAAAGGGCGGTAACCAGCAGCCAGTAGACCGGGAACAGGATCATCACAAGCGTAAAGATCACCGTCGCGTAGAGGGCAAGGCTCTGTGCAAAGCTACGTTTCATCAAAGCCTCCTCAGTAGATTGATTTCGAGCGCCGGCCGAGCATCAGCAGGCTGGCAATGATGCAGATCACCAGCGTCAGCACGCCGACGGCGGCGGCGCGACCGAAGTTGTGATACTGGAAGGCCTGGTCGTAGGTCATGATCGACAGCGTCTGGGTTGAACGCAGCGGGCCGCCGCCGGTCAGAACCTTGATGATGGAAAAGTCGCGGAATACCCACAACAGGGTCAGCACCAGCGTGACCCCGAGAACCGGCATCAGCAACGGCATGGTGATCCAGCGGAAACGCTGCCAGACACTGGCGCCATCCACCTTGGCAGCGGCGTAATAATCGGTGGGAATGGACTGCAGACCGGCCAGACACATGATCGACACGAAAGGAAAGCCCTTCCACACCATGGTGATGGCAACGGCCCAGAAGGCGGCCGTGGAACTGCTGACCCAGGGGATCATCTGGTCGGTGAAACCGAGCTTGATCGCCAGCCAACCCAACAGGCCGAAGGACGTGTCGAACATCCACGCAAAGATGACGACCGCGATGATTTCCGGCACCGCCCAGGGCAGCGCCATTCCCAGCCGCGCGACGGTGCGGCCCTTGAAGCGATTATTGGCGAGAAGCGCCGTGCTGAGGCCGACTGCGACGCTGCCGGCGGTTACGACGATAACCAGCTTCAGCGTCACCCAGCAGGCCAGCCAGAATTCCGGCGAGGAGAACAACCATGTATAATTGCTCAGCGAAAACGGCCGGCTGGCACCGCCAAGCCTTGGTATCTTGACCTGCTGGAACGACAGGTCGATGGCCAAAACGAGCGGCCAGACGATGATGGCGGCAACCATCAGGACTGCGGGCGCGATCAGAATATAGCCGAGGAGATGTTGCCGGCTGGGGCGCGCAAGATCGAAGAACTTGCGACGCCCAGCCCGAACGGGTTCGGTCATGGATGGTCCTCCTGCCGGATGCGGATGATGGCCATGGCCCTTTCCGGGCCATGGCAAGACAACGGGATCAACCCTTGATGGCTTCGGCCTTTGCCTGCATGGTTTTCGCCACCGCCGCCGGATCGAGATCCTGAATGATCATCCGCTGGCTTTCTTCCATCACCATCTTGCTGAACTCGTTGTAGAAGAGCTCAAGTCCGGTCGGAATGCGGTCGATCCCCGCCTCGGACGCGGCCTTCATCGTCTCGATCAGCACCGGAAAATGCGGGATGGTCTTTTCAACACCCGAGACGTCGGCCTTCGGGCTTGGCGGGGTGTTGCCGCCAAGGGTGGCATAGCTGCGCTGGAATTCCGGTGACATCGTCAACTTGATGAAATCCCAGACCAATGCCTTCTGGTCGTCGGGAATATCGGCCGGCATGGCGAGTACATTGGACGAACCGCCAAGCGGCGGATGAAGCGGCGGTGCGGCGTAAATGATGTCAGTCTTGGCCGAACCTTTTTCGGTGGTGCCGTAAAGCCAGGGGCCGTCCAGCCGCATGGCCATCTTGCCATCGGCAAACAGCTTGCGCACGTCGCTGGCGCTCATGTCGACCGGGCTGATCCCGCTCTTCATCACGGTTTTCCAGCGTGAAAGACCCTCCACCATCTGCGGCGTATCGATGGTGATATTGCCGTCCTTGTCGGTCCAGTAGGCGCCAGCGTCGAGGATGTAGTTCAGCATCTCCGTCAGATATTGACCCGGACCGCCTTTCGTTTCATGGCCTGTGCCGAACTGGTCGATAATGCCGTCGCCGTTCAAATCCTTGGTCGTCGCCTTCGCAGCGGCCAGAAACTCGTCATAGGTCTTCGGAACCGCGACGCCCGCTTCTTCGAGAAGCTTCTTGTTGTAGGCCATGACGAAACCGAAATAGTTGGTCATGATGCAGACTGTTTCGCCATTCCATTCGCATTTCTGCTGGCCGGCCCAGCCGGTCATGTCGATGTCGTCCTTCTTCAGCCAGGGGTCGAGCGGCTCCAACCATCCACTATCGGCAAACATTTGAAATTCGAAGGACGCCAGATGCACGATCTGCGGCGGCTGGTTGGCCGCAAAAAGCGTCGTCATCGTGTCGGCATAGGAGCTGCGCTCGGCCTTGGTGAATTCGATTTTCACGCCCGGATGCTGTTTTTCGAAGGCGGCAATGGCCGAATGCCACCATTCGCCAGTGCCGGCATCGTCCGTCTGCCAGGAAATGAATTTCAGAACGGTATCGGCCTTGGCCGGGGCAAGGCTGCCCATTGTCATCAAAACGGCGGTCGCGGTGCCGAGCGCCAATCGGCTTATTGTTTTGTTCATGGCTTCCTCCTCCAAAAAACCAGTTCAGATACGTTCAATCAGACCGAGTGCCGCCTCCGACGGCCTTACCCCAAGTCCGGGTCCGGACGGCAGGTGATACCTGCCCTCCCGGCAATCCATGTCGCCTTCCAGCAGGTGACGGTTCGGCTCGAAGATCGAATGCTGGAATTCGTGACCTTTGAGCGTTGGCAATGTCGACGACGCCTGCAGGCTGGCGGCAAGAAATATGCCGGCGCCAACGGTGGCGTGCGGGATGACATCGATGCCGTGCTCGGAAGCAAGAGCACCGATACGGATGAAATTGGTGATACCCTTATGGCCCATTTCCGGCTGCACGATCGCAATGCGGCAGCGCTCGACGCGGGCGCGCATATCCCAATGGGTGCGCCATTCCTCACCAACTGCAATCGGCACTTCGGTATTCTTCGAAACCTTCTCCAGACCGGCAATGTCCTCCGTCCAGACCGGAGCCTCTGCGAACCAAGGGTCGAAGGGCTGCATTTCGGCAATCAGTTCCAGCGCCCGTTCCGGCGTCTGGTTCCAGTGCATGTCGGCGGCAATCTTTGCATCGGGTCCAAGTACCTTCCGGAGATTCGCCATTTCGGCCGCCGGGCCATCGTCTGCCACCGGCGTTGCGAACTTGAAGGCGTTGAAACCGCGGTCCTGCCAGTATTTCGCCAATTCCCCGCGGGCCTTGAGCGTCTTTTCAGGCAGGCCTGAAACATAGGCCGGAAACGTATCCACGCCGCCGCCGAGCAGGTCGCGAACGGACTTGCCGGCTTCCTGTCCGGCAATATCCCATAGCGCAATATCGAGCGCGGCGAGCGCATCCACGTAGAAGCCGCCAGTATAACCGCGCACCCGCATCATGTCGTAAAGGTCGTCATAGATCGCCGAAGGGTTCGAAGCATCGCGGCCGATCACGAAACCGGCGAGAAGATCGTTGATGAGAGCGCCGACCGCGCCGGGGGCGACGATACCGTAGGTCTCACCCCAGCCCACGACGCCAGCCTCGGTCGTCATGCGCACCAGGACGCTGCGGTCGAAGGTCGGGTAAACCGTCCGATTTCCCTTGCGCACGATATAGCCGTTGGGATTGACCACCTCACCTTCACGCAAGGCGCCGAGATAAGGCACCTTCCGCGGCTGGGTCAGGGTGAAGACTTCGACGCTTGCGATGGGGCTGTTCATGCGGCCTCCACGGCAACAAGGCCTAGTTCGACCAGATTGGCGTCGATATCGGCAATGGCCGCCGCATCAAGCTCGGGTGTCGGCGCACGCACACCGACGCCTTCGATCACGCCGCGGCGGGCCAGCACATATTTGGTCAGCCGCATGCGATAGACCGCCTGCAGCACCAGAAGAGGCAGGGTGCGAACATAAATCCGACGAGCCTCCTCCTGCCGCCCGGCAACAAGCGCCCGATCGATGGCAACATGTTCCTCGGCGATCTCCAGCGCCGGCATTGCGGCCGTAGCACCTCGGGCATATTCGTCGAGAATGTAACGCGCGCCGCCCCCACCGATGACGCCCTTCAATGTTGAAGGCGCATGGGCGACGATGTGGCTGATGGCCGGGCCGGCAGGAAGCGTCTCTTCCTTGACATAGGTCACCTGCGGCAACGCCCGCACGATCTCCACGATCGCCTGCGGCGAAAGGTCGGAGCCGCGCGGGGCGGGCGCGTTCTGCAGAATGATTTCAACTTCGGGCAACGCCTCGACGATCCTGCCGAGGAATTCAATCAGCGCTGGCGCATCCGTGCCGACCGACTTGGGCACCTGCACCATCAGGTGGCGGATGCCAAGCGCCGATGCCGCCCGCCCGTGCTCAACCACATCACGCCAGTCGGCCGCACTTGCCCCGGCCACGACCGGCACCCGCCCGGCTACCACATCCACGACAATTTTCAGCAACGCCGCACGCTCGGCGGCGTTCAAAGTCTCCACCTCGCTGGCGAAACCGGGAAACACGACACCATCGACGCCCTTGTCGAGCGCAAAGACCACCAGTCGCTTCATACCCGCTTCGTCAATGCCGCCATCAGCCAGAAACGGCGTAGGCAGAACAGGCAAAATCCCCTTAAGGCCAGCCACCATCTTTCTCCTCCCGATTAAGTATCATATTTTGATACCTTGAATTCACTAATTGACACTATATAGACTTGCGACCTATGACAAGCCCCAAGATGAAATGAACGAGGAGGTTCAAGACATGGCAGCACCGGCGACATCGATCATCGTTGATTGGGGAACGACATCATTGAGGGCGGCGCTCGTTGATGAAGGCGGCGAAGAACTCGACCATCTGGAAACCGCCGACGGTATTTCGAGCCTTGGCAAGGGTGAGCACGAGGCGGCGCTGATGGATGCGCTCGCACCCTGGTTCTCACGCCATGGCGCCTTGCCCGTCGCCGCACTCGGAATGATCACCAGCCGCAACGGCTGGGTCGAGGTCGCTTATGTGCCGTGCCCGGCCGGCCCGGCGGAACTTGCCGCCGGCACGGTGCGCAGGTCGCTGCCGAACGGGTCCGATCTCGTCTTCCTGCCCGGTCTGACCGACCCCGCCCGCCAGCCCTTCCCGGACGTGATGCGCGGCGAAGAAACCCAGATCGTCGGCCACGGCCTTGGCGAAGACGCCACCCTCATCATCCCTGGAACACACAGCAAATGGGCGCGGGTGACGGCGGGAAGGATCGATGGCTTCCAGACATTCGTCACCGGTGAAATCTTCAACCTGCTTATCAATCACTCCTTCATCGCGCGCGGTTCCACGCAGCCGCCGGTCGATGATCAGGAGGCCTATCGCTGGGGTCTGACAGAGGCAAAACGATCCGCCACCATGCTGTCGCTGCTGTTTTCGGCGCGAACCGGCGGGCTTGCGGGCCGGCTTTCGCCGGATCAGTTGCGATCCTATGTGCGAGGACTGGTCATCGGGCAGGAGTTTCGGCAAGCCCGCGAGGCCGGATGGTATGCGGAAGGAGACGAGGCAGCTATCGTCGGCAATGACGGGCTGAACGATCTCTATCTGGTTGCCGCCGATGTGTTCGGGCTCAAGACATCCATGGGTGCGGATGACGCCCTCACAAAAGGCGCTCTGACTGTCCTGCAGCAAGCGCTTTTATAACCCTTGCCGATCGCCGGTTGCCGAAATGGCGGCATCCGGCTTTCAAGACAATCTTTAGGGCCAATCATGTACGACTTCCCAGCCAATATCGGCACCAGCCGCCACGAAAATGATATCATTGCCGTTCTGGCCCGCATTCAGCGCATCGGCCTTCCAGACAATCCGATCGCCTTTTATGGCTCATCCTCGTTTCGAATCTGGAGCTCCGTCACCGAGGATCTCGGCTCGCTGGATATCGTCAATCTGGGATTTGGCGGTGGCACTTACCTCTCTGCCAGCCACTACCTCGACCGGCTCCTGGTTCCCTTGAAGCCAGGTAGAGTGGTGCTTTATTTCGGCGAAAACGATATTGCCAGCGACGGCCTCAAGGCGCAGACGACGCTTGCGCACCTGCAGGATTTGCGCGATCGCATCTCTCGAGCGCTACCGCAGGCGGACGTCTTTGTTCTGGCGATCAAGCCCAGTCCGGCGCGCTGGATATACCGCCATGAATTCGATCTCTTCAACCAGACGGCGCGCGACTGGTGCAACGGCCGCGAACACACGACATGGCTTGATCCGAACGCCGGTCTCATTGGTGAAAATGGCCTGCCGATGTTCCGTTATTATTTACCCGATCTGGTTCACCTGAATGCGGCAGGCTACGCGGTCTGGTCGGAAGCGCTTAGAAAAAGTTGGGTCTGTTGAACTAAGACAAGGGGTATCTTTATCTTTGGCTCTTGAAAGGAGTCGAACTGTCCCCAGCATTGTTCACAGGCTGATTTCCATTGGGTTTATAGAGCACGTCCGTTGAACGCGGAATCGCGTTTAGGCCTCCCTTACTGGCGGAATTCTGATTCCAGCGATCCGATTGGCGATTTGGTCGCAAGCAACATGGCCCGAGCTTTCAGCGACGATCTGCGTAGCCGCGTTCTAGCTGCGTCACGGGATGGCATATCGGCACGCTCAGCAGCGTCCAGATTTGGGATTTGTATTTTGACAGCCATCGCGTGGATTGCAAGCGCGCAGGAAAGCCGGCTGACCCGGCGAAACAGGGACGACTCCGTCCGCCGAGGCGGCCTCTATCCGGCACTGAAGGATCTTAGTTGAGCCTACCCGCCCTAAGGCGACAGCCAACAATGTGCACAGGCTGAAAGACGCAGTCTCGACCACCGACGAGGAAACGGTACACCTCGACTGCGACTCCAGAACCGCAGCCAGGTTTTTTCGGGCCATCGTCGAGGCTTATTTGCGCTTCCGCCGCAAGTCGTCGCCATGGATGCCAAAGTGCTGGATGATCATATCGACATTACGGCGGTGCGATTTAAAATAAATATCAAACAGATCACCGAAGACAGGAACACTGCCCACAAGAGCATCCATGGCGATGTTGCCAACCATTCGCGCAAGCTTTTCCTGCGGCACACCAAGGCGGCGCGCTTCATTGACGATATAGAGGCCGACAATCGCGCCCGCACCATCACCAATCAGTGGCAGCAAACCTATGATGGAATCTGCACCAAAACGGATTCCCGTGCCAGGAATGCGGATCGCTGTGTCCATCATACGAGCGATGCCCGACAGCCGCCGCAGACGGCGGAGCCGCTCAGCACCATCCACGAAGTCGTCCGATGTGCCGTGGGCGTTCCACGTTCTCGCTGTCATACAATCGTGCTCCATAAAAGAGATATGCCTCAGCCTAATATGAATGGGGATGTGGAGAGTTGCGTTCAAGAGCGTTGCGCAAGCTATCTGCATCCATTGAAACCGAACCAGTTACGCTCGATCGCCTCGATACTGCCTATGTGACAGCACCAATCGCCCGGCATCGCTCAGGCCCTACACCCCTTTTTCGATTCCGATAGGCCACAGTAATTTTTAAGCAATATTCTCCCTTACATTGGCGCTACTACAGGACTGCTAGGTCGAGAGAAAGATGTAAGGCACGCCCTTGCATCTTTAACGTCTTTCGCGAGTTAAAGCTGATCTTCATAAAGCAGATGCGGACATGGCACATTTTTTTTGAGTTCATCTGTGCATCTAAAGGCGGACTGCTGATGGACACTGGCGCTTTAACAACAAACGACATCGGAAAACTTATGGCCGTTTCTCATCAAGGTCCGCTGGCTAACACCAGGCTTTCTGGACGAACGATTCTCATTCTGATTGGCGTCGCGGTCATCCTGCACGTGGGTCAGGAAATCTTCGTGCCATTAGCCTTGGCTCTCCTCCTGACATTCACTCTGGCACCTATTGTCTCCTTTCTCCGAAAACACTCTGTGCCCAAGATTGCCGCCGTTATTTTGGCGGTCGCCTCAGCCTTTATGGCAATTGCGCTGTTCAGTTTCGTCGTCGCCACGCAGGTGACAAATCTTGCCGAAAACATCCCGACATATCAGCGCAATATCGTCACCAAGGTTCAGGCGCTCAGCCAAGCAGGATCAGGCAATGGTGTGCTCGAACATCTGAGCAAGGTTGTCGAGCGTGTCGGCGCCGAGTTGCAGACACGCGCCGTCGAAAGTCAGGACGAGCAGTCGACCGCACCAACCATGCGAGAACCGATGCCCGTTGAAATCGTCACGCGATCCCATCCGGTCGAGACACTTGGCAATTTCATTCTTCCGCTTATCAGCCCGTTTGCAACGGCAGGTTTGGTCATCGTTCTTGTGATTTTCATGTTGATCGAGCGCGAGGACCTTCGCGACAGGTTCATCAGGCTGGTTGGACTTGGTGACCTGCATCGCACGACGGCAGCGCTGCAGGACGCTGGAAAACGGGTTGGGAAATACCTTCTGATGCAATTGGTGGTAAATGCCCTTTACGCCTTTCCCATCACCATTGGGCTTTGGGTGCTTGGCATTCCGAACGCGATCCTGTGGGGTCTGCTGACGCTGGTTCTGCGTTTCGTGCCCTATATTGGTCCCGTTATCGGAATGGTATTGCCGCTGTTCCTCGCCCTTGCAATCTCTCCCGGCTGGTCGTTGGTCGCATGGGTCGCGGCACTTTTCATCATCACCGAACTGATCAGCAATAACGTCGTTGAACCTTGGCTTTATGGTAGCCACACCGGCTTGTCTCCGATGGCGATCATCGTCTCCGCAATCTTCTGGTCCTGGCTCTGGGGACCGCTGGGGTTAATGCTGTCGACACCTCTCACGGTGTGTCTGGTCGTTCTTGGCAGATATGTCCCCGAGTTCAGTTTTCTGGACGTTCTGCTCGGAAATGAACCAGTCCTCCAACCGCAGGAAAAGCTTTACCAGCGGCTGCTCTCCGGTGACCCCAACGAAGCGACTGACAACGCCGAAGAGTTTCTCGAAGAGGAATATCTCATCGACTACTACGAAAAAGTTGGTCTTCCTGCCTTGATCCTGGGCGAAGCGGACCGCCAGCGCGGCGTGATGACAGAGGCTCAGATCGCGCTTCTTGCCTCCAGCGCCCATGCCCTCATTGAAAATCTAGCAGAGATTGCGAGCGAAGAGGAAAACGAGGGAATGTCGGAAGACGAACAGACTTCCGCGCCAGAGACCAAAGAGACAATCGCGCTACCGGACGGTAAAGGCAGATCCATTCTATCCCTGGGAGGCAGAGGGGCCATGGACGACGCAGCGTCTGCGATGTTATCGCAAGTTCTCTTGGTTCAGGGTGCGCAGATCAGACAAGCAGACTATACAAGGATTGAAGGGCGAGATTTGAAGGCTCTGGTGGCTGACGATATCGACACCGTTGTCGTTACGTTTCTCAATGAGAACTCGAAATCGCACGCACGACAGATCGTCCGTCGTTTGAAGCGTGTAAGACCTTCTCTTCGTGTCGGCATATTGTTGCCGATGGGAGAGGGCGGGCGCGAAGCGCTAATCGACCCTCAAGACATAAGCGCTGACTTCGTTGCCGCTTCGCTGACGCAGGCCGTCGTGTCGGCCCTGAACGACACAGGCCCTGTGGCCTTGAAAAGCCCCGTGAGAAAAGTGGCGCGCCAGCGCCGAGTGCCGCCGGTGGCTGCCTGAACGCAGCCACGAGAAGTCTGTCGATGTTACCAAGGGGCACGCATCTCGTCTGATAACGCATAGGACCACCCGAAAGCTTCAGCCCCTGGACTTGCGCACGCTCATCACCGCACAAACCTGCATTCTGGAAAAAGCACGATGCATCGATACAAAGATTGAAAACGTCACGCGTCTCTAGGTATCTACGGCGAACTAAGAGTAGTCAGGTCTAAAGCTTGACAGTTGCGACATCAAAAGCGGCCTGCGGTTGTGAGACCTTTCAGCTTGGAGTCTCCCCTTGCTGAAACTTGGATTGGAGCCACTGATGTATGGATGACGTTCCCGCCAACAGTGAACCGCCGTCCTTTACAACACCGCCGCTAAGCGAGGTAACAAGCGCTCCGGCTTCCTGGGCAATGATCTTGCCAGCCGCATAGTCGTAATGGCTAAGGCCGTCTTCGAAATAGCCATTTAGCCTGCCCGCGCCAACATAGGCGAGATCAAGTGCGGCCGAGCCGAGTCGGCGGATGCCTGCTGTCTCGTTGGTGATGGTATCCAGGGCCCGGAAGAAACTACTGCGGTCCATCGACTTCAACTGTCCGTGGATCGGCATGGATAGAGATATGATGGATTCTTCCGGCATTTTCTCTTCCAACCGTGTCAGTTCCTTACCGTTCATCCGGGCACCCTGCCCTCGAACTGCCGTGAACATCTCGTCCCGCAATGGGTCAAGGACGACGCCCAGTATTTCGCCATCGTCGTCGCAAAGAGCGATGCTGACAGCAAAATAGGGAATGCCCCAGATGAAGTTGCTGGTTCCGTCGAGCGGGTCTACCACCCAGCGGCGGCGTGCGTCTGGCTTGCGCGTACCGGTTTCTTCACCCACGAAACCGTAGCGATCGCCTGCCCTTGCCAGAACTGCGGCAATAGCCTCCTCGGCAGCAAGATCGGCCTTGGACGCATAATCACCCAAAGCTTTTCGTTGAACACTATCGCGGGACATGGCGCCGAAATGCGTCTTCAGTTCAGCGCCTCCGGCAAGTGCGGCGGACAAAGCAAGCTGCATCAGTTCGTCAAGCGACAGGTCCGCCATCTCATACTCCCGAGGGTAGAAAAGTTATCGTCTCGAAATCCACACCGACGCGCGAGTCGAGATCGAGTGCGTGTCGTGTTTCCACCGAGATGGTCGCACCGTTCTCAAGTCGAAGGCTCTGCGTCCAGGCCTTGCCCATGAAGCGGCGATCTTTCACCTTTGCGTTGACGAGAGCGCTGCCGTTTTCGCGGGTCATTACCTGTTCGGGACGCACGACAAGTGTGCCCTTACCGCGGTGGCCGCTTCCTGTGATAGGAAGTCTCGATCCGTCAGCCATCTGGAAGCCGGCCTCATCAAATTCGCCCTCCAGAAAGTTTGCGCTGCCGACGAACTCGGCAACGAAGCGGTTCGCCGGTCGCGAATAAATTGTTTCGGGATCTGCAAGCTGCTGCACGATTCCATTCTGCATCACGGCGATCCGGTCCGACATTTCGAGGGCTTCTTCCTGATCATGCGTCACATAGATTGCTGTCAGACCGAGCCTCTTCTGCAGACTGCGCAGTTCATGGCGAAGAGCCACGCGAAGACGCGCATCAAGGTTGGACATGGGCTCGTCCATGAGAAGCAGCGGCGGGTTGATGACGAGTGCACGCGCCAGCGCGATGCGCTGCTGCATACCCCCACTCATTTCTGCGGGATAGCGCTTCTCGACGCCGTGAAGCTCGACCTGGGCCAGTGCGGCCCGAACCCTTTCAGCAACTTCGCTCTTCGGAACCTTACGCAGTTTGAGCCCGTAAGCGACATTGTCGAACACGGTCTGGTTTGGCCATAGCGCATAGTTCTGGAAGACGAAGCCGATATTTCTGTCCCAGGCGGCGAGCGAGGTCACGTTCTGCCCGTTGAACAGGATTTTTCCGCCATCGATTGGGTGGAAACCTGCAATGGCGCGCAAAAGTGTCGTCTTGCCGCAACCGGACGGCCCTAGCAGCGTGAAGAATTCGCCGGGCCTGATCGTGAGGCTGATGTCTTTCAGAACTGCATGATTGCCAAAGGTCTTGGAGACGGCGTCGATGACGACCTCGCAGCCTTGGGTTGGAGTTTTGGAAGATGAGGTTTCAACCACCGGATTTTCCTCGAATTTGGCCGTAGCGGACAATGAAATAGAGAGGGATGTAAATGATCAGCATCAGCAGGATGGTCTGTGCTGCGGAGACACCGAAATCGGCATCGACAAGCGTGTTCTCGAAGATCACGGCTGTCATCGGCTTCCACGGCGGACGATAGAGAACGATGGTAGACGACAGCTCCGTGACGATGTGAAGGAAGGTGAGCGTTGCACCGGTTACCGCACCCGCCAGAACCAGAGGTGCCGTTATGGTGAAGAAGACCCTGAATGGACGCGCTCCAAGACTGATTGCGGCCTCTTCGAGAGCCGGGTGAACGCGCCTCAGGGCCGCCTCCGACGCCTTCACCGTAAAAGGCAGGTTACGAATGAGATAGGCAAGGAGAAGGATGAACCAGGTGCCGGTCAGTTGCAGCGGCGCCTTGTTGAACATCATGATGAGACCGATACCAAGCACTGTGCCGGGAATGACGTAGGGCATCATGACGGTGAGGCTGAGAACGGGGGCGATGATCTTGTAGCGCTTGCGTATAATCACATATGCAATCCCCAACCCGATTGCTGTTGCCGCCAGCGTGCCTGCAATACCAAGCGACAAGGTCACCCAAGCCGGCCCCATCCCGGTGAACCACATAGTGGCGTAGTTTTCCAGCGTAAAGTTCGCCCTGGGTAGGCCGACCCGCCATTCCATGAAGCTGGAAACCAGAACCGTCAGGTGTGGCGTGAATGCCATGAGAAGGGCAATGATGACCGCGCCAAGCACTGTGACATGAGCAAGAGGCGATAGCGGCTTGCGTTCCAGCGCCCGCGACGACACCACGGCAAAACCGCGTCGCGCCAAATAGATTTGCTGCGCCATGAGGAACAGGCTCGAGATGGTGATGAGCACAATCGATCCTGTGGCCGCAAGCGCCGGATTGCGTCCTGCCTCACTCAGGAAGGACGTATAGATCAGAACCGGCAGTGCGTTGACATCGAGGCCAATGATGCGCGGGGTTCCGAAGTCAGACAGGGCTGCCATCGTTGCCAGATAGAGACCGGTGATGATGCCGGGAAGTGCCAGCGGAATTTCGACCGTCATGCGCACACGAGGCGGCTTGGCACCAAGGCTTTCCGCTGCCTCGATATGGCCAGCGTCCAAACTCTGAAACGAGCTGTGACTGAGCAGAAAGATGATTGGAAAGACGAGCCAGGTGATGACCCAAATGACGCCATGCAAGCCGACAATCGAGACATCGAGGCCGAGATAGTTGGTCAGAACGCCGTTTCGTCCCAGGAGCAAGCGCCAGGCGTACGCCCCCAGAAATGGTGGAGACACGGACGCCATAGTGACAAGAAAGACGATAGCAGTGCTGCCCGCGACCCGGTAACGTGCGATAAGATAAGCCAGCGATACGCCGATCAAAGCGGCAAGTCCGGTGGACGTCAACGCGATCAGCAGGCTGTTTACCGTGGCGGAAAGGGTTTCCGAGCGTGTAAAGAAATCGGTATAATGGACAGCAGAGAGCGACAGGGATTTGTTTTCGAAGGTGATGTAGGCGTTCGCGGCATGTGAGAGCAGGACGGCGTTGAGCGACTGCGCGTTGATATCTAAAGGCGCTGGTGCAGTTGTCGCGAATAGCCCCCGGGGCGCCTGCTGCGAAAGCGTGAACCGAGCCGAGCCCAGATCGAGTTCAAGTAAACCTGCCTCGTCCTTACCAACCGAAATCGGCTCTTGCGAAGAGAGGCGCAGCGTTCGGTCATCCTGGACGTCTACAGTCAGACTGTCAGTCGAACTCAGCGTTATCGCAACGCCGTCAGAAAGTTTAGCAACGCTGTATCGGGCGGTCATTTCCGGGACGAATTGCAAGCCGTCTTTATTATGCAGAAGAGTGAAACGGCCGCCCTCCTCCAGGAGGGAGGCGGCCATGAGGCGAACCTGCGGGACAACAATCGTCAGGCCGCAGAGCACGAGCGCGACGATTGAAAATATCAGCCAATTGTCGCGCAGCACCTTCATTTTCCGCGAAGCTCCTGAAAGCGAGCCACGACCACAGGGCGCGGATCGACAGCGGATACGATCGTGAGCGTAGCCATGTCAGGCAGAGCGGCGGGAGGCGTTACATCCTTGCGTGCCGAGCGTCGAACGGTGGCGTCGCGCACGATTTCATGCGCCGTCTTGCTGCCGAGGAAATCGATGAAGCTCTTGGCGTCTTCGATGTGCTGCGCGCCCTTGACTATGGCTTGCGCATCGATCTGGCCGGTAACCGCATCGGTCGGATAGACGATTTCGATCGGCAGACCTTGAGCCTTCCACTTGGCACCCAGATCCTCGTTAATCCAGCCAACTGCTGCTTCACCGTCGCGTACGGCGTTGAAGGCGTCATCTGAACCGGGAGCAATGCGCGCACCCTTGGCCATTTGACCGACGAAATCCCAACCGAAATTGCCAGCAAGAGCGGAAAGAATGACATAGCCGGTGCCGGATTTTGCAGGGTCTGGAATAATCAGGCCACCGTTCTTTGCGAAGTCCTGTGAGACGAGATCTTTCTGCGTCTTGGGTATGGAGCCGGCCTCGACGCGTTTGGTGCTGACGACCAGCGGCTGCAGCAGCACCGTGAACGGATGCCAGATGTGATTGGGATCGGTCGTCACCATGTCGGCGTCGGACTTGCTTTCGAACGATTGGAAGAGCGATGCATTTTCTTCGAAGGTCTGCGTCGGTCCGCCCCACATGACGTCTGCCGAGGAATTGCCACCTTCTGCACGCAGGCGCTCAATCAGCTCGCCAGTACCGCCGCGCACGACAGTCACCTTCACATCCGGATTTTCCTTGGCAAAAGCATCGAGGATGGGAGCAGATGTCGCCTCCCCATGAGCGGTGTAGACCACCAGTTCTCCGGCATTCGCAACACTGATGATCGACGCCGACGCCAACGCGCCCGCTATGATACGCCGCAAGGTCCATTTCAGCATGACTATGTTCCCTTTTTAAAGTCACTGAGAAGAAGGCGACCCTATTAATCCATTTACCAGATTAAAAATCAAGCCGCCTTTTCTGCGGAATTACGGTCGTTGCGTTACAGTATTATGACTGAAGGCTAAGATTATCTGCATTGCGAACTGCTTGACGCCCATAGGCTGGGCTGATAAATTCCATTTAATTTATTAAATAGGAATTGGCCCCGATGAGCTTGATGGGCAGCAATCACACATATTCCGGCCGCTACAACCGTCGCCTCGTTTTCGATCTGATCCGATCTGGCAATGGCATAAGCCGGCGTGACCTTGTTGATGTGACAGGCTTGAAGCCGCAGACCATGTCCAATATCTGCAAGGACCTCATAGACCGTTCAGTGGTTGTGGAAACCATCCAACAAGAGGGCGCGCGCGGTGCGCCGCAAAAGAAGATGTGGGTCAGAGCCGAGGCCGGTTGCTGCCTGGGTATTCACGTGGATCGCGACGGGCTTCTGGGCATCGTCTGCGATCTGGCGGGGCGGGAGTTGGGTCGCGAAACCGCATCCGCATCGCTCGAAGATCCATCCGACACCATCCGTGCCATCGCCGATATGACACAGCGTCTGCGGTCGGTTACCGTGGATCGTCCCGCCTGGGGCATCGGCATCGCGATGCCCACGTTGCAGGAGGCGGAATTCGAACATCCCGTCGGCCCGCCGGGTTGGGATGCGTGGAGCCGTATGCCAGTGGCGGAAGCCATCGAAGATGCGTGTGGCCTCCCCACCATCATCGAGAATGACGCCACAGCCGCAGCAGTTGCCGAACTGAGGGTGGGAAGTGCGGGAGGACTGAGCCACTACGTCCATATTTTCGTCGGGCACGGACTTGGGGCAGGCATTATCAATGACAGCATGCCGCTCCAGGGATTTTGGAACAATGCCGGAGAAATCGGTCTCCTGACATGGCCGGCGGAACTTGCCAATCCAGATGCGGGGAAACAGACACCGTTTTCGATCGACGAGCTTGCAGCGATGCTGTCGTGCGAAAGCAGGGAGATTGCGCGGCCTGGGGCATTGGAGAAACTTTACGCTCAACGCGACAGTATTCTGATGCGATGGCTCGATCTCAATTCGAAGCGTCTGCGGTTGCTGGTGTCGCTGCTTGAAAACATCATGGACCCGCAGACCATCGTGGTTGGAGGGCACTTTCCACCAGCGCTCATCAATTCCCTGATCGACCGGGCCTATCCCCTTTTGCCGTCAGTCAGCGCCCGAAGCCACCGCGAAATTCCCCGGCTGTGTGCTGGCGCTCTAGGGCCGGAGGCCGCGGCGATCGGCGCTGCCATGCTACCTGTGATTGCCCATGGCAGCCCAGACTTCAGGCGCCTCTCATCCATGCGCGGACGCAGCCAGACGATCGATTTCGAAAGACGCTTCGATCGGGTCGCAGGCGCGCCAACGGATGACGACACGTCATCCTGATTTACATGACTCTTGCCGACAGGACTAAAACATGAAAATCGCAATTGCCGGACTCGGCTTTCGGCTCGCCAATGTCATTGCCTCCTTCCGCAAGGCCTGCCCTGAACTGGAAATTGTCGGCTTGATGGACCCGCAGCCTGCTGGCCTTCCAGCCATTCAGTCGGCAGGCATGGCGGCGCCGCGACGTTTCGAAACCATCGAGGCTATGCTGACGCAGACGAAGCCGGATCTTCTTATGGTCGGCTCGCCCAATCTTTTCCATCTGGAACATATCACCGCCGGATTGCGCGCAGGCGTGCGGGTTTTCACGGAGAAGCCGGTGGTGATCGACGAAAACCAGACGATGACGATGGCGCGTCTGCTTGCCGAATATGGCGATGAAAGCGTTATCGTGGGGCTAGTTCTGCGGTACTCTGACCTTTATCGGGATCTGCGCGCAGCGCAGACGCAAGGTCAAATCGGCGCCATCACGTCGATTGAGGCATCCGAGCATATTGCACCCTACCACGGAGCATTCTTCATGCGGGACTGGCGACGGCATACGCGCTATGCCGGGCCGTTTATCTTGGAGAAATGCTGCCACGATCTCGACCTCTATGGCAGCGTTGTTGGGCAGCGGGCGATGGCCGTTGCCAGCTTCGGCGGCCGAAAGTCGTTTATCGCGGAAAACAAACCGGATCAGTTCTCCGTGTTTCAACAGCGGGAATTCTATAAAAAGCCGAGCGGCTGGCTAGAGGGTGGCGCGGTGTTTGAGAGTGACGGCGATATTATCGACTATCAGACCGCGATTATCGAATATAATGGCGGGGCGACGATGACGTTTCATACCAATCTCAACGTTCCAGATCAGTTTCGCCGCTTCTGCGTGATCGGTAGCAAGGGAATGGCCGAAGGCGATTTCATCCGCAATCGCTTCGAGGTGCACTCTGCAATAACAGGCGAAAAGCTAGTCGAGCGGCGTTACGAGGGGCACGAAAGCGATCACTATGGCGCAGATGATCAGATGGCCTCGGATATCTACAGGCATCTGACCGAGGCCTCTCCGCTGCCCGTCAATATCGTCTCAGCCTTGGAAGCGGGGCTCGTGGCAATCAAGATTGATGAGGCACGCCGTGTCCGGCGCACCATCGAACTTGCTGAAACCTGGCAGCGCTTCGATGACGCGCTTCGCACCCCGTATGTGGCTGCCTGAGGCCGCGAATATGACCATGCCAGCGTCTTTATCATCCGTTACCATCCGCAAAGCCCGACCGTCCGATGAGACGGCGATCCTCGACATATGTGTGCGCACTTCAGATCAAGGCAAAGACGGATCACAATACTACTCTGACCCGAGACTTCCCGGACTTTTATGGGCGCTGCCCTATGTTCGCTTCTGCGCAGAAACTGCATTCGTGCTGACGAAGGATGACGTCGTCATGGGCTACTGTGTCGCCGCACCCGATACGATTGCCTATGAAAATTGGCTCGAGGCCGCATGGTGGCCGTCCTTGCAGGAAGAGCTCCGCGATTTCGAAACACGGACAGTAGATGATGAGAACGTTCTTTCCTATATTCGAAGCGCAAGAAAGACCCCGGCTGAGGTCACGCGGCCCTACCCCGCCCATCTGCATATCAATCTTCTTCCTGAGATCCAAAATGGCGGCCATGGGTCGTCGCTGCTGCGACATCAACTGGATTCTTTGACGAGGTCTGACGTAAGAGGCGTCCATCTAGGCGTTAATCAGTATAACGAAAAGGTCGTAGCATTTTACGCCAAATTCGGCTTTGTGGAAATTGACCGGACACCATCGATCGTGATGGCGAAGCGACTGATTGAATGAAATGCTTAAAGCGCGTCGCGATCTCTAACGTCGCTCTTCAAGCTGTAGCGCCTTTTGTTTTCTTTTGTCGAAGCTCTAGGATAACCAAAACTTTTCCAGAAATGATTTTCATGACGAGCTGGCTTTTATAGTCCACTCCGTTTTGCGACAAAGCGTCTTTTCGCCTTGAAGGCAGTCGAGCCGTGAAACTCGCTATTCAAAAATCGGCCTGTTGATAGGATACGAACGCCGCTCATCCTTCCTGGCATCAACGGTGTATTAAAGTTAGAGGACTGAACTGATGGGGCTGTCTAATCGCAGCTGGGGCGTCAAGATTGAATTTGTCTGAAGATCGCTGCCGGGTGCATGGTAGTCTTCGCGGTCGACATCAGTCGCCGCATGATGGAGCCACGCAGCACGAGCCTTCGATGTGGACGACGCATTCAGCTGCGAAAGCGATGCAACCCCATCAACGGAATGGCACGGCTCACGTCCCGGCAGGGCCGCTTCAAGCGCTCAGTTATTGAGCGCTATCAGGTACTATTTGGTCATGCCCGCAGTCGGATTGAAGAACTCTCCGGTTTTCAGCATGGTGTGCACGGTGACAGCTAGCTTTCGCGCGACAGCCACGGCAGCTCTTTTAAAAGCTGATCCCCTCTCGCAGCTGAAGCCCCCGTGTTCGCAATGAACTCTGTTTGGAACTGCGCGTGAGAACGACCGAAGCCGCTTCGTATAAGAGCCCGCGCAAATGGCGGTCTCTGAACCGCACCGGAGGTCGGTTCCGAGTTTTTGAGAGCTGTCGTTCTGGCACATCTTCTCTCGTCTCGCTGCATAAGTGGATACAGGGGACGACTCATCAATCGGAAGGCTCACGATCAACTGTCAGATCTGACAAACTCTGCCGAAATATTGGATGGGAATAGATGGGGAAATGGAATTTCTAAAGACGGCGACTGTCCGGATCACGCCCGAAATCCTGTCTCTAGTCGCTGAAATTGACGAATTCAAAGGTGCTCGGCGTGCGGTCGGCCAGATCGCGCCTGAGCGGTTGTCCAGCTTGAGACACGGCGTCGATGCCACCCAACACCACACAACTTGGCAATTCCGTTGAAAAGCCCGAATGACACTCCGTGAGCCGTAAGATCGCGCAAACGATGCGGTTTTTTGATTACGGCCTCGGTTTTTGTGGAAACCTTATCAGAGGTTTAGTATAAAGCTGGCCTACAGCGCGTGCTGCGTGCGCTGCGGGTTCCCCCGAAATCCACGGAGACTAAGATCAACTTCCAGCTAAGGGAGCGTGAACCTGTGTCTTCGACATCAAATCCAGGTCGCATTAATTCCACACTTCGCAAGTTTCTCGACAATGAGGCCTCAGGTGGCCTTGTTCTTATGGCCGTCGCGCTTTTGGCGATCATCACGGCCAACTCACCTTTGGCTGAGGATTACTTCCATATCTTGTACGTCTACATCGGGCCTCTCAACCTCCAGCACTGGATCAACGACGCCCTGATGGCTGTGTTTTTCCTGATGGTTGGACTCGAGATCAAACGTGAAATGCTGGACGGCCAACTCTCCACCTGGAGCCGCAGGGTCCTGCCCGGTGCTGCCGCTGCAGGCGGCATGCTGTTTCCGGCGCTCTTCTATGTTCTTTTAAACCGCGACAACCCGGCAGGACTTCAGGGATGGGCGATCCCAACCGCGACCGACATTGCATTCGCTCTCGGTGTCCTCTCACTGTTCGGATCACGTGTTCCGGCGTCGCTGAAGATTTTCCTTGCGGCGCTTGCTATCATTGACGACCTCGGAGCGGTCATCGTTATTGCTCTGTTCTACACGGCAGATCTGAACCTTACTGCTCTCATTGGCGCTGCTCTCGTTTGGGGTAATCTCTTCATTTTCAACAAGATGAAGGTGAAGGTACTGTGGCCGTATCTGGTGGTGGGAGCTGTACTTTGGCTGCTCGTCTTTGCCTCAGGCGTTCATGCGACGCTTGCTGGCGTCATGCTGGCATTGACGATCCCTTTGAAGCTTACCCCTGGCACGCCAGAAGCAACGCCAGAAGAATCCCCACTCCATCGCCTTGAGCATGCGCTGCACAAGCCTGTTGCGTTCATCATCGTGCCGATCTTCGGCTTCGCTAATGCTGGCGTTTCGCTCTCCGGCCTTAGCTTGTCGGTATTCAGCGAGCCGCTGACAATGGGAGTTGCAGGTGGTCTCGTGCTCGGCAAGCTAGTCGGAGTACTTGGCGTCGTCACATTACTGGTCAAGCTTGGGCTTGCACAACTTCCTGCGCAGGCGAGCTGGGGTCAGGTTACGGGCACTGCTCTTTTGTGCGGTATTGGCTTCACGATGTCTTTGTTTATTGGCTTGCTCGCCTTCAACGATCCCTCTGTTCAGGATCACGTGAAGATCGGCATCCTGATGGGATCACTTGTCTCAGGTGTCGCTGGGGCGATTATTCTCACTCTATCGAGCAGGCGTCAACCGGCTGAAAACCAGCTGAGTTGCTAGACAATCAAGTGACGGCTTAACGGAAATATTACCTGCGTCTCGGGCCTCTGACCCGAAAAGGGTCAAGCCGGCATTGAGCGCCGAGATCGAATTTCGCGCCTCAACTGCTTACGGCAAACTGAAGCGTACCTCCTGCAAAGGCTTGCAGGAGGCGCCGGACAATGCCGATTTTTGCAGGCTGAATTAGCGGTAAGGTCCGAGCAGGCTTAACAAGCTTTATTTGGTCGCAACGGCGCAAGTGCTTGTCTGGCGTGCTGCCTGTTTCGTGGACACTGGAATTAAGGTGTTTCTAACGGAGTTGGAGCCCGCGAATACAATGAAAAAATTCAGTCGCGGCACGCGCCCGGAAAGGCGATCATGATGCGTCCAGGACCGGCAACAGTCGGGCAAGGACAGTCCGATCAAGCGCGGCCAAGATCGTCGCTTCCGGCCGTTTGGCAGGCAGATCTCGAACAACCTGTTGCCTTCACGCAGCGGCGGTGACGCCATCTCGAAAGCTGCCACAGGCGGTGGCCGGTTGACCCGGAACCACCTGAAATATCTGATAGGTCAATATATCGGCTCATTTCGATGATTGTGACCTTACATCAGAGTTGACAATAGGCTGACGTCCTTCACGTGCCCAGTGCTATGCTCTATCCCTGCAATCACCTCCGACATGCTCGACTTGCCGCGCGAACTATTGTTAGGTGATGGTGCGTCAGAGCGAATGTGTCGGAGGGCCGCATGAGACTCAGAAACCAGATCCTTGCGCTGGCCATAGGGCCTCTAGTGCTTGCGATCATCATCATCACGGCACTCATAACATGGCAGTCAATGACGCTGGCGCGCACCAGTATCGACGCGTTTGAACGAAACATGCTTGCTGCTAAGGAGGCGGAACTCCTCAACCTCACCAATCTTGCCCTATCTGCTATCCGCTCCGTTTATGACAAGGCCGGGCCTGGTGACGACGCAGCAAAGGAAGAGGTCAAGCGCATTTTGATGGACCTTGACTACGGCACGGACGGCTATTTTTTCGTCTATGATTATGACGGGTTGAACGTCGTTCATCCGCGGCAAAATTTCCGTCCGGGTAATAATTGGCTGGATCTTTATGATCCTGACGGCAATCGGGTCATCTACGACCTGATCCTCAAGGCAAAAGAAGGCGGGGGGCTTGTTCAGTACAAGTGGGAGAAACCGTCGACCCGGAAAACGGCCGACAAGCTGTCCTTTGCGGCCGGTCTCGACAAGTGGCGCTGGATGATCGGGACAGGAGTTTATCTGGATGACGTTTTTGCAGCGACCGCGGCGGCCAAGGAAGAATTGCGCCATTCCATCACCTGGAATTTTCTGATCGTTGCGCTGTTTGCAGTTCCTGCCGTGCTGTTGGTGTTTGCCACCTGCATGCTGCTCAATCTGCGCCAGCAGAGGATGGCGGATGGTCGGCTCAAGGAATTGATGCAGCGGGTGATTGATACACAGGAGGAGGAGCGCCTGCGCATTGCCCGGGAATTGCATGACGGCATCTCTCAAAATCTTGTCGGCGTGCGTTTCGCAATCGATCTTGCACGGCGCAAGGTGACGCCGGACAATGTCGGTGCTGTAGAGGCTATCGGCAAAGGGGCGGCCGCACTGACCGAGGCGATCAAGGAGGTACGTCGTATTTCACACGACCTGCGCCCACGTGTTCTCGATGACCTGGGATTGACCGCGGCTTTAGAAGCACTGATTTCAAGCTTTTCCGAACGCACCGGTATCGCGGCAACGCTGGAATCGGTGGCCTTCAAGCACATGCTAGTTCCGGAAGCCCGTGTCGCCCTTTATCGTGTCGCGCAGGAGGCGCTGACCAATATTGAGCGTCATTCGAATGCGACGCGGGTCACCATCAGGTTCTCCAGCCGGGATGAACGCGTGCAGATGATCGTCAGCGACAATGGCCGCGGATTTCCGGCCACCCGCGAAGAGAGCGAAATGGCGACCGACAAGGGGCTTGGCTTGCGAAACATGCAGGAACGCATGACCCATTTCGGGGGCAGGCTTGATGTGGAAAGCTCTGCCAAGGGAACGGTTCTGCGAGCGGTCCTGCCCATGACGGCTATGAAGGACCGCGGCCACCGTGTGCAGGAGGCTGCGGAATGAACGATCATCCTATCCGGGTTCTTCTTGTCGACAACCATCCTCTCATCCTCGACGGGTTGAAGGCGGTGCTCGAAACGTACGAGCACATCACTGTCGTTGGAACCGCAGTGTCTGCCGTGGCGGGTATTGACGCGGCTGTGGCCACGCAACCCCATGTGGTGCTGATGGACATCAACATGCCCCAGATCAATGGCATCGATGCACTCGAACTGTTCAAGGAGAAACAGCTTTCAGCGCGGGTGCTGATGCTGTCGATGCATGATAGCCGGGAATATATTTCGACCTCGGTGATGTATGGTGCCGCCGGCTATATCCTGAAAGATGTGGCTACCGAGGAAATAGTGGCAGCCATCGGCACCGTTGCGGCGGGTGGCACCTATTTCTCGTCAGGAGTCCGGGACGTGCTGATGGAGAGCGCCACTGGCAGGTTGAAGGAACTCACCACCCGCGAGCAGGACGTTCTGCTACTGATTGCAAGGGGAAAAAGCAACCGCGACGCCGCTGTGGCGCTGGATATCGCCGAGAGCACGATGGAAACCCATCGCAAGAACATCAAGCGGAAACTGGATATTGCGACGACCGCCGGTCTTATTCGCTATGCGATAGACCACGGGCTCATCAAGGAATAGCGCGATGGGATCGAGGCCCCGCGAATGTTGTCACCCGGGGGCCTCGACATCAGTTATGCCAGCTTATTTGCCGGCAGTCTGCATCGCATAGCCATAGCTGTCATAGGTATATTCGGCGACGCGGAACCATTCATAGCTCTCGTCGCGGAATTTCTTCCAGCCGGGATATATTTTGGCCCATGCGGGATGTTTCTGCGTATACTCGTCATAGAGTTCGAAGGTTGCCTTATAGGCGGCGTCGAGCACGTCCCGGGGTAACGGGCGAAGCTGCGTGCCCTTCGAAACGAGCGAGCGGATCGCATCCTTGTTCTTGACGTCGTAGAGAGCCTGCATGTTGATGTTGGCCGCCTTGCAGGCGGTGTCAAGCGCTGCCTTGTATTCGTCAGGCAGGGCCGCATATTGATCCTTGTTGACGAAGAAGTGAATCGTCAGACCACCCTCCCAGAACGCTGGATAATAATAATAGGGCGCGATCTGGTAGAAACCGAGCTTTTCGTCGTCATAAGGGCCGACCCACTCCGCAGCATCGATGGTACCACGTTCCAGTGCTGGATAAATGTCGCCGCCCGGAAGCTGCTGTGGAACGGCGCCAAGCCTCGCAAGCACCTGCCCGGCGACCCCGGCAATTCGCATCTTGAGGCCCTTGATATCCTCAATGCTTTTTATCTCCTTGCGATACCAGCCCCCCATCTGGGCGCCCGTCGCACCACCAGGAATTCCGATGACGCCGTAGTCGGACAGAAATTCATTATAGGCCTCGTTGCCGCCGCCATGGTAAAGCCATGCGTTCTGCTGACGGGCATTCAGACCGAAGGGGATGGTCGAGCCGATGGCGAATGTCGGATCCTTGCCTGTGAAATAATATCCGCAGGTATGGGAAATTTCCACCGTGTTGGCCTTAACGGCATCGATGGCCTGTGCGCCGGGAACAATCTCTCCGGCCTGAAAGACCTGGATGTCGAACTTGCCACCCGTCATGGCCCTCAAGGCATTCGCCATGACAACGGCACCGCCGTAAATCGTGTCGAGATTGTTCGGAAAACCTGACGTCAAACGCCAGCGAACGTTCGGTGACGATTGAGCTATTGCCGGTGTTGCAAGCGTCGAAGCAGCCGCTGCCGCTCCCGCAAGCACACCGCCCGACAAGAATTGTCTGCGGCCTGGATTATCCTTCATAGTTTTACCTCCTCCTGTTGAATACGGGTGGCGTGGTCGGGCGCTTGCCTGCCCGATCAATCGTCACGGTGTGCTTGGCTTGCCGAAGCTCGGTGCCGTGTTGCCGGGCGCGAGGAACGGGTTGGCGAAAGGATCGGCGTCCGTTCCCGCGCCGGGCATGGGTACGTTGATATGAACGGCAGAAGGATCGGCCACCTTGGCGCCCGACTTGTAGTGCATCACGATGCCGGGGAACGCGATGATGATGATGACCATGGCGAGCTGGATGAAAAGATAGGGAATGGCGCCGAGATAGATCTGGCTCGATGTGATTGGCTGGATCGTCTGCCCGGTGATGCGATCCTTGTAGGCCCTTGTCGGCGCGACGGACCGCAAAAAGAACAGCGAAAAGCCGAAGGGCGGGTGCATGAATGAGGTCTGCATATTGACCGCTAGCATGACGCCGAACCAGATCAGATCTATGCCAAGCGCATCCGCGACCGGAGCCAGAAGCGGGATGATAATGAAGGCCAGCTCGAAATAATCAAGAAAGAAGGCCAAAAAGAAAACCAGCAGATTTGCGACGATCAGGAATCCGATCTCGCCGCCCGGAACCGATGTCATCAGATGCTCGACCCAGACATGGCCGTTCACGCCATAGAAAGTCAGGGAGAAGACTCGCGCGCCGAGCAAGATGAGCAGGACGAAGGACGACAGTTTTGCCGTCGCGTATAGCGACTGCTGAATGAGGCCCAAGTTGAGCTTGCCATTGGCGAGCGCAAGGGCGAGTGCGCCCACCGCTCCCATGGCGCCACCTTCCGTGGGCGTGGCGATGCCGAGGAAGATCGTACCAAGCACGAGGAATATCAGGACGAGCGGCGGAACCAGCGAGGTGATCACCTTCAAAAGCAATTTGCTGCCCCGCAGGGTGCGTGCCTCCAAAGGCAGTGCAGGCACTTTTGCCGGACTGATGATCGAGGTCACGATGATGTAGAGCGTGTAGGCACCAACGAGCAAGAGACCCGGAACGAGGGCGCCTTTGTACATGTCCCCTACCGAGCGACCGAGCTGGTCCGCCAGCACAATCAAGACGAGGCTTGGCGGTATGATCTGCGCCAGCGTGCCGGAAGCTGCGATTGTGCCGGCGGCGATTTTACGGTCGTAACCGTAACGCAACATGATCGGAAGAGAGATGAGGCCCATCGAAATGACCGAGGCGGCGACAACGCCGGTGGTGGCCGCCAGAATAGCGCCAACGAAAATCACCGCGAAGGCAATGCCGCCACGTACTGGTCCAAACAGCTGGCCGATCGTATCCAAAAGGTCTTCCGCCATGCCGCTCTTTTCAAGGATCAGGCCCATGAAAGTGAAGAAGGGGATGGCGAGCAACGTCTCGTTGGACATCTGACCGAATATGCGATCGGGAATGGCCTGAAACAGGGTTGCCGGTAGCAGGCCGAGTTCGATGCCGATGAAACCGAAGAAAAAGCCGACAAAAGCCAGAGCAAAGGCCACCGGATAACCCAGCAGGAGCACGATGATGAGCGCCGCGAACATGATCGGGGCGAGATTTTCCGCAAGGAATGCCATTGTTATTTTTCCTTCGATCAGAGCATTGCCGCTTCGGCGTCCGCCGCTGCAACCGGATCAGGAATATCGCCGCGCAGGATAGCGACGCGCTTGATGAGTTCTGACACTCCCTGCAAGGAGAGCAGGCTGAAGCCGATCGGTATCAGTGCCCAGACCGGCCATTGGATTAGGCCGCCCGTATTATTTGATACTTCACCGGAGGCGAACTTCTGCAGGAAGACCGGCCAGGAGAGGTAGACCGTGATGAGGCAGAAAGGCAGGAGGAAGAAGATCGTCCCGAGAATGTCGACCCACAGTTGCCCTTTGCGCGGAAGATTTCCGTAGACTAGGTCAACCTTCACATGCTCGTTGTTAAGAAGCGTGTAGGCGGCAGCAATGAGGAACACCGCAGAGAACAAATACCACTGTGATTCAAGCCAGGCGTTTGAGCTCATAGAAAACGCCTTGCGCATGATCGCGTTGATGGCGCTAATGAAAATAGCCGCTAGAAGCAGCCAGGAAATTGCTTTGCCAATTGCTGAATTGGCAGCATCAATGGCGCGCGAAACGGCCAGTAGAAGTTTCATGATATCCTCCCCGGACGCGGCCGCGTACTCCTCAATACACATGCTGCCGCTATCGTTCGGGCAAGATATCAATGGCGGCTTCTCGCTCAAGGGCTGTCGTCTGTTAACTTCTTCAGGCATACCGAGAACTGGGTATGCAGGTTCAAACAGAGCAAAAATACAGTGGCATTCCGTGAAGAAACACCGTGTCCAGGCCTGTAGCTTTAATTGCACTCGAGGCAGCCCTGCTGGCGAATCTTCACCTTCAGCCATGTCGAGTGGAATCTGCGATGTCACTTGATTGGGTCCCCGCATCGGGCAATTTTAGGCCGCTTGGCGATGACCCTGTTGATGAACGACTGGCCCGGGATCAGCGACCTGTGTAAGAAGTACGTCGGGGCCGGATTTCCAAATGCGAGATCCAAGATAACTTTGGGCCTCAACAAGAGGGCGTCGATGGCACACCCCAGGCGGCTCGAACTCTAGCGCGGGTAGACGCTGTGATTGGTTCGATGTCGCACGTTGTTAAAGGGGTACGAACCCACCGCACGTCATTTGTTGTCAGACTTTCTGGAGCAGTTCCATTGGCTTAGAAACACAGTGGAATGGACTCAAACGAAAATTATTGATGAATTTCGTTTAGGTGTTCAGCGCGTTATTGAGGTCGTGCAAACCGACCATCAGCATCATGGGATCGGACGGAGAAGACAGGAAGCCGACGGCTTCGTAGAAGGCTCGTGCGTCATCAGAAATCGCATGGACCAGCACGCCGCGGATCCCGAGCACTTCAGCGGCATTCAGCAGGCGCAAACCCGCGTCGCGCACCAATGCCCTGCCGATACCACGCCCTTGACAGGATTGATCAATGGCGAGGCGGCCAAGCACTGCAACTGGGATTGGATCAGGCATATTGCGCCGAAAGCGACCAGGCACTTCCGGCGGTTTCACGGAGCCAGAGGCCAGGGCGTAGTACGCGATGACGCGGCTCTCGTCGCAAACGACAAAGGTCCGCGACGCGCCGCCTGCTTGATTGGCCCGGGCACGGCGCCGAAGCCAGTCGTCCAGTTCAGGTACTCCAGAATTGAATTCGGCCAGTTCGTGATGATCGGCCAGGGGGACTGGTGCGCTGAGAGTCACGCCTCATCCCAGGGCGCTTTGGTCGACATCGTGCGCTTTAGACGCTCATTGGGCTGAGCAGGCGCATCGAGACGGGCAAGATATTCGGCATAAATTTCGGGGCTTACCGTGACGATTGTACGGTCGAGCAGCACCTCCTCCGCACGGCGCTCGGAAGCTTCCAACATGAAATCTGTGCGCGTTTTGCCGAGCAACTCTGCGGCGCGATCGATCAAGTTGCGAGTGGCAGGTTTAATGCGCATATTCAGCGGCACACTTGCGTCCGGGCTCTTACCCGTGTGTGAGGTCGGCATGGGAAACTCCTATCCAAGCCCATTTATATAGCGTAACGACATTATCTTTACAAGCATCGTAAAGACAATGTCGTTACATTCGCCTGCGGACGAGCGCACGACAGACTCCGGCTTGAAGCATAACCTCATGGGATGTTGTCACGTTAAGTTACCTAGGCCGAGAAAGGCAGCGGCTCGAATTTTCAAGCGATGCAGGCAGCAACTTTCGATCTATCGAACGCTTCGAGGCGGTAGCGAATTGTTTTTGCGGCGCGGCGGCGGGCGGAAACAGAAAAGCGATGTGGGTAGCGCAGTGCATAGAAACGAACCGTTGCAATACTCCGGGCGATCGGCGACCCTGCAGGGTTCGTTCTCGTTTCGAAACGGCATATGGCTGTTCTCGGCCCGATTGTTGAAGCTCTTGTGCGACCAATTGTTAAGGCCGGCAGCCACGTCCGCATTTGCCGCACTCGTAGGAGCGCAGCTTGTCAGTGATGATCCGCTAGGGAGCAAAACTACAGCGCTTCATCAAAGACACGAGTAGGCGCTCGGCCTCCCTTTTGTCACGTCGCTTCTGTAAAATTTCTTCGAGAACGACGCCATCCTCATCGACTGCGCGCCCAATCCAAAACGTTGGCAACGGCAAGCCGGTTAGCGTGACAACACCTCTTGACGGGCTAAGGCCACTAGGCGCTGCAGGAGGCATACGCCGCCGCTCGGAAGACGTTGATCGCCAGGGGATATCCTTGAGATAGGAACGCATAACCTTACTGATTGTGCAGGATTCAGGACAGGCGGAGCGCCCGGAATAGCCGTTATGTGCGTGAGGCACCTACGCCCCTGTCAACTTTCAATAGAAAGCCTGATACACCCAGACAGTCGTTGACCCGGCGAGATCGTTTCGACGCCGCGGCCATTTCGCTCTGGTTCCGGTAAGCCAAGCGCTCCGGCGACCATGGAAACGGGTTCAAGACAAAGATAGCGGTCCATACGGTGGGCAGCGAGATTGCTAAAAACGGGATCCGCCTCGAGCAACAGTGAAAAACTGCCAAAACCGATGCGCGCATATGACCAGTCGGTGAAGTGCAAGGTGTATCCCGTCGTAGAAGGAATGGCAGGTTTCGAGCGGGGCACCGCTTGCTGGCCGGTTGGCACGTTCTGCACATCGAGGGGATATTGCAGTTTGGCATCGGTGCTGGCGTCGCAGCCCAGTTCTGCCGAAAAATAGGGATGCCAGCCAAGCGAAACCGGCACAGGCCGGTTTTCCAGATTGGTTATCGACAATTCCACCGTCAAACGGTTGCTTTCAAGCATAAAAGATTGTTTAGCGCGGAAGGAGAATGGCCACTCAGCATCCGCCTTATAGTCAAGCACCAGCGTGCACTGATCGGCCGCCAGGCTGGAAATATCCCACGATCGTCGGTGAGCAGGTCCGTGCATGGCATCAGGCGAAAGGACGGGATGTGGAAGAAGGTCGTGGCGGATATCCGCGTGAACGAATGAGCTGCCATATAACCTGTTGTGGTAAGGAATGAGCGGATAGGCACCTGCCCTCGGCCAGTTGAACGGGTCAAAAGACTCCCCCGCTGTCGGCACCAGGATATCGCCGTGATCCTCGTGGTGCAGATGCGTCATCCTTCCACCCCAGGAAGGGCGGAGGCGGGCCGAAAGCTGCCTGAAGGCAATCGTAACCGTTTCAGGCAAAAGCATATGAGCCATCAGGCCGTTTCGGCACGCGTCGCTGCCAGTGAACATAGCCATCTTCCTGCATGGCCTTTTCATCCATCTCGACTCCCCAACCCGGTCGGTCCGGCCTCAGTTCCAGGTATCCATCCTTTGGCAGATAAGGGTCGACAACATAGCGCGTTTCATCCTCGCGTTTTTCGAGGTCAGTGCCACCATAAACATAGCATTGCCCCTTCGGCAGCCTGTATTCAAGAATACGGAAATTCTGCTGGGCGGCGGAGAAATGCACGTTGACGGCGGTGGCGAGCGGTCCCATCGGGTTGTGCGGCGCGATGCTGACGAAATGCGCCTCTGCCAGCGTGGCGATGCGGCGCATTTCGGAAATACCACCGACAACGCAGATGTCGGGTTGAATGATATCGGCGCCCCGGACTTGCAGAAGACGCAGGAAGTCATTGCGGTTGTAAAGACTTTCACCCGTTGCCAGCGTGCAGTTCAGCCCCTGCTTCAGGTCTCCCCACATCTCGATATTTTCCGGACGCAACGGCTCTTCGAAAAATAGCGGATCGTAAGGGGCAAGCGCATTACCCAGTTGACGAGCGGCAGCAGGCTCGAAAATCTTGGCATGCGCGTCGAAGGCAATATCGTAGTCGGGCCGCACGGTTTCGCGAAGCGAGCGGAAATATTCGGCCGAACTGCGCACCACCTCACCCCAGCGATGGGCGTGAATATCGACGCGCCATGGGCTTAGCTTGAAGGCTGTGAATCCCCAGTCTTCGTTGAGACGATCGAATTCTTCCCTTGCCGCCGGCGCATCCGGTGCCGTGTAGACGCCGGCGTAAACCTTGATACGATCACGCACTTCGCCGCCCAAAAGCTTGTACACAGGCACGCCTGCCGCCTTGGCGGCAAGGTCCCAGAGGCAATGGTCAAGCGCTGAGATTGCCGAAAGACCAAGTGCTCCGGGCGGAAAGCGGTTTTGTTGGAGGAGGAGATTGTAGAGATACTCGACCCGAGTCGGATCCTGTCCGGCAAGGAAGCCGTAGAGATAATCCAGAACCGGGGGCAATGCGAGATCGGGGCCGTGATTGTAGCATTCGCCCCAGCCGGCCAAACCGTCATCGGTATCGAGAGCGACGATAACGCGGGGGCGGTCCTTGTCGCGGGTAACGAATACCCGCATGCGATCGATTTTCATGCTTTGGTCTTCCTCTTGAATTGCGAGAAGCAACAGCCGCGCTGTTATCTGGCAGCAGCTCCGTTCTTGATCTCGGGCGGCTCGACGTAGCGGAACCTTCTCGTGCGGTCGCGGTCGCGCGGATCCGGGCGCGGAATGGCCGACAGAAGTGCCTGCGTATAAGGGTGATCCGGTGCGTTGCAGACTTTTTCGGCGTCTCCCACCTCAACAAGCTTGCCGCGATACATCACTCCGACGCGGTCGCACATGTATCTGATGACGCCGATGTCATGGCTGATGAAGATGTAAGCCAGGCCAAGTTCGTCCTGCAGCCGCATGAGCAGGTCCAGCACCTGGAAACGCACCGAAACATCGAGCGCCGACGTCGCCTCATCCGCAACGATGA
Source organism: Agrobacterium sp. 10MFCol1.1 (assembly GCF_000381165.1). NCBI lineage: Bacteria > Pseudomonadati > Pseudomonadota > Alphaproteobacteria > Hyphomicrobiales > Rhizobiaceae > Agrobacterium > Agrobacterium sp. 10MFCol1.1. Next base: position 187,916 of record NZ_KB906076.1, on the reverse strand, counting down.
TGCGCGGCCGGAGCGTGATGGCGCGGGCGATACCGATGCGCTGGCGCTGGCCGCCGGAAAAGGCGTGCGGATAACGCTCACGTCCGGCAGGGTCCAGACCCACCTGCTCCATCAGGGCGCAGACGCGCTCATCCAGCTCCTTGCCTTTCGCAATGCCGTTGACCAGCAGCGGCTCGCCGATGACCTGTGCCACCGTCATGCGCGGATTGAGCGAACCGAACGGATCCTGAAAAACCATGCGCAACTCACGCCGCGCCGCTTTCAGCTCCGCACCTTCGATTTTGGCAAGATCGACCACCGTGCCATCCGCCCGGCGATAGCGCATCTCGCCCCCGGTCGGATCGTAGAGGCGCATGATCGAGCGGCCCATGGTGGTCTTGCCGGAGCCGCTTTCGCCGACGATGCCGAGCGTTTCGCCCGGAAGCAGCTTGATCGACACGCCATCCAGCGCCTTCATCTCACCGAAGTGCATCGAGAGGTCGTTCACTTCTAGGATAGGCGCCGCGGCAAGATCGAGCGGCGGGCGGGCAAGCCGGATTTCCGCCTTCTGCTCAAGCTTCAGAACCGAGCCGATCAGCATGCGCGTATAGGGGTCTTGTGGATTGTGGAATATCTCATCGACAGTGCCATATTCCTTGGCGACGCCGTGATGCATGACCAGCACGTCATCGGCAATCTGCGCCACCACGCCCATGTCGTGGGTGATGAACAGCACCGCCATGCCATGCGCCTTTTGCAGCCGCGATATCAGGTCGAGGATTTCGGCCTGCGTCGTGACGTCCAGCGCGGTAGTCGGTTCGTCGGCGATCAACAGTTGCGGTTTGCAGGCCAGCGCCATGGCGATCATGGCGCGCTGGCGCATGCCGCCGGAATATTGGAAGGCATAACGATCCAGCGCCTTTTCGGGGTTGGGAATTTCCACCTGTCGCAGCAGCTCGATGGCTTCCGCCCGTGCCTGCGCCTTGCTCATCTTCAAGTGCAGCCGCAGAACTTCGGTGATCTGATCACCGACGGTGTGCACTGGCGACAGCGACGACATCGGCTCCTGAAAAATCATCGCGATGTCTGCGCCGCGCACCGAGCGGATGGCCCGGCTGCGCGGATCGAGCTTTGCGAGATCCAACGACGTGCCGTCGGCACGGTTGAGGATGATCGACCCGGAAGCGATGTAACCGGGGCTGTCGATGATCTGCAGGATCGAGCGGGCGGTGACGGATTTGCCCGAACCGCTTTCGCCCACAACGCAGAGCGTCTTGCCGGGATCGATGGAAAAAGACAGATCGTTTACCGCGCGGAAAATGCCGTTTCGCACGGGAAATTCGGTTACTAGATTGCGGACGTCAAGCAGTGGTCGGTCTGGCTTCATGGAGAGAATATCGCTCATCCGGGGCCTCACTTGTTATAGGGGTCGGCTGCGTCACGCAGACCGTCACCGAGCAGATTGAGCGCCATGACGGCAACGACAACAGCTACGCCGGGCAGGAACAGCCACGGCGCGGTTGCGATCGAGCGTATATTCTGCGCCTCGCGAAGCAGCACGCCCCAGGAAATGGTCGGCGGCTGGAGGCCAAGACCGAGGAAGGACAGCGAGGTTTCCGCAAGGATCATCGCCGGAACCGCAAGTGTGACCGAGGCGATGATGTGGCTCGAAAAACTCGGCAGCATATGGCGGAAAATGATGCGCCCTTCCGGCACGCCATCCAGCCGGGCCGCCGCCACGAATTCTTCCGTCCTCAATGACAGGAACCTGCCGCGCACGACGCGGGCAAGCTGCGCCCAGCCGGTCAAGGACAGGATGATGGTGATCATCATATATTGCAGCGTTGCCGGCCAACCCTGCGGCAGGGCAGCGGCAAGCGCCAGCCAGATGGGAATGGTCGGCAGCGACAAAACGAAGTCGATGACGCGCTGCATGACAAAATCGATGCGGCCGCCGTAATAACCGGAGATACCGCCCAGAACGACACCGAGAAGCAGCGAGAAAAACACGCCGACGAGACCGATGGACAGCGAAATTTGCGAGCCCTGTATTACCCGGCTGAAAACATCACGGCCAAGGCGATCCGCGCCGAAAAGGAAGAGCGGTCGGGTCTTGTCGGTCGAGGCCAGCAGATGGATATCCGTGGTGAACAGGCCAAGCACCGAATATTCGTAGCCGCGACCGAATAGCTGGATCGGGATTTTCTTGGCCGTATCTTCGACGAACACCGCCGCCAGCGTTTCAGGATCGCGCGTCAGCTTCAGCGGATAATAGTGCAGACCAAGCGAGAGGCCGTCCGTCGTATCGATGAAATGCACACGTTGCGGCGGATGGAAGGTGGCGCGCGCATTCTGCAGAACCGGATCGTTGATGGCGAAGAAACCTGGAAAAAGCGCGACGATATACATTGCGATGGTGACGAACAGGGCGGCCATGGCCAACCTGTGGCGCTTGAACGCCCACCAGATCAGTTGCCATTGCGAGGCGACGGCAGCGCGGTCCGGCCGGGTATTGGTGGTGATGGCGATATCGCTCATGGCGCCCTCCTATTCGAGACGGATGCGCGGATCGACCAGCGCAAGAAGGATGTCGCTGATGAGTGATCCGATCAACGTCAATCCGCAGATCAAAAGCACAAAAGCGCCGGCGAGATACATGTCCTGCGCCATCAGCGACTGCAAAAGCAGCGGCGCGGCCGTCGGCAGATTGAGCACGATAGCAACCACAACCGAGCCTGAAATGAGATTGGGCAACAGCCATGCAATCGTGGAAATGAATGGGTTGAGCGCAATTCTCAAAGGATATTTCGTCAGCAGCCGAAACTCGGACAATCCCTTTGCGCGCGCGGTGGTCACGTAGGGTTTGGGTAATTCGTCCAGCATGTTTGCGCGCATGACGCGGATGAGGCTTGCCGTGGAGGACACCGCGAGGATCGCAACTGGTAGCCAGATGTGGGCCATCAGATCCATCATCTTGGCGATGCTCCACGAGGCAGTCTCGTACTCCGCCGAAAACAGCCCTCCGACATCGGCCCCAAATTCCACCGCCGCGAGATACATCAGCACCAGCGCCAGAAGGAATGACGGTATGGAAAGGCCGAAAAAGGAGAAGGCGGTAAAAAGATAATCGCCGATCGAATATTTGCGCACGGCGGAGAAGACGCCAATCGGAAGTGCGATGGCCCAGGTTGCGAGAAGGCTTGCTATGGCCAGAACCAGCGTCAGCGCCATGCGCTCCCAGATGAGGCCGGAAACGGGCTGCTGCCATTCGAACGAAATGCCAAAATCGCCGCGACTGATGATGCCCCATATCCATTTGAGATATTGCACGATCATCGGGTCATCGAGGCCGAAGCGCTCTCGCAGTTGCGCCGCCGTATTGTGGTCTATGACTTCGTTGGACGCAGCAAGCGTGGCGATGTAAGTCGTCACATAGTCACCGGGTGGTAGCTGGATCAGTACAAAGGCAAGAAAACTGACGGCGAACAGGGACGGTATCATCCACAGCAGGCGTTTTACGATAAATAGCAGCATGACGTTCTCGCAATCACGTTTTACCACACGCGCCGCCATCCACTACGAGACGGCTTGCGGGTGGTCGAAGCAACCTGAGAGGCGCCGCCGCATTGATGAAGCGGCGCCCATGTGGCGGTGTCAGCTTGTGAAGGTGAACTGTTGCGGCAACGCCGGGCCGGGGTTGGGCCATGACCAGCTGTCGGGTTCTTTCTCCGGCACGTTGCGAAGGTTGTTGCGGATGATACCGAAACCACCAACGGCAAGGCAAAGACCGATCGTCTCGAACTCGTCGGCCGCGATATCGAAGATTTCCTTCATCTTCTCGCCTCGCTTGACAAGGTCGGCCGTCGAACGCGCTTCATCGAACAGTTTGAAGCGCTTCTTCTGGCTTTCCGGCGGCTCTTCCCCCTTCTGCCCGTTGGATGTGTACCAAAGCGCCCACGGAATGGCGTAGCGTGACCCCTGCGGGTGGAACGCGAAGAAGTCACGCGGGTCGAGCATCGGATCGAGACCGCCCGGACCCGGCCAGACCGCCGCATCATGGGCGTTATCATCGCCGCGTGTGTAGTACAGCGCGCGTTCGATGGTGTTGACCTTGATATCGACGCCGATTTGCGCCCACTGCGCCTTCACCAGTTCCAGCGCATCGACCAGATCGGGATAGAGTGTCGGGATCACATCGATCGAGAAGAAAATCGGCTGGCCGTCGGGCCGGAGCCGCATGCCGTTGCCGTTCTTTTTGTCGTAGCCGGCCTTGTCGAGAAGATCGTTCGCCTTGGCGACATCGTATTCGGTGTTCTGACGCGCCAGCTTTTCGTGATACCAGGGATGTGTCGGGCGCGGCCCGGCCTGATAGCCCTCGCTCTGGCCGAAATAGACGATGTCGATGATTTCCTGGCGGTTGAGCGCGATGGACAGCGCCTGACGGAACGACTTGTCGCCGAACATCTTGCGCATCTCAGGGTCTTTGTGGGTGATGTTGAGGTAGATCTGGCACTGCTGCGCAGCCGATGGCACCAGCGTCAACAGACGATAATCGCCCTTTTTCATGTTCTGCGACAGCGTCGGCTTGTTGGCGAGAACGCTGATATGGCGTTCCTGAATGTCGATCTTGCCGGAGATGACGTTCAGCATCAGCGATTCGACATCCTGCGAAATGCCGAAATTGACTTCGTTGATATAGGGAAGCTGGTTGCCTTCCGTATCGACCTGCCAGAAGTAAGGATTGCGTGTCATGACCACACGGGTCGCGCCGCCGGAATAGGGTTCCTTGACCACCCACGGGTCGAGCGTCGGCTTGTCGACATTCGACCAGCGCGACGGAATTTCGATGTCGCCGCACTTGGCGCGGAACAGTTCCGTCCAGCTAGACACGCCAGCCGCCTTGACGTCGGCATCGAGCGCCGTGTTGTATTTCGGCAGAAACTTGCTGCAATAATGCTTGGCAAACAGCGTCGGATGCTGGCCGAGCGGCGTGGCGAGGTTTTCCAGATAGAGCGCGTTTGGCGCTGCGAATTTGAACCTGACCGTGAAATCATCGACTTTCTCGACATCGACCGCCTTACCGGCGACGGAGAGCTGCGCCGGGGTAGCGCTGTAAAGCTCCTTGTTCTTGATGCAGTCCTCGATGGCGAACACCACGTCATCTGCGGTAAAGGGATGTCCATCAGACCATTTCGCGCCCTGCAACAGATGGAAGGTGAACTGCGAGGCGTCGTCATTGACCTCCCATTTCTCGGCAAGGTTGGGCAGAACTTCGGTGAAATCCATGTTCCAGCGCACCAGCCCCTGGTTGCCGACCATGCGCAGGATGCCGTTATGGTCCGACGAACCGCGCAGGCCGCGGCGCAATGTGCCGCCATAGGTGCCGACCTTTTCATGCGGCGTCACCACCATCGGGTTTTTTGGCAGACGTTCCGCCAACGGCGGCAGTTTGCCGTCTTTTACCAAGGCTGCCAGCTCCGGCGCTTCCTTGCCGGCAGCAGCCAGGGCCGAGCTCCCGATGACGGACACGGCGGCGACGCCGCCAAGCCCAGCCATAAAGGTTCGGCGCGTCACGCCCAGTGAAAATTTATCGCCATCGCGCATCGACTATCCTCCCAAAAAATCACCGGCAGCGACACAGCTTTCACCGAACCGCAACAGCCTCCCGGCCAGCCAGCACACCGATCCTCCACCGGCAGGCAGACCATATGGGCGTTTTCAGATGATTACAAGTATTGACAGATTTTTACATATTTTTTATTCGTAGACCGGTTTTCACGATCAGGTTTGAGGAAAGAACCGGCACGACAGTAACCACGTTCACGAAAACCCCGGTATTTCTGTTGCGATTGAAATGCAGGAAACCCATTAACTTCAGCGATTTGCAACGGAAGGGCTGCTGATGGACAATCAAACCGCATCCGCCGCCGCTCGAGGCGAGACTCGCTTGAGCGACATCATCTACGAAAAGATCATCGGAATGATTTCTGATGGGCGGTTTCCCGTGAACGAGCGATTGCCGTCGGAGCAAAATCTGGCTTCCCTGTTCGGGGCTTCCCGGCCTGTGGTGCGCGAAGCGCTGGAGCGGCTGCGCAACGACGGGCTTATCGTTTCGCAGAAAGGTTCCGGCTCCTATGTGCGCCAGCAGCCGGATTCATCCGTGTTGCAGCAGGTTCCTGTCGGCTCGCTTGCCGATGTGCAGCGTTTCTTCGAGTTCCGGTCCGGCCTTGAGTCTGCAGCCGCCGAACTTGCAGCACGCAGTTGGCAGGCTGCCGACAAAGCCCGCATCGAACAGGCCATTACCGCGCTGGAACAGTGTCTTGCGCGCAACGATCTTGGCGCGGAGGAGGACTTTGCCCTGCACGAAGCCATTGCGAAAGCGAGCCATAACCAGTTCCACATCACCGTGCGGATCTGGTTCAAACCGCATTTCGCGATCGGCCAGTCGGTGACACGCAGCCTCAGTCTCAAGCGTACGCCGCAACATGTGCGCGAGGTACAGAACGAACATACGGCAATCGTGGAAGCGATTTTTGCGCGCCAGGAACAGGCCGCGCATGACGCAATGAAAGATCACATCCTAAAGGCCCGTGCCCGCATGTTTCAGGGCGTCGGCAGCTAGAACCGTTTTTTCAACATTTCAAAAGGCGAGCCATACAGGGCAAGGGAAAATAATCAGTGATCCAGCCACGCATCATAGAGCCGAAACTCCGCTCTCTCATCGACACGCCGTTGAAGGTCGGCGAATCACCGGCATGGGATGAGCGTACCGGGAATCTGTGGTTCGTCGACATTCTCGCCCCCGCCATTTTCTGCCTGCATCCGGGCGGCAAACTCGAAAGATACGAAATGCCCGCCCAGGTGGGGTGCCTCGGTCTTTGCGACAATGGCCTTGTTGTGGCGGGCCTCAAGACGGGCGTGCACCTTCTAGACCCCGCAAACGGCGCGCTCGAACTGCTGTGCGATCCGGACGAAGGACGAGCAGACAGCCGTCTCAACGACGGCAAGGTCGGCCCCGATGGCCATTTCTGGGTGGGAACCCGCGACGAGGCTGCCGTGCAGACAGGAAATGCCCGCCTCTATCGTATCGCGCCAGATGGCGGCGTCGAGCTTGTCATCAATGGCGATATGTTCACATCGAACGGGCTTGCCTGGAATCTGGACGGAACGCGCATGTATCATTCCGATAGCAGCGGTCTGATGTATCAGGCGTTCGATTTCGATGTCGCGACGGGCAGGCTCGGTCCAGCCGAACGCCTGCACGATTTCGCACCCGACGAAGGCAGGCCTGATGGCGCGGCGACCGATTGCGAAGGCTGTTACTGGAGCGCCGGCGTTCAGGCCGGGCGTCTCAACCGCTTTTCGCCGGAGGGCGAACTCTTTGAGATATACAGGTTGCCGTTCAAAGGGCCGACCATGCCATGTTTCGGCGGCCCGGACCTCAAAACGATCTATCTGACGAGTCTTGTGACCGAAACGAACGGAACAACCACCCCAGGTACGCTTGTTGCGTTTGATGTGCCTGTCGCGGGCGTAGCCGTTCACAAATTTTCTATCTGAAGATGCCCTTTGATTTTTAAGGAAACCAGTTGATGACGACATTCGATTTCCGCCAGGCTCTGCACGGTATTTCCGGCGTCCCCGTAACGGCTTACGAGACAGACGGGGAAGTCGATATAGCTGTCACCATCGAAGCCTATGCCCGTGTAGCAAAGGCGGGCATCCACAATATCGTTGCTGCGGGCAATACCGGCGAGTTTTACGCGTTGACGCCCGCTGAAATTTTCAAGGTCTACGAAGCTGCGATTGAAGGGGTGAACGGGCAAGCCCCCGTTACTGCAGCGATTGGACGCTCACAGCGGGAGGCCCTGTCCATGGCGCGTCGGGCCAGGGAGATGGGCGCGTCTGCGGTCATGTCCCACCAGCCGGTTGACCCGTTCGCAGCGCCGCAATCACAGATCGACTATTTTATCGGCCTGGCTGAAGGTAGCGAATTGCCTCTCGTAGCCTATGTCCGCGCCGACGGGTTCTCGGTCAATGACATGGTCAGACTATCGAGCCATCCGAATGTCGCAGGCATAAAGTTCGCGACGACGGATATTATGCTTCTGTCGCGTGCGATCGCCGCTTCCGATCCTGACGGCTCACTTTACGTGTGTGGACTGGCAGAAAGCTGGGCTCCCGCCTTCTGCGCCGTCGGAGCCCGCGGTTTCACATCCGGTCTCGTCAATGTCGCACCGCAATTTTCCCTGCAAGTTCATGATGCACTGATGGCCGGCGATTTCTCGACCGCACGTAAGATCGTTGAAAAGATCGAGTTGTTCGAACGGCTGCGGACACGATACCGGAACGGCGCCAATGTGACTGTGGTAAAGGAAGCGATGCAGATACAGGGCCTTGCGGTTGGCCCAGTTCGAGCACCAGGACTCGCCCGTCTGGACGACGAGGATCGTGCAACACTTGAAGTTCTGCTTGCCAGTTGGCAATGACAGAAGCCCCATTCCCAACTGTGGAGACACACTACGATGCCGATGATGGCACCCAACCCATCTGCGGAATTATGCGCCTAACCGGCTCGGTTGCGATGAACAAACAATGCCTTGCGTCACGCCATTTCCTAATACATCTCGCTGCGAGAGGCGCTTATTATCTCTAAGTCACCTTTGAAAGCGCTTCAGAATATATGACCTTACGATACCCAGATGAACATTATGGTTATCTGGACCAGGGATTGATCACTTTCACCCCGGCAGCCTCGAAAGGGCTTGTATCGCGAGTTGAGATCGTGAGGCCATTTGCAGCCGCTGTGGCTGCAATGTAGCCATCGGCCGTGCCGATCGCTTTCCCAGACGCTCGAGTGCGTGCCATCAGTTCAGAGTAGAACTGAGAAGTAGTCAGATCGAAGGACAGGATGCGGCCGGAAAAGTGTGGCAGCACCTCGCCCTCGAGACGGTCGCGGAGGATAGTTTGCCGTCTGCCTGAAGGCATAGCAGCAATTCCGAAGCGAAGTTCCGCAATCGTTATTGCGGAGATGAACAGCGTTTCGACAGCTTGGGCGTCCAACCAGGCAATCACCGCCTCGTCCGGAACCGGTTTCCAAGGTTCGGATATGACGTTGGTGTCAAGCAAGATCATTCGAAGGTCATCGGCTTAGCAGGTGTCTTGTCGCGACTTTTCTGAAGAGCTTCAACGTCGCTGTTGGAAAGCTCGGCGTCGCGACCAATGGCCGCTAGCAAGGAACCGAGCTGAATACGTTCCGGAGGACGAACAGCCGCTTCAATAATGGCACGGATCTCGGCCTCCGTGCTCCGGCCATGATGAGCCGCTCGCACCCTCAGAGCGCGATGTGTTTCTTCAGAAAGGTTACGAATGGTGACTGCCGGCATTGATATCATCCTTGGAAAAATGATCTCTTTGATATCAAAATACCAAGAGTGATGCTAAAATTCAAGAGTATTGAGTTTCAGCAGGATTTGACCCGTTTTTCCATTTCGCGGCCGACAATCCGTCGAGAATACCGCAACCACGAGCTATCGTCTTCTCGGGAAGATCTATGCACGCCTTGCGAGAATGATTGTCGAGCGGGCGGGGTTTTCAGCGAGACATGAGCGTGACCCGAAATTTTCCATACTGGCCATTTCCAAATGGCCAATTTCCAAGAAAACAGTGCTTCCCCCGGTGAGGCTGGCTATCGCGCATGCTGTCCGTGTGATCGAGATTGGACGTGTCTGATGTTGCCCTAGGGGTCTTCCGCGTCCATATAGTTCTAATGACGCATGATTCGAAAATATTCGTAGGTCTTCGATCCGCTCGCAAACGCTCGCCATCGCCCAGCCAAGCCACAGGCCCAAAATGCCAATGGGACGGGTGTGAAAAGAGCGGTACTCACCGTGCGCCGGTGGGATCGGGTGCAGAAGGTCTTTACCTCTTATTCTGCCTTGAGCATGTGACTGACTACAACAAGGGTTATAGTTTTACGACGCCACCCTCCAATGCCGACGTCGCCCGTTACCAGAAAGAAGCGACGACGGGTGCGCGCCCGACCTGGGGTAAGAGGGTGAGCGCGGCGACTGAAACTCCGTTACCGTCTTCAGTTCGTTCAGGCTCGGCAAAAACGCTAAATGCTCGCAAAGCCGATCGGCAGGGGCAATCGCGGATCGGCGCCCAACAGAGAAAGCTCAAGGTACTGGAAGCCAAAGCTTTCGAAACACTCGGCCTTTCTTCCCAAGCGACATCCCAAGAAATCAAGAGCCGCTATAAGGAGAGGCTCAAAATGCACCATCCCGACGCCAATGACGGAGACCGCAATTCTGAGGATGCACTTCGAAGCTCGATCGAAGCGTATCGAATCCTTAAATTGAACGGTTTTTGCTAAAGCCTGTTTAAAGGGGGCTTACGATCCCTGCCTTGAAGGGATCAGAACCACTGAGCCGTTCCAACGCACAGATGAGATGATCACTCGGACCTCAATCCAAGCCAACATTTCTCAAATGCATTCAAGGAGCATCTCTGTCATTCGCCCAGGAGCTACGAGCAGACAAGTGCTCCGTTGCACGACATCGCTCTTGGTAGTGGGTCGTCGGCATGGTTTGTGTTTGTCGCTATTCGACCGCAAAAGCGAAGACACCGAGATAGCCTATTGGACAAACTCTGCCTTGAGGAGAATGGCCGTCATCACCACTTAAATGGCCGAAAGACACAGGGATAACGATGTCCATGTTGTCACTACGCAACCGTGCGACACTCTGATTACCAATATTCAGTCCCTCAGAACGGTGAGGCTCCATCAGTTTTGGTGGAGCGCGCGTCGATGCTTCCCCGCAAGGGCGCCCAGCCTGTCGGTGGTTGGGACTTCGGCTTTTGTCTCGGCACGCCGGGTGCTTGAGGGCCAACTCTCGGTCCCCGATCATTTATCCAGAAAGATGGCTTTCTTTCATCCTTAGCGTTACAACGACTCCGCCCTCTACCCAGTTATAGTCGATTGATCCACCGAGTTGTCCAGAGACTGTCCTGTGCAACATCTTACTGCCGTAACCGTCTGACGACCTAGGCGACTGGGCAGGGTCGCCTCCGTGTTCGCTCCAGACGATCTCGACCTCGTCTTCGATTACAGAACCGGATATGTCGAGCAATCCCGCATTATTCGACAAGGCACCATATTTGAGCGAATTCGTTGCCAACTCGTGTATCACGAGTGCCAGGCTGGTTGCAGCCTTCTCTCCTAGTCCCATCCGCGGCACAGCAACGCGGATGCGACCTGCAAAAGCTCCGACGTCGTCGTAAGGGGCAAGCAGCACAGCAAAGAGGTCACCGAGCAATGCCGATCTCCCCTGGCCATCGGGGAGCGGGCGCACCAGTTCGTGGGCCCTGCCAAGGGCCGTCAGTCGCTCAGTCAACTGCTTTGCCATTTCCTCTTTTGTTTCGGTCGTCCGCGAGGTGATATTTGTTAATCCAGAGGCCAGAGCCAGAATGTTCTTAACGCGATGGCTCATCTCGCCGGCGAGGAGTTCATGCCCTTCCTCCGCCTGCTTGCGGCCCGTGACGTCAAGAAAGATGCCTGTCATTTTTTCGGTTGCAGCGTCGCCCTCGTTGCCCTGGCCTCGAGCGGAAATCCAACGAACGTCGGAGGCGTTCGTGAGAATGCGGAAATCAATTTCAAACGGGCCGTCGATGGCGCGGGTTGCGACGAACGCCGCCCTGACGCGGTCTCGGTCGGCGGGATGCACCTTGGCGGAAAGATGCTCGAAAGTGAGGTCTACCTCGCCGCAAATGTCCCAGAGTTCGTAAGCCTTGGCATCCATCACAAACGTGTCGTCATCGACGATCCAGGCCCAGAGCGCGACCCCGGCCGACTGGATAGCACGCCTGAGCTCGGCTGTACTCCATTCAGGTTGTGATGTGCCTTTGCTCAATTTCAAATGTCTCCCACCCCATACAAAAGCTCGCGTCGATCTAGAACCAGCTGGCCAGCGAAGCGTTATTAATGTTCTACGTAGGGTGTGCTCTATTGGGATGGAAGTGGAATGGCATTAATTTCGGACCGGTATCGGGACATATTTGTTGGCGATGGAGAGATGGCGCAGATGATGCGGCGCCATGATTGGGCGGATAGTACACTTGGTTGTCCGGACGAGTGGCCCGAAGCGCTGAAGGTCGCAATTCGGCTGTTGCTCACCTCAAAATTTGAAATGTGGCTTGGCTGGGGTCCAGACATCGCCTTTTTCTATAACGACGCCTATAGGCCGACCTTGGGAAATAAGCACCCCAACGCGCTTGCTGTGCCGACAAAGATATTATGGTCTGAAATCTGGAATGATATCGAAGGGCGCTTGGAAACCGTTTATTCAAGCGGAGAGGCAACCTGGGACCGCGCGCTGCTCTTGCTTCTCGAACGCGACGGGTATCCGGAAGAAACGTATCATACCTTCTCTTACAGTCCGCTGATCGGAGACAGTGGCAAGGTCGAGGGCGTCTTCTGCGCGGTCACGGAAGAAACCGAGCGGGTCATCAGTGAACGCCGCCTGGCAACTATGCGCACCCTGGCGTCTGGCCTTGCCGTGGCCGACACCGAGGTCGAAGTCTTCAACGCTTCACGCAAAGCGCTTAACGACAACCCTCAGGATCTTCCCTTCTGCGCACTTTATGTTTTTGACGAGAACGGCAATGCGATGCGCCGGTGGGTTTGCGGCACAGCTGAAGACGACACTTTATTGCCCGTAACAATAAACCGTGCTGTGGGTATCTGGAACCTTGAACGCGCCTGGCAAAAACAGGCCATGGATCTGATAGAGTTGTCGGCCACAGACGTCATCCCGTCGGGGCCCTGGCAAAGAGCGCCATCTCAGGCTGCGGTCATTCCTTTGGTCGGACAAGCCAGCGACCAACCCAAGGGGGTAATGATCACCGGGCTCAATCCGCATCGGGCGGTCAGCGACGATTACCTGGATTTCCTTAAATTGATTGCCGGCCAGATCACCTCGCGCTTGGCGAGCGCCGAAGCGTTCGAAACAGAACGTCGACGGGCAGCGGCGCTTGCAGAGGCTGCTGAGATCCGGGAAAAAGCAGCGTTGGCACTCGAGCAGCTCAATCGTCAACTCTCCTCAGAAGTGGAACTTCGGACCGCGGAGCGAGATCGGATGCGCGCCCTGTTCCAGCAAGCCCCAAGTTTCATGTGCATCCTCAGCGGGCCTGAACACACGTTCGAGCTGGTCAACGATGCCTATAATCAACTTGTCGGGCATCGCGAGCTCCTTGGCCTCAGCGTCAGAGAGGCGCTGCCTGAGATTGCCGGGCAAGGCTTCTTCGAATTGCTCGACGGTGTTTTTCGATCGGGCACGCCGTATATAGGTCGATATGTGCCTGTTTTCCTTGAACGGGATGGCAAGGAGCAGCCGGATCAGCGCTTCGTACATTTGATCTACCAGCCAATTTTTGATCTTAACGGATCAGTGACCGGGATTTTCGTTGATGGCTTCGATGTTACGGACCAAAAGCGTGCTGAGGATCAGCTTCAGAGCCTTAACCACACCCTTGAGGAAAAAGTCGAGCAGCGCACTATTGAACTGAGAACTGCGCTTCTGAAGCTAGAGAAAGAAACTGTCGAGCGCGAAACCGCACAGATCGCGTTGAGGCAGGCGCAAAAGATGGAAGCGCTGGGTAACCTCACAGGCGGCGTGGCGCACGACTTCAACAATCTTCTCCAGGTCGTGAGCGGCAACCTGCAGCTTCTCTCCAAAGATATCGACGGCAATAGGCGGGCAGAACAACGCCTGCATAACGCCTTGGCCGGCGTTGCCCGCGGCGCAAAGCTGGCATCGCAACTTTTGGCCTTCGGCCGCCGTCAGCCGCTCGAGCCCAAAGTCGTCAATGTTCGAAAACTCATCCAGAATATGGACGATATGCTGCGCCGGGCACTGGGCGAAGAGATAGAACTCGAAACCGTTGTCTCCGGCGGGTTATGGAATACGCTGATCGATCCGAGTCAGCTGGAGAACGCCATCCTTAACCTGGCAATCAATTCGAGGGACGCGATGGAAGGCCGCGGACGATTGACAATCGAGACCGGAAATGCGGTTCTCGACGACAATTACGCCCGTTCGCACGACGATGTCCGTCCCGGACAATATGTACTCGTTGCAGTGACCGATACGGGGTCAGGAATATCGCCAGATATCATCGAGCATGTCCTGGAACCGTTCTTCAGCACGAAAACGGACGGGAAGGGAAGCGGCCTCGGTTTGTCGATGGTTTACGGCTTTCTTAAGCAGTCCGGCGGCCACCTCAAAATCTACAGCGAGGTCGGGCATGGGACGACCATGAAACTCTATATGCCGCGCACGGTGCAGGTCGAAGACAGCCTGAGTGATCCAGAGGCCATTGCGGTGACGGGTGGCACTGAAACTGTTCTCGTGGTGGAAGACGATGACGGCGTTAGGGAAACATCGGTGGCGCTGCTGACGGACCTTGGTTACCGCGTCCTCCAAGCGAGAGACGCACAGTCCGCATTCGCCGTCGTCAGCAGTGGCGTTCAGATCGACCTGCTGTTCACGGACGTCGTGATGCCGGGCCCGATGCGCAGCACAGATCTTGCGAGGAAGGCCAAGGCTCAGTTCCCAGGCATGGCCGTGTTATTTACCTCAGGCTACACCGAAAATTCGATCGTCCACGGCGGCCGGTTGGACGCTGGTGTCGAGTTGCTATCCAAACCCTACACGCGCGAGGCACTGGCCCGCAAAGTCCGCCACGTCCTGAACAACGCGCAGCAACACAGGATTGCCTTGCAACGGATGGAGCGCCAGGAGCCCGCGCCTGCACCCGAGCAGGAGCCGCGTGATAGCCGCCCAACGGTGTCTGCAAAACCGCATGTCCTTATCGTTGAGGATGAGCCGCTTATCCTGATGTCGACGGTCGACATGGTAGAGGAGCTTGGTCACACGGTGCATGAGGCCAACTCAGCGGAAGATGCCCTCAGCGTCCTTGAGACCAACAGGATCGACATGTTGCTGACAGATGTCGGTCTGCCCGGCATGTCCGGGATCGAACTTGCAAGGCATGTAAGGGAACGCTGGCCAAACGTGCGGATCGTTTTCGCAAGCGGTGACGACAACGCCAAGACAGCCTCGGGCATTTCCGATGCGCAGCAATTATCCAAGCCTTTCAGTATCGATGGGCTGCGACAGGTGTTGGGTAAGGCCGATCGGACCTTGTGACCGCAATTTGGCTGGCATGGCTCGCGCACGGGTATATCCACGTTTGCCATCGCGCTGTTTGGCGATGGCAGCCTGCCACTTGCGCAAGGTTGAGTATCCAGTCCCACCTGCGCTGTTGACCGCCGGGTCATCACGATTGTGGAACTGGATCTGTGGAGATACCTTGATGCCCCCTGGGCAAGCGAGGCCACGGCACCCTTCGCCGGTTAATGGGCCTTCCGGTTTTTATCCGAAGTCGACGCCCGCGCGGCGTAAGTCACAGCTCGACCGACAAGAACCGCGCGGCATAGAACACCACCAGCTCGATCCGGATCAGCCGTCCGCCGCGGGGCACGAGATCACTAGAGGCTGACGCCCTCCAGTTTCGCGATCAGCGTGTTGCGATCCTCAACCGATTTCAATCGCACCGTTAGAGCTTCGCTCTTAACCGGTACCTGGGGCGGCAGAGAGACGGCAATGCCGGGAATATTTTCGGCAGCCCACCGCCTGAAACGAGGCAACTTGTTGGGGCCGCTGATAGGAAGGGTGTGAATATATCTGAAAGTCATGACTGCTTCTTTCCGAATGCGGGCAATGCCATGGCACAGGCGGCCAGATTTGCTCCGCAGTTTTCGTGTCGGGTTGCGAGAAACCTGACGCCAATGTCGCGGTCGCAACTATTGGCGCCAGGCAATCAGCGTCCGGCACTAACCCTTCGGATAGGAAAGACGTAACGCATGGTGAGCGCGAAACCCGTTAACTCCATCGTCGGCATATCAGACACCAGAACCCTGCCGCTCGCTCAACCCCAGGATCAGGCGGCCAGAGTGACGGCGGGCATGCCAGCACCCCGGCTCTGCATCGAGCTTCCGTACAAAATCGGCAAGCGCGATATCACCCAGCCTGTCCGCCGCCGCTTGTGGAGAAAACCATCGTCTTTTTCGGTGCGCTTTTTCGCGCCAGTGGGTCAAAGTGCCACGCACGTTCATACCGAATATCGTGACACAGCAGACAAGCTGAGGCCCATCGTTGAGGGTCTTGATGTATCTGTATGTCATTACCGGAGCCGGGGACATGTCGCCAATAATTCCTGCCACCTTGAACGCATGTCGCGAGGCCATGACGAGGGGCGGACATGCTTTCACGAGCGGGCCATTGGGCACGATCCAGCGCTCGCGCTCACGGTCCGTGACAAGCAGCACCTTGCGCTCGCCGTCGCGCCCGATCCGCCAGGGAAGTACTCCGACCTGCTGCAACTGACCTCTGTCATCAGGTGACGAGACGATCCGGCTTGCTGTCGTAGCGCCTGTCATTGTCCTGCGGTCTCCGCAAGCCAGCGAAAGGGCAGCCGGAACTCGTTGCGCTTGCAACTATGAGGCTTGCGTGCGGCTCTCAGTGGAACAGAGGTTTCACACCAAGGGCACCGGGCCGCGGCACCCGGCAGTTGACGGTTGCAGGCAGGGCAGACTGGAAGGGGGCGAGGGTGGGACATTGAAACGCTCCATGGCTACGTCGCGCGAGCGACGCATTACGAACCGCACTTTCAATTGCGTGGTTCCCGGAGCGGCTGGGTCTATGGCGGCGTTAAAGGTTCAGTGCTGCCAGCTCCGGGTTAGGGAACGTGCCTGATCAATAAGCCTGAAAAATACGGATTTCATGGTCGTTTTCATGATGCTTATCTGGGCAAGGATCGCGTTGCCTGCAAGGTGACCTTTTGCCGCACGACAGGAATGATGTCGGACCATTCGCGCCAAATCGTACGTGAACGAACCTCGTGACATCCACTCAGCGGCAACAAGCTCTGCGTCACTTTATAGCCTTACTGTCAGACCCAGAGCTTTTCGCTTGAACGCGCGGACGACGGTCGAGACATTGATGGAGGTTTTGCAGACGTAGCTGTTATCGAACAACAGACCTGACCGGTCGTTGCACAGGACTGACGATTCGAGCGCCTGCTCAGCTAGGTTGCGCCCCCACTCGTTGTGGAAGAACGTGCTTCCATCGGTAAAGCCAAGCCCGGTGCTCTGGTATGTCGGTCGAGCTTGTAGCGATCTTACGGCGGCAAGATAAGCGGCATCATTGTCCGACCTGCGTCCAGCTATCAATGCTTTTCCCAGAGATTTCCGATCGATGCTGGGACGCCTCCAAATAATGAAGCGGTTCTCAACCAGATCAATGTACTCATCGAGACCAGCAACGGGGATCGAGTGGGCGGCGACAGGTTGATAGAACATGAATGGATCGCTCTCTTCGGCGGCCGCATTCGCCCGGAAACACATAACCGCTTCGAGCGATGCCACTATCTCCGGCCAGGCTTTAAGGACGGAGGACATCACCTGAGGGTCGACTCCAGCCTTCCGCCAGAGTGCATGTATTAAAGCCAGAGCAATCCACCGTGGCTCGCCTGTCGTCTCGTTAGCCGCGTTAGCAATCGGTGCAAGGCAGGCCTCGTCCTCACATAGGATAGCGGCTACGTCAGCCAGAGTAGCATGATCAAGACCAAAATTGGTCTTGGCAAGCAGGGCAGGAAACAAGGTGGTAACCTCTGAAAAACGCCTTGTTCTCAACAAAGAGAACAAAGACCAGTGGAGCGACTGAATTGGCGAACGACCCGATCGCACGCGTGCGATCGGGTGACGCTCCTGCTTTGAGGGGCAGCGGCTCCGGTCTGGCTTGAGGTCCAATAATCATCACCGATGCGTTCCTCCGGGACAGCATGAGTCGAGCTGGGCCGCCGCTCGTGATCGCCTAGATGACCCCTAACGCGTCCATAGCTTCCGCGACCCGAACAAATCCGGCGATGTTTGCACCAAGGACGTAATCGCCCGGCGCGCCATATTCCTCGGCTGTTTCCGCGCAGACATCATGGATCGCACTCATGATGTCTGCGAGGCGCGCCTCCGTTTGCTCAAACGTCCAGCTGTCACGGGAAGCGTTCTGTTGCATTTCCAAAGCAGACGTGGCGACCCCTCCTGCATTAGCGGCCTTGCCAGGCGCGAACATGACGCCTGCCGCCTGAAACAACCTTACAGCCTCGGGAGTCGACGGCATATTTGCACCTTCTCCCACCGCGATGACGTTGTTTCTGACGAGCGTCTTTGCGTCTTTACCAGTCAGTTCGTTCTGCGTTGCACAGGGCATAGCCACGTCACAGGGGACATCCCAGATTGATCCTCCCTCTACAAAGCAAGCGTCCGACCCCTTGAGCTTCACGTATTCCGAGATGCGTCCTCGGCGGACCTCCTTGATCTCCTTGACCAGGGCGAAATCAATCCCGCTTTCATCAACGACATAACCGTTTGAATCGGAGCAAGCGACAATCTTCCCGCCGAACTCGCTTACTTTTTCCATTGTATAAATTGCAACGTTGCCCGAACCAGAAACCGATACACGCTTTTCTGAAAAGTCCATTCCTTTGGAGGCCAGCATCCTGCGCACAAAGTAGCTCGCCCCATAACCTGTCGCTTCTTTGCGAGCGCGCGAACCGCCATAGAACAGGGCTTTCCCGGTCAGGACACCCGCCTCAAATCGATTGGTGAGCCTCTTGTACTGGCCAAACATATAGCCAATCTCACGACCGCCGACACCGATGTCGCCAGCGGGAACATCGGTGTATTCGCCAATATGTCTATGAAGCTCAGTCATGAACGACTGACAAAAGCGCATAATTTCGCCATCAGATCGTCCGCGCGGATTGAAGTCGGATCCGCCCTTCCCTCCCCCGATGGGCATACCGGTCAAGGCGTTCTTGAACGTCTGTTCGAATCCGAGGAACTTGATGATACCGACGTTGACCGAGGGATGAAACCGAATGCCGCCCTTATAGGGACCCAAAGCAGAATTGAACTGCACGCGGAATCCGCGATTGATTTGGACCTGACCGTTGTCATCCACCCAAGGTACACGAAAGATGATCTGCCTCTCCGGTTCACAAATCCGCTCGATGAGGGCGTTTTCCGCATAACGCGGATGTTTAGCAATGACTCTTCCAAGGCTCTCGAGGACTTCGCGCACGGCCTGGTGGAACTTGAACTCTCCTGCGTTTCGGCGCAAGACTTCGTTGAGAATGGGTTCGAGTTTTTCGTCGACGTGAACCATCAAATACTCCGTTTTTTTAATAGCTTAAGGAAGATCGGCATGGGCAAGGCAGCCTGATCACTGCCGGCGAGGGTGACTGCCTTGACTCGTCAGACATAGGGGTTCTTTGACCTCACTCGCTCGGACATCATCGCCTGGAAGTTCGACAGCAGGATTATGCATCCGCCGATGACGACCCAGGCGTCTACGCCTTCTCCGTAAGCGTAGAACCCGACGACCGCAGCCATGGGTACACGCAAAAAATCGATAGGCATGATGACAGATGCATCGAGGCGCTTAAGCGCCTGTGCCTGGCAGTAATGCGCACTCAAGGCACCAACGCCGGCAACCATCATCCACGGAATATCGGACAGGCTGACGTCCCTCCAGTCCGTCAACGCGGCCAGCAGTCCCAGCGGCAGTTGAATGAGGATCATCCAGACCACGATGATTGCTGGTGAGCATTCTTTCGTGAGCTGCTTGACGAGAATTAAGGAAAGCCCATAGCCGGCGGCCGCCAGCAGCACTAAACCAGCAGCCGGATCAATGACGCCGAATCCTGGACGCACTATCACCAGAACACCGATGAAACCGCCAAGGGTTGCGAGAAGCCGCGGCCCGGTTAGCTGCTCCTTGAGAAAAAGCCAGGCGAAAAATGCGACCCAGATCGGCATCGTAAATTCGAGTGCAAAGACCGAGGCCAGTGGGAGAGAGACCACGCCGATGGTCCAGAAATACTGGGCGGTGAAGTGAACGACGTTTCGGGCGAGATGCCTTGGAAACAGTTTCTTCTGAAGGATCTGCGGCAGGAGTGACCGTCCCACCAGCAAAATTACGCCGAGACCGACGAGAGCCCGGAAAAACAGTACCTGTCTGATCGACAAGGTCGATGCGAGCTCGCGAGACCCGACAGCCATGCTTATGAAGGACGCCATGCTCAGCGCCATCCAGCCAAGTCCCTGCGCAAAACCTGCCCGCCCCCGCATTCCAGTAAAATGTGTGTCTTTTTCCATGATTGCTCCGGACAGCTTGTGCTGCCGCGATAAGGGAAGCCTTGGTCCACTTTTGTTGGCCAAACATCTGAAGCACCATACGAAACAGATGTTGTTGGTGCGTTCAAAGGGCGGAGGAACGTGCGCAAGCAAGCGCAGACATCCGGTCCTGCAGACCTTTCTTGCGTCGATATCATCGCGTTCAGAGGTGGCTGAAGGCTTCCGCGGCTGCTCGTCGTAAACCGGCACGGCCGACCCGGACGACAGTCAATTGATTTCTGTGTCCATCGCGAGAATTCCACTCCCCGCGCTGCCCGGGCTTAAGGCCCAAGAGCGCCACGCCAACAGGCGTCAATACAGACAAGCGGCCCGCGTCTGCCAGCACTTCATTCGGGAGAACAAGGGTAACCTGACGTTGCTGCCCCTCTACATCATACGAGACAGTTGATCCTAGGCAGACCGTGTCGAGCGAGACCTGTTCGTCTGCCAAGACCCAGGAGTTTTCCAGCTTCTCACTCAAGTCGGGGCCGACGTCGAAATCATTGGTCAGGGCCACGAGCGTCAGGCGGCTAAGTGTGTGAAAGTCTGTTGCCCCGATTATGGGCATGGTTTGGCTGAGTGAAGACATGTTTATTGTGACCTGCGCAACAACCCCATCGCTAGAGGAAGGGCGTTGACTTGTTTGAAGAGAGACTTGCCGCAGATGGTAAGGCGAACGTGTTGACGTAGCCACTCTGGATCCGGCAGGCGACAGTGGCCGGACCCGGTTACGATCCTGCGATGGGGCAGACCCTGAAAGCGCTCACTGCGCGTCTTTTGCTCTCATTCAACATCAACCTAGCATTTATGGAAGGTGCCATGAAGTCAAGGGCACTTGCCGAGATCAAAAGCGCCGGGCAGCGTCTCACGGAGCGCTTCTTGACTTCCCCCTCAGGCATGCCATGATTAGGGCACCATGTTGAAAATTGGCAATTCACATAAATTTCGCCTCTGCCGAGAGTATCCCGTCGAAGGATACTAGCCCGGGACGTAGACTGCTGTCGCGCGTCTGAACCCGGGCTTTGATCCTGCGGGATTGCGCGACCTCACCCTCCACAAGCAGTCTTTTTAAAACGCAGCTATTCGGCCGCGGTACGAGGCATATGAAATGAACACCACTGATTACACAAAGCCGTCCATCATCGTCCGGCAGACTGACCACGCTCGTCTGACCGCTCTTGCACTCGCGGCACCGGGGCGCGACCTCGACGATGCCGAGAAGTTGCTTATCGAACTTGAGCGTGCTGATGTCGTAGAGGATGACCAGTTCCCCGCAGACGCAGTGGCGGTCGGATCGACGGTATCCTACCTGACGGAAGGCGGAGCCAGAAGGACGGTAACTCTTTGTTACCCCGGCCTCGCCGACATCGAACGCTCAATGGTCAGCGTGCTGACCCCGATTGGAGCTGCTCTTCTTGGTCTTTCTCCCGGACAGCAGATCGAGTGGAAGGGCCGTGACGGGCATACACACAAGTTGACCGTCCTTGAGGTGACGGCCGACCTAAAGGTCAACGCCTCTTAAGACCCTCATTCCGGATGATACGAAAACCCGTTTACAAATTGACGGCGACCGTCCGCAATCCACCGATTGACGAGGTCACAATTCAAACGTCGCGAGGTAATCGCGACTAGTGCGATCCCAATCGATGCCAGAGAGCTTCATCTTCCACTCCCTTGATCGGCCATCTGTCCCTGAATGAGCCGGCAAGCTTCGATCCATGCATATCGCCTTGCGTTTCAACGTCAAATGAACATCACCTGAATATCTGAATGAGCTACTAGAAGCGCAATCGTTTCGGCACCCATCGCCTCTCTCTCGAAGTTGTTCGAGGAGCAGGTGGCGGCTCAGATGGTTATGCTTGACTGATGTCACACATCCTGCAACGCCATCGCCACGCCGAAAAACGAGGCGGATAAATGCCATGGACGATCCAGCGCCTAAAGTTCGCCCTTCCGGTGTTGAGATGGGCTGACCCCAAATGCTTTTTTGAAGCTCTGGGTGAAGGCACTTTGGGTTGCAAATCCCCACGTCCGAGAAATCTCCTTTACGGACCGATCCTTATTCCGATCGATCTCATCGCGAGCTTTTTGAAGGCGCAGAGCAAGCTGATACTCACTTATTGTTTGTCCCACGCAGTTCAAAAAGGAATATTGCAAAGAACGAACACTGACCCCGCTCAGGCCCGCCAAGAGTTCAGGAGAGCTTCTAGCCGCTGGGTGCGCATGGATATAATCAATCGCTCGACGGACCTGTCGTGGAGCAATGACGGGCACAGGCGCCTCAAGTTTTTGCGTGTAGTTGTTCGGATAGTTTAGAAGAAAACTGTCAACGATCAGATTACCCATACTCGGAGACTGCTTATTCAATGACCTGGCGATTCCTTGTAACGGTGAACCGTTCAGCATTTGAACAAGAGCCGGAAGCCCTTCGAGTTTGCCATGATCCAGAGCGCGTTTGCTAAATTCGATCGGCTGAACCACAGGCCGATCGAGCAATATCGACATGCGTCTTGATAATAGAGCGTCTGAGATAACGACTGTTGAATGTTCGCTACCATCAAGGACATCCACGCTATCGGCGTGCCGGTAGCCAATGACCTGATTAGCCGCAATCGATAGCCTTTCACCCCGGAAGTCATATTCGGTCGCTCCCTTGCTCGCGAAATTAAACAGAACAGCGTCGAACATCGCAATGGGAGTAACGCGATACGAACCTATGGTCGCCGACCATTCGAAGAATACTTCATCGATTACGGCCAGTTGACCGGTGACCCCGTAGTTGTCGTGTGAGCCCAGTGGCATGACAGCGACGGGAGCATACGCCTCACTCAGATACTCTTCGACTTCCCCAATATCTCTCGACGAGATCTTGAGCTTTTTGTACAGCCCGTCCGACATTTCCCGCACATCCCAACACAGGTTGACGTGATAAAAAGCGCATTAGGTACCAACTCAGATCACCTGAAATGGCATCATATGTCCCTATAATAACCAACGGTGCGGCATCATTTAGATCTGGGAATCAACCGAGGGTATTGCTCCATTTCGGTCGTAATCAGTCATGCTTGCAATCAGCCTCTGCGTTGCGGAAGACGTTCTCAATGTCTAGTGAACGGTTCAGAGGACATTTGTCCGGCACGCTGGCAATAGTCGCAAAAAAATTGCACCTCAGAAACACACCTGCACTTTACAGGTGGCTCATCGGCTTCACGCGCCTTTTGAGAGTGAGAGTTGTCGACTATTCTTAATTATAAACATTGGCGCCTTACCGGTCGCGGCTCTAAACCTCTAAAAAAGGTTCACGTCGAATGGCTTAGCCAAGAATTATGGCCTAAACGTCCGCGACATAAAGTGGTTTGGATACGGATTTGATACAGAGATGTCTGGATGAGCAATCAATTATTTCGGCCTCCAAGCTTTTAGCGGCGATGGAAAACCCGAAAAGGCTCGCAATACTGCGGATTCTCGTTGACGCCGAAATTCCGGTTGGTGAGCTGGCACACCGGGTTGGCCTCAGCCAATCAGCCTTGTCGCAACACCTCGCCAAGCTGCGCAATGCAAACGTCGTACAAACCCGCCGTGAAGCGCAGGTGATCTACTATTTCAGCCATTCCGATGCCGTGCGGCGTATTTTAGCTACTTTGGAAGCGATTTTCCGCGAGCAGCCGCCTGTGTCTCCGGCTGCTGCGCCAAGCGGGCGATAAATTCGCCCCGGCGCATGAAGCTGGTAACGTTATGGATGGCTTCACTGGATTGGACTGGCTGGCCAGTCAAGATTCCTCGCCGCTTTAGACTGTTTTCTTGATGTATTGTAAGCGGTTGTCCGACCGCATATTGTCCGCTGTCGCCTGATCTGTGATCGACACTCCATGGATGAGTGACAACGAGGATCTTGCAGGCATACGTCAGAGTTGCCTTAAGGTGTACTACGCTTATCGACTTACACGGTTACCGTGCTGCTTTCGGCGCTCTTTACGGAGACACACCCAACAAGAAACATCAGGACCACAATCCGCACCTCGGAACTCCGTGAGTCGCTCAGTTTGCTATTCCGTGGCTCTACACTCACTCCTGAAATACACCTCAGACAGCCGAAAGTTCCCTTTGTGTCGCCTGCACTGAGCAACGATATCGATACTCGCGTTCAAAAAAGCCACGATGTCGGCCCGGTCCAGGCCTGCGCCGCCCTCCGACTCCTTAACAAGCAGGACCAGTTGCTCAAAAGCCAATTCGGCCGAGTTCGCATGGACCGTGGTTATTGAGCCAGGATGGCCCGAATTCACGTTCCGGATATAATAAAAGGCCGTCCCATCGCGAAGCTCCTGAAGCAGAATCCTATCCGGCCGCATACGAAGGCAGGATTCGAGAAGCTCTTTCGGTCCGGCGCGCGAGAGCCCCTGCCCTCCTTTCGAGTAGAACAAGCGCACGTGGTTCGGTTGTGAGATAACGAGCTCGGGAGTGTCCTCGATTGAAATGACCCTCTCGTTTTCGGGAATATGCTTGATCAATGCTTTGGAAAGTGTCGTTTTCGCCGAACCTGTGGCGCCAGAAATGATGATGTTTTTTCGAGCGATGACGGCCTGCCGCAGGAAATCCTTAAAACGGCCGGCACGATATGTTTCACACAGTTCCTCATCCTGCGCGGAGGAGGAGGTACTGGTCGCTGCGCACGCTGTCTGGAAAAATCCCTTTTCCTCCAGATCATCAAGACTGAAGTCGACCGAGGAAGGCTTGCGGATTGTCATGCTGACAGTGTCATTGATGGTCGCCGGGGGGATGACGATCTGGATTCGTTCGTTCCCGGGTAGCGTCGCCGACAATATTGGACGCGTCTCATCAATCGACTGATGGGAAAAACTTGCGACTGCCCGGGCGAGACGCATGAGCTTTTCGAAGGTCAGCTCCGGCATTTCATAGGTCCGCCACCCACCGGGACCTTCCGTCAACACCTGCCCGGGCCGATTGACAATCACCTCTAGGAGAGACCTGTCCTGAAGGAATGTCGAAAACGGCTTCAACAGCTCGCTGACGACAGCCGATTCCTGCCTCTCTGACATTTCGCGCCCTATTTCGTTAGGAGCGTCGATCGTGGCGCGAAATCCCCCAGGACTGCACGATCGAAAACGCGGTTTCTGGGTTCGGTCACCCTAAGACCGTAGATGCCGGAAAAGTCGAGATCGCGAGCGACAAAGATCGAAACCGGTTCACCTTGGTGCTTATTGAGTGTCGGCGGGAGATTGATGGACTGCTCGACCGCGATGGCGGCCGCCTGTTGACTGGCACTCGTTGTTTTTTGCGCGTCGACATCGCTGTCCTGCAGCCGACTGCTTGCATAGTTCGTCGCGTCCCCGACAATGGAAAGCAGAAGAGCGCTGCCGAACCGCTCCCACCAATGGGTGTCGACATGGCCGTCGACACCGGCACGACCAAGTGCGTCGGTTGCTGGTGATGCGAGAGTGACGATAACGCCCTTCGGCGTTTTCGCGCGATTCCAGAGAATGAACAGGCGCTTTTGCCCGCGCTGAAGCCCTCCACGATATTCGCCGACAACCTGCGTGCCCTTTTCCATCAAGACCACCCTGCCATTGTCAGAGAGAACATCGCGGTTGATCACACAAGTGGTAAATCCCGGCTGGTCGGATGCTAACGCGGTTTCAAGAACGCAGGGAATGGTCGTTCCCATCGCGACGATGAAATTGCGGTTTCCGAGTGTACCGGCCCTTGAGCCTTCAAGCCGCGTTGGCCGCAGCAGGCCATCGAAACGATGCTGCTCATTGTTTTGCTGGTTCTGAACAGACATATTGTTGTCGAGCGGCACGAAATTGCTGTTGTCGGAAGGATAAGAGCTGTCGCTTTCCCTCAGCTCTTTCCGATTCCTCTGCCCTCCACTGAAGGCCATCACGGGGGCGCGACGGGCGGAATCGAGCAGCTTGTCCTGCACTTCAATGACCGGTTCGACGACAGGCGTTGGCAATTTTACTTCAGGGAGCGCCTGGTCCGGTTCAACTTTCTCTTTTGCGGCCTCGAAGGGGGTCGTCTGACGAATAATGATCCGTTCGGGCTGAAGATTTTCATCCCTTCCCTTCTTTCCCGTCGTCGACCAAAGCGCGAAGCTGACAAACGCGATGATC
This sequence comes from Agrobacterium sp. 10MFCol1.1, assembly GCF_000381165.1. Lineage (NCBI taxonomy): Bacteria > Pseudomonadati > Pseudomonadota > Alphaproteobacteria > Hyphomicrobiales > Rhizobiaceae > Agrobacterium > Agrobacterium sp. 10MFCol1.1. Next base: position 161,510 of record NZ_KB906076.1, on the reverse strand, counting down.
GCAATGGCAACAGCGCCGCGTTTCAAGAGAGGGCTGTTGTCGATCTGACGACTGGTGACGGTTTCGGCACGCTCTCCGGGGATGCGATCCTCGTCTTCCTGAGTCATGACTGTTCCCTTCCCTATCGCCCGGTAACGTCGCGCTTCACGACGCGCTCCACCGAAGGAGACGTTGTGTTGGTGTCAGGATTGATACCGACGCGGTCGTAGGCTTCGTTGAAGACGCAGAGCACATCCTTGCCCCGACGCAAGATGAACTTGCGGCTGATCGCGTGCACCATCACTAGATCTCCATCGACCGACTTCGGAACAAGGCTTTCGGAACCGTCGGAGTTCTCCATATAGATAGCGGGCATTTCCTGGTTACCCACAAAGGCGAACGTTGTAATCTTGCCGTTGTCGTAGACGCTTTGCGGCTCCAGTGCCTGCGATCCCTGAGAAGAATAGCGCCAGTTTCGAGGGCCATAGGCTTCGTGAAGCGCCAGCACATTGTCGGCGTCCTTCGCCTGGGCCGCGAGAGCCCTCGACGCTGCCTGCTGGCGGCGAAGCTCGGCGTCATCGCCTGGATACCTGTACTTCACGTAGAAGTAGGTGTTTTGGCCAGCCTCTACGGAGCCATCGCGCGCCGTCAGTTCCATCTGGTAGCTGCGGGTCGAGCCATCCCTGCGCGTCGTAACCACGGAAATATTCGTCACCGGCTGGCTCTCGCGTGGCTTCAGGAACAGGATGTTGCCGGCCGGCGCAACTTCCCAGGCGACGCTATTGCCGAGCGCGACATGGGCGATTTCCTCGTCCGCCGCGAACTCGACCTGTACGGATGACCGCAGAGTGCCGACCACCCGCGTGATGTTGTAGGGTTGGTAGTTCACGAACCGGACACGACTGTCTTGCGAGGCACCTCGGGGTATCTCAAGCGCAAACGCCGGCGACATCGAAAGGGTCACGATGAGTGCAGGAATTCGAGGGATGCGCATCATCTCACCTCCTCCGGATCAGCGCGATACTCGCTGACGACGAAGCCGAGCGGGTTTACGAGCCGGTCCGTCGAGGACATCGGAGCGTTCGCGTAGGAATAGGTGATCGACGCAACCCAATGGGTCGTTCGTACTTCCTCGCCACGCGTGATGGTTCGCATGTAGCGTACGGAAACGACATTCTGATTGATGAGGGAGATTGAAGCGATATCGATCCTTGCTGTAGCCCCGCGACCATAAGTATTCTGGGGCGATTGCGGGTTGCTGCCACGGTAGAGGGCCGCGAAACGCGTTTGCTCCGCTTGCGTCGACAAGAGGGCGATGGTGCGGAAATTTTCCTGTGCTTCACTCCAGACGTAACCCTCGCGGGCCCGGACATATTTTGCAGCGAAATATTTCGTCACCGCCTCATCGTAGGTGCCAGCCGTCGATGTCAGCGCTGACACGACGTCGACAATGCCGGTCGAATTGTCGACGCGCACCACAAAGGGTTCAACCGTCTTGAGGGGTGTGAGACACGCGACCGCGAAGACGGCTACAGCGGCGACAATGCCTGAAACTATGGCGATCGACCAGGCAATCCTGTTCGATCGCTCGACCTGGATCATCCGGTCCTGGTCGAAACGACGTGCTTTGTCGAAGTAGCTCTTGAGATTATCTGTCGTCACCATGTTTCATCCCTCACAGCGGCGATAGGAACCGTCGATGTCCAGATGCGCAAAAGCGGAAGTCTCGCTGGCCTCTTCTACGAAAGGTGTGAGGGACGTGGACGAACTCGTGTTGGATTGCTGCTGTTTCAGCTTGCTGCCGCCCTCCCAGTCCCACATCGAGCGGTTCAATGGGCGGCGCGAATAGCCGTCGCAGTTCGGCAATGGGTAGGTCATCGAAGCGCAGCCGACAAGCGTGGCTGAGAAGGCGAGTAACAGGGCAGGCTTAATCATTCAGTAGGCCTTTATCTAATGTTCTGGAATGGGTGTCATACGCCGGCATTTCTTGATCCGAAGGCGCGGCGGGCAAACCGAGCACCGCGACCGATCATCCGGCCGGTGTGGGAGGCTGCTCTGGCCAGCATGCCTTCATGCGCATCGCGTGCGGTCGTGTAACCATAGACCAGCGAGGCGCCGCCAGCCGCCAGCGCCGATGCAATGCCAGGTAGCTGGTAGAATATGTACAGGGCAGCTATCCCGATGGCACAAAAAGCAATAGGGCGCATAAGGACGTCGCTGTAGCTGTCGATTGCGGTGAAGGTCGAGTCCAGGCAGGAGATCAAAAGCGAACCGACGGCAACGACAAGGACCTGAAGGATCACGAAGTTTGCGAGCTGCCCGATCCAGGACTCGGTAAAACGGCGCGTCGATTGAAACATGGCAAGCGCAATGAAAATCGGCCCGATCGCCAGGACGATCGCCAGCGCCAACCGTGCATAAAGGGAAACAACATAACCGATCCCCGCCACCAGAAAGCTGACGCCGATCACCATGATGCCGCCCACACCTGTGACGATGTCAATCGGCCAGGAAGCCCTGGTCCAGATATCGGTCGCAGAGGCCTGGCCCTTGTCGAGCAGACTGTCAAAGGTGCTGGCACTCGGCGCCGTACCTGCATTCAGCGCCTGAGCGATCTCGCGTGGCAAAACATCGAAGAAGATGTTTGCGACATAGGTCTGATATTCGCCGGCGTCCTTCACCAGCATCACTATGATCGCGAGCTTCATCGCGCGGAAAGCGAAGTCAAGGATAGGTTCCTGGACCGAGCCCCGAAGGATGAGATAGCCGTAGAGGACGACGTAGAGGGTCACTGCCACCGTCAACGGACCAGCGACCCATTCTGCTATGTTCGACGTCCCATCCGAGACGAAAGTCTCCAACGGCCGCTTGAACTGACCGTCGATAAACTCAAACACCTGGTACATTTGGTCAGCCTCCCAATGCCTTGCGCATGTTCTGGAGCCGGAGCTTAACCTCGGCCGCTTCCGCGTTCTGGCAATTGGGCGTCTGGCGCAATGCACCCGGGTTGTTGCGGCACTCGGTAATCGTACGGGACAGCAATTCGGTGTCGGCGACGAACTCGTCCACCGTATGAGTTCGCTCCGCCTCTTGCGAACAAGCCGACAAGAGCACCAGGGAAAGGACGATGAGGGTGCACTTCACTTTAGCGCCGCCTTCATATTGTCCATCCGTTGGCGCCAGTCCTCCGCCTTGCGCTGTTCGTCGACCTGGTTCTGCGCCTGCTGCACCATCCTCAGCCCCTCCATCCGCAGGACGTCGGTCTGAAGAAATGCCTGTTCGGCCTGCAGCCGAGCCTGCAGATCGGCAATCTCTTTGGCGTCGCCAGCCGTGGAAATCTTTCCCCGCAGCTGATCAATCCCGTCGATGCGCTTGGTCGCGGCATCGTAGATTTGCTCACCAAGGCTCATTTGCCCGGCATTCTTGTTCTGAAGCCGGTACAATTCCTGAGCGTAGAAATCATCGGCGTCAGTGCGGTAGGTCGAGTTACCTTCCAGAAACCTTGAGGCGGAATCACCGAACACGCCGGTGCCGTTGCCTTTGAGCAATCCCTCGATGGCAGCGAAGTCGGAGGGAAGCGCCTTGCGGATCACCGGATCGTTGAGAACGTTGGCGACATCCGCCATATCGGTCAGCTTGTTGAGCGAGCCATAAAGCTGCCGAGCCTGGCCGATCTGCTCATTGAGCGCGTCGAGTTGCGACTTGAGCTGCGCGATGCTCTCGATCTGCTTGGCAATCGCAGCCTGATCGTTGACAGGAATCCCCTGCCCTAACACGCCTTCAGCGGCAAGCATGAGCACCGCGCTGAGCAGTACGCCATGAAGTCGATAGGAAGTCATCAGCTAGCACTCCTTCGCTGTTGGAAAATGGGAAGCCAGTTCTCGACGTCGTCTCCAACCTCCGCGCGGATCGCGTCGAGAAGTTCGACATTGGCGGTCCGGCCGGAGAGGATGGCGAGCTCGTCATCGAAGCCGTTGAGATCGAGCTCGGCAACGACGCTGTTGTGTCCTTGCTTCAACACGAACCTCCGGCTTTCAACGGAAAGCTCGCGCGCTATCAATTCGTATTCGCGCTCGGTGAGCTTGAATCCATCGACATAGTCGGCATGGTTGCCGCGCGAGTTGGGCAGGAAGATCTGTGTCGGGCATTGCTCGATGATCGTGTGCGCGATTGGCGAGTTCAGCGCGTCGCGCGGGCTTTGCGTGGCAAACAGCATCAACCCATTTTGTTTGCGGATGGTCTTCAGCTTGTTTTGCGCAAGATCGCGGAACCCCTCGTCCTGTAGCGCCTTCCAGAATTCGTCGATGACGATGATGATCCGGCGGCCATCGATCACCTGCTCGACGCGATGGAAGAGATAGGCCATCAGCGGTATGCGAATTTCCTCGTTGTCGAGGAAGTCGGTCATGTCGTAGCCGATGAACTTCCCTGATCCGCCGAAATCGCCAAATCCGATATCTTCGATGACATTGTCGAAGACCCAGCCGAGCGGCCCTCCCTCCTCCCACCGGCGGAGCCTCGCCGCGATACCTTCCGGATCCGTATTGTTGAGGAAAGCCCGCAGCGCCCCTATTGTCCGTCGCTCAGCGGGCAGGTCGGCAAGGCCGTCGATCGCGCCGGAGATGTCGCGAAGTTCTGTGACAGTCAGTTCCCGCGCCCCTGAACCCACAAGCTTGCCGATCCAGCGCGCCAGGAACACTTTGTTCTCCGGCGTCAGGTTGAGGGCCTTTAAGGGAGCGCAGCCGGTGGGGACCCCGTTCTTCAGCGGCAGGTAGGTGCCTCCGGCGGCGCGCACATAAAGGTCCGCGCCGCGATCCTTGTCGAAGAACACCACGTGCGGGTCGTGTTTCTCGAGCTGTGACAGCATGAAATTGACAATCACGGTTTTGCCCGCGCCCGACGGACCGCACATGAAGGTGTTGCCCAGATCGCCATAATGGAGATTGAAGTAGTAGGGCGAGCCTGAAGCGGTCTTGAGCAGGGCGACGGCGGGTCCCCACTCATTGCCGTCCTTCTGTCCGATCGGATAGGAATGGAACGGTGACAATGCTGCGAAGTTCTTCGAGCTGATCGCGCCTGAGCGCGCGCGGTAACGAAAATTGCCCGGAAGTTGCGCCCACCATGCCGCTTCGAGACCAAGATCCTCGCGCGCAACGACAGCCCCGCCATTGGTCAGGCTGGCGCGAACCTTTGCCAGATTGTCGGTTAATTCCTTTAACGTGGTCGCAAAGACGGAGAGTGTCAGGTGATGCTCGCCGATCACGAAGCGGTTGGACTCCAGGTCGTCCATCGCATCGTCAAGTTCATCGATTTGCGAAGCCGCCTTGTCGCCGCTGCTCACCAACTGGTTTTGCTTACGCCCCATGATGACGCGAGCGTCCGCCTTCGACACAAAGCAGAACGACTGTGAGAGAATGAGCTCAAACGGACTGTTTAGAACTCCGTCCAGCATGCCTGTCCTGGTGCGGGCTGGATATTCCTTGAAGCTCAGCATGCCGGCAAAGCGGCTTTCTGCCTCATGCCGGATCTCGATCGTTTCCCGACCTATGATTACGCGATCAGAGTAAATTGCCGAGGCGACGCGACCTTCGGTAAGCGGCACACGCTCACGCCTCCCGCCGACGAGCTGGTGCAGCACCTCGCTCGGTTCAGAGAAGAGCATGCCTTCCTGTTCGTAAAGAGAAAGGACCCGTGGCTCAAAGCGCCTCAAGCCCGCCACTACGTTGACGACTTTGTCCTTAAGCTGTTTCAGAGCCTCTTCATCCAGCTCCATATCGAGTCGTTTTGACCGTCGAAGGTACGACAGCAGCTTGCCCGCCTTGTCTGCAGGGCCACGCGCTGGCGACCAAAGGACGGTCAGATAGAGATCGTTGCGGAAAAGGTGCTCGCGCGCCATGCGTTCCCGGTATTTCTCGTTGAGCGAGGCTGAGAATGGCGTTGCGAACGTTCCGCCCGGATAGTCGCTGTCCCTGCGCCGAATGAGATGGGTCCAGATCGCGAGCCGCTCATCGGCTATATTTCGATAGAGCGTGTTGAGGTCGCGATGGAGCGCGTTGATGTCGAGCAGATCAGCAGTTTCGAACGATACGCCTGCGAGCGCGACAATGACCATGAGTGTCCGGGACTCGAGCGCGATTGTCGTCTCGTCGATGTGCCGCACGTAAGGGATAAAAGCCTCTGGCGTGAGTTCGCGTGATCTAAGCGTGGCGATGTCAGGCAATTCCAATATCCCTTTCGTCGAATCGGCGTGTCAGTCTCAGAGGGGAAAGTGTTGCCCCGCCCCAATAGGCACCGTTGCGTGAACGGCCGCGTGTCTCGACCCAGGCGAGCAGGATGCGGAACATGTTGTGATCGTGCTTGACGAGCGCTTTGAAGATGAGATGGAAAACGATGCCGACGAACGCGTAGGCGATAGATCCGGCGACGATGTAGAGGATCGTCGTGACCATGATGTTGAGGCCCATCGCCTCCATCGTGACACCGGCAATCATCGCGGGACGCGTACACGCGATGAAGAGTGTGTCTTCTTCGAGAACCGTTTGTCCGCCCACCATCCTCAGGCTCCGACGATGGTGTTGACGAGTTCGGTGGCGCCAAAGATGCCGCCAATTCCGATGATCCAGAAGCCCGCTCGCCTCAGGTCCATGTAACCAAACATCCAGGCGATGCAGATGACGATGACCGCAATCACGGCGAGAAGCTTCGCAATGTTTCCCGTCAACATGTCGACGATGTTCTGCAGGACGGTTTCGATGCCGGCGGCTTGCGCGAAGGCGGGCTCAACCATCGTCACTATAATGGCGACAGCCATGACGGACGAAGCGACGACGGGTCTGATCCGGGAACTTATTATCATTCACTCTGCTCCAATTCCAATTGATTGTCTTGAAACACCAGGACGGATGAACGGCTTCGGGTCTTGAAGACGTCCCACGCGGACGACGCCGAGATCGCGTGTGCTTCCCCCGGAGTATTTTCCGCCACCACTTCGGCAACGACATCTGCTTGGGAAGAATTCGCCGACACGTTTGTCTGCGACCCTTTTCCCGTGTCGCCGATTGTAAATCGAGCCACTGTCGGTCCGAGCCGTTCGATTTCGCGGCGGACCTGATCGCCATAGTTGACTACGCCCCCGACCGACGGATCGTCACGTCCATAGCAGGATTGCAGCACCTGCTCGGCCCTGGGACTGTCAGCACCCACCTTCACCGAGAGGCAGCAATAGCCGTCGAATGGCGTCGCTGGAGCCTTCAGGTTAAGGCAGCGAGCGACAGCGGCTGGTATCGAGAGGTTCAATCTGCGCAGTTGTTCCGGCCCGACCCCGTCGGGACCAATGTGTATGTCATGGCATGTTGCCTCCGAGGATGCGGCGACTTCGATTGCATCGGCGTTGGTCGCAGGTTGCCGCCCGAGCGGTGCACGGCTGTTGATCCTGATGGTGAACGGAGCGAACCGGCTTTCGGGGCTGACCACACCCGCAAGAGCCTCCGATGCAACGAAGGGTGCGCAGGTTTGCGCAAGATCTGAGAAGACAACGGGCATGTCAGAACCACACCCTCTGCGTGCCGACGCCCTCAATCGTCACATCGACGTATCGAGGTTTCTCGCGCACCAGGGGTCGCGCCACGGTATTGGCCAGGCATTGGTATCGCCCGTCTACCCTTTGCCACCTCGGTGACGTGACAGAGCCCTTGTTCGGATCGCCACCGTCTCGATCTCGCCGGCAAAAGCTGTCGCTCACGGCTTGCAGTGACGTGGAAATGCACGTCGCGTCACGTCCCCTTGGACCGTAGCCAGCAGATAAGCGGTAGCCGGCGTTGCAGTAATATGGTTCGTAAAGAGGGCGAGAGGTCTGAAAACCTACGCCCGCGCAAGTTGGAAACGAACGCCCTTTTGCCAACCACCTCCAAAGCTTCTCGACGGGCGGCCTGCATTCGCCATACTGGGTCGGACCGCCGGGATTGGATAAGCACAGGATAACCTGGCACCCCCATTCGTCGGCACGAGCGCTTCGCTCCGAAATGGTATAGAGTGAAACGAACCCTGACGCTGCGATGATCATTCGAAAGAAAAGGCCCTTCATGCCCCCTACCCTCCGTCTTTCTAAATGTCCGCCTCAACTGAACGGCGACTCGTCTCAATTATTTGACTATGCAAATAATAGATAGTTAAAACGATGGCAAGCAATTTAAGTGAAAGATGGCAGAGTCAGGCCTTGTCCGTATTTGCGGTGCGTGAAATCCTGGAGAAGCCGATCGACGGTGAATCGGCGCAGTCGCGCATCAAACAGATCGGCATGATGAATATTCTCTATCTGATGCACCAGGCGCATCAGAAGTTAACGCTTTCAAATGTGATTGATATTACCGGAATGACGCGTGGTGGGGTGATCGAAACCATTGAACTCTTGGTCCGGCGGGGCATCCTTACGGAAACGCTGGGAAGAAACTCAATGGGACGAGGAACGGCTCGACAGTTTGAGTTTTCCCCGCAGGTTTTTGCCGCGCTTGGTGGTGCCGCGGCGACCGGAAATGCGTGATTTTACCAAGTATATTTTATACAGTATTTAATGTGGACGCCGTTTTAGATTAAAGGGTCGGCATGTGCCGTACCGCTCACCAGCATTGTCGCGGAAGATTTTCGCTGCCGAGGCATACTGCCGAGTTCGTTCCAGGGGTCTGTGCCTGGTACAGCAGCCTCGACTGACCCTCTGCCACAGCGATGGCGCGAGGCAGGCCATCAAGCATTTGGCTGGGGTGACTGATCACGGCGATACGCCAATCCTGTAGTTTTGTCGGGAAGAGTGCGGAACGGATGGTCTGTAGCGAGGTTATTCTCTGACAGAAACAAGCAGGGTCGGCCATCTGGGCTCGAGCTGCTCACCAAGGAGATCAACATGAACCTTCCGCAGAACACGGTCGTTGCCGTTGCCGATGGCGAAAAGCTTAGCCTTTTTCGGAACGACGGAGATGCGGCGACTGTCAATCTGACAGCGTTGCCAGATCCGGCGATCGACAGCTCGAAGATCTCTTCCGGCGCCCGACATTCCAGTAGCTCGGCTAATCCCGACGATAGCCAGCAAGACGAAGACGGGTTTGGTGCAGGTGTTACGGATATGCTGAACAAGCAGGTGCTTGAGGGCAAGATTAAAAGTCTGGTGATTATCGCGGCACCGCGCACACTGGGTGAGATGCGCAAGGGCTACCATAAGTCGTTGTCGGACGTTCTTATTGGAGAACTGGATAAAGATCTGACTGGCCATTCTGTACAGGATATCGAGAAAGCACTCGCTGTCGCTTAAATCCTTCATCTAAACGGCGTGATCGGCCCCGCCATCCCCGGCGGGGTTTTTGTTTGGCGCTCGTTGGGAATGTAGAGAATCGGCAACAATGTAGTGTTGCCAAATTTTGCTAAACTGCTCCTGACAGGAACGACGCCACGACTTTTTGCTTACGTCTTATTTCAGGAGATGGCGGGACTGATCTGAATAGCCGGTACGGAGGCGCAAAGCTGAAGTCACTCCCGAGTTGGTCCAAAGGGAAAAGAATGTGGCATGCACTCCAACCGTGGGGGCGAAGAGACCACAATTGCGCAACTGCGTCTGAGCGAGGGAACAAACCGGACGAAATCTCCGTTGCTCGTCATAATTGTTTATTTGGAGGCGTGTCATGAAACTCAAGCTGGCTCTAAGCGTGATTCTCGGCGTTACCTTCACGGCAGCAGTCGCGGAAGCACGTACTCAATGGCATCTTTACGGTACGGTTCCGGTGACGGGTGACTACGTACGTGAGATCGCCTATCGTTCAGCACTCGACAGATGCAGTTTTGAATCTTACCCATCACACCACCCCGTCGGTATTTATGGAGGTGCATATAGCTCTCCCGAAATGCGCAGATGCATGTACCGTATGGGTTTCATCTTGGAAAATGGTGAGCCTCTCGCATACCCCGCGAGGAAGGCAAAGTACCTGCTAAGGTAACAAGACGCCAAAATATATTGAAGCGACTGACGGTCACCGTTTCAATCACGATGAACTTGATACGTTTACGGCCCCGGTTCCTCATGAAAGAGGAGCCATTTTGGTTTGCCGAGTGAATCGCGTATTGAAATCCGGCTTCCGAATATCGACTTTCAGGATAACCTGGAGGTCGAAATGATCTACATTGTCATCGCGTTATGCGCGCTCGTCACAGCATTCTTTGCTTGCCGGTACTATGCCGCCAAGATTCTGCTTGTCGAACACGATATCGACAAAGCTATCACACGGAAATTTGAGTCGAGTGGGAAGGCTATTGAGCTCGCGAAACTTCGAGAAGAAAACGCAGTGATGCGAAACCTTTTGCTCGACCTTCTGGAAAACGAAGTGGCTTTTCCGGTGCAGCAGGCAACGGTATCAGTCGACGACTTATTCAGGATGAAAGCAACCAAGATCCAAAGGTATCGCGAGATACTGGCCGAATCCCGGCACGTCTTGCAGCAGCGTGAGGCCAGTTGCGTTTCCGGGCTCTCCAGCTCACTTAAGAGTACCGAGCGCAGGATGTGAGATTCAACATACACTCAGAGAAAAACTGCAAGAAACCGAGCAACGGGGATGACGGAAAAGCCGACGGCGACCCTTCTTGCGGCAGAGCGTCTCCTGTCGGCCGATACTGTTGAAAAACTCTTTCGATGATCTAGCCGGGCGAATGTTGCGGCAGTTTCGCCATCCGGGGCCCGCTCATCGTCGTCTTGCAATCGTAATGATCTCGGGGCTCTTCTCCGTAAAAGGTCCTGACTGGAAGTCGCCGTACCGCTGCTCTATGGCAAACCCATGCTTAGCCAGGAGCGCCGCAAGCTCGTCCGCGTGATTGAAGCGCAAGGTACTTTCACTGCTCAAAGGCAGGCTTGGATGGTCGCCGGAGAAGTCGTGCCTGAAGGATATCGTGCGTCCGTCGAACTCTGACGTGACGGTCGTGACGATCTTCACCAAGCTATGATCGTTCAAATAGACCAAGGCAGGACGATCAGGTGTCCATTGTTGCCACGGGCGAGTTAAGGGATTTCGACTCTCAAAAGCAAAAAGTCCACCGTCAGCCAGGCTGTCTCGTATGTCTGAGAGGAATTGACCCACAGCCTTATCGGCATTGATGGCTTGGAAGGCATGGCCAGTCATGACAGCCAGCTCGAACTTGCTGTTCCATTCAGGCTGGGGAAGCGTGCCTAGTACCCAATCGATATTCGGTAAAGCCCGAGCACGAGATAGGACTCCTACGCCTGGGTCGATCCCACACAGGTCGCCGAGGTGCCCAGCCTCTCTGGCCTCGTGTAGAAGTGAGCCTGTTCCACATCCTATATCAAGCACTGAACCTGCGTTCATGATGATGGGAAGGTAGAAGTCGAAATCGTCGCGAGTTGAGCGTGGATGCCAAGCATCATATATCTCTGACAGAAAGAGGTCGTTATAAAAGCGGTCACTACTCAAGCGGGCCTCCGAATGTCAGATTAACTGGTGTAACATACGCACCGGACCAGCCTTCACAACGATCCAGTTCAACCGCCACTCTATTTGTCGGACCAGGCGTTGTCGGCACCCGGACGCCGTGATTCAATCGTTGCATTGATTTGCGGAGGATTGAGTCATGATGGGATGCCAGACAGCTCCAGCGCAGCTTTTCTACGACTTCTGCCTTGATGATCACGTTCCGGCAGACCACCTGCTGCGCGGGATTGACCACCATCTCGAACTCGACAGTGTCCGGGCACAATTGAAACCTTTCTACAGCGCCACCGGTCGCCCCTCCATTGATCCCGAGCTCATGATGCGAATGCTGATCATCGGCTATTCCATGGGTATCCGCTCGGAACGCCGACTGTGCGAGGAGGTCCATCTTAATCTCGCCTATCGCTGGTTCTGCCGCCTTGGTCTGGACGGAAAGGTCCCGGATCATTCCAGCTTCTCGAAGAACCGCCACGGCCGGTTCCGGCAAAGCGATATCCTGCGGCACATGTTCGAGACGGTAGTGGAACGCTGCCTCGCTCAAGGGTTGGTTCGCGCGGAAGGATTTGCAGTCGATGCCAGCCTTATTGCTGCGGATGCCAACAAGCAGCGTTCGGTCCCAGGAGCTGAGTGGGAAGCAAAGGAAGACGCTGGCCGCTCGGTCCAGGAGTATCTGGCTGTTCTCGATGATGCCGCTTTCGGTGCTGCGTCGCCCATTACACCGAAGTTCATCTCCCCGTTTGATCCGGCCGCCCAATGGACCGGTGCTCACAAAGGCCATGCCTTCTTCGCCTACGCCACCAATTACCTGATCGACAACGATCATGGTGTCATTGTCGATGTGGAGGCGACGCGTGCGATCCGCCAGGCAGAAGTCGGAGCATCCCGCACAATGCTCGAAAGGACCGAGAACCGCTTCGGCTTGAAGCCGGACTATCTGGCTGCTGACAGCGCTTACGGTTCCGCCGACAACTTGGCATGGCTGGTCAAGGACAAGAAAATTGCGCCGCACATTCCGGCCTTTGATAAGTCGAAGAGGACGGATGGCACCTTCTCCCGCTCGGACTTCTCATGGGAAGGCGAAAATGACCGCTACATCTGCCCGGCAGGTAAGGAGTTGAAGCAGTTCCATCGAACCTATGCGACGCCTCGATCAGGGATCACGGCGGCGGGCACACGGCTTTACCGCGCCAGCAAGAAAGATTGTGATCGCTGCGAACTGAAGTCTCGCTGCTGCCCGAGTATGCCGATGCGCAAAGTGCCGCGCGATCTCAACGAAGATGCCCGTGATGTCGCCCGAGCGATTGCTACGACACCTGACTACGTGCAGTCACGGCATCGCCGAAAAAAGGTCGAGATGCTTTTTGCACACCTCAAGCGCATCCTGTGGATGGCGCGATTGAGACTTCGAGGACCGTGCGGCGCACGCGATGAATTCCTGCTTGCAGCAACCGCACAAAACCTCGGGAGGCTGGCCAAACTCAGGCCACCACACATCGCCATTGCCGCCTGAGGGCGGCGTTAATCGACACCTCGCGCTGTGACGCGAGGCGTTATCGCATATCTGCTCCGTCTGAAGACCTGAAAGGGCGGATGAGCCGCCAATCCAGCGAGTTTTTCAACGAAATCCGCCCGAAGGAGAAATTGAGATGCGGAACCGGTCGGCCCGCATCCCATAATCGCTGAATGCGTCTCACCAACTCTTTTGCACAAGTTCGCCTGATGGAGCGCAAGCGTAGAACCCTGCTGTCGGTCCATATGCGTGCGTCGTTGCTAGAGCGAATGCGGGGCGTGCGCCATCTTCAGGTGAGTGCCCCGGTCCGTTGCCTGTCATATCAGTCGATGTCAGGCCGGGGTCTACCGCATTCACTTTGATCCCTTCCCGATCAAGCTCCTTCGCAAGCTTGACGGTCAACATGTTCAGTGCAGTCTTTGAGGCGCAGTATCCGCCAAAACCGACCGTCCATGTTTCGCTCCGCATGTCCAAGGCATCCGTCAACGAACTGAGGCCGCTGCTCATCATTACGATCCGGGCCGCCTTCGATTTGCGCAACAACGGCAAGAAGGCTTGAGTGACGCGCATCACCCCGAAAACGTTGGTGTTGAACATTTGCTGAATCTCGTCAATTGACTCCTTGGCAAGAGAGGGAGGCGAACCAAACATGAGCCCGGCGTTGTTGACCAAAACGTCGAGATGCCCGACTTCACTCTCGATAGTTTTGGCGGCACTGGACGCGCTCGCCTCGTCCGTAACATCGAGTTGCACTGCACGGGCGTCAACCCCGTTTTCTCTCAGTTCGAAAGCTGCCATCTCACCCCGTGACATATCTCGGCACCCCAGCCAGACCGTGTGTCCGGCTGCGCCAAGCTGCCGTGCGATGGCGAGGCCAATACCCTTGTTTGCTCCTGTGACGAGTGCAGTGGGCGGTGTGTGGGTCATGATGACGTCCCTGATCATTTCGATGTCAGAGACATACTACGATATTCGTAATATTCAACCTTCGTATTTTGCGATCTGTTGGGTAATCCTCAGAAATTCGGTTTGGTCAACGGTATCAAGCGCCCGCAGCATCGCTTTGCAGGAGGCTCGATATCCATCGATATAGCCTGCGACCACTTGCTGCCCCTTGTCCGTGATCGTCAAAGCCACCGACCTGCGGTTTGCCTCTGGCCGCTGCCGTTCAATCATCTCCCGACGGACCAGCCGGTCGGCCGAAGACGACATTGTCGTCAGCGCGACCTGAAGATGCCGAGCTACATCCCCCAGATTACACTCGGGATGCTCATCAATGAAAAGGAGCGCCTGAATGTCGAGGGGGTTAAGCGAGTTTTGCATAACGGCCGCTGCCTCCGCGACCTTGAAACGACGGGTAAAGCGCTCAAAGGCGGTAGCAAGTTTTTCGATTTGTTCGGGTGTAGGTTCTGTCATTCCTGGTATTAAGCATTTCTGCTCGGAGGAAGTAAGCCATATACCTTAGAACAGGCATTCCTTGAATTTATGCGATGACCCCAATTGGCGCGAAGCGGAAGACCGCAGTTGGCCCGTAGTGGTCATTGAGCTTGGCTAATATACAGGTATCGATTTACGATGCGCCCGCTGCTCTGGAGCCGTTTTTGGTAGACCTCCATTCGGTCATGGACTTTTTCCGCGACTTTCTGCGACGGTATATTTTCGGGGCTTATTATGCTGACCACCCTGCCCAGGCCAAGGGTGTTCAGCGCATGGCCCCGACAAGCTGTCGCAGCCTCCGTAGCAAAGCCGTTCCCCCAGAAGCCACGCCACAGATGATACCCAATTTCCGGTTCGGTGCCTTCAGGGGTCTCTTGGAGAGTAATCCCACAGTCGCCGATGACCTGTCCAGAAGAAGGGTCAACTACTGCCCAAAGGCCGAAGCCGTGCTTGAGGTAGCTGTCGAATGAAAGCTCCTGAAACCAAGTCCGGATTTCCGATGACGACTTGGTGCTTGGATAGAATTTCATGCATACATGGTCGGCGTAAATCTTGCTCAACGCGTCTAGGTCTTGTTTCTCGACTTCCCTAAGAAGCAGTCGCTTAGTCCTCATAATAGTTGACAAGCAAACCTCTCATCTCGCCCGTCGGACACTCTGCCAAAAGGTTGACTCTTGTGCCATTGCCCCTTGACCTCAACTCTAGTTGAGGTTGTACGAATTTTAAGGCGGTCGCGGCCCATCGAACGCGACCACGTCAAAGGAGGGCGTCTTGGTCACATATTTTCGCTACTCAAAACCCAAATATTCCGTCAGAACACGCCTGGTTGGAGCCGTATTGTTGCAGTTACTTGGCACCGGATTGTTAGCGTTCATCTTTTGCCATCTGGACACGCTTACGGCGAAGCCAACGATAACTCTCGGTCAGTTTTTGCCATGCTTGGTTGGGGGCGTCGCTGGGTTTCATTCTGTGGCTTTTCGTCGGCCAGCAACAGACGGCCAGCTTAGCCTTGTCGCAACATCGTTCTTGGCATTTGGAACCTTTTATTGGCTGGCGTCCTATTCATTGCCTGATCTTTTGCTAGCAAGATTGATATCGGGATTTGGACTGGGCGTGGTTGTTGCAAGAGCCTTCCGGCGCGGCTTTCTTGAAAATCCGGTAGTTCCCCGCGTCCGATAGATTCCCGACCGCACTTGGTGCTTTGCATTAGGGCAGTTCCCCGCCCGAAGCGGACATCAGGTCAGCTTGCATTCCTATCTTTCAGCCAAAGCCCGAATTCCTGAACGACTGCGACAACTTTACCCAGACGGCGTCCTTCTTCGGTGAGCGCATACTCCACCTTTACGGGAACTGTTGGGTAAACGGTTCTGGCAATCAAGCTGGCGTCCTCCAATGCACGGAGGTCTAGGCTCAGCATCCTTTGAGAAATGCCCGGTATGAGCCTCCTGAGTTCGTTGAACCGTTTTGGACCATCGATGAGATAGGATGCGATTAGCAAACGCCATCTTCCGCCCAGCAGATGCATTGCGAGCTCAACGGAACAACCGGTGACGGTGTCCTTCAAATTCGCACCTCCTGAAAACCGGTATAATTTATGTACCTAGATGACATTATTTTGCGTTCTTACATTTCTCTACCGCGTCAACTAAGTGGATTTTGGTCCTCGTGCAACATGCCGCGAGGTACTGAAATCCAGGAGACGATTAATGAAACTCTACTACATGCCCGCCGCTTGCTCGCTCTCACCACACATCGTTGCCAACGAACTGGAGTTGGATATCGAATTTGTCAGGGTGAACTTCAAAGATCATAAGACTGAAGGGGGCCAAGATTATTACGACATCAATCCCAATGGCTACATTCCGGCCCTGGACGTGGGGAACGGCGCGATGCTTTTCGAGGGGCCAGCCATCGTCCAATACATGGCCGATCTGAAGCCTCAATCCGGCCTCGCTCCCGCCAACGGCACTTTCGAGCGTTACAAGCTGCAGGAGATGCTGAGTTTCCTATCGACCGAAATCCACAAGGGCTTCATTCCACTTCTTTATGCGAAACAGGCGGGTGCATATCTCGAAACAGCAACGCCGAAGCTGGAAAAGCGCTACGCATGGATCGACAATTTGCTGGCATCGCAGCGTTTTTTGATGGGCGAGAATTTCACGGTCGCCGATGCATATCTGTTCGCTCTCACAAGCTGGGGACAAGCGTCATGGCTGAAGTCATACTATGGTGCAGATATCCATTTCGACGATCTTCTCAACCTCAGAGGCTGGTATGAACGCGTAAAAGAACGGGATGCGGTGAAGCAGTCCATACTTGAAGAAGGCTTATCGCTGAGCTGAGTTCATCATTCTTTCCAGCACGCTATATGTCCGCAATTGGCGCTTCCGCGCCAAGTCGGCCGTTGGCCCATAGCAGATGTTGACAGAGGTGTTTTGCCACACTGTACTGGCTGCCATCGCAGATGAATGCAGCCACAAGGTAAGCCAGATGCAAATTAGGAATGCCTCGAAAGAGGATGCGCTCCGGTGCGTGGAGCTTGTCGAAGCAAGACGCAAAGAATACGAGAACTACGAGCCGCGCTTTTGGAAGAAAGCCGCTAACTCAGCTGCTTCGACTCTTTCATGGTTTGAAAAACTGTTCTCTGATGAGCACAACGTGTCTCTTGTCGCCGTTGAGAACACACTGATCGTCGGTTTTCTTATCGCGCGAGAGTTTCCAACTCCGCAAGTATACGATCCGGGTGGGGCGACCGCTTTGATCGATGACTTCTGCGTTGCTGCTAAAGATCGTTGGCACGATGCGGGTGCAGCATTGTTACAGCGCGCAAAATCGGAGCTAAATCGGCGGGGGTTCGCACAAGTTGCGGTAGTTGGCGCTCAACGGGATGCCGCCAAAACTGCGTTATTGAGCCAAGCCAACCTTTCATTAGCTTCGACATGGTGGACATCAGAAGTGTAGCATTTCCCGAAATTGCGGGCATTCCTTAACTCAACGGCACCCAGCCATAAGTTGGACTCTCTGTTGCCGGAACGGCCGCTTCTGGTGCACTCTCGCCAAATTGGCCGCCGCCCCGAGCGGCCTCAAACCTCATCTTTTAAAGAACAGGCTCGAAAACACAGTTGACCACGCCAACGTTTGCCACGAACTTGCAAAGCTCAGACATGGACGGAGTTATGTGATGGTGCGGTCGGTCATCGAGTTGCGGAACGTCGCCGGCACTGAGGCAGCGATGGGTTGGGCTGGCGGCCATACGGTGGTCATCGATCGGCCGGAAGGCAAGGCCGGGGGATTGGGTCTCGGTTTCAATGGCGGCCAAATGCTCGCTCTAGCAATAGGAGGCTGCTACTGTAATGACCTACGCTATGTCGCCCATGAACGTGGCGTGAAAATCGAACAAATTGCCGTAACAGTGACACTTGACCTAGAGGGTGTACCGCTGGTCGCCACCAAAGCCGTGCTATCTGTAAAGTGCGAGACATCGGACGGCTCCGATCCGAAAGCCTTGATCGATCATGCGTGGTCGGTGTGCACAGTCGCCAACTCCCTCAATCGCGGGATCCCGACGATAATACAGGTCGCATGACCGTTTTTGGCGCTTTTCAGCCTTTTCGCGGTACCTGCTACAGATTGAGTTGAGGCCGAAACATCTTCGCTGTCGTCCTACGGTCAATCGTCCCCAATAGACTTTGAGTCCGTCTCGGATGGCGTGGGCAAGATGTGAGGCACCGCTGCGAGAATGACCAAGACGATCGCGGTCGATAAGACGGCCGTTACCTCCATTCCCAGGCCGGCCATTACACCAATCGCGGCTGTCGCCCAGATACTGGCCGCTGTGGTGAGCCCTTCTACCTCCCGCTGCGCCGAGCGGATTATGATAGCACCCGCGCCGAGGAAGCCTATTCCTTGAACGACACCCTGCAGTACCCGTGACAGATCGCCGATCTGCATGCCGCTCTGCAGTGGACCTAAAACGAAAAGTGCAGCACCTACGGCAACCAACATGTGAGTCCGCAAGCCAGCACTTCTGCCCTTGCTCTCGCGTTCGAACCCGAGAACCCCACCGAGTACCGCCGCGATCACAAGGCGCACAGTGATGCGAGTTATGGCCGACGCGTCTGGAACATCAGAGAATTCTTTGACTAACGTCCCCCAAACTTCGTCTCCCACGGTCGCATCCTTATGTCGTTCGCAAATTTGGCATGTAAACGAGGTGCCATACAAACGCTGCGTTGGCAACTTCACTGCCGCCATCGTCACCCGTGAGGGTAACTTTCGTGCCGATAGGGGGAATAACAGCCGTCTCGCACCGTCAATTGCCGCGGGATGCCTTCCCCCAACCGTCCAGCGGAGCGATTGCTCGTGCGAGCGCAAGCAGCAAGCACCGGGATGTAAAGCCATGTCTGCATTTAGGTACGGGCAAACACGGTGTCTGTGACTGGAATGAAGGCGCGAAGCGGAAGACGACCTTCGGCCCGGAGAGGAAGTCGAGCTCGGTCCTGAACGTCCATTGACAACTGACCCTGTTTGGAGTGGCAAATAATCGCTACTTTATGGGCTCAATTTGGAAAGCGTCCGATAAGATGGAACAATCGCAATACAGCACCGCGTCCCGTTTGCCGACAGTAGAAGAGTACCTGCATCTTCGTTCTGTCGCCGGGCTAAGTGCGTTTTCGCCAGAGGCTGCCCGGTTAGGGCTAACGGGTACGGTTTACTCGGTCGTTGTCATGCATCGAGGCGCGGCAATCGGGATGGGGCGATTGATCGGCGATGGAGGCTGCTTTTTCCAGGTTGTCGACATCGCTGTTCATCCCGACCATCAGGGACGAGGACTGGGGAAAACCATCATGCAGACAATCATGTCGTATGTCTCGCGAAAGCTGCCCGTCTCGGCCTATGTCAGTCTGATCGCCGACGTTCCGGCGAACAAACTCTACGAAAAATTTGGCTTCAAAGAAACTGCTCCGCGATCGCTGGGAATGGCATATCGGGTTACTTCGGCTGAACCTTGAAACGAGCTTGCAAGACGGCCGCAATTGGCGCAAAGCGGAAGACGGCAGTCGGCCCTAAGCGGACGACCATCAATGAATAGTCGCCATCGGTGCGAACACGCGGGTAAGGAAATCGCGGAGAATGGGAGTGACCTGATCGCGGGGAAGCCGATGACCGCCATCAAGCGCGTGAAAACGTACAGGGACCCCCGACCTTGCAAGAGCCTCGGAAAATCGTTCAGCCTGATCGACCGATGCACGATCATCATATTTGCCGTGGAGAAGTAGGGTTTCTGATCGGATGCTATGAGCATGATAGAGTGCGGATCTATCCAGGAAGGCCTCGTCTGAGATACCTGCTTCGTTTCGGATAGCCTCTTGCAGGCCTCGTGCACTTGTCTTGTAGGCGTCTCTCAAGTCATAGACGCCTCCAGTCAGTATGATCGCTTTGAGATCGGCCACCTTGGTTGCCACCATGGCAGAGGCGACAGCCCCACGGCTGTTGCCATAAAGTACGATACGCTCTGGATCGACTGATGGCTGCCGCTTGAGGAAATCCAACGCCGCGACAATCGCTTTCTGTGTCGACGGTCCGCAGAAATCCGCTGGTCCGTCCGATGTGCCGAAACCAGGCTGCGATACGGCGGCCGCTGTTATGCCGAGGCGCGAGGAGAACCGGACGAGCGATCCATCTTCGACCGCTTCCTGTCCACCTAAAAGAAGTCCTCCCTGATTACCGTGAACGAACAGTATCGCTCCGTTTCGTCGATCCGAAGCACGCGCCTGGAATAGCTGAACACGAGCGCCATCGCCCCGATCTATGGTGTGTTCTGTTACCTCAGCCATGGCGGTCACCCCGTTGCAACTGCGGGTGAGGATACGGCGGGATGTCCTACCGTCAAGGTCCCCAAATGGCGCTTCTGCGACATGACAGCCTTGGTCCGATTGCGAACATTACGAGATGGCGAGCCCGGCGCTAGGCGATTTTGAGAGCGTCAAGGTCACCATTACTCAGAGATGCTAAATTGGCTTCAATCTTCTCGATTGGCCAGTCCCACCAAGCAATATGAAGCAGGACATCTATCACCTCAGCGGGATAACGCATTCTAATCACGGTAGCGGGATTGCCGCCAACCACGGCGTAAGGCGGGATATCGCGAGCAACGACCGAGGCTGCGGCCACGATAGCACCCGCGCCAATGCGCACACCAGGCATGATAGCCGCGTTGTGGCCGATCCAAACGTCATGACCGACGACCGTGTCTTTGACCGGCAGTTCCTTGTAGCCAAACGTCTCGGGCTTGAAGATTCGAAATGGATAAGTTGTGAAACCAGTCATCGGATGATTGGCCGAGCTGGTTATGAAGTAGCAACCCTTAGCAATCTGTACAAATTTGCCGATCAGCAGCCGCTCGCGACATGTGTGACCGAGATAAGGGGCAAGTATCTGGGCTGTCTCTTCTGGGGTTCCAGAATGCGTGAAGTAGCTGTATTCGCCGACCTCGATACGAGGATGGTCGACGACGTTCTTTAGATACACCGTGTCCGAATAAACCCTGCCGTCAGGCAGGGTGATAGGATGGATTGCGTCGGGATCGAGGAGCGACATGGTGAACCTTTTACTGCCCATTCCGACGCTACACGAGGTCGGGCGCGTTGAGTAGGCTAGATTGACGTGATCGGAATGACGATATCCCTTCCAAGCCACGGAAGCCACCGTGCCGCCTTTATCGCTGCCATGAATGGTTTTTATAATGGCTTGGCGAGTGTTTGTGCGCCAATGACCGCTTTTGGCGCACAGGTGACGTTTTACGCCGCTGCGAAGCGTTGCCTGCTTTCAGGCGCGTCCCATGATGGCCTCTGTGACCGACACGAAGGCGCTTTGCCGACTGGGCGGAGCCGACCCCATTACCGCCGTTCACTATGCGGGCTGACTTCCCGGAAGCAATCATCGCGGGGGGGGGGGGCCTTAGCTGTAAAGGTAACGACGCATGCAATAGAGCAGCGTTGCCATTTCCGCGTTCTCGCGCAAGTCGATCGCGCGCCTGAAGAGGAACCGATGGGTCGCCTCGTCGACGCCATTGGTTAGCTCGCATTCAAAGGTGAACCGATGCGTCTGTGAGGATCGGCTGGTTTAGCGAACGAAAGCTTCCGTGAACTTAATGCGGGCCAACGACCGATTGAAGCCGCTTTGCCAGCTTGCCAGACCCGATCCCATTCTGGCCGTTTGGCGCCAGAACGCCAACGCCCAAAAGCCGCCGCGAGCAGCTAATCCAAAAGCTTGCCTTGCGCTCCGTCCTTATGCCGCGCTCGCAGCTTCCCCAAGATCTCGTGTGAGAAACATGACGGTCGCCAAATCGAACGTTCCTCTGGGAAACTCTCCCAGATTGTGCCACTCGACACGAGCATCGGCGGGCGTGCCCTGGAAAGTG
Source organism: Agrobacterium sp. 10MFCol1.1 (assembly GCF_000381165.1). Lineage (NCBI taxonomy): Bacteria > Pseudomonadati > Pseudomonadota > Alphaproteobacteria > Hyphomicrobiales > Rhizobiaceae > Agrobacterium > Agrobacterium sp. 10MFCol1.1. The sequence continues at coordinate 139,681 of NZ_KB906076.1, read as the reverse complement.
GCCTCAGTATTGGCCGAGAGGGCCGAAGCGCTGTAGGGAATTAAGATCCTCTGCCTCATTTTCGTGGTTTGCTCTGGGCCGGCGGTGAGCCGAACTTGCGGGAATAGGCGCGGGAAAATGCGGCGGCGCTGCCGAAGCCGACCCAGGCGGCGACCGATTTGACACTTCGTCCGGCGCGCAGTTCTGCTCGTCCGAGCGCCAGGCGCCAGCCATTCATGTAGGCGATAGGCGACTGGGCAACGGTTTGCGTGAAGGTGGAAATGAATTGTCCGCGCGACATATCCGCTATGGCGGCAAGGTCCGCAATCCGCCAATTTCGCGCCGGATTGTCATGTATGGCCACAAGGCTGGGATGCAGTGCGGGGTGCGCCAGACCCGCCAGTAATCCCGCATCGACCGTGCCGATCGCTATTGCCTTGCGGATCGCAAGCACGACGATGATCTCGCATAGACGCGCCTCGATAGTACCGCCACCACAGCGGGCGACCTCGACCTCGGCCACCATCAGTTGACACAAACCGCGCAATTCCGGTTCGTTGGCCAGTGAAAGGCACAATTCGTCTGGCAGTGCACCGACCAACGGATTGGCACTACCGCCAAAATCCACTGTGGCGCCAGCGCATATAGCTGCGCCATCCGGCAGCGACACCGTGGATCTGGCGCGATAAAGCAGATGGGTCGGTTCACCTGCGCCATGGACATTGATGATCAGGAGGTTAGCGGCTTCAGCACAATCGCAACGTGATGCGCCAAGATGAAAGGCTTTCAGGAAAGCCGTCAACCGATCATGTTTTCGCCCGGAATCTGAACTTTCAGTCATGTATTTCCTCCCTTTCCTGATCGCAAATCTTGTATCCTCCCTGAGCGAAGCACGCCAGCACGTCTAAACAGACAAGAGACAGCATGACACAGGATTCTGCAGCCAAATTTGACGCCTCCCGCGCAGGGGAATACGCACGACAGAGCAGGATAGCGCTGGCCGGATATGACGCCTGCCACGAGCATTCCGCCTGCATGCTGTCGGCAGCTCTGGGCGAAGGAACGGGGGCACGGGTTCTGGTTGTCGGGGCCGGCGGTACGGCGGGCGAAATCATCGCCGCCGCTCGGCTGGAACCGCAATGGTCCTTTGTCGCCGTCGATCCTTCAGCACCGATGCTCAACCTTGCACGCGATCATCTGGTCAGGGCCGAAGTGTCTGACCGGGTGGAGACCGTCCTCGGAACCGTCTCCGATCTGGATAGAGCTCCATCGTTTGACGCCGCAATCATGATCGGCGTGCTGCACCATTTGCCAGGGAACGCCGCAAAGCAGGATGTTCTGGCGCAGATTGCAATGCGGCTGTATCCTGACGCGCCCCTGATTGTGGCGGGGAATTATCGGGCGTATGCGTCGCAGCCCCTGCTCATGGCAGCATGGGCAGCACGCTGGCGTATGAACGGCGCCGGGCCAGAAGAGGTCCAGGCCAAAATGGGCAAGATTCTGCAGGGTGCGGAGCCACCCCGATCGGAAGACGAGGTCATTTCATTGCTGGAAGGCGTTGGTTTCAACGAACCGCTTCGGTTTTTTGCAAGCCTGTTTTGGGGAGCATGGCTGGCCCGACACGTGGGGAACGCTAAGTGAGCGCCATAATCTGCTCGATTTGCAGACAGTTTGGATCAAAGAGACAAGTTTACTATAAGCCATCCGGTATTACCTAATTGTCAGCCCGAACCCCGATGGCTCAACGTAACGCCGGGGCGAAAAACGTCGTATGAGCACACTCGCACAGCTAGAGGATAGCTTTCAGGCCTTGAAGCGACAACAAGAGCGACCTGAACGAAGCCGTATATCCCGAAAAGGTCGATGCGCCGAAATACACGGTCCCGCTCGGCTCGGTGCCTTTGGCTCATATGATAAAAATCGGCGAGATTGCATGCAACCTCGCCGTATCTGGCCGTTGACTTGCGCGTTCTATTTACGCGTAAAATTCGGGAGCCTTCTTGAAGTTCGCCCAGGCGTCAGGGTCATGGCCGGTGACGACTGTTGCATCATGCTTTTCGGCATAGGTGCGGAGCTTCTGAACAGAACGGACCGTGTCAACGGTCGAGGCAAGGAAGCCAGGCAAAGCCTTCTCTTCCCAGTGGTCCAGTGTGTAGGCAGCATCGATCGTCAGGAGAAGCGGTTTGCTGTTTGGCAGGCGCACCAGGAAGGACTGGTGGCCGGGCGCATGACCGGGCGTGAAGATCGTGGTGAGCGTGCCGTCGCCGTAAACATCGTAATAATCGTCCTGCGCACCGTTGAGGAACTGCCACTTCAGACCCGGCTTGTCGAAGTCCTTGCGGATATAGCCGCCGCCAGCAAACCAGTCGGGCGTAAAGGCATATTCATATTCAGAGCGCTGCACGATGTGGGTTGCGTTGGGGAAGCGACCGATGGCGCCGGTATGATCGAGATGCAGGTGCGACTGCACAACATATTTGACATCGGCCGGATCGAAACCAAGCGCCTTGATCTGGTCAACGCAGCCCTGGTCCTTGTCCAGTACTGGCCAATAGACATCGCAGATGCCGCCCCAATGGCCACGCGGATCTGTTGCAACTTCAATCGCGTTGCCGCCGTCGATCACGGTGTGCCCAGCAGGATGGGTAATCAGGAAAAACGGAACGGGGATCTCATAGTCCGCACCGTTCCCCTGGTTCATCTTGATGTTGTGTACCTTGCATTTCAGCGTACCCGACTGAAGCATGTAAAGTCTGATATCGGTCACTCGTTTTCCTCCCTTGGGACTGAAGATATTGCTGTAAGAAATGGGTCAGAACGCCTCGCGGTAGAGCGCAAGCGCATCCTCTTCGCGGACTTCGACCGGATTGTTGACCAACAGACGGCTCTGTTTCATTGCGTCGGACGCAAGCATGGCGAGCGTGTTGTCCGTCACGCCGACATCGCGCAGACGTCGCGGCGCGCCGCTTTCGTCCATCAGCGTTTCCATATGCTGAACGAACGCATCCGAACGGGTTGCCGCATCCCCTTCACCCGGAACACCCAGCACGTCGGCAAGCTCCGCATAAAGCGACGCGGCAGCCTTCGCGTTAAAGCGTAAAACCGGCCCCAGCATCAGGGCATTGGAAAGCCCGTGTGGCACGTGATAATGGCCGCCCAGCGGATAAGCGAGCGCGTGGACGGCGGCCACCGGTGAGTTGGCGAAAGCCTGACCTGCCAATGTCGCACCCAACAGCATGCCTTCACGGGCTTTCCGGTCGGTGCCGTCCTTGCAGGCGGCGATCAGATTTGCACCGAGCAGACGTAGTGCCTCGCGCGCCAGAGCATCTGATAGCGGGTTCTTCTTGTGTTTGCTGGTGTAAGCCTCGATGGCATGCACCATGGCATCGATACCGGTGGCAGCCGTATGGACCTGCGGCAGTCCCACCGTCAGTTCAGCATCCAGAAGAACGAAATCAGCGTAAAGCTGCGGAGAAACAACCCCCATCTTGGTGGTTTCTCCCGTGGTGATGATGGAGATGTTTGTGACTTCCGAACCGGTACCGGCCGTGGTCGGCACCAGCACGAGCGGCAGGCGTGATCCTTTTACGTTGCCGATCCCGTACATGTCGGCAAGCGTCTGGTCGGAAATCAGAAGGACAGCCACAAGCTTGGCGATGTCGAGCGATGAGCCCCCGCCAAGACCGATGACGATATCGACTCCGATCTGCCTTGCGGACTCGACGCAGTCGGCAACGATGTGCTCTGGCGGATCAGCAACGACCTTGTCGAAGATGGTGACGTTAAAGCCGCTCGCCGCAAGAGCGTCAGCAATCGGCTTGATGAGGCCGGCCTTGATGAGACCTGCATCGGTAATCAGCAGCGCCTTGCGCGCCTGAAACCTGCCGGAAAGAATCTCTCCGAGGCGCTGGGCGCCACCCCAGGCAACCTGCATGGAGGGAACGGTGCGGAATTCGAAAGGGTTGATGGTCATCTGATCCTCCCAGCGTGATCTCAGCCGAAGGCCGAGCACAAATATTTGATTTCAAGATATTCATCGATGCCGTAGTGCGAGCCTTCGCGGCCCAAGCCGGACTGCTTCACGCCACCGAATGGTGCGACTTCGTTGGAGATGAGGCCTGTATTGTGGCCCACCATGCCGTATTCGAGCGCTTCTGCGACACGCCATGTCCGGCGGACATTCTCGGTGTAGAAATAGGCCGCCAGACCAAATTCGGTGTCGTTCGCCATGGCGACCGCTTCGTCTTCCGTCCCGAACCGAAAGAGCGGGGCGACGGGTCCAAAGGTCTCCTCACGGGCAACCTTCATGGCCTGAGTTGCACCAGTAAGAACCGTTGGTTCGTAAAATGTGCCTCCAAGAGCATGGCGCTTTCCACCGGTGGCGATCTTTGCTCCCTTGCCAATGGCATCAGCAACGTGATCCTCGACCTTTGCCACGGCATCCTGGTCGATCAGTGGACCGATCAGAACACCAGGTTCCGTGCCCTCACCGACGGACAGGCTTTCGACCCTTTTGACCAGCTTTTCCGCGAATGCGTCGTAAACACCATCCTGGACATAGATCCGGTTGGAGCACACGCAGGTCTGTCCGGCATTGCGGTATTTCGACACGATCGCGCCCTCAACGGCCGCATCCAGATCGGCATCATCAAAGACGATGAACGGCGCATTGCCACCAAGTTCCAGCGACAGTTTCTTGATCGTCGGGGCCGATTGCGCCATCAGCAGACGACCGACTTCGGTCGATCCGGTAAAGGAGATCTTTCGCACCGTGTCGCTTTCGGTAAACACCTTGCCGATATCGCGTGCGGCGCCCGTCACCACCTGGAAGACACCGGCGGGAACGCCCGCTTCTTCGGCGAGAACACCCAGAGCAAGTGCGGTGAGTGGCGTCTGTTCAGCCGGTTTGACGATCATCGTGCAGCCTGCGGCAAGTGCCGGGGCCGCCTTGCGGGTGATCATCGCGGCCGGGAAGTTCCATGGCGTGATCGCGGCGCAGACGCCGATCGGCTGCTTCAGGATGGTAATGCGCTTGTCGGTGGTCGGCGAAGGAATGGTATCACCATAAACACGTTTGGCTTCCTCCGCGAACCATTCCACGAAAGATGCCGCATAAAGGGCTTCGCCCTTTGCTTCCGCAAACGGCTTTCCCTGCTCGGCAGTCATCAACGCACCAAGATCGTCAGCGTTCGCTACCATGAGATCAAACCATCGACGCAATATGGCAGCGCGGTCCTTCGCAGCACGGCGGCTCCACTCGGAAAATGCCTTGCCTGCTGACTCGACTGCAGCTTCAACCTCATCTGCCGACAATGAAGGAACGTGACCGATGATCATCGAGTTGGCGGGATTTTCCACCGCAATCGTCTTGCCATCCGCAGCTTTCAGCCAGCGACCATTCACCAGGCAGGCATCACGCAACAGCGCCGCATTTTTTAGCTTGATCATCGACCTCTCCCGCACTAGAGTTCAACTAATTGAACTTGAATCATTAGAATGAACTATGGGCCAAAGCGGCCAAGTGTGTCAAGGAAGGTGCATGGCTGAAGATCAACAATCGTCGCAAATATCAGACACTGTACCGGCACTCAGACGCGCCGTGCGTATTCTGGATCTTGTGGCAGGCTCGCCGCGGGACCTGACAGCCGCCGAGCTGACACGATTTCTGGATTTGCCCAAAAGCAGCGCGCATGGCTTGCTTGCGGTGATGACTGAGCTTGATCTTCTGGCGCGATCTGCCGATGGAACCCTGCGTATTGGACCCCACTCGCTCAGATGGGCGAACGGCTTTCTGTCGCACCTCGATATCGTATCGACATTCAACGACCATCTCGCCCAGCGCCATGACCTCGATCCCTACACGGTGACCCTCACCGTCCGCGAGGGTGGCGAAGTCGTTTACATCGGCTGTCGCAACTCGGCTCAGCCGCTTGGACACACGTTTCGGATCGGTATGCGTCTGCCGGCGCCATTTACGGCCACCGGGAAGATCCTCCTCTCCGATCTGGGGCCCGGTGAATTGAGGATGCTGTTCTCTCAGTTTCCACAGCCTCTGACATCAAGGAGCGTTGCTGGCCTTTCGCAGCTTGAAGAGGAACTGGCTCTGACGCGCGCTCGCGGCTACTCCATCGACGATGGTCAGATCCGCGAAGGTATGCTTTGCATTGGCGCAGCGATACGCGATTACTCGGGAGCCGCATCTGCCGGCATTGCAATCAGTCTGATCCGCAGCGAAGCCAGCGACGAAAAAATCGCTAGCCTTGGTGAGGAGCTTCGCACCACAGCCAACGCGCTTTCTGAAAAGCTTGGGTACCGATCGCAGAAAGACTAGTCGTAGCCTGTAGGGGTATGGTCGATGGCGACAAGACCAGCTTTGCTGTATGCGCCAGTGCACCGGTACCCCAGCTAGCCCCGTGCCGAGTATGGCTGCGCCGGGCGCAGTTCGGGTCGAGAACATAAAAGAAATCATCGATGTATTGAGCACCAAGGGAAAAGACCTCGGCCCGCAGATGCACGATCCACCGCGTTGCCTTATTCCTGGCTGGGACGAAGCCGAACAATGGGTTGTCATCACAGGTCATTGCCCTCCGGTACGGTGCGAAAACCTCGTGCGTGTCTCCACGAACTTGCCAATAATTTCTCGGCAATTGCAGTGCCAGAAGGCAGATGTACGTTCCCGACCCGGGGAAACCTGGCAAGAGTGGAAACGACGCTTATCGTTAGATCGAGGAACTCGAGACGACTCCTTCGGAGCGTGTCCTAGGTGTCTCGCCGGACCGTATAAGGCGGCGTCTTTAAGCTCGGGACCTGTTGCAGCCGATATCTCGTCTGGGACAGTGGGACAGGCTAATATCCGGTCATCTCCAGATAACCTTGTCCTGAGGTGCTTCCATCAAACTCTATTGGCCCCTCCCAGTAGGGGGTTGACGTCGCCATCCAGGCTTTCTCGTTCAGCGGCTTCGTCTTTATGTCTAGGCCACGGCTGGGTATCTTCACGCTCCATTCGACCGGAATGCTCTTTCCGTTGATATCCGCGGTCCGCAACGGACTGAGCAAGACGTCTTTCGGATCGACGGGAGACGGCCTGCCATCGGCGGAAATCCAGTTGGCGGAGATGTAGCCGCTTTTGTCGTCACGCAGACGGAAGGCCATGAGTTTTTCGCCGGATGCAAGGTGAAGGGAAAACCAGTCCCATCCCGTCTGGCTCGAGGCTAGCGGTTGCGACGACCATTCCCGATCGAGCCACGCCTCGCCCGTTACCTCATGGGCTTCACCATCAAGAAAGACGCTGCCGCTGACACTGTAGAATGGCTGGGAGTAATAATAGCTTGCCTGGCCCTCTGCCGATTTAGCCGAGTAGCCGTTGTCCCCCTGACGCACCAAAGGCCCGTGGGCCTGAAGTTTCAGACGATATCGGAAGCTCTCGCCATTGGCGTTCAAATCGATCTGATCGAGGTCGTCCCGTGCATCGTCAGTCCCTGCCTTCATTTGCCAATTGTCAATCCAGGCGTCGAAGGGTTCGCCTTTGACCCCCGCCTGTCCCACGCCTCCCCGCGCCAGCCGTTCGGCAACATGGTGACGGCTGGCAGTCGTCACGGCTGCGTGGCCAATCCAAATTTGAGGGTCGGACCATCCGGGGCGCTCGACAGGTTCAAGCGCAGAACGAAAGAGTGTCCATTGGACGCCCATGCGCTGTCCATCGGCCGTCTGCAGATTTGCAGTAACGTACCACCACTCGATCCTGAAACCGGGATGTGCCTTGTGGTCTTTTGGAAAGACGATTTCAACGCCGCGTGTGGGAATGCTGAAGCCTTCGGCATTTGACCCGAGGCCCGCAAAGCCTTGCCCCATGACCGGCGTGGGCAAGGAAGTGCATGAAGCGCAAAGGAGCAGGAGGACGGCTTTAGCGTTCACTGGCGAATATCCTCAGAAGATCGGCCGGCGCGGTTTTAGCAAGCCGTCGAACAGGGATCAGGACCGAAAGGATGGCGGCGAGCAGGGCAACAAGACCCAGCCTCAGCCAGTCTAGCGGAAACAGGATCAGCGGCAGTCGCCATCCAAAAGCCTCCACATTGATGATTGCCAGCAAAACCCAGGCCAGTCCCAGCCCGACAGGAATGGCGGCAATGAATGTCACAAGCCATAGAGCAAGAGTTCGCAGGACCTCCAGCATCGCAAGGTCGCGGCGACGAAGTCCAAGTGCCCAGACAGGAGCAAGCTGCGGCAGTCGAAGTGAAGCGAGCGTAAGCTGGCTCGAAAACATGGCAAAACCCGCCACCGCGAGCGTGAGCACATTCAGCGCGCCGGTGACCGCAAACGTCTGTTCGAAGATTGCAGCAGACTGCCGTTTCAGCGAGGCCTGGTCTACAATACTGGCTTCGGGCAGGCCGAACTCCGTCATGAGGCGTTGTCTGAAGCCCGCAACCTCCTCTGGCTCCATGCGAAGGCCGTATCTCAGCTTTTCAATGTCCGGGTAGTGCTGGACGAGGGCATCAAGACCAATGATGATCTCGCCCCTCGGATTGCCATAGTCGGAAAACACCCCGACGACCCGGGCTTTCCAGCCACCTGGCATTTCTATCTCTGCGCCGGGCGACGCCTTTCCTGACCTCCAGAACTGTTCGTTGACCAGTGCACCCTTCCCGCTCGCAATCTCGTCCCATGTTGCGGGCCCGCCCGAAATCAACGGCCAATGGTCCCTGTATGTCGCATCATCGGCGACGCCGAAGATGCGGACCTTCTGCCCCGAAATTTCCCCTTCCGTACTCCAGATGGGTAGAACCGCCCTTGCATGGTGTGGAAACCACTGCCGCAGACGCGCAGCTTCAGCCTCGTCACGGGCCGTCACATAGACCTCTGCGGCCAGGCGCTGATCGAGCCATCCCACAAAGGTTTGCCTGAAGCTTGAGACCATGGTGCCGACCCCGATATTGGCCGACAAAGCGAGCAGCAATGCCATCAGCGCCAGGGAAAGACCCGGCAGCTGCTGGCGCGTATCGGCGAAAAACCAGCGGGTCAGTCCGTGTCCGGAGATGTGTTCGGCCACTCTCATGCACAGTGCCAACAATATTGGAAGAATGAGTGCAGCGCCCAGAAGAAGCGCTGCAAGCACTGCGAAACCTGAAATGAGACCGCCGCCCAGCAGCACAAGCGCGCCGGATACAAAAAGCATAACCATCCCGGCGGCCGCCTGATGGAGGAGGCTTTTCGTGGACACCATCGCCCACGCCCTGCCCTGTGCCGTGGACAGTATCGGCATCCGCCGGACGCGGAGGAGATGTTGAAGCGAGGAAAGCCCGGTCCCCACCAGCGCCATTGCAAGGCCGGCGATCCACCATTCAGGCCGCAGCGAGAGTGAACCGGCAACACTGGCCCCGTAAAGACCACGCAGGGTCGCGGCCACGCCCGGCAATAGAGCCGATGCGACAACGTAGCCGACAACAATGCCCAGCGCTCCAGATACCAGCGCAAAGAGCGCGGTTTCGATAACCAGCATCGTGGTCAGGGAGCGAAGCGAGACCCCGAGCGACCGAATGGTCCTGAACGTGCCACGCCGTTGCTCGAACGACAGGCCCGTTGCGGAATAAACGATGAAGAGACCGACAACGAAGGCAAGAAAACCAAAAGCCGTCAGGTTGAGATGAAAACTGTCCGTGAGGCTTGCGACGTCGGGCCTGCTTTGTGCCTGTTCGAGGGAAAGTTCAGGGGCTATGTTTCCGATCGTCGGAAGATCGGGGTCTTGCGATGGCGAAACGATAAGCCGGCTCAGTTCACCATTGCGTTTCAACAGGCGGTCAGCCGTGGAAATATCGACAAATGCCGCGCCGTCGGGGAGATCCGCTCGTGCCTTAAGGGAAAGGCCAGAGGTATCTTTCAATGTGGCAGCCGTTGCAGCAGAAACGATCATCTGTCCGGGCGTCTGGATGAATTCCACCAGCCCGGACGGATCAGATGGTGCAGGCACCATTCCGTCGGACGGCATGGTCAGGGGGTCGATGCCGATAAGCCTGATACGCGTCGTACCAAACCTGTAATCGCCTTCAATGATCGGAGAGACGTGCAAACCTGCCCTTCGAAGCCGGGCATATGTTTGCGAGGAAATTCTGCCGCCGTCCTTTGCCACCAGTTGATCCAGCTGGTTTTGCGCCAGGACCGAGGCCGCCCGGTCATAACTTGCTCTGGCTTCGGCATTGATTGCCTGGACCGCGCACCAGAGGCCGGTTGCAAGCGTGACGCCGACAATGAGGGTGAGAAGCTGAAGCGGTCGGTAGCGCCAGTGTGAGAGCAGCGCCCGGAAGGCGGTCCAGTTCATTGCGAAACCTTCCCGCCGCTCAGCGCGATACGCCGATCGAGTTTTACCGCCAGCCGGCTGGAATGGGTCACCAGGAGGAGTGTGATCTGCGCGGACTTTGTCAGTCTCAACATAATATCGATGACGATATCAGCCGTCGCCTCGTCGAGATTACCTGTCGGCTCATCGGCAAGAATGAGGGGCGGTCTTGCCGCAAGCGTACGTCCGATCGCCACCCTTTGCTGCTGACCGCCGGAGAGCTGTTCGGGATAGCGTGCAAGCAGCTCTCCGATCCCCAGCGCCTCGACCAGGCTTTTTTCCCAGACCGGGTCGAAACGGCCCGCCAGCCGGGCGTGAAACGAGATATTGGATCCGACATCGAGGCTCGGAATGAGATTGAACTGCTGGAAGATTAAGCCCACCTCCCGGCGTCGGAAGCTCGCTCGACCGGCCTCGTCGAGATCGGTTATTTTCCGACCCCTCACCGTGATGATGCCACTGTCGGGCAAATCAAGGCCGCCGGCCAGATGCAAAAGCGTACTCTTTCCGCTGCCGGATTCCCCCGTCAGGGCAAGACTTTCGCCGGCTTCAAGTGAAAGGTCGACGCCGTTCAGGACCGGGATAATGCCTTCGGCTGTCTGGTAGGATTTCTTGATGCCGGAAAGTGAAAGGACCATGGCTCTTCGATCTCTGCTTCGTCCTATATGGACCGATATGCTGGCGGATCTCAACCGGTTTAGATACCGATATTCGACGCGCAGCCTAAACGACCGCACCGTTTCTGCCTGTAAAGTCGCCCTCCCCTCTGGCGTCTCCCCCCTCCCGTTCCGAGCGTGAGATGGCACCCGACACAAAAAACACTCGCCGTAGCCTTCCGAGGCAAAACTCCTCAAAACTTTGAAGTATCCATGTCAGTCGCGGGCATCCGATCACTTTGGCTCACATGACAGGCGCATACAGGCTTCACCCTGTTGAAGAATTGTCCTATGCTGTGGAAACATGACAGGCGGTGTGCATCCGGACGGCGAGGGTCGCCAAGGCAATGTCCGGCCACAAGCAACTTCTAAACTCGGCCGGACTCTCATTGGAGAGTCGTCATGTCGGAACAATCTTTTGCAACGCCGTCCTTGCCGTTCGTACGTGTAGAAACCTGCGACGGAATACACGCCGCTGTCGCCTTTGAGGTGATGCGTGATCAGTATGGGGTTTATGCTGCGACAGCAGCGGCATGGTGCGCCATCGAAGCACGTGGCGACGGTAAGGATGACCATTATCGTTTCTGGTTTGGTCTTTTTTGCGATCTTCGCAAGGCGTCCCCGGTCTTCTCTCTTCAGTTGCCACCAGCCTTCAAAATTCCAGGAATTTCTGAGCGCACCGGAATTCCGTCCGCGGAGAACAGGTGTGACTGCCTCTCGGTCTTGCTCAAATCCCGGCATGTCGGAAACGCAATTATTCGCGAAATACGATCAATAATAAAAAACTAATATTGGATTTGGCGCGGCAGCGTAGCCAATGTCTGCCAGCAAATTGCGAAAAATCAATCCATTACGAGGGCGAACGATGAAACGTGGAATCCTGTTTGTTACATTTGTAGCTGCAACCGGCCTGGTCAGATCTGCAGACGCAGAGCAGTTGATCGTCAACAGCTATGGTGGACCTTACGAAGATATCATCCGGGATCGGATCATCGAGCCCTTCGAAAAAGAATTCGGCGTGAAGGTTATCTACGACGCGGTTGGATCCGCGTCGCAAGAATCAATATCCCCGCATCGATCCTGCGGTCCTATCCCGGTATCGGTCGGGTGATCATCGGCTCGCTGATCAACGCGATGATCGAAGCGGATGGTGCGTTCACGAGGCGAGCGTTGTTCATTTTGGACGAAGTCGATCTGCTTGGCTACATGCGCGTGCTTGAAGAGGCTCGCGATCGCGGTCGCAAGTATGGCGTCAGCATGATGCTGATGTACCAGTCCGTCGGGCAACTGGAACGGCACTTCGGAAAGGACGGCGCGGTCTCATGGATCGACGGCTGCGCTTTCGCGAGCTACGCAGCAATCAAGGCACTGGATACCGCCCGCAACGTCTCAGCCCAATGTGGAGAAATGACTGTCGAAGTCAAAGGCAGTTCTCGCAATCTCGGCTGGGGTGCGAAAAACAGTGCATCGCGTAAATCCGAAAGCATCAATTTCCAGCGCCGGCCGCTCATTATGCCGCACGAAATCACCCAATCGATGCGCAAGGACGAGCAGATCATTATCGTCCAGGGCCACAGTCCGATCCGCTGCGGACGGGCGATCTATTTCAGGCGGAAGGACATGGATATGCACGCCAGGCCCAACAGGTTTGCCAAGCTGGGACCTTGACGGCTCAGGCGTTTTCTTGCGGACCGTATTCGGCTTCTATTGGCCATTTCGTTGCCTTCATCAGCGCCAGTGCCGCGTCGATCGCCTTCTAGCGCTTCGATCAGGTCGTTGTGTCTCGTTGAAGGATGGGCATGGACACCGAAGAATTGACGATGTGCTAGCTCAACCCGTCCTAGTGCCTCTCCAGCGTAGATGACAGATGCTCCTGTATCGTAGTCGTCGCGGCCGCCGCTTCCTCAAAGGGTGCCATTTGATCCTCCTTTTTCGAAAACATGCGATACCTGAACATGGACCGACTGACGATTGGAAGCGAAGACAGCTCGCCATCTGATTTACCGGCTGTGCTCACCTCGACGATCGCGCCCGGGCGTATCGTTCAGACCGGGAAGCTTGATCCCGTGAGGATGATCGGACACTGCCGAAACCGCAACAGGCATCCATCACAGAAATGAATCGGAAGCGACCTTTCGATTCATAAGTCTCGTTGGACCAGATCGCGAGCATCGCCGATCATGCGGGGATGGGAACACACCACTACCAGCTTTATTGCCAGAGGATCGACGCCAACAGGAACATGGCCCGATATTACGCGCTCGCGATCCGGCCAACCCTTTTTGGCGAAATAGCCGTCGTGCGAAGCTGGGGACGGATCGGCAAGGCTGGCGGGGAGATGACCGAGGTGTTCGGCAATGAGAATGATGCGATATCGCGCTTCCTCGAACTGGTACTGCAGAAGCGCAAAAGGGGCTATCAACCGGCAAGAAGCTGTGGAAACCCCTGCAGGAGCGCCACTTTAAGGACAACGCCGCATGACAACGTAACGATCGCCTGAAAGGGTTTTCCCGTCTTCAACGAGGAAACCGTCATGACCACAACTAATGAAATCGCCGAAAAGATCGCATCCGAACAGAACCTGACCAAAGCCCAGGCGAAATCGATCGTCGAAACCGTCTTCGCGTCGATCACGACGGCAGCCACGTCCGGAGCGGAAACATCTATCCCGGGATTCGGCAAGTTCAAGATCAAGGATACCCCGGAGCGTGAGGCTCGCAATCCGGCAACCGGCGCCACCATCAAGGTTGCCGCTGCGAAGAAGCTTACGTTTCAGCCTGCCAAAGCACTGAAAGATGTGCTGAACAAGTGAGCCGCACCGCGGTAAGCGGGGTCATCAGGGGGGAGCCGCCAAAGGCAGACGGCGCAGCGTCATCGGCGCTGCTTGCCATCACGCTTAAGCTGATCTCGATCTCGATGGCAATCGGACGGTGGTGGCAGCATTGCGGGTGTATGCCACCCTCAGAAGGGCGGCACGGCGTCAACGGAACCGTCCTGCTCGGCCATGATAACTGCCAGTTCGGCCAGAGCCAGTTCCAGCTCTGCGGCAATCTGGCGACGCTCGTCTGGGTGGCAATGGTTCATCTCGGCGCGCAGTTCTTCGATATGTTGTTCCAGTAGCATCGTCATCTCCTTGACGTTTGAGAAAGATGACGCCGCGGGGCGTGAGGAAATGACGGGGTCAGGGATCGCGTCGGCGACCGCCAGAGGCGGCGAGTGGGGTGCCGGTTTTGTTGAAGCGCAGGGAACCGGAGCGGAAGCAAAATCGGGGGGCCACGCGAAGTCCTTGAGGCCGGCATTTGCTCGCGGCACGATTGGTCACTCTGAGCAGACCCCGCCTCTCCGTATCGCGACCAGAAGAAGAAGCGGGCTAGATGCCCGGTTCCTTGTTGGTTTGAACAAGGGAAAAGCCCCGCCGTTTCCGGCAGGGCTTCGTCTTTGATCAGGCGTCGCGCTTCGGGCGGTTCCAGACCAACGTATAGTCGCCTTCCCTCTCGGTCGGCCAAAGTGCCGCATTGATCGGGGCCGGAAAGCTCGGATCGTCGAGCTTGACCGAGATGTAGGGCTCTCCGTCGCCGGAAACCTGGCTCCAGGCGGCGCCGACTTCGGCCGCTCCAGACATGATCCGGAAGTCGGGAGCGTCGCGGGATGTGCGTTCGATCGGGTTCAGGCGGGCCTTCATGGAGACCGTCAGAGTGCGTACGTGGCCGAGGATGGTGTTGCCGTTGGTGGTGAATTCGCCGATGATTGCCATTGTCGTGATCCTTTCGGTTTGATCGGGCCGCGACCATCGCGTCCTCGATGACTGTCGATTTGATCGGGGACGATCGGACCGCATCCTTAAGGGACCGGAATGCAATGGAGGGCGGCGGGAGACGGCTTTCTTGGACCGCGAGGAATGCGAACGCAGGTCGCAGGGGAAGAAAGGGGGCGATGCCGTTGCGGGAGAACGATCGAGGCGCAGCCGATCTTCGATCGGACATGTCAAATCGAGGCCGCGTTGGCCGCGCCCACTTCCTATGCCCGAATGGATGGCAGCAATGGCCACATCGATCGTTTGGGCATTGCCGGGCCAATGCGACAAGTCCGGTGAGCGTCGCCGAACTTTCCTTCTCGATGGCGGCTCCGGTTTTCAATCTGGCACATGTCGCCCATGCTTGCTCGTATCCGCAAGAATGACCTGTTGCTGATGCAGGACGCATAAGGGCCAGTCGCAGCAAAACTGGCTCGCGCCCGCACGGAACAAGATCGCCTTCGCTTTCCTCCCGAACGGTCAATCCGCGCTGCCCGGATTCAGATTTTGGGAGCAGTACCAAAGGACGCTCTAAAAAGAGAGGGGCGCTATTACACTGCCTCCCTCGTCGCGCAGGCATCCGCCCTTGGCTGAAGACCGTGGAGATAATTGACCGCCCGCTGCGCATGCGCGGCCGCCTGGAAAATTGCCCGTTTGTCGTTGGCCAGCACCGAGAGCCATGACTGCAGATAGGACGCGTGATCCGGCCGCGGCTCAAGTTCCGGCGCGATACCGAGGTCAGCGCAGAGGAAGCAACTGCCAAGTTCGGCAATGAGTTCTTCCCGCGCTCGCTCCGTCCGGTCCTTGGCATAGCGCGACAGGTCGCGTCCCACGCGATGTTCTGCCGCCGTCCAGTGGGTCGCCTCATGGCTGAGGACTGCCGCATACCCGGCGGCATCGCGGAAGGCTTCGAACGGTGGCATCTGGATATAGTCCATGGCCGGAGAATAGTATGCCTGGTTGCCGCCGTGCCGAATGACTGCGCCGGTATTGCGGAAGAACTCGTCGGCGTGACCGATGCGCTCGATCGGGCTCAGGAGCGGTTCGGGTACGCCATGATAGTGGTCAGGCAGGCCGTCGATCTGCGCTACGTTGAACACCGTGTACGATTTAAGGAACGGAATATCGCGCTCCACCTCGCCGCCATTACTGTCGGTCTCCGACTTGGTGAAGCGGCTTGCATAGATGACCGTCGTTCCGGTCTCGCCCTTGCGAACAGCTCCATCCAGCTGCAAGGCCTGTTTGAACGTCATCCATGTCGGCGAGACATAGCCCCTCGCTGTGCTCTCCGACCACAACAGCAGCACGTTGAGACCGCTATAGGCTTCGCCGTTGTGGCGCAGCGGCCGGGTGATCCGTCCGGTCGTATTTGCGGCCGACCAGGGCTTCATCCACGGACGGACGCCTTTTTCCAGATCCGCAACGATCATGTCGGTGATCCGCGCATAGAGATCGGCGCGCTCGCCCTGCCCTTTTCTTTTCATATCCTTGAACCTCCGTTTTCGGAGCTCGCGACCATCGCGACCCCGTCACGTCGGTCAAAAGCCGGGCAGATCAGGGATGAGCGCACGCGGAACGCGCCGTAACAACGTGAAGGAGGGCGAAGCCCTTGCGCGAGACCCTCGGCCCGGCAGACCGAAGGCGGGACGGGGTAGCAATGGACAGATTACCGATCTTCATCCGCAGCCAAGGCGAGGGCTTCGCCAGCAAGACCACTTTCTGCCGCACGGCAGCGGACGGAATCTTAGCAACGGCGCGGTTGAGGTTGGGACCTTCTGTCGACGCATTGAAGTCGCGTCCCGTCGTAGATTCGAGGTGGTGGCCGGCACAGGCCCTCGTGACTTCGAGCTGACGAGAACAGGATACCTTCGTCGACGTGAACAAAGGCGGGGCCGGAGCCCCGCCGTGATGGATGTTATTCGAAGGCTGACAGCTGGACTGCTGCCGCCTTGCGGTCGAGCGTCTGGCCGGGATTTTCGACCGGCCGGTCGAAGGGTTTCCATGTTTCGCCCACCACCTGCTCATAGGCTGCGACAGCGCCGACGGCCGCCATTCTGAGCGCATGTGCCTGGATGCCCATGTCGGCTGCGAATTCGCGCTTGCGCTGGGCGGCGCTCTCATAGCCGACCGGACCGTCGAGATCCTCGTCGCGGGCATCCGCAGCGCTCTTGGCGGTGGCGTTCCGCGCCTCGGTGACGGCGCGGGAGTAGAACTGACCGGCGCCATGGGCCGATCCGACATAGGCCCCGACGATGCGCTGCAGATGGATCTGCATCGCCCGGTCGCCAAGGCCATCGGAAAGTGCGGTGGCGGTTTCGACGATCAGGCGCTCGTGCATGTCACGGATGCCATCGCTGTCGACAATGGCGGTCCCGAAGCTTTCGGCGATCCGAAGCGCCTGTGCTTCATCGGGGCATGAAAGGCGGACCATTTCTAGGGTGGCGCCTCTGCGCAGCGGCACGACGCGGGCGGATTGGCGGATTGATTGACGGGATTGGGTTGCTGACTTTGCCATGGTGGTCTCCTTTGCTTCGCCGAAGTGTCGCCCCCCTGGCCGTTCTGTCCTTCGGTGCGGTCGAAAGGAACAGGCGCAATCCGGGCGGATCAGGGCCCGGGCAGGCCAGATCGAGCGAAGCAGGCAGGCGGTCAAGCAGGGGTGACAAGCCCTTGCGAAGCCCGCGTGCCTGCTTTGTCGAGAGCGGCATGACCGGCCGCCCCGCGGCGCGACAGCGGCCTTGAACCGAACGGGCGCCGGTTCAGACGCCACGAAACCGAAGGACGGAACGGCCAGAGGCAAACCTCGGATGCCGAAGCTGAGAGGAAACCACGCTAGACCTGCGCCAGGCCGCGCCGATCCAACGTCCAAGCCGCAGCTTGCCCAGTCATCACAACCGCCGACGTCACTATCGGCTCGTGGTCCCGTTTGGCCTGGGCCACCCGGCAGATGTGCACGGGCACGCAATGATGCGATTGCATCCTCCTGTCGCGCGAGCGTTCACGAAAGTCCATCGACGGAGGAATTATGCCGCATAACCGAGACAATCGTCCGCAGTGCGCGACCAAATATCTTCCAGCTTCTCGTCGTGCGTCATCACAAGGGAGGGCCTGGATTCGCGTTCGATGACAGCGCTTTGCATGCGTTCGGGCGAGCTCTTGTCGGCCAGGTCGCAATAACCGCGGAAGTGCCAGAGGCACCCGTCGACCGGCAGAGAGAAGAGGATGCTGGTGGCCAAACGGGTCGGGAATTCGCGCATGGCGAATATCCCGGCCTTGATCGAGAGCGGCGGCAGTATCTCAAACGTGTAGTCGTGGGATGCGTCGGCGATCTCGAACCATTCGCCACTGTAGAGCGCGCTGTCGTCCCACTCCCATACATGCTCAGCCTCGTTCGGTAATGATCGCGCTGATGTGGCACCCATGGCTGCACGCCAACTCTACTGTTTTCCAAAAAAATGCTGCTGGGGCCCTCGAGGGACGCCAAGCGGCGCGGCTCCCGGGATAGCGAAAAATCACTGAAAATTCCGACTTTTTATCTTCAGCGTATCGATATGGAGATCGGGTGTGAACATGTCCCGCGGGACAACAGGCTTTTGTCGATCACGCGAATCCGGCCCGCCGCCGCCGTGGGCAAACTCGTCGCCCCGCCCCGCCGGCAGCCTGAACCCGGTATCCCGATCAGCCAGACCGACAAGGTCCGCTGACAGGTCGAAGAGTTGCTGCGCGACAAGATGCACGACCTCCCCTTCCCGCTGAATCCGCCCATTGATCGCCATCATCGAGGATCCGAGCACCACCCGCCGGCGCTTCTCGAACAGTGACGGCCAAACGACGATGTTGCCAGGGCCTGTTTCGTCCTCGATGGTGATGAACATGACGCCCTTTGCCGATCCCGGCTTCTGGCGCACCAGCACCAGACCTGCAGTATAAACCCATCGCCCATCCCGAGCATTCATCGCCTCCGCACAGGGGATGATATTGCGTGCCGACAGGTCCCTGCGCAGGAACGCAACCGGATGCTGCCGTAGCGTCAAGCCCGTATGGCTGTAATCTTCGATGACGTTGTGCCCGTCCGTCATCTGCCGAAGGGCGACCTCCGGCTCCTGCTGCTCAGCAATTGCCTCCATCTCGCGCTCAGTCGCGGCGGCAAACAACGGCAATGGCTCATCACGCAGCGCCTTGATGGCCCAAAGCGCGTCGCGCCTCTCGAGTTTGAGCGATGGCAGAAAGGCATCGGCCTCTGCCAGCTGGACAAGGGCCTCCGTCGGCACGCTGGACCGGCGCCACATGTCATCGACGGATAAGAAAGGACTATTCATGCGTGCCGTCACGATCCGCGCTGCGTCGGCGACAGCCAGTCCCTTTACCTGCCGAAACCCAAGCCGGACAGCATGCCGATCGATGCTGCCGATCTTTTCCAGCGTGCAGTCCCAGCGCGAGCGGTTGACGCACACAGGTCGCACCTCGACGCCATGCTTGATCGCATCACCGACGATCTGGGCTGGAGCATAAAAACCCATCGGCTGACTGTTCAAAAGCGCCGCGCAAAAGACATCCGGATAATGGCATTTGATGTAGTTCGATGCATAGGCGATCAGCGCAAAAGATGCCGCGTGACTTTCCGGAAAACCGTAGGAGCCAAAGCCTTCAAGCTGCGAGAAGGTCTTTTCGGCAAACTCGGCTGAATATCCGTTCTTGACCATCCCGGAGACGAGTTTCTCTTTGAAGCGTGAGACCCCGCCGGTGAACTTGAAGGTAGCCATCGACTTGCGCAGCTGGTCGGCCTCGCCACCGGTAAAACCGGCGCAGACCATGGCGACGCGCATGGCGCTCTCCTGAAATAGCGGCACGCCCAGCGTCTTGCCGAGCACGGCCTCAAGCTCGGGTGTGGGATACTCTACCGGCTCCTTGCCTTCGCGGCGGCGAAGATAGGGATGCACCATGTCGCCCTGGATAGGACCGGGCCGGACGATCGCCACCTGCACGACCAGATCGTAGAAGGTGCGGGGTTTCAGGCGCGGCAACATCGCCATCTGGGCGCGGCTTTCGATCTGGAAGGTCCCGAGAGTATCGGCTTTTCTGATCATTGCGTAGGTGGCTGCGTCCTCCTGCTGGATCGTAGACAGATCGAGATCCTCGCCCTTTTCCTCACGGATGAGATGAAACGCCTTTGCCATGCAGGTGAGCATGCCGAGTGCGAGTACATCTACCTTCATGAACTTCAGCGCCTCGACATCGTCCTTGTCCCATTCGATGATCTGGCGGTCCTTCATCGTTGCCGGCTCGATCGGCACGAGATCGTCCAGCCGGTCATGGGTGAGGACAAATCCTCCTGGATGCTGGCCAAGGTGGCGCGGCGCCCCCATCAGCTGCTGCGCCAGTTTCAGGGTGAGCGCTAAGCGCCGGTCGTCGGGGTTGAGGTTGAGTTCCCGGATATTTCGGTCGGGCACCTCCTCCGACCAGGACCACATGCCCGATGACAGCGCCTTGATAACATCTTCCGGCAGGCCGAGCGCCTTGCCGACATCGCGGATCGCTCCCTTGGCACGATACCGCGTAACGGTGGCGCAGAGGGCTGCCTTGTCATGTCGGTAGGTCTTGTAGATCCATTGGATGACCTCCTCGCGCCGTTCATGCTCGAAGTCGACATCGATATCCGGCGGTTCGTCGCGCTCCTGGCTGACAAAGCGCTCGAAGAGCAGATCATTGGTCGAGGGATCGATAGAGGTAATGCCAAGAATATAGCAGACGGCGCTGTTGGCCGCCGATCCCCTGCCCTGGCAGAGAATACCCTGGCTTCTCGCAAAGCGCACGATCGAAAACACCGTCAGAAAATACGGTGCATATTTCATGGTGCGGATGAGATCGAGCTCGTGCCGCACGGTCTTCAACACATCCGGCGGCGGCCCCTCGGGATAGCGGTTTGGCACACACTCCCAAACGTAATGCTCGAGCGATCCCTGAGCATCCTTGCCCGGCACAATGGCTTCCTCCGGGTACTGGTAGGTCAGCTCCTCAAGCGAGAACTTGCAACGACGCACGATCTCCATGCTTCGTGCCAGGGCCTCCGGATAGCGCGGAAATAGGCGAGCCATTTCTTCCGGAGGCTTCAGATATCGGTCGGCATGACGCTCGCGCTCGAAGCCGACATCGTCGATCGTAGTATTGTGCCTGATGCAGGTAACGATGTCTTGCAACTGCCGCCGACCCGGCTCATGAAACAGCACGTCATTGGTGACGACGGTTTTGACCCTGAACCGTGCCGCCATGTTGGAAATCTCATGGAGCCGCATCTGGTCGTTGGGTCGCCGGCGCAGGCACAGCGATACATAGGCTCGATCACCAAAAACGTGCGCCAACTTGCGAAGCTGTGCTGCGCATGTGGCGTCCGGCAGATCCGGCACCAGAATGCCGATCATGCCTTCCGAGTAAGCCATGACATCGTCCCAGTGCAAAATGCAGTTGTTCTTGCCGCCGCGCGACTTGCCAAGCGTGATGAGCCGGGTCAGCCGCGAATATGCCGGACGATCCATCGGATAGACCAGCAACGACATACCGTCGGCGAGGTCGAGGCGACAGCCAACGACGAGGCGGAGACCCGTCGCGCGGGATGCTTCAAGGGCGCGGACGATGCCTGCGAGCGAATTACGATCGACGACGCCGATCGCACTGATCCCAAGGAGTTTTGCAGTATCAAACAACTCCTGCGCCGACGAAGCACCACGCAGAAACGAAAAATGTGTCGTGACCTGGAGCTCGGCATAGCTCATGCGAATATCCCGTGGCAGAACCAGCGGTGTGACCCGGTTTCCGGATCAATACCGTCGCCGGAGCGGAACACCCAAAGACGCTCACCGGATTCGTCCTCGATGACAAAGTAGTCGCGCACGGCGTCCATTTCGGCATCTCGCTGCCACCATTCCCCGAAAATGCGTTCCGGGCCGTCGGCACATTTGACCTTGCGGCGTTTGCCACGCCAGACGATGGAGACTGGGGGCCGGTCCGGCATCAGCGCGATCGCCTCGATCAACTCAGGTCTCGGCAAGAGACGAACGGGGCGGCGCCAATGGCTGACCCAGGCAACGGCGATCGGTTCGGCGACGGGGCTGATGCGCTGGACAGAGCGTTCCGGCACATCGGAGGCGACCGGTGCGACGCGATAGACCCTCTGCCCCCGGTTTCCATAGAGGTCGATCAGCGGCGTGACATCGGTGACGTCATCCTCGACCAGAGCAGAGGCTTTCTGAGCCTCCTCGAGAGGCTCGGCTATCACGGCGAGCAGGATCAGCTTTTCGATCCCGAAGCCCGGCTCGATCTTTTCCGTCCGGTCCCGAAACAGTTTTGTCAGCCAGGCGACATCTCGGGCGGGCCTGGCGGTTCCGGCGCGGATGGCCTGTCTCGTGCCATCGACCTTCTCGACGATCAGGTCGGCACGGCGAATGCCAAGCCCGCGCTTCTGGAGTTCGTCAACGAGTTGGACGACCAGACGGCCAACATATTTATTGATTGTTTCGACTGCCCCGATCGGTTCGGCAAAGGCCTTGGAGACTTCAACCAGCTCTGCGGTCCGGATGGGCTCGATCGGCTCGGCGACACGACAGAGCATCTGGTCGAGACGGCGACCGACCTCCGGACCGAAGCGCAATGTCAGCGGGGCCCGCGGGGTGTTGGCAAGCTCGCCGATTGTCTGGAAACCGAGAATGCGCAGATCAGAGACGATCTTTGACGGCAGGCGCAGAAGCGAAATCGGCAGTTTTTCGACGGCACGGGCCGTCTCGCCCGGAGGAACGACAATCGTTTCGCGATTGATGGCGCGGGCGCAAGCATGGGCAGCACCCCAGCTGTCGGCAACCGCCACGCGCGCCGTCAGTTTTCGGGCAAGAAACTGGTTGGCGATCTTCGTCACCATCGGCAGTTCACCACCCTGCAGATGATCGGCGCCTTCCGTATCCATGACGATACCATCAATCCCGTCGACGGCGACGATCGGCGAATAGATCGTCAGCGCCCAGAGCGTGATGCGCTCGAGCGCGGCTCGATCGGCTTGCGGATCTGCGTCAACCAGCATC
This sequence comes from Agrobacterium sp. 10MFCol1.1, assembly GCF_000381165.1. Lineage (NCBI taxonomy): Bacteria > Pseudomonadati > Pseudomonadota > Alphaproteobacteria > Hyphomicrobiales > Rhizobiaceae > Agrobacterium > Agrobacterium sp. 10MFCol1.1. The sequence goes on along the minus strand of NZ_KB906076.1, from coordinate 116,857 downwards.
AGGCCTCGAAACACCGACTGCGCCTTTGCCGCCGCCATGCCGGCATGCACGCCCGCCTTTCTGGCAGCCGCATCGGCGGCAGACACCCATCGCTTCGAACCGCTTCTCGCGATCACGGCGATTGGCTGTTCAGGCGGAATAGACGGATCGGCCCGACGAATGCGATCCGTCGGCAGATCCGGAAGATAGATCGAGACGACCCTTGTCATCGCACGCCCTCACGAGAAACTCAGCACACTCACCCGCTTTCACGCGCATCAATTCCAGAAACCATTGAGGCCTGCCCACCCCCGGTACCGGCAACTCCTCTGACGGCATCACGCTGACACGCCATCGCGTGGTCGAGGCCGTCGGCTGCCCAAAGTCATTGGCCTCCGTCTGTCGCCGCCATCGGCGGACCGCGAGCGCCATGGTCCCGGTTCGCTCGGCTGCAAGCTGCAGGCGGCGGGAACTGACCATAGGCAGGCGAACAAGTTCACCGACGACGGCACCAAGTCCGCCGAAGGAAAGGCCCTCCTCCATATTGGCCAGCACATCCTCTTCCTTGTCGGATTCAACAAAGATGACGCGGTCGGGATGCAGACCCACATGGGAAAGAGCTGGAAAAAAAAGATCCGGCCGCGTCAGACACCAGATGACGGGGCCTTTTGTTCGTGCGGCAATGCCGGCAACACAAAGGGCGGCCGCTGCACCATCGACAGTACCGGAGCCACCGCCTGCAAACTCGTGCAGCGCGCCATAGGCGAGGCCCCCGCCAGGCAAGGCCGCATCGATCTCGGAAACGCCAAAAGAAAGTGTTCCGGCCCGCTTCGCGGATACCCCTTCCATCGACGCGATGCGGTCTCGCAAGTCGCAAATCACCCTCTGACGGGCAGCAGTCATCGTTCACGGCTCCCTTCAAGGTCGCGTTCAAAAGATCGACATTATGTCGTACGGGCTACATGTTCATTTTTTGTTCTCGTAATGCAAAAGAGTCAAGCACCACATGGTTGAGGAATATTATCCCAGTATTAGCAAAGTCGAAGATTCGAAAAGGATTCAAGGAGGTAAGGGAAAACAGAAATTTTTGCAGCCCTTGCGTCCGTCGGGTTCAAAACGGTGGATAGCGGGGATAGATGAACGGCGTCACAATCTTCTTAAGGTTTTCGTGCTGAACTCGTTTGCATGACGAAGCCACCGAGATCAAAGCCGCTCCTTCGTGATACCGAAGCTCCGCTACGGTCAAAGCCGCGTCGGAAGCGCAATCCCGCACAGCCACAGCTGCTGTTTGATCCGATGCCCGATCGCGTCGAGCCGGCGCTCGCCCAATTGAAGGCACACCCTCCACAAGGCGACCAATGGAGCTGGGAGCTGAAATGGGATGGTTATCGCCTGGCTATCCATATCGAGCCGACAGGGGTCCGCATCCTCACGCGTGGTGGCCATGACTGGACGCACCGGTTTCCGGCGATCGAGCAGGCTGCCCGGGCGCTTGGCCCGGCAACGATGATCATTGATGGCGAGGCGGTTGTGCTTGACGATGAAGGGCGGCCGGATTTCGGGCTGCTGCAGAAATCGTTGGGTGCGTCTGGAAAGACGGCTGGCAACCGAGCTTCGGACGCCATCCTCTACGCGTTCGATCTTATTTATCTCGACGGCCATGACCTGCGCAACGTGGAGTACCGTTCGCGCCGGCATCTTCTCGAGGATACGCTGAAGGGGCACAACGGCGCGATCCGCCTTTCGGAAACCATTGACGCCAATCCCGCGATCCTGCTGGAACACGTTGGCAGCCTTGGTCTCGAGGGCATTGTCGGCAAGCAATTGGATCAACCCTATCGCTCCGGCCGGACCGGCGACTGGGTCAAGATCAAGTGCGTTAAGAGCGAAGCCTTCATGGTTGTTGGCTACGAGCCATCGACGGCATCTCCCGACGGCTTCGGCTCTCTGGTGCTTGCTGCCTATCGCGGTGACGAGCTCGTTCATGTCGGGAACGTCGGGACGGGCTTCAGGCAAGCCGAGATGAACAGGCTGCGCAAGATGATCGACAGGCTGCGCTGGAATCGGAAACAGCCGCCTGTTCCATATGCCGAAAAGGCAGACATCGTTTGGGTCGAGCCGACTTTGATTGCCGAGATCGAGTTTCGGGCCTGGACGGCGGACGGCAAGCTACGCCATGCTTCCTACAAGGGATTGCGGGAACGACAAGACAATGCCGACGTTTACAGGCTCCAGTAGCGAAGTAGGAGCGATGCCGTGAACACACCGCATCTGCTTCACGCGGAGGGCTTTCCAGCATGTGCAACCTTTATCGGATGGAAGACAAGGACTGGGTCTCGAAATGGGCTCAGGACGCCGAAAGCCTGATCAACCTGATGCCAGCCTATCAGATGAACCCCGACCAAATGGGGCCGATCGTGCGCAACACGGCGGAAGGCAAGAAGCAGCTTGTGCATGCGCGATGGGGATTACCGTCCCCTCGCTTCGCCTTGGAGAAAGCGGCCAAAGCCAAGGCCGAGAAGCTCGCGGCCAAGGGCAAGCCATTTGATCTCGAGGAGCTGATCCGCATGGAGGCCGACCGCGGCACGACAAACGTGCGTAAGCTCAATTTCCCGCACTGGACGCGATGGTTCGACGTCGAACACAGATGCCTTGTCCCAGTCACCAGCTTCGCCGAACCGGATCCGGCGAGCAGAGAGGAAGGCGGCAATGTGCCCAATGCCTGGTTTGCCCGCGATGACGAGAAATCTTTGATGTTTTTTGCCGGCATCCATGTGCCGCAATGGAAGAGCGTCCGAAAGGTTCGGGACGGGCTCACGACCGACGATCTCTATGGTTTTCTGACCACAGACCCCAACGATCTCGTTAAACCGATCCATGAGAAAGCCATGCCGGTTCTGTTGCTGACGAAGGAGGACACGGACATCTGGATGCGGGCGCCGTGGGACGAGGCAAAACATCTTGTCCGCCCGCTTCAGGACGATGCGTTGATTATTTCGTCGCGAGAACCGTACGGGTCCACCGTCGTGTCGAAATCGGGCGAACCGGTTGACCAAGACTGATTTGTGTAGTGTCTGATCAGGCGGCACTGCGCCGAGAGGCCGTGGCTGCTCCTATCCCTTTGCTGGCACCTGTTACAAGGACGATAGATCGAGACGGCATTTGTGAAGAACTCCCTTAAATAGCTGCTAGCTAGACAGGTCGTGGAGATCGGTAGTGATCGCCGCACCGACTGAGAACTCCGAAAACCGGACATCCAGTCCGCCCCGCTCAGGCGTACATGCAGTCAACCCAACGAAATAATGGGAAACTTTAGGAAACGGAGCAAGCCGCAGCAACGGCCAAATGCTCCCATTGGAGGATGCCTGAATACGCATCGTTCCTTCCTTCAATGTGATCCGGATATAGAAATCTTCAAGCTCCTTGAAGGGCTGGGACACTGACCAGTCGGATTTTCCATCGGTGATGACTGTGCTGAGAAACCGTTCGCCATCTGTAAACTCAACGCCTGACTTCACCCATCGATTTTCATCAATGCGCACCATAAGACCGGCCTGATCGTAGAGAGACCGGAATTCGCCTTGGACGCGGACACTCGCTGTGAAACCATCCACGACCGTTAGGCCTAGGAAATGGCCACTGTCGCGCGTGAAGCCGTAATGTGTTTCACGCCAGAAGTCAGTGTTTGCTTCGGTGGTTAAAGAGAGACCCGTCTCGGTGGCTTCCCACACTACAGGTTTATTCAGCCACTCAGCTTCTTTGAGATTAACGTCCACGGCACTGTCTCCGGAATTGCCCTTACATCACTGCTGGTGGGGCTATTGCCCGACTCAACGGATACCCGTGATCATAAACTCGGTAAAGTGAGTGTTGGCCTGCTGCCGGTTTCGTGGACACCAAGTTACGGTGCTTCCAATGAAACTGGAGTGCATAAATGCAACGAAGGGAGTCCAGCCGCGAGTACAAGCTTGAGGCAGTGAAGTTGGTTAGGGAGCGTGAGGTCACACCCTCACCGAAGCGCTCGGCAAAAATCTTTCGATGGCAGTTGGTAGCACTACAGACAAAGCGCCTGATGGACAGATGCAATGCGATCCGTCGAGCCGTACACGGCAGATCACCGATCACCCGAGGGGAACGGCTATGAACTCGACGGGAAACGGTCCCACAGTGGGGACATATAGAGTCCGTTGACCCGGCGGACGCAGTGACAACGATCGCATCGGTGGCATCATGCATCGATTCAACGTTCAAACTGGCCGGGATCCGGTCGGAAGTCAAAACTGGGCTCGCATGGCGCTGATTCCACTTCGGAAATCACACCAATTGAATCCGAAACATCATCGAGAATGGGTCAGTGCCCAAAAAGATCCCCACGGCCATAGTCGCGACGCGCTGCGTGAAGGACAATGTATTGCGAAGATTGCCAGACATGTTCGTCACCGCCCTCTGGCATAAACTATGCCACGCAAACGATTTCCGATTGCGTGGCATAGTCCTTGATTGGCGGCGGGGATATCCCCCGCCGATGCTCATGTCGTTGACCGATCGCCGATCAAAACTCCTGCCAGTCGTCCTTTGACGTATCGACAGCAGCGTTACCGGAGAATGCGGATGCAAGCTTGCGGCCAAGCGCGCGTACGGGGGATGCCACGTATCTGTCGTTGCCGCCGGCATTGCGAACCGGAGCGGGCTGGCTCTTCTGCTGATAGGCGGTATCGGCGAGCTTGAACTGCGCGAGAAGCTGGTTGAGCGAAGCTACCTCCTTGGCCAGATTGTGGCTGGCGGCGTTGGTCTCTTCCACCATGGCAGCATTTTTCTGCGTGTCCTGGTCCATCTGGTTGACCGCGGTATTGATCTGCTGGAGGCCGGAGGATTGCTCCTGCGCGGATTCCACGATGGAAACGACGTGCCGGTTGATTTCCTGCACTTCCGATACGATCGTCGCCAGTGCCTTGCCGGTGTCGCCCACCAGCTGAACGCCCTGCTGCACCTGATCGTTCGAGGTGGTGATCAGCGCCTTGATTTCCTTGGCCGCATTGGCGGAGCGTTGCGCCAGTTCGCGCACTTCCTGCGCGACGACGGCAAAACCCTTGCCCGCCTCACCCGCACGCGCAGCTTCCACGCCGGCATTGAGCGCCAGAAGGTTCGTCTGGAAGGCGATTTCGTCGATCACGCCGATGATGTTGCTGATCTCGTTGGCGGATTTGGAGATCTGCTCCATGGCGACCACGGCGCGGCGTACCACTTCGCCGGATTGTTCGGCACCTGCCTTGGCGCGGCTGACGATCAGGCCGGCCTCCTGCGCGCGCTTGGTGGAATCCTTCACTGTCGTGGTGATCTCTTCCAGAGCGGCAGCGGTTTCCTCAACGGCTGCTGCCTGCTGTTCGGTACGCTTGGCCAGATCGTCGGCGGCCGATTTGATCTCGTTTGCGCCCGCGCCGATGCCACCGGCATTCTGCGCAACCCGGGTCAATGCCGATTGCAGCTTTTCGGCGGACATGTTGAAGTCGTTACGAACGCCGTCGAGTGTCGCCGTGAACGGCTGGCCGATGCGGTAGGACACATCGCCATCCGAAAGCTTCGAAAGACCGGTTGCAAGATTGTCGACGGCAAATTTGACGTCGGCAGCTTCCTTGGCCTTCTGCTGCTCGCGCGCGATGCGTTCCTTTTCCGAAAGGCTGCGATTGGCTTCTGTTTCCTGTTCAAGGCGGATGCGCTCGATCGCACTCTCGCGGAACACCTGAACGGCAACCGCCATCTGGCCGACTTCGTCCTTGCGGTCCATGCCATCGATCTCGGCTGCCGTATCGCCGCCTGCCAGCGACACCATACGCTCCCGCAGGCGGGCAATCGGCGTTGTGATGCCACGCGAGGCCACGAACAGCGCGAGAATGATGCCGGCTGCAAAGCTGATGCCAACCACAACAAGCGAGGTCAGGATCGTGGAATTCGTCTGGTCACTCAGATCGTCGCTGCCTTTTGCAACACCCTTGGCAAGCTTGTCCAGCAACGAGCCTATTTCGTTTCCGGCCGCGCGAATTTGCCCATCAGCCTTCAGGAGTTCCGCCGCGGACTCCTGATTACGATTAGCGGAGCCAAGCTCGACGGCCTTATCCGTGCTTGTGATGATGCTCTGAGATTGTTTGAGCAGTTTGTCGATTGTGGCCGTCTCTTCCGGGAATATGGCCTTGACGTTGTTCAATCGCGAGATCAGTTCGCCTTTGTCGGCGTTATACTCGCCTTTGGCGATGGCGAAATCCGGAATGGAGGTGTCATATGCCATTACCTGATAAGCACCGTAAGCCACCGCCTGAAGATTGCGGTTGGCACGAGAAAGCTCGACAAGCGCGGCATTATCGCCGGCAATGAATTCTGAATAGAGCGTGTCCGCGTTTTTGTAACGGGCGGACATATATACTGTTGCACCCAGACCGATGATGCAGAGCGGTAGAATGAGCGACAGAATTTTGGTGCGGATACTGGCATTCTGGAGAAATGACACGGATAACCTCAGGGCATGAATACCGCTCCTTCCCCGTGCCGGAGGTGTTCGGCAAGACTGACATTGCACGTCGCGTAACCTCGATCATCAAGGCTTCGGTAGCCGCATCATCGGCTCTGATCGCAACTGCATCATGCATGCGCCGAAAAACGCCGGCCTGCCCCCTCAAATACGGGCAGGTCACCATTCCGCGGGCGAAACGACAGCCCCGCCAAAAGGCGGAAACGCCGGGCCGCATTTCGCAAAACACGGACTAGAACCGATTGTTCCACGGCCGTGCTTCGCTCGTTTTCTTGCGATTAGTTATAGTTAAATACTTTACAATTTCTTCATGCCCAAACGGGCGCAGGAGATACCAATATCTGAAAGATCAGCGTGCGATTAGCCATCCCACCGCGCATAAGCCCGACTTATGGGATGGTGATGCAGGCCACATTCACATATGGGCAGCGCAAGGCTTAAAGAAACCTGCGAACAAGGGCTGTACGGCGGTTACGAGTGTACGCTTCGATGAAGCTGCAGGCGCGCTCGTTTCAAACTGTCCAGCAAATGCTGCGCCATCGCGTGTCGTCAAGGACGTCGCCGCCGAATGCATCAACTCTTTGAAATCGTCCAGGCCCACGTCGTCGGCGCGCATGACTGAACGGATCAGTGGATCTGCGAAAATCTCGGCGAGCGTCATCTCGTCTATCGTCTGTCTCATCTCAGTCTCCTTTCGATAATTCCTAAGCTGTGAAAGCGGGCGATTGCTTGACGGGCTCGCGCCAAGGTGTTACCGGTAAGTAACGTTTGTGATAGTTACCGATCGGTAACACGCATGTCAACACCGCTTGAGGGTAAAAAGTAAACTCATGAAATCCGAGACATCTGATCGTGCTTCTGAGCAGAAAATCGCACCTCGTGACCGGATTGTGTCAACGGCCTGCCAACTGTTTCGTGAACATGGGATACGCGGCATTGGTGTTGATGCCATTGCCGAAGCCGCCTCAACCAACAAGATGACGTTATACCGACATTTTGGTTCCAAGGACGATCTTGTGTGTGAAGCGCTCAAGCACAGTTCTCGAACGCTCAATAAAGCCTGGGAAGATCTCGAAAAAGAGAACCCGGGCGACCCGAGGGCTCAGCTCGCGGCATGGGTTAAAGCGCGCGCACAATGTCTTTCCAGCGAGCCCTATGGATGCGATTTGGCCAATGCTGCGGTAGAGTTGAAAGAGCAAGGGCACCCTGCACATGCGATAATAGAAACGTTGAAGATGGAACAGCATTCCCGGCTTGCCGATCTTTGTCGTTCGACAGGTGTAAGCGATCCCGAACTTTTGGCTGATACGCTATCCATGCTGTTAGAGGGAGCACGCGTCAGCAAACTTGCCGCTGGCAAAGAAGGTCCGTCAATGCGGTTTACGCGTGCGTGTGAAGCGGCGATGGTCTCGTTTGGTCTAGGCGCACAGGCTTCTGCCTGATCCTGGTGGTGCAAGAATGAAGTGCCACTGAAAGAGCAAAGGTGCATGTTGATCGGCCAACTTAGAGTAACCTTCGCGATAAGCGTTCTCTTCCGGATTGAGGGGCGGTTGACCAGTTTATCAGCAGCAATTGCGTTGTTTCGGCTGCCCACCAAATGTGGGGTGCGACCACCGCTGTTTTGACATACAGCCTGAAAGTAGAAATTGACCGGCTGCGCTGTTCAAACCGGCGCAGAAGGTCGCAGCTCCAGCCGTTGAACGGTCCGCAATCTCCAACACCAAGGAGCTTGTATCCTTGACAATCGACAGTGATGTCCTTTCGCATTTTCAGGCGGACGTTCCGAGCTGGCAAGAGCGCATCAACGATACCTTGCGAGCCGCAATGAATGTGTCCCATCAAGCACTTGAACGGATTTGAGCCGTTGGCGCGTTATTGCTTAAAGGTATTCTCGCGATGCCATCTCAGAAATTGTGGATGCGGGCGTTCGTGAACACCTGCCGGTACGATCGCTCTTCCGGTCTTGTTGATAAGACCTTGGATGCTGCCGCGGTCGTTCGCTTGACGCGAAACCAGGACCTCAAGATCGTCCGACAAGCCGATAAGGCCGCGATCGAACATCCAGTGTGCCGTGCCAGAGAGCGCGATGCCATTCGACAGAATATCCGGGCCGTCCGCTTCAACCGGGCGAATATGGGCGGCATCAACCTCCGCGCGGCCGCCGCCATTGATCAGCTTCAAGCCTGTTATCGCGCATCGTTTGTCGTAGGCCTGCAAGATCAGTCGGCGAAACAGGCGATCGCGAACGATACGCGATGAAAGCTGTGTGACCCGCACCCTTTCCTCTTCGAACATAAATGGAGCTTGAATGCCGCCCGAGAATCCGGCGCCAGTTGGCGTGTCTATTGCCTCGCCCGATCGCGGCAGTTCCGGTTGATCCTCTGCCAGGCCAATTGACAAGATACGATTGAAGTCTGCGGCTGAGATCGGCCGCACGGCTGCTTGCGCCCTTCCCGAAATTCGCCCCGCGTCGTTGAGCACTCCCCGCTCGATCACGCCATCTGGCCCGCTGAAAGGAACAGCGTTGACGAAATCGAGATAGCTGCCGGGTTCGATCAGAGCCAGATGCATACCGGACGCTTTGGGGTCTGGAATGACCTGTGCGACCTTGGCGACCGCGAAATATCCGCGCGTCGCCGCAACCTTTCGAGGCTCGTAGTATATGACCCAATCTCCAACGCAGGCTTGGACGCGGCCAAGATACTGGCTCGGAAACTGATATTGCTCAGCCGGACTGTCGTCGTAGATCGAATCTGTGCGGTGAATGAAAACCCCGAATCCCATATTCGATCTCTACCATGGTGATCGCGACACAAATAGGCAGATCGGTCATTATGCATGTCCTCAAGAGAATCGTGGTTTACACGCGTTATGCAACAGATCAACAAGATCTCGCTTGGATCGAAACCCAGCCCGATCTCGGAAAGCAATTCGTTCCGCAACAAGGCTGGCATTTGGCCGAAACTTTCGTCGACGCCTATGTAAGCGGTTCGTCTTTCGAGACGCGGCCTGGGCTCCAGGCCGCTTTGGCGGTGGCGAAGACCGGCGCCTATAGCGTGTTTCTCTGCCTTACTCTTGATCGCCTTTCCCGCGACGTTGAGCACAGTGCCCAAATTCTCAAGATCCTGCAGTTTCATGATGTTGATTTATGGAAGGTTCACGGCGCCGCGGCGGTGTCATCGATGGAACTTGGATTGAGGGCGGTTCTCAGGCAGGAAGTGCTCGAACAAGTTCGCTACCGCGTGCGCGCAGGCATGAAGACCATTGCCAAACAGGGGCGGGTGCCAGGCGGTATCTTTTACGGCTACAGAGTGCGACGTGAGTTCGATGATAGTGGGGAGCCGGTTCGCGGCCTGCGTTCGATTGACATTTAGGATGTCGCGCTCCTCGGTGGCGCGAGCCAGTTCCTTCTTCAGCCGCTTGATCTCATCAGCCTCGTCGCTGCCTTGACGTTCAACGAAGCAAACTCTTCTTCCATTCGTAAAGCGAATGCTGACTGACGCCGAGCCGCTGCGAAACCTCCGCAACCGGATAGCCTCGCTCTGTGATCTGACGCACCGCGTCACGCTTAAACTCTTCGCTGAAATTCGATTTCCTCATGGATTGGGAAAGAAGGTGTCTGCAAATCTAGGGTTATTCGCTGTATCGTCATCGGTCGGGCGCAGATGTCAGCGACCCAATGTAGAGCCGGTGTCCCCGGCAGGTCCTGCACGCGTTAGACTTGTGGCGTGGAAAATCCCTCTGCCTGCTTGGTTTCGCCCCCTCCGATCCTCGCCTTGAGCCATACAAGCGCGTCATCCAGGAAAGTGAAGACCACAGGAATGACCAGAAGGCTTAGGAAGGTGGAGGTAATCAATCCGCCTATGACAACGATACCCATGGGTTGGCGAAAGCTTGAGTCTCCCGAGACGAGACTCAATGCTGCGGGCAGCATGCCGCCGGCCATAGCGATGGTGGTCATGATAATGGGTCGTACTCGCTTGTGGCAGGCATCGACAAGAGCGTCGTAGCGAGACATGCCGGCACGTCGTGCCTCAATGGCGTACTCCACGAGAAGGATCGAGTTTTTCGAGACAATTCCCATCAGTAGGATCAGACCGATAACAGCAGGCATTGAAAAGCTCGTACCTGTCAGCACCAAGGGCAGCAGAGCGCCGCCAAGCGCCAGCGGCAGAGTCATCAAAATAGTCACAGGCTGGAGGAAATCATGAAACAGAAGGACCAGAACGGCATAGATACAGAAAATGCCGATCGCCATGGATGTGCCGAAACTACTGAACAGCTCACTCTGACGTTTTAATTCGCCCTGCTCCACGAACTTCACGCCCTGCGGCAGGTTTTTATAGCCGGGCAACTGTGCGGCTTCTGCGGTCACGTCGGAAAGGTTCCTGCCATTTAACTCGACAGTCAGCGAGACGTTGCGCGATCGGTCAAGCCGATCGATCTGACTGGGGCTGGAGCCAATCGAGATGTCGGCGATAGCACCCAGCGAGATCTTGCTTTCTTTACCATCGACTGGGATCAGCGAGATAGCATCCAACGACTGACGGCTTGCGGTGTCGAGCATCACGCGAATGGCGACCTGGCGTTCGGGCAGATTAAGCTTCGACAGAGCTGTATCATACGCACCAGCAGTCGCCACGCGAATGGCTTCGGCGATGGCCTTGGACGTCACACCAAGAGAGGCCGCCTGCGCAAGGTCGGGTTTTATGGTGACCTCCGGAGTCTGCATGGCCGCGGATGAAGTGACATTGCCGATCCCAGGAAGCGTGCGCAAATCAGTTTCAAGGCTTGCCGCCGCCTGTTCAAGAAGGTCAGAATTGTCGCCTGCAAGCGTCAGCGTGAGCTTTGTCCCATTGCCTCCGGAGCCTATTTCCAGGCGAACGCCGGGCAACAGCTCCAAGGCTTTTCGCAAATCATTTTCGATCTCCGACTGCTTTATATCCCGGTCGTCAATCGGCGTTAGATTGACGACGATTGTCGCACTGTTAGTGCTTGAATTTGACGTACTGTTCATCCCGCCCGTGGACGCTGTTCCGGTTGCCTGAAACACCGAGGCGACGTGGTCTACGCCTGCGATGATTTCGGATGCTTTTCGCGCCGCCTCGTCAGTCGCTTCAATCGTCGATCCATATGGCGTGGTGAGGGTAATTTGCGTTTGACTGTCATCGGAGGCCGGGAAAAAGCCCGTCGACAAATGAGACAACAGAAGGATCGTGAATGCCAGAAACCCGACCGTCCCAAGCACTGGAATCCAGCGGCGGCGCAACGCACCCTTTACCAGCCAGAGGTAGCTCCGCATCAGGCGGCCGTCCTCTTCGTGTGTCTTGCCACTGGCCTTCATCATATACGCTGCCATCATTGGCGTTAGCAATCGCGCAACCAGAAGCGAGGCGAGAACGGCAACTGACGCAGTAATACCGAACTGCTTGAAAATGATGCCCGGAATGCCGCCCATGAAAGCTGTTGGAAGGAAGACCGCGACCAAGGTAAACGTCGTGGCAATAACAGCCATGCCGATTTCGTCAGCTGCCTCCATCGCCGCCTCGAAGGGGCTTTTACCCATGTTGAGGTGTCGCTCGATATTTTCTATCTCGACAATGGCGTCATCCACAAGAATCCCGACCACAAGTGAAATCGCCAGCAGTGTAATTGTGTTCAACGTATAGCCAAGCAGGTACATCACGAGAAAAGTCGGTATGATCGACAGCGGCAAGGCAACAGCCGCGAGAAGCGTCGCACGCCAGTCGCGCAGAAACAGCCACACGACGAAAACGGCGATGAGCGCGCCCTCATAGACCATGTGCATCGAGGATTCGTAGTTTTGCTCGGTGGGTACGATGGTGTTGTAGGCTTCTTCGATTGTCACGCCCGGATTGGCCGCAGCAAATACCGTCATCGCGTCGCGAACTTTCTCGGTAACCGCCGTATCAGAATAGCCTTTTGAACGCTTGATCTGAGCGGCAATCGCGGGTTTGCCATTCAGGTAGGCAAGTGAGGTAAGATCGTTGTGGGTATCTGTTACCGTTCCGAGTTCGTCCAGTCGAACCCAACTCCCGGCAGGTAAGGGTATGGGCAATGATCGGAGCTGTTCTACACTGTTTGCCGTTGCAAGCGTCCGGACAGACTGACTTTCGCCGCCGATTCTGCCCTTGCCACCAGACAGATCGGACTGCACCGCTTCGACCTGGCTGTTGACATCATTCGCGGTCAAACCAAGGCCATCAAGGAGATTTGCGTTGAGCTCTACCCTGACTTCTCTATCGACCCCGCCAAGGCGACTGACTTCACCAACACCGTCCACAGCCATCAGCGCCCGCGACAGATCGTTGTCGATGAACCAAGAAAGCTCAGCAGAATCCAATTTGTCTGAATGCACGACATAGGTGATGAGTGGCGAGGCGTTCAACGACTGTTTCGAAACGGTCGGCGCGTTCATTTCTTCCGGCAGGTCGCTCTTTGCCTCGTCGACAGCACTCTTGACCTCATCCAGTGCTTCCTGGGTGTCCTTTCCAACCTGGAAGGCAACCGAGATGCTAACAGAACCATCCGTGATCGTTGTTGTGACGGAGTCCAGCTTGGAAAGGCCCGTCAGTTCATCCTCGATCTTGCGAGCCACTTCCGTTTCGAGCTGAGACGCTGACGCCCCATCCAGCGAAGCACTGATCTCGATCGTTGGAAGGTCCATATCGGGGAAATTCTGGACGTCGAGGCGATTGAAAGCCCACAGACCACAGGCGGTCAACAGGACGAAAAGCAGAACGGGCGGGACGGGATTGCGGATGGACCATGAGGAGAAATTCACTTTGCTTCCTCCTTTTTGGCAATCGTGGTGCCGTCGGACACTCGCACAACCGAGCCATCTGCGAGGAAAGCACCACCTGCTGTGACGACTTTGTCCGCCTTTTCGATACCAGAAACAATCTCGACACGGTCGCCCTGTCGGCGACCTGTCTCGACGCGCTTCCGGGCAACGGTCACCTTCTCAGCCTCATTCAAAATGAAGACATAGGAAAACCCGTCCCGGAGCGTGACGGCTGTCGCTGGCACTGTCAGCGCATCGGCGTGGTCGAACTCGAAGTAGCCGCTGGCGAGTATGCCGGTCTTCGGGGTTTGCATTCCTGCCTCGGGCTGGAGGGTCACGTAAACCGTGACCCGACCATTATTTGTCGACGTAGTGGGTGAAACCAACCTAACCTTGCCACTAATATTGCCGTCAGGGGTCGGTATAACTGCTTTCGTTTCTTGCTTTACTTCGGCCAACCGCTTTACCGGCAACTCCGCTTGCCATTCGACCCTGCTTTGCCGGATGAGCTTGAACAGTTCGTCACCGGCATTCACGACGTTACCGAGAGATGCAGAACGCGCAGATATGATCCCGTCATCGACGGCGTAAACCTTTGTCCGGTCCAGTGTCAGTTGCGAAGATGCCAACGCAGCTTTCGCAGAGAGGACGTCGGCTTTCGCCTTGCGCTCGCTGATCAGATACTCTGTCGTTTGCTGCTTCGACAATGCACCGGACCCCGTCAGTCCTCGGGCGCGATCCGCATCCGCAACCGCTTGATCGAGCGCCGCTTCCTGCTTTTCGACCGTCGCTTGCTGCTGTTCCAAATCCGCCTGCGCCGTATCAGCGGAGAACTGCACCAGCAGGTCTCCCTTTTTAACCGTCGCACCGATATCTGCTTTGACGTCGATGATTTTAAAGCCGCTAACCTCAGCGGCGATGACCGCTTCATCCCATGCGGCAAGTCGACCACTCGCAGGAATAGTCACCGGCCAGTTCAAGAGCTGGGGGTTGGAGACGCTCACGGTCAAAGCTGCAGCTTGAGAGTCGGTCTGTGCGGCGTCTTCGCTACGGGCCGACTGCGGCATGAAAGTTACGGCAAGGGCCATGGCGAGAGAGGAAAAAGCGGATCTACGCATCAGTGTGTTCCAGTCATAAGGGTATTCGAGACGCCAGCCGGAGCGGACCAACCGCCTCCCAGGGACTTGTAGAGCGCGATCCAGTATCGGACCGCGTCGCGCCTGATTTCGATGAGGGTGATGGCGGCAGACTGTGCCGAGCGACGCGCCTCTTCCCGGTCGAGGATGCTGACGCCACCAGATTTCCAATTCTCATCGACCGAGCGGAAATAGCTTTGATAGTTATCAGCGGCCATCTTGGCATCGCCGATACGCTTCAAAGCCGTGTTGACGCGAATGAGGGCTGTTTCCACGTCTGCGACAGCCGTCAAGACGCCGGACTTGTAACTTGCGACAGCAACATCGTAATCCGCCACTGCACTTCTGACGGCAGCCCTTTTGGTGCCGCCATCAAAGAGCGGTATCGACAATGCAGGACCAAAGGACCACGGTATCGATCTGCCGGTTACGGTGGATTCGCTGATTGAAATGGATCCACTCAAGCTGAGACTTGGATAGAGGTCGGCCTTTGCCGCGCCAACATCCGAAACCGTTGCTGCGACCTCAGCTTCCAGCGCATTGACGTCAGGCCGTTGCCTCAAAACGTCCGCCGGTACAGAGGCGATCCGCAACGATGAAGGCTGTGGAATGCTACTTTTCCCCTGGTCCAGCAATTTTCTGATCACCACTTCATCGGTAGCAGTCAGTTGGACCAGTGACTTGATGATGATTTCGCAGTCACCACGTTGGGCGGTCAAATTTGACGAGGATGTCGCCGCACTTGCGCGGGAGAGCGCCAAATCGGCAGTTGACGTGAAGCCGGACTGTGCTGACTTTTCAGTGGCGCGCAGTGTCTCTTTCTGCGACGCGAGCTCGTCGCGGTAAAGCTTTTCCAACTGGCGACACGCGCGATACTGGACGTAGTAATCACCGACCTCGGCTGCGACGGAAATCCGTGCGTCATGCCATGACCAGACCTTGCCTCTGGCTCTCGAAGCCGCAGCCTGTGTTTCTTTCTTAGTCTTGCCGAACAAATCAAGTTCCCAGGCTGCGTCGAGACCACCACTTTTGTTCGTTCCGGCTACAATCTTATTGAGGTCATCGCCATTGTTGCCCTCGCGCAATGCAGAGGCAGATCCATCCAGCGACGGGAAGAGGCCCGCACGTGCGCTATCCAGCGTCGCACGCGCCTTGTCGATATTGCCGACGGCTTCTTGAACGGTCGGATTTTCCCGTTCCGCCAGTGTTAGCAATTTCGTCAGCGAAGGATCTTTAAAGCTTGCCCACCACGCGACGAGATCAGTAGGGCGTCCTCCATGCGGCAACGTCGCGTGCCAATAGGCTGAGACGACAGAATTTGAAGGTTTGAGGGTGCCAAGGGCGGTACAACCGCTGAGTACCGCCAACGTGGCGAGGACGGAACCTGAAAAGAAGACTATACGCATGATCCGGGCTGCCTTTAAGCTGTCGGCTGCACTATAGGGATCGCGATGTTAATGTCGGTCAAGAACGTGTTAAGTTATGTAAAACTGCTGTATTTACGGGCGTCATGCCTTAAACAATTCAAGCATCGACGCGACGGATGCAAGACATGCCTAAGGTGCTTTTAATCGATGATGACATCGAGCTTACAAATCTGCTCTGCGAATACCTGACCGAAGAAGGGTTCGCGGTTGACACCACAGACGACGGCAGAACCGGTGTCGTTGCAGCAACAACGACACCGGTCGATCTTATTGTCCTCGACATCATGATGCCCCGTATGAACGGCCTCGATGTGTTGCGGAAAATCCGGCAGGTTAGCGATGTCCCGGTTCTGATGTTGACGGCCCGCGGTGATGACATTGATCGTATTTCCGGGCTTAATCTTGGCGCGGACGACTATGTCGCCAAACCCTGTTCGCCGGGAGAACTGGCCGCTCGAATCCGCGCGATTCTTCGTCGATCTAGCCGAAGCGAACGGGATGGTGGGCTGGAGGTGCTGAAAACGGGCGCGCTGACGCTATATCCTTCAACCCGTAGAGCCGAGTGGTCCGGTACCCAGCTCGAACTGACCGGCACCGAGTTCAGTCTGCTCGAGGTGCTTGTCCGTTCTTCCGGCCAGTTGGTTTCCAAACAGGATATCTCGTTGCGCGCCTTCGGCAAGCCACTGACCGCATTTGATCGCCGCATCGATGTCCATATCAGCAGTATCCGCCAAAAGCTCGGAACCCGCGAAGACGGGCAGCCGTGGATTCAGGCTGTAAGAGGCCGCGGCTATCAGCTGTTAGAGGGCTAGTGATGCATCGACTATTCTGGAAATTTTTCAGCGTGGTCTGGCTTGCCATGGCAGGGTCGATAGCACTGCTGTTTGCAATTAGCACCATGTTCCAATCCCCTTTTGAAGAAGAAGTCGCCAACCGCGAACACAAGCTTGCCCTGGAAACAACGGCCCAGGTCCTGCAATCAGATGGATATGACGCTGCAAAGAAGCTGGTGCCAGCCATGCAGCGTACCGGTCGCGAATTATCCATTCGCATCAGCCCGGTTGGTCCAGCATTCGACTGTGGGGTTAAGGCGGGACATGATCTAATTGTGAACGCGGTGAGCGACGGGAATTGCTACGAGGTTCAGATCGCCGGCTCGCCCCAGGGTGTTATTTCAAAAACCTGGCCGCGGACAGTGCCGTGGTTAGCCGCCCTCATGGCAGCGGCGGCAGCTGCCTACTGGCTCGCCCGGTACTTTATCACCCCCGTGGAGCAGCTTCGATACGGGTTGCGAGCCATAGCCAATGGCCAACTCGATGTTCGAATAGCGCATACAATTGGCAGCAAGCGCGACGAAGTTGCCTCTCTGGCGCACGACCTCGACATTACGGCAGCACGCCTTCAGGAACTCCAGATTGCACAGCAACAGTTGTTTCACGATGTCTCTCACGAGATACGTTCACCCCTTTCAAGATTACAGGCGGCTATCGGCGTCTTGCAACAAAACCCGGCGCGGTTGACCGCAATGATCGAGCGAATGGGAAGAGAAGTCGAACGCTTAGATGAATTGGTCGGGGGAATTCTAACTCTGGCGAGGCTTTCGGAACGAAACGCTCCGCGCTTTGATCGACAAACGCTGGATGTTGTCGATCTCGTGAGGGAGATTGTCGAGGATGCGAGTTTCGAAGGTCAGTCACGCGATATTACGGTTCAATATGAAGGCGTCGACACATTCGTTGCTTCCGTCAACGGTGAATTGATTTACCGGGCGCTAGAAAACGTAATCCGCAATGCAATTGCCTACACAAGAGACAAGACATCTGTTCTCGTCACTTCGGAAGTACACGGTCAGCAACTTTCACTCTCCATCCAGGATGCGGGACCTGGCGTACCGGACGCGGAACTAGACGCTATTTTCCAACCGTTCTCACAGAGCTCCACCGTCACGACGCGCTCGGGCTTTGGCCTCGGCCTCGCCATCACCCGCCGCGCTGCCGAATGGCATGGCGGTTGCGCAACGGCCACCAATACGCCGTCAGGTGGACTACGCGTGGAAATCGTGATCCCTGCGAGTTCCCGAGATTCTAGGGCGGTGATTTAACCGCCCATCGTCGCTATTGGATGGAAGCTGCTGCTGTTTCTCTTCCCCGGTCAAGATGAACTTCGCCACCCCTACAATTTACCCAGCTTTACACGACGTCTAAAGCGCTTAACGTCTGGCTCTCTATGGATGTCTGTGGATTCACCTGCAGGGTATAGCCCTGTGTTGTCGGGTTCAGATATGGGAGGACCTGCGGATCATTGACGAAAATGTCGATATCGAAGCTTTCACGATGGTTTATCTGGAGCATAAGGGCGGTGTCACCGCCGGATGGTTTTGGTTATTGAGAGCTCCTGCTTCGGTTCGGCTTTTTCATCTTCCCGTGTTTCCCGCCTCGTTTGCCCGCCACATCCACAAGCCGCCGAAACGTAGGACACTCCATATGGGAGGGCGCCGGGCAATCGGCGACATGGCGGAGCGTAGCGCGTAGCGCCGTCAGTTCGCGGATTTTTTGGTCAATTTCGTCGGCCTTGGCGTGGATCACGTCACGCGAGATGTTTGGCGTTCCGTTCTTGCTGAACATCCCACCGATCTCCTCGAGCGAAAAGCCCGCCGATTTGCCCATTGCAATCAGTTTAAGCTGCAACAGCACTTCAGGCGGAAACTGTCGCCGCAATCCATGGCGGGAAATTGAGGAAATCAGTCCGGCTTCCTCGTAATAGCGCAGCGCCGAGGGCTTCATCCCACTCTTTGCCGCGACCTCTCCAATATCCAGAAATTTCATGCTTGACCTCAAGTCGGCTTGAAGTGGCAGCCTGCTCTCGAACGAATATCGAAGCAAGTAGGTGAGACGGTGGAACAGACAAAATCATTCGCATTGGAAAAGGAAAAAACCGGAATAACGGTCACATTGGCGCTCGCGATGCTGCTGGCCTCGCTCGGCACTAGCATCGCCAATATCGCACTGCCGGCGCTGGTTGACGCCTTCGCCGCACCATTTTTGCAGGTTCAGGCGGTGGTCGTGGCCTATCTCGCAGCCATGACCGTGTCCGTGGTGATCGCAGGTCGACTTGGGGACAGCCGCGGGCTGAAGCCGATGCTGGTGGTCGGTCTCGCCGTATTTGCCATCGCCTCACTGCTGTGCGCCATTGCACCGAACCTGTCGTTGCTGATCGGCGCGCGGGCGCTTCAGGGCGTAGGCGCGGCATTCCTGATGACGCTCGCCATGGCGCTGATGCGCCAGACCGCAAACGAAGCGCGTGTCGGACGCGCCATGGGCCTGCTCGGCACGGTGTCGGCGCTGGGCACCGCGCTCGGCCCTTCGCTCGGCGGGCTGCTGATACCGGTCGCGGGATGGCGCGGCATCTTCTGGGTGCAGGTGCCGCTGGCGGTTCTGGCCCTAGTGCTGGCAATCAGGCTGCTTCCGGCCGGTCCTGCCAAGGCAAAGGCGCTGTCTGTCACCCTTTGGTCGGTCATGACCCGGAACCTTGTTACCAATCTCCTCGTCAATATCGTGGTCGCTGCGGTCATGATGACGACGCTCGTGGTCGGTCCCTTCTATCTCGTCATCGCACTAGGCCTTACGGCGACACAGGTCGGCTTCGTCATGGCGGTCGGCCCGGTCATTTCCATCTTCAGCGGCGTTCCGTCCGGGCGGATGGTCGACGCTTGGGGCAGTGGCCGCATCCTCGCCATCGGCCTTGCCCTGCTGGCCGCCGGATCGTTCCTGCTGGCGCTTCTGCCAAATCGGATTGGCGTCACCGGTTATGTGATCTCCATCATCGTGCTGACGCCCGGCTATCAACTCTTCCAGGCCGCCAACAACACCGCCGCCCTGGCCGAGGTCTCCAAGGACCGCCGCGGCACGGTGTCGGGCTTGATCAGCCTGTCGCGCAATATCGGTTTGATTGCCGGTGCGTCTGCCATGGGGGCGGTCTTTGCCTTCGGCGTGGGGATGGAAGAGTTCGCACGCGCAACCGCGTCGGCCATCGCCTCCGGAATGCGGTTGACCTTCCTGCTGGCGGGCGGAATGATGCTCGTTGC
Organism: Agrobacterium sp. 10MFCol1.1; assembly: GCF_000381165.1. Classification (NCBI taxonomy): domain Bacteria; kingdom Pseudomonadati; phylum Pseudomonadota; class Alphaproteobacteria; order Hyphomicrobiales; family Rhizobiaceae; genus Agrobacterium; species Agrobacterium sp. 10MFCol1.1. The sequence continues at coordinate 96,903 of NZ_KB906076.1, read as the reverse complement.
AATCGGGATTGCGATCAGACATAGCAACCCCATTCCTCCGCCTTGAGGTCGCTGGGAGAAGTGACAGCCGTCGGAAACGAAGTAACCGGCTTTGCCGTCGGCGACCGTGTCATGGGGATGTCGGCGGCGGGGCCTATGCCCAGTGTGCGCGGCTCGATAGCGGGATGGCGGCTGCCATTCCGACCGGGATGTCCTTCATCGAGGCGGCCGCAGTCATGGAAAGCTTCGTCACGGGCTGGGAGCCTCTTGCACATCTCGGACAAACCGCAAAAAAGCGAGACCGTTCTCATTCATGCTGCTGCAGGCGGCTTCGGATCGGCGGCAGTCCAGCCCGCCAAAGCGGCAGGAGCAACCGAGCTAGCCACCGCTTTGGCGGGCAACATCGGGAACGTGCTTTCGCAGGGCGCCGAAGCCGTGTTCGATTATCAGCGGTCGGACTTCGAGGCGGAGGTCGTCGATGCGACGGCATCCTGTGGGGTCGATCTGATCATCGACTTTGTCGGCGGGTCCTACCTCGTCCGCAACATTCGTAGTCTTGCTCCTGGTGGTCGGCTTGTCCAAGTGGGCCTGTTGGGGCGAGATGACAACGCCATCATTCCGCTCGGGACTGTCCTTCACAATCACTTGCAATTGCTGGGCACGGCCATGAAATCCAGATCTCGCTCAGAAAAGAGAGCTATGATCCGCCGGTTCAGGGACGATGTGCTGCCAATGATGGGCAAAGAACTTCAGCCCGTTGTCGGGGCACTGTATCCGCTCTCAGCTACATCGGATGCCGATCGCCGGATGGAAGCCGGCGGAGTGTTCGGCAAGATTGTTCTTGACGATTTTCATGGGTGATGCCGGATACGCGGGGAGCTCTTGGACTGAGTGGAACTCGCGAATTGCATCGCGATAAGCCAAAAGATCGACCGCCGGTGAGTTTTGCCCAGCAGACTTTTGCACGAGGAAAGATGCCGGAGTGGTGGAGAGGGCCGCTGTGAACAGCCCTACCCCTGGAGCGCTGAATTTACAGCGTCCAGCCTCCGTCGATTGTCAGGCTCGATCCTGTCATGAAAGACGTGTCGGGACCCGTAAGATAGGCCACCATTCCCGCAATTTCTTTGGGGTCGGCAACGCGCTTCAAGGGGCTGCGGTCAGACAACATCTCAATGGCGCCGGCGTTCATGTCAGTGTCCGTTGGACCAGGTTGGATGTTGTTGACGGTGATGCGCCGCGGAGCCAGATCAAGGGCCAAGCCTTTCACCATCGCTGCGACCGCAGCCTTGGAGAATTGGTAGACGCTTGCTCCCGCCATTCCAGTCCGTTCCGCCGTGTTCGACCCGATCGTTATGACGCGGCCGCCATCCTTCATGTGCGGCACTGTGGACTGGATGGACAAGAAAACGCCGCGGATGTTGATGTCGATCATTAGATCGAGCTCTTCGAGAGTGACAGCATCCACCCTGTTGAGCCGCAAAATCCCTGCATTGACAACGACGGCGTCGATTGGCCCGAAGATGTCGACAGTCTTTGCCACCGCGCCACGAATGGCGGCAGCATCTGCGCTATTGGCCTGGATGGCCACCGCGCGGCGCCCACTCTTCTCGATCTCGTTCACGAGCGCCTGTGCGCTGTCCGGTCGCGAAACATATGTGAAGGCGACATCGTAGCCGTCTTTTGAAAGTCTTTCGACCGCAGCCGCGCCGATACCACGGGCACCTCCAAATACGAGGGCGGTCTTTCGTTCGTCGATTGTCATGGGATTCTCCTTTTATTGACAGATCAGTCCATAATTGAGCAAATCAAAAGCCTCCTTGTTGCGGAGGCCGCGTTATGGTTTTAGACGCTGTGTTGCAAATCGTGCCATCGCCTTCAGATCGAGAGCTTTTGCGCCGCCACGCGCAGCCACCTGCAGGCCGGTCATCGTCATCAGAATGAACGCGGTAGTTTCTTCAGCGTCGAGAACGGGATTGATTTCCCCCGAACGCTGGCCCTCCAACACTCTCTCCAATATGCGTCGACCTAACGCCGCACTGGCAGAGTTGCGGCGCGAATTAAGGTCCGGGTCTGTCACGCCAAACTCGCCAACTGATCCAACCCCCATGCACCCCAGCGCCCGCTCGCAATCGTCTTCCGACACAAGACCGGAAAGCAGGTCTTCGATGCCTTTTATAGGCGATGTCGGGCCGCTCAACCTCATGACATGCCCAGTGTTTGTCCGTTGCTGATAGGTATCCAGCGCTTCCAGATAAAGAGTACGTTTGTCGCCAAAGGCGCCGTAGAGGCTTTGTCTGCCGATGCCCATCGCCACACGCAGATCATCGGTAGAGGTCGCGGCAAATCCCTTTGCCCAGAACACCCTCAGGGCTTTCTCCAACGCTGCGTCGCGGTCAAATTCTCTCGGTCTTGCCATGCGGACGACGTACCAATTATTGATTGATCAGTCAATAATTAAATTCCCACCATGCGGCGGGGATATTCCGGGGCAAGTGCAACATGTTCGGGCGTCGATGAGAGTGCGAGCTTCCTGACTATGGCAGGCCCCGGCCGCCGGAGCGCGGTTTTCTGTCATATTCCGAATTTTGAGCGGTCTACGTGATCCCGGATTGACATCGAAGTTAATCGTGGATATTTTATATCCACGATTAGGAGATGCACCATGAAACTGAGCGAAGGCGTCGAGCAGGCCATTCACTGCACGGCATTCCTGGCGGGGCTGTCCGAAGACGGCGTCCTGTCGGCGGCAGCACTGGCTGAACTCCACGGCGTATCGACGAGCTACCTCCTCAAGCATCTGCAGGCGCTTTCCGGCGCCGGGATCGTCGCAACGACGCCGGGTCCGAAGGGTGGATATCGGCTGGCCAAGGCGCCAAAGGACATCACGATGCTCGACATCGTCCTCGCGGTCGAAGGACCAGCGCCCGCCTTCCGGTGCGCCGAGATCCGCCAGCGCGGGCCGAATCCACTTCCGGCGCGCTACTTCACTAAGCCCTGCCAAATCAACGCCGCGATGCTGAAAGCCGAGAAGGCCTATCGCGCAGAACTCGCCAAGGTGTCCGTCGCGGACCTTCTGGCGGACCTTGGTGCAGCCGACGACGGTGGCATCGCCGCCCGGGGATGCGCCTTCCTTGAACTCCACGAACGCAAGACGGGCAATCGCGCCTCGTCATAGGAGATAGCACCATGACCAAGATGAAAAAGGTCGTCGTCATCGGCGGCACGGGCCTGATCGGCTCGAAGGCAGTGAAGCTGCTACAGGACGCCGGCCACGAAGCCGTCGTCGCAAGCTCCCGCAACGGGATTAATGCCTACACGGGCGAAGGACTGGCCGAGGCGCTTGCGGGCGCCGACGCCGTCATCGACGTGTCGAACATGATGTCTTTCGATAAGGCCGTCATCACCGACTTCTTCGACAAGTCGAGCCGAAACCTGACACGTGCCGAACAAGCCGCGGGCGTGCGCCATCACGTCGTCCTCTCGATCGTCAACGCGGACCGCCTCGCCGCGAACTCATACATGGCCGGCAAACTCGCCCAAGAATACGCCGTCGCAGCATCGGGCCAGGCCTACACCATTGTGCGCGCGACACAGTTCCACGAATTCACGGAGACACTGGTGGGCGCCTACTCGGCCGACGGCGCAGTGAAAGTCCCGGATATCGACTTCCAGCCGATCGCGGCCGACGACGTCGCCGCTGCTTTGGTGGAAGCCGCGCTCGGGGAGCCGAAGAACGGATCCGTCGATCTTGCCGGGCCCGAACGGGGACCGTTCGAATCCTTCATCGGGACCTATCTCGACGCCAAGGGCGACGCTCGCCCGGTCAACGCCGACGCCGCCGTTGACTACTTCGGCGCTCCCGTTGTCGCCGGCTCACTGGTTCCCGACGGAGACTACGTCAAGGGTGCGATCACGATCGCCGAGTGGCTCAGAACATAGGAGGGAAACAATCATGAAGACCATCCTCCATGCCGCTTCAGCCCTTGCGGTCTCTCTGGCCACAGCTTCCGCTCATGACGTTGCCAAGCCTGGACTTGCATATGACACGAAGGACGCGAAGGTGACGCTGGTTTACGAGCATCCCCTCCCGGACGTTCCCGGAAAGAGCGTGAAGGGCGTCCTCGTCGAGTACGGCCCCGGCGGCTACAGTTCCGCTCATACGCATGCAAAATCCGCCTTGATCTATGCGACGGTTCTCGAAGGCGCCATCCAAAGCGCCGTGAACGGTGGCGAGACGAAGACCTTCATCGCCGGGCAGAACTTCACCGAGCTGCCGGGCGACCGCCACGACGTCAGCGCCAACGCCAGCAAGACCGAGCCGGCGAAGCTGCTTGCCGTCTTCGTCGTCGATACCGATGACACCGCCCTGACGACGCCGCGAAAGCCGTAGCGCTACCTACCAGACCTACCCCCCTCACCTAGCACAAGCAACGACGGTTTCTCCGGCGAACGGAGAACCGTGTCCACGAGAAAGGAAAACAAAATGTCCCGCATGAACTGGTCCGAAGTCGCCCCCGAGGGTGCCAAGGCGCTCTTCGGCGTCCATCACTACGTCACCAAGAAAACGAACTTGCCTGAGGAGCTGATTCATCTCGTCTTCCTGCGCGTGTCGCAGATCAACGGCTGCGCCCATTGCATCGACATGCATAGTCGCGATCTGCGCAAGACGATGTCCGTCGATAAGATCACGCTTGTTCCTGTCTGGGATGAGGTGCCTCACCTGTTTAGCGACCAGGAACGAGCAGCACTGGCCTGGGCTGAAGAAGTCACGAATGTCAGCCAGACCCACGCCTCGGACGAGGCCTATGCCGCCGCAGCCGCAGCTTTCGAACCGAAGGACCTCGTCGATCTGACGATCACGATCGCTGCGATGAACGCGTTCAATCGTCTCGGAGCGCCATTCCGGCTTCCGGTTGCAGCCAAGGCGTGATCGCGCTAACAGTGCAACCGCATAGGCACCTCCCTGCCGGGCCGTCGAGGTCCGACAGGGTGTTTCGACCTGCAGATGCGACCATCCCGGTCGCCATCTCCCAGACACGGAAGGCATTATCCGGATCGAACACTTCAGAGTGTTTATGAAGGTGAGCCGCTGTTTTACTCCTGCGTGGAACCGACTGACCACGATGTAGCAGGCCTTCGACTGACCGAAGGCCTCGCCTGACAACACCGCAAATCACTCGTGTGCCGATATGCGCTCAGCCTCGACGATCACCTACTGACAAGCCCGTTAAATGCTCAGAAAGCAGCCAGAGCCGTTCAGCAGCCTGTGGATCCATGGCCCAAGGCGCCACACCTCTGGTCCCATCCGTCTCCGCCTGCGGCAGGGCGACTTCGCAATCTTCGCAGTAGACGCCACCAATACCGTTGAGTTCGGGTCGCGTTGCTGCCCAGACGCTTGTTGCTGCCCCTTGTTCCGGCGTCTTGAGATCACGCGATGGATCGACTCGACGATTGCCATCCTCATCGTAGACATCAAAAGAGTTGATCTCGTCTTCGGTAAGATGGCGGGCGAGATCGGTCAGGATGATGCCCGGGTGCAAGGAAAATGACCGTACGCCACACCCTGCTCCAAGCCGATCAAGTTCAAGCGCAAACAGAGCATTTGCCGTCTTCGCCTGGCCATAGGCCTGCCACTTGTCATAAGGGCGAGCCTTGAAATCAATGTCGTCGAAATCGACTGGACCGATTTGATGGCCGCGCGATGACACAGAGACCACCCGCGCGTTGCCAGCCTTGACCAGCGCAGGCCACAGGCCTGCAACCAACCGGAAATGGCCGAGATGATTGGTGGCAAACTGGCTCTCGTGCCCAGCCTGATCCCGGGCAAGCGGCGTCGCCATGATGCCGGCGCTGTTGACCAGGATTGAGATGGGCATGCCCGCCGCAACGATCCTGTCAACAAAGGCGGCAACCGATGCGGGATCCGCAAGATCCATCGCTTCGATAACAACATTGTCGATACCGGCAAGTGTGCGTTCAGCCTTTTCGCGATTGCGAGCCGGTACGATGACACGAGCGCCGGCACCAGCGAGCGCCCGCGTCGTCTCGACGCCGAGACCGGAATAGCCGCCGGTGACAATCGCCGTCTTGCCGGAAAGGTCGATACCCTCGGTGACCTCGCGTGCCGTGCTGGATGCGCTGAAACGAGATCCAATAGGTTTCTGTTCGGACATGTTGTTACTCCTTCATTTGTGGCTCTGGTGTCCGTCCCCTATATCGGGTAGCTTCTCGGAGTCCCCAGCCTGCAGGATCCGGATTTCTGTCGTGATCGTCCAAAACATCCAGGATCCCCTGTCCGACGTGCTCAGCGCCATCGATGCGCGTGCGCTGTTCTCCGTGCGTTTTGCAGCCGGAGGCGCGTGGTCTGTTGCTTTTCCACCACCGGGCTACCTCAAGTTCAACGCAGTCCGTGAAGGCGTTGCCTGGCTGATCTCGGAGGGAGAGGCACCGTTGCGCATTGAAGCCGGCGATTGTCTTGTGGTCAGCGGCAAGGCGTTTACGCTTTGCAGCGATCCCAACGTGACGCCGATAGCGGCGGCAGAGGTATTCGCCGGGGGTAATCTCGATGTCTCAGTGGGCGATGGTCGGGATTTCGTGCTCCTAGGCGGCAGCGTCAACCTCGATACCGTCGATGGCTCACTCCTCACCGACGCCCTGCCGCCTGTTGTAGTGATTGACCACGAAGAGGCCGGACCGATTGGCTGGCTGCTCGAACAGTTGGACCTGGAGTGGAACAGCGTAGCACCGGGTGCTCGCGTCGCCTGCAACGACCTGCTGCGTCTGGTGTTTATCCATGTCCTGCGTGCCTATATGGCGCGCCAGACATCACAGCATCCCGGCTGGCTCGCCGGCCTTGCGGATGCTCGTCTGGCGCCGGCACTGCGGGCCATCCACGCCGATCCATCGCGCCGCTGGACGGTAGAAGCACTGGCGTCTCTTGCCGGCCAGTCCCGCTCCGGATTTGCCGAAAGATTTCGTGCCACCGTCGGAGCACCGCCGATCGACTATCTCGCGAACTGGAGGATGCGGCTTGCCGCCGCCCGGCTGCGGCGTGGCAACGAGCCACTGCCACGGATTGCACAGTCGCTCGGCTATGGATCCGACAGCGCTTTTGCCGCCAGCTTCCGCCGCGCCATCGGCCAATCGCCGGCGCGTTACCGTTCCCTTTATCGCGACAAGATGCAGAGTGAGGTTGTCAAGTCGTGACTGCTGGTTTGCCACTAGCCGGTCTGGTGCGCAGGCAGATGCAACGTTGCAGCAAGTCCTCATTGTTTGCGACCGCTTTCAATTTGGACATACTCCGCATCATACGCCTTGACAGGAATCGAACCCAGAACCGGCAAACCGAAGAACCTATCACGCTGATTCTACCGCAAAAACACTCTCTATGATCGTCGAAGCTATCGGTCGTTTAAAGAACCGCAGACGTGGAGAGCTTCCCATGAGGCTGCTTAAACGGATCGGCTTTCGTTTGGATCGAGCCATTCACGCTGCTCATTGTTAGTGCTTTGACGGCCAACTGTTCAACTTTTTACCCTTATTTATCCCAGGCCCGAGGACCGGCGGTGCTAGTCCTTTTTCCAGAGGCGCTGATGTGGATCGGCACCCAATTTGGAAAAGGAAAGCATCATGAAAAAGCATCTGCTCGCCACTGTCGCACTTCTCATGGCCATCTCTCCCGTTGCGGCTGAAGCCCGCTGCGTGCCGAACACCCCAGTCATCGCCGCGAAAGCCGTTCCCGTCATTCAGTACAAAAACATGACGATAGATGGCGTAAAAGTCTTTTATCGTGAAGCCGGCCCCAAAGACGCACCGGCGCTACTGCTTCTGCACGGATTTCCGACCTCGTCCCATATGTTCCGCAACCTCATTCCGCTACTTGCAGACCGCTACCGCGTGATCGCGCCTGACTATCCCGGCTACGGTCAGAGTGATGCGCCCGACCACACCAAATTTTCCTACACATTCGAGAACCTGACCAACGTCGTCGACAAGCTGACGGAAAAAGTCGGCGCCGATCGCTACAGCATGTATGTGATGGATTACGGCGCACCGATCGGATACCGGCTCGCGCTCAAACATCCCGAGCGGGTTGAAACCCTGATCGTGCAGAATGGCAACGCCTATACCGAAGGCCTCGCCGCGTTCTGGGATCCGATCAAGGCCTATTGGGCCGAGAAGACGCCGGAACGCCGGGAAGCGCTCGCCGGTCTGGTTACGCTCGAAACCACGAAATTCCAGTATACCGACGGAATGGGCGATGTCTCACATATCAGCCCCGACAACTGGGTCGTCGATCAGGCCTTGCTCGACCGGCCGGGCAACAAGGACATCCAGCTGGATCTCCTGGGCGACTACGGCAGCAATGTACCGCTTTACCCGCAATTCCAGGCCTTCTTCCGCGACAACCAGCCGCCAACGCTGATCGTCTGGGGCAAGAACGACAAGATCTTTCCGGAACCTGGCGCGCACCCCTATCTTCGCGATCTCCCGAATGCCGAGATGCACATTCTCGATAGCGGCCATTTCGCCCTCGAAGACAAGCTCGATGTGATGGCGCCGCTCATCCGGGATTTCCTCGACCGCAAGGTTTGCAACTGATCGATAGCCAATCCGTTCCGCGGGGCCAGCGGCCCCGCAACTTCCCCCATCAAAGGAAAAGATCATGACCAATCCCGTTTCGGGCACCCAGACAGCTGGTGCGCCGTCCCTCTCGATCGTCCTCGTGCACGGCGCATTTGTCGATGGCTCCGGATGGCAACAGGTCCATGGCGAACTTGTCGACCGCGGCTTTGAAGTGCTCGTCGCTCAACACCCGACGACCTCGCTTGAAGGCGACGTTGCCGTGACCGAGCGCCTGATTGCCGCAGCTCGCCACCCGGTTCTCCTGGTGGGCCACAGCTACGGTGGAGCCGTCATCACCGAGGCTGGCGTCAACCCGAAAGTCCAGGCTTTGGCCTACATCGCGGCTTTCGTGCCGGATGCGGGCGAATCCGTCGCCGCTCTGAACGAAGCTCCGGAAGAGCCCGGCGAAACGAAGGCACCGTTGCTGCCGCCGCAGGACGGCTACCTCGTTGTCGATCCTGCCAGCTTTCCGGAAGCATTTGCCGCCGATGTCGACATCACGACCACGCGCTTCATGGCGGCGGCGCAACTGCCCTGGGGCCTTGCAGCGGTCATAGCACCCCTTACCCACGCAGCTTGGAAGACCAAACCCAGCTTCTATCTCGTCGCTTCCGCCGACAGGATGGTGCCGCCTAGCGCGCAGCGCCGCATGGCAAAGCGTGCGAGTGCTGCGATCACCGAGATCGACAGCAGTCACGCCGCGATGCTGTCGCACCCGCAGGACGTCGCGGCGTTCATCGCAGCCGCCGCCTTGGCCGCAACGCCGACCGAAGGTGCCGGACAATGACCCGGCCCGTCACCCATCACCGAACCACCAGCGTTGAAGGCGTGGAAATTTTCTACCGCGAGGCTGGAGAGAAAGGCGCCCCGGTCGTAGTGTTGCTGCACGGCTTTCCAAGCTCTTCGCACATGTACCGCAACCTCATCCCAGCGCTTGCCAACCACTATCATGTGATTGCGCCCGACCTCCCGGGGTTCGGTCTGTCGGCAATGCCGTCTTCCAGCGAATTCGAATACAGCTTTGCCACTTTCTCGGATGTCATCGCCGGTCTCCTCGAACAGCTGGGCGCCGAACGCTACGCGCTCTATGTCATGGATTATGGCGCGCCAACCGGGTTTCGTCTGGCGCTCGCGCATCCGGATCGGGTGACCGCCCTGATCGTCCAGAACGGCAACGCCTATGAAGACGGCATGGGGGATTTCTGGGGAGTGACGCGGGCTTACTGGGCCGACAACGGCCCGGTAAACCGCGACGCGCTGCGGCCTTTTCTATCGCTTGACGGGACACGTTTCCAATATCTCACTGGCACAAAAGATGAGACGCGGATCGATCCGGCGGCATGGTTATACGATCAATTCTTCCTCGACCGCCCGGGCAGCACGGACATCCAGCTGGACATCATCTACGACTATAGGACCAATGTCGGGCTCTACCCCGACTTCCACTCCTATTTCCGCGCCCATCAGCCGCCGGCCCTGATCCTGTGGGGCGAAAATGATCCCATCTTCCTGCCGGAAGGCGCACGCGCCTTCCTCCGCGACCTGCCCGAAGCCGAGCTTCATTTTTTTGATACCGGACATTTCGCCCTGGAGGACAAGGCGGACGAGATGATCCCGGTCATGCACGACTTCCTCGCCCGAAACCTGATCCGTTAATTGGAACCCAAGAAAAGGAAAATGACCATGTATAACAGCAAATCCAAGCCGAGCGTCCTTCCCACCGGCGGCGGCGCAGCCCTCATCGATCCCTCCGACGCGCTGATCCTGCTTCTCGACCACCAGTCGGGGCTGTTCCAGACGGTCAAGGACATATCCGTGTCTGATCTGCGCCGGAATGTGGAGATGATCGCCAGGCTCGCCACTCTCTTGAACATCCCGGTGATCACCACTGCTTCGGAACCTGCCGGCACCAATGGTCCACTGATGCCCGAGATCCATGAATTGGCGCCGCACGCCGACTATGTGCCGCGCAAGGGAGAAGTAAACGCCTGGGACAATGACGATTTCGTCGCAACCGTTCGCGCAACCGGCCGCAAAACTCTCATCATGGCAGGCGTCTGGACCAGTGTCTGTGTGATGTTTCCGGCGCTCGATGCCCGCGCTGCTGGCTACGATGTCTATGCGGTGCTTGATGCCTCGGGGGATCCGAGCGAAATGGCCTCGCGGATTTCACTTGCCCGCTTCGTGCAGGGCGGCGTCAAGCCGACATCTACCAATGCATTGCTGTCTGAGCTTCACCGCACCTGGGCGCGTCCCGAGGCTGCCGAGCTTGGCAAGCTCTACGGACTTGCCGCACCGAACTATGCCGCCGTGGCCGAGAGCTATGCCCGCGCGCAGCAGGCCGCTAGAGAGGCAATCTAGTACTTTATGCATCCGACGCCCTGCGAACAGACCACACTTTAGGGAGATATGATATGAGTTACGGTTTCATGGATATCGCGATCACGCCTTCAGTTCGCAGGGCGCAAGCGGAAATGGGAGCGGATCATTTCTGGTCCGACTTCAAGGGACACCGCGAATTCGACCGGTTCACGGCACAGGAGACTGCATTCATCGCACAACGCGACAGCTTCTACATGGCCTCCGTTTCGGAAACAGGCTGGCCTTACGTTCAGCATAGAGGCGGGCCTGCCGGCTTTCTCAAGGTCCTCGACGATCGCACCCTCGCCTTCGTCGATTACCGCGGCAATCGCCAATATATCACCACCGGCAATCTGACAGAAAACGACCGGACATGCCTGTTCCTGATCGACTACCCCGCGCGCACCCGGCTGAAGATCTATGCCCGTGCCGAGAAGCTGGCCCTTGACGCCGATCCGCTACTTACCGAGGCCATCACCGATGGTGCTTATGGAGCCAAGGCTGAACGCATTTTCAGGTTGAAGCTCGAGGCGTTCGACTGGAACTGTCCGCAGCATATCGTGCCGCGTTACACCGAAGCCGAATTTTTGGCCGCGTCGCGACATCTTCTGGACAAGGTCGCTCAGCTTGAGCAGGAAAATGCGTCACTGCGGGAGCGCCTCGACTTGCGACGAAAAGACTGAGCACAAACCCAGGGTGAGTGCAGCAAGGTCAACCAAAGTCCGTTGCATCGATGGCAAGCCGGGTCCGTTTGGTAGCAGCACCTGCACCCATGGCGCGGGCACGATCCAATGACGTCTGGAAATAGCGCATCGCCTTGTCGGGCCGACTGTTTCCGGCTGCAATCATTCCCGCAACGCGCCAAAGATCCGGATGCCACCAACGCTCTTCACGTATGCCAGTTTCTGCAAGCACGGCGCGCAGACTATCCTCCGCAAGCTGCAGTTCGCCTGCGGCAAGATATGCCTCCGCCAACAGGCTCCGGTAGAAGGGGACGCGAGCACGCCAGTTCCCCCGAAGCAATCCGTTGATACTGTCTTGCATCAGGGTAAAGCCTGCCTGCTCACCTCGAGAGGACTGGATAGCACCGGCGAAAAACTTGGCTGTCCCCTCGTAAATGCCGACGCTTTCTCGCCGGCTGACGTCGGCCAGTTGGTGCTGAAGCCGCGAAGCAGTTTCGAGATCACCCTCCACGAAAGCGATCGGAAGGGCCGCAAGCGAAATTGCATTGCCCAAGGAGATCATGTGATCGAGATCGGCGGCACGATCGATCGCCTGACCGGCCAGCCGGGAGGCACGATCAGGATCACCCTGTAACCAAGACAGAAATGCCTGAGAGAAACGAATACCGGCAGGCAAATCGACCTGGAACCTGGACAAGCCATGCCCTTCCTCCAGGTGACCCCAATCATCCATCAGCGCCTCCAGGTCGGCCGATGCCGAATTGAACTCGCCTGCATAGATCTTGATATGCGCTAAAAGTCGTTTGCCGTCGGGCGCCGTCGACCAGTCCAGAGCCTTTGCTGCCGCAAACTCGTTCATGCTGCGCAATGCCGTGCGGGGCCGGCCGGAATAGGCCAGAAAAACGGCCTGTCCGCACACCGATCGTATTTCAAATTCCGCGTCGAGCGACCCGTTCGCATGAAAGATGCTTTCGCGCCAAGCATCATCGGTTTGCGGGTGCATGTGGCGCGCCAGTGTCATGGCCCAGGCCCGAGCCGTGGAGAGCTTGGCTCGGCCCAGTGGCGCGAGCCCCATGAGGGCAGCGCTGTTTGACCCGGCAAGGTCGATGGCCTCCAGCATTTCCCTAAACGCCGATAGTTCTTGCCACAGCGGCAAGGCAGCGACCACCAATTCGACACCCAAAGCCGCATCGCCTGCGGGATCAAACGCCCAACCGATGGCCGCGCGAACGTCGTCGATCTGCCTCCGATATTTGCCGAGCCATTCGCGAGATGTCTGCGACGACCAATCCCGTTCGGCAATCTGCAGCTTGTCCTTTGTTCGAACGGCAAAATGTCGTCTTGCCTTCTCTCTGTAGAGGGAACCTGAAAGACGCCGCGCGGCATAGGCACCCGTGCTTTCGGCAAGTCTGTAATGCACAGTCCCGCCGTCGTATTCCGCTGATACCAGCGACTTTGCCACGAGCTGCGACAGTGCGTCTCGCCCGGTCATCGGCTCCAGGGCGCCGGCGAAATACATCGCCTCCACGTCGTCGGAGTTGAAACGGCCGGAAAATACCGAAAGCAGACCGAGCAAGACCGCCTCACGGTCAGGAAGAAGCCGATAGCTCCAGTCGAGCGTCGCCTCCAAGGATTGGTGGCGCAAGGGTGCATCCCTTGCTCCCCGGTTCATCGTATCAAAGCCATCCCTGAAGAGGTCATCGAGCGCAGAGGGTGCAAGAACACTGGCCGTACCGGCGGCCAGTTCGATGGCAAGTGCCAAGCCGTCCAGCCGTGAGCAGATCGAAACAACACTGCGGACATATTCATCAGTAGGCTTTATATCGCCTAAGCCGTACGCCTTTGAAATGAACAGCTGGATTGCCGGAAACTGTAGCGCGTCGCTGATGGACATTGTCGTCGTCTGGTGCGGATAAGCCAATCCTGAGAGAAAATGAATCTGCTCGTGCCGCGTCCGTAACGGCTCGCGGCTGGTCGCAATGATCCGCGCCGAAGGAACGTCCGCGGATATCCGCTCAACGATCGTCGCGGCCATCGCGACAACGTGCTCGCAATTGTCGATGATGAGAAGCAGCCGGTTGCTGCGAAGGACGTCGATCACGCCTGCGATGGGATCATCAAACCCAAGCGACACGCCGAGGGCAGACGCGATCGCCGGAACCACAAATCGCGGGTCGCTCAGCGTCGAGAGATCCGCAAAGGCGATGGCTTCGTTTGCCCCGCAGGATTGCTCAGCAACCGTAACCGCGAGAGACGTTTTTCCCGCGCCGCCTGGCCCGACGATGGTGACGTAACCCGCTTGATCAAGCTTTTCCGAGATCTGCCGGGTCGCTTCATCGCGGCCGAGGAGCGGCCGACCCTGGGGTGCCGCGATATGATGGCTTGTGCTGGCAACCACTTGCCGAGCTGGCGCCGGGCGATCGCTTTCCAAGGCGGCCACGAACTTGTAACCTCGCCCAGCAATGGTTGCGATGTACTCCATGGAAGGATCAAGTTCGGCTAGCGAGCGTCGAAGGTTGCCGACATTGACCTTCAGGTTATGGTCGTGGACGATATAATCTGGCCATACATGCGCAAACAGATCGGCTTTGCTGACAACCTCGCCCGCCCGCGCCACGAGCAGGGTCAGAATGTCGAAACCTCGCCCGCCGAGGCCGACGGGTTGCCCCTTGTACAGAAGGGATTGAGCTTCTGGCAGAAAACGGAAATCTCCAAACTGGAAAGCGGTCTGTTTCGACAATGTCTGTATCCCGAGATCGTGTGACACCCTGCTCTCACAATTCAAAAAATTTAACGATATACCGCGCTGGCCAGTTTTCAAGGCGTATGGAGAAAGGTTGCACCGCAGGCTGGCTCAAGATGAAGGTTGCCAGGCCTCTTCGCAGATCTTCGATGGTGTTGGAAGATCGTCTAGCTCGCTCAAAATCGCTCCACGACAAAGTCGGCGCAAATCCTCATCAACGGCATTTCTGGCCCAGACGGGCGTGCAGGATTCGCCGATGAAATTGTTCTATTTTTAATCCGACGGTTCCGTTATCTGCTTTCGGCGAAGTGTCGGCCATTGGAGTACTCTCTTGGATTCTTGTTCTTCTGATCAGCCCTGCCTCACGCAGGAGGATGCCATTGAGGCCAAAGCTTTCATTGATCTGCACAAGGCCGCCCGCGGCCGATTGACGGACGAGGAGCGGTTCGCATGCGTTTCCATGAATGGTGGATGCACGATCTCACTACCGAGCGCGCCTGCGATCGGCCTCAACCGTATCCTTGGCCTCACCACACGTGAAGATCTCGACAAGGCCTACAGCTGGATGAGGGGAAAGACGGGGAACCGGTTCTTACAGGTCAATGCCGACACTGCATCGGACGAGCTGACACAGTGGATCGAGACGAAGGGGTTGGTTGCCTACGGACCTGGATGGGCGAAGCTTCGGCGATCCACGGACACGGTCCCTCTTCCATCGCCAGGCACCGTGAAAACACGAAAAGTTCGGCCCGACGAAGCCGAGGTATTCGGCGCCATGATGTGTGCCGGTTTTGGCTTTCCGGAAAGCCTCACTGCTCTATGGGCAGCAATCGTGGGACGCGACGGATGGTCTTGTTTCTACGCGTTGGATGGAGACACACCCGTGGGAACAGGAGCGATGTTCGCTTCAGGATCCTTCGCGTGGCTCGGCGGTGGAACGACCGTGCCGAGCTTTCGAAATAGAGGTTCACAAAAGGCCCTAATTCAAGCTCGTCTAAAGGAAGGCGCAGACCGTGGCGTGTCGACTTTCGTGGTAGAGACCGAAGTGCCATCGGCCGAAAAGGCCAACATCTCGAACGCCAATTTAGCGAAAATGGGTTTCGTGCATATCTATAATCGCAGCAACTTCATTTTATGACACTTGCTGTCAAGAGAGGACCAAGGTCGTGCATTAGCAATATGATTTGGTTCGTCAGCTTAGTGCGACTGACTCTACGGATATTTATGGGGCCACTACATTGCAAGGTTATGCCTTGGCTCTTGAGGGGATTTCAACCATTGGCACGCTTCTTTCTTCCCGATGCAGTCGGTCCGTAGGACGGCTCTATGGAGGTCGACATCATAGGAGCCAGCGCTGGGTGTTTTCTCGTATAAATATGTCCGAAGAGTTCGGCAGCGAATGCTCTTCCCTCAACTCGGCTATCTCTCGGCCATATGAAGCGGCACCTCTACCTACGCTTTACCCTGGGCCACAGCTCCAATAAGATTCGAAAACACCCCCTCGGCCTCGGAAGCGGAGCAGTTTCCCCGTGTAACAGCGCTTGTCAACGCGTCTCCTGCCGCAACCAATGCCGCGCAGGCCAATGCCAGCGATTCCGGCTGAAAGCTTGAGTGAGGCCGTAAAACATCCATGAACATTTCGATCACAGCATCGACTAGCTCTTGGTACACGTTGGCTTTCTCCTCGCTTCCTGCAAGCGCTGCGCCGACAGCATGAAATTCGTCACCTTGGTCGGTTCCGCAGGCCAGATAAGTTTTAGCCAAAGCCAATATAGTCTCTTTCGCCGGTCGATTTCCCTGAGCCATAAGTGTGCGAAACGCGGCAATGCGTTCGGTGTCTATCCAACGATAGAGTTCAATTAACAAACCCGTTCTGGTCTCGAAGTGCTCGTAGGTCACAGGTTTGGAAACGCCCGCCCGCACTGCCAGGTGACCTAGTGTCAGCCGATCAGCACCTTCTTCCCGAACGATCAGGCGCGCCGTCTCTAGTAGCTGCTGACGCCTCTCGGACTTCGAAAGTCGGCCTTTAGTCCTATTGTCGATGGCAGCTTTTTGCTTTTCCACTTGCATACCTACTTTTAGTAACCTACCATGTGTAGGAATCAGTAAACCACAGGTATCGTGATGTTACAAGCTTCTGGAAGTCTCCACGACCCAATACTTATTATCGGCGGCGCCGGCGAGGTTGGGCGATGGGCCACACGCTTCTTGCGTGAGCAATATCCTGATGTACCAATCCTCATTGGCGGTCGCGACGAGCAACGCGCGATACGAGCAGCAGCAGCTGTCGACGGCGCGTCTGCGGTGGTAGTGGACCTCACTGCCTCTGACCTGGGGCTAGGCGAGCAACGTGTCTCGGCGGTCGCAACGCTCTTTACGGACAAAACCGGGGCAGCTCTCCGCTGGGCCCAACAATTGGGCGTTGGGCACGTCAACATCTCACCAAGCATAAGCGAGCTGGGCTTGGAAACTGCTACATTCATGCAGAGACCTACCGCCGCGCCAGTCGTCCTTGGTACAGAATGGCTCGTTGGTGCGACAAGCGTACCGTCACTCTTGTTCGCCCGAGAATTTGGTCGTCTGGAAAACATTCATATCGAGGCAGTGCTCGATGAACAGGATGCGTTCGGACCTGCAGCGAATGCAGATCTTGAGCGCCAGATGTATGCGGGTGCTGCCGCTCTTTTGAGAACGGTTGGCGCGTGGCGATGGTACCATGGCGCCGAGACCAGATCGAAGGTGCGCGCAATCGACGGCACCGAGTTGGACGCGAACGTGTTTTCGCCAAACGACGTCTTGTTGTTGGCAAACGCAACCGGCGCTCCTGATATTCGGTTCGACCTGGCCATTGGAATGAGCTCCACCCGCCGGAATGGCGGACCGGTATCGACTGAAATCATTATCAACCTTTCGGGCCTGGATCACGCCGGGCAGCAGCTTCGGAAACGTCACGCGATCGCTCACCCCGGGGGGCAGATGCCGCTAACGGGTCTGGGTGTCGCGCTCGTTCTTGAACGCTTGGCTGGTCTCGCGGGCGATACGCCCCGACCGGGCCTCTATTTCCCAGCCCAGCTCATCGACCACTCCACATACTTTGATCGGCTTCGCGCATCAGGCGGTGAAGTCATTGAATTGTAGCCGATCCAACACGCGCTGCAAGGCTCGGATCAAGCATAACCTGGAGCAGAAAATGAACCACACTCATAAAGCATCAGCCGCCACGGATCATCCCGTACACCATTCGCAAATCGAGGCCAACGGAGCCTCTTTCCATGTGGTTGAACAAGGCCGCGGTCCAGTAGTGCTCTTCTTGCACGGATTTCCAGACACTGTGGAAACGTGGCGTAGCCAGATGCAAGTTGTCGCAGAAAACGGATACCGCGCGATCGCGCTCGACATGAGGGGTTTCGGCGACAGCTATGCCCCGAACGATCCCGCACTTTACAGCGGGGCCCTAATTGTTGGCGACCTGATTGGCATCCTTGATGCGTTGCAGGTGCCTACCGCAACCATCATATCCCATGACTGGGGTGCCGACCACGGACAACGGGCGATGGTCATGCGACCGGATCGTTTCAACGGCATCATAACGCTCGGCATCCCGTTCCTGCCGCGTGGCGAGCTGAGTACATGGGACTTGCTACGCAGTCGCGGTCTCGGCGATCTCTATTATGCTTTCGACATGATGAAGCCGGAGACGGATGACCGTATCCGTGATGCCAGCAAGACTATTCCGAGTGCACTTTATTGGCTCTCGGGCGAACCCGCCGAAGGAACCGGCTGGGACCCCATCGACGCAAAGCGGAATATGTTTCGACCTGCCCCTGACGTGCTGCCGACTTGGGCCGATCCAGCCTATGTGAAGCACAACATCGACACGTTCCAGCGAACGGGATTCAGAGGCGGTCTGAACCAGTACCGTGGCGTGCAGGCGACGTTTGAGCATCTCGCCGCGTACAAGGACGTACTGATCAAGCAGCCATCGCTTTATATTTGGGGCGATGCAGATGGGTTGTGCCGACTGTTCCACCCGGTCCCACCAACCGTGGAAGAGATGCGCAAGACAGCGCCCGGGCTCGTCGATGTCGTGCGCCTGGAAGGTGTAGGTCACTGGCCTCATCATGAGGCCCGCGAACGCGTGAATGCCGAAATCATCAAATTCCTGAACGGCCTGAATGCCGCCGCTTCAGCAACTGTCTAATCGATCAAGGAACATAGAACCATGATACTTTCTCACGCACTTCGTACAGGCGATCTTGCTTCGGTCAAAGAAGCTATCGACGCCGGGGCGGACGTTAACGCTAGAGGCCCCGATGGTCTCACGCCGTTGATGATCGCGTCTGCGCTTGGGCAGGCACAAGCTGTTGCTTTGCTCCTTACCGCCGGCGCGGACGTGCTGACGGCGGACCCTCGAATGGGAGCAACGGCAATCCACAAAGCGGCACAGTCCGGCAGCGCCGACGTGATCGGGATTCTGCTTGACCACGGAGCCTTCATCAATCAGCAATCGCCAGTTCTTGGCAATACCGCATTGATGGATGCCGTGCTTCACAAGCACGAAGCTGTTGTGCGGGTTTTGCTGTCGCGCCGCGCGCGCACCACGATACGGAATTACTGGCAACAGACCGCGCTCGACATCGCCAAGTATGACGACCTGAAAGCAATCGCAGCGCTGATTGAGGAAAGAGATGAGGCGGATGAAAAGCACATCGCCAGCTTGTCGATCATCTCATCAGTCAAGGCCGGAAATATTGAGGAGGTGAAGCGGCTGATCGCAGATGGCGCGGATTTTGAGGTTCGGGTGCCGATAACCGGGACGTTCGATGACGACTACACGCCTCTCGGTCTTGCAGTTCGCGAAGGTCATGCCGAAATCGTGCGCCTATTGCTGGATGCTGGGGCAGATCCTCGCCGCACCATCGGTCTCATGCGCGGTTCGCCACTTCACGATGCTGCCTATTTTGGGAAGGCGGATCACATCGATATTCTGACGTCAGCAGCAAAACAGGGGGACACACAGATTGAGCTCGATGCGCAGGGTCCTTACAATGGCCTGACCGCTTTGCACGATGCTGTTTGGCATGGATACGTAGATGCAGTTGCATCCCTTGTGCGCGCTGGTGCTCGCCGTGATCTGAAAACTCACTCGGGCCTAACACCATTGAGCCTCGCTACTCTCTACGGCTATGAACCGATCGTTGAAATGCTGAGCAGCGACAGTCAGCAGACTGGATCCCAACCAGAAATCCGTTGAGTTAACTCGTTGAGCTCTCAAGGGCGCGGCGATGGAAATTAAAGACTGATCCGTAGTGCAATGGTGTGATCTCGGTTTGATGGCCAAACTGCGCAAATTTCGCTCATTTAGCTACCGCACATCAACAATTTGCGTTAGCATCCGGGATGGTCGAACGCGTAGGGGACGGGTCAAAAGAGCCGCCATAGCTAGTCTCTGGCAGCCCACATGAAAAACGTTTCTCGCTGTTCTCCCGCTTTGACCGCGTCCAGATAGCGGGTCTTCCAGACATCCCCAATGAACGTATCCATCGTCGTGGGCAATTTCGGACGATACTCGTGCTCCCCATGGAACCTTACGATGCCACTGTTCAAAGCGTCAGCACTGAGGGTGTCGTCCTGCCATTTCTCCAGCGTCCCGAACCGTGCCAGAAATTCAGCCTCGACGTCTTTACGGGTCGTTTCGATGTATCGGTAATCCACCGGCTTGCCGATCTTCTTGCCAACGATTTCGGCCAGTTCGTTCATCGAGACATCTTCCGAGCCTACTTCGAGGTATACGCGGTGTCTGCCCCTCGGATTGGTCAATTCCTTGGCCGCCAGCCACGCAATGTCGTCGGTCGCCACCCAGGGCATCTTCAAATCGGGTTTGCAGAACCAGGCAATTCGACCGTATTTGGCAACCGGCCCCGTCCACGCCGATACGTCGTCCATGAACCAAGCGGCGCGCAGGTGGACCAAATCGATGTTGCCGAGTTCGTTTAACTTTTCGTCCAGATCGTGGAAGCATTCGAAATGGCCCGTTTTCCCCTTCACGTCCGAACCCATGGCCGTCAGGCTCACGGCCAGGTTGACAGAGGATTTTTTGAGCGCATCGACAAAGCGCTTGGCAACAGCGGGGTAATGCCCCTCGATGTTGTTCCAATCGGTCTTCACCATCAGGAACGCAGCATCGGCACCCTGGAAAAACTGGTCAAGGTCTCCCTCTCCGGTGTCAAAGCTTCCCAGAAATGGCTCTGCGCCGAGCGCGACCAGCGCGCCCAGCGCGGGGCCACCTCGCGACAATGCTCTAACCTGATGCCCGGCCTTCAGTAAGTTCCGGGTAAGTTTAGCGCCAACTCGTCCCGTGGCACCGACGACAGAAATTCGCATGACAGTCTCCTTGCGGTTGTTGATCGCCGATTAGTAGACTATTGCTGTGCGTACGAATTTGGAGATAGTGCCAAATGATCTCGAAATCGGGCCAATCCGCAAAACTGCTGCGTTCCTGCTACGATGACATTGATCTCGACCAGTCGGATCGTCCGGCCTTCGCTGTTCGCCTCGACTTCAATGACTATGAGGCTGAAGTACCCCAGCACCAGCACAAGGAAGGGCAGCTCATCTTGGCCCTGCATGGGGCCGTCACCTGCAAGACGGAAAATGGCATCTGGATTGTCCCACCAGACTGCGGAGTCTGGATACCCGGCGGCGTGCCCCACAGCAACCAGGTGACGTCCAACGCACGCCTGTCCTATCTGTTCGTTCAACCAGGCGCAGCGACACTGCCTCATGAGTGCTGTACTTTGTCTGTGTCACCGATGCTCCGCGAGATGATCCTCCGACTGGCGGATGTACCCGTCAATTCTCCTCCGGACAATCATGTCGGCCGTATGGTGCAGGTCTTGCTGGACGAACTCGCGCAAATGCCGATACAGGGGCTGGATTTGCCCGCCTCCAGCCATCCCAAAATCGCCGCGATCACCGCTGCCCTGATAGCGGAGCCGAGCGATCGTCGCACCCTCTTGGATTGGGCGACACACGTTGCCATGAGTGAGCGATCCTTGAAGCGGCTGATGGTCCAGGAAACGGGACTTACCTTCGGCCGATGGCGGCGGCAACTGCATCTGGTCATCGCGTTGCGCGAACTGGCCAGCGGCGCGACGGTCCAGAGGGTATCGAGCGACTTGGGATACGAATCCCCTACCGCCTTTATCGTCATGTTCAAGAAGGCATTGGGAACAACACCGACCCGCTACTTCGCGAGGTGATTTTCCGAGTAGTCGAATTTCTCAACACTGGTCGGCCCTTGCAGCACGTGCCGTGACTACAATGGGCCTACTACGGACGATGGATCTTGCGTCGTCCCGCTCAGGAACAAGGTCGAAAAAGGGCTCGACCTCACCCAGCCGATCAGAGAGGCGACGGTAGCGCTGGGATCCGGGATCGACAACCCCCCTTTGTATCAATCATTTGGATTTTCGGCGTTGAAGCTATTGAGAGGATGCGCGTTACTTCTAAGTGCATGTCCCCAAAACACCAATACCCACGCCTTGAACGGATACGAATCAACCATCCGTGAAACATGAAGATGTTAGCCGCACGCGATGAGTCGTGGATTTTCGCACCAAATGGTGCTATATGAGCTACTCATTTACGGGGGCTGGAACATGCGATCAACCATAAATATCGACGACAATCTTATGGAACGGGCCAAGTCCCTCACGGGCACCAAGGAAACAGCAGCTCTCGTGCGGCAAGCGCTGGAGACACTCGTGCGTGTGGAATCCGGCAAACGGCTGATCGCGCTTGGCGGCTCTATGCCTGAGGCTGAAGCGTCGCCTCGCCGACGGAGCGACGTGGCAAAGTGATCCTGGTAGACACCTCGATCTGGATAAATCATTTTCGATACGATGACTCAGAACTACGAAAAATCATCAATGATGACCAGTTGCTCTGCCACCCATTCGTTGTAGGCGAATTGGCGCTCGGCAGCTTAAGAGAGCGGGCTGCAGTTTTAGAATTCCTAGCAGCTCAACGCGAGGCGCTAATCGCGACCCATGCAGAAGTAATGACGATCATTGATCGTCATTCGATATTCAGCATGGGGATTGGTTACACAGATGCGCATTTACTTACTTCAACGTTGCTCGACCGGCGATCAAGCTTGTGGACAAGAGATAAGCGCCTAGCGGCCGCAGCACAAAAAGTTGGTGCGGCACTTTACACGCACGCGCAAGCCTCTCATTAGCCCAGCAACGCAGGACGCCCAGCAATATTGTGGCTCTTGAACGGATTCGAACCGTCGTCCACGCGTCGTGGATTGGCTAAGCATTTGCGACGCAATTCACTCACACTCGCTGGCGCCGCCCTAACTTGGTTTTGCTGGCTAATCGGAATGATGCGCACCGAAAGAATGATCGACCGAACGGCGGTATAGCTAAGGTCGCCAAGTTGCGTAGAAATCAGCGCGGAGACGTAGAGGAAGGCGCTGCGGATACCGATGGCTTGTGATCGCACACCGCTTTCAAAAGCGAGATTGTCGTCGCTTGAGCAGTTTTCGAAATACCCGCAATATCCTTCTCTATACTGAAGCTTCCCCATAACTGTGCTAGCGAGGCCTGCATCCATTCTCTCGGCGACTGCCAATGCAGCGGCGGCCCTGTTTTTGAATGGCAAGAGAGCTTCGAGAACGTATCCATCGCCGCATGCCTTGGCGATGCACGCGATATCGAACATGTCACGTGGCTGAAGAGAGGATCCTCGATAGTGAACCTTCTTCGCGATGATTTCGCCCGGGGTCTCAAGGTCAACTTGGATTCCACGTACTGCGACACGGGATGTTGGATCGTTGGTCAGACTTGGAGCACAAATGAAGTCAATTTCACCGATGCCCGCGAACACGATTTTCAACGCATGCGTCCCGTCCGAAACATATTCATCTGGGTTCACCTGCAGGGTATAGCCCTGTGTTGTCGGGTTCAGATATGGGAGGACCTGCGGATCATCGACGAAAATGTCGATATCGAAGCTTTCACGATGGTTTATCTGGAGCATAAGGGCGGTGCCACCCCCGAAAGTCCAGCTATCGAGGAGTTTAAAAGAAGAGTTCGCCTGATTGATAATTGACGCAGCCTGGTCGAAAAGGCTTTCCCATTGGCTCATCAGGACAACCCTCAGGCGGCTAGGGCGAGGGGATATCCAGCTAGCTGCGAGAATTTCTGGGCAATCTCGGATGCTGTACCGTGGTCGATTTCCATCTCATCCAGAAACTGGTGCTGGAGCTCGGCTTTCACTTCGGAATAGAATGAGAATGCCGAAGCATCGAAATTCTCAACGCTCGCAAAATCCGAAATCTTCGAAGCGAGTTGCTCAGCCGAAAGGCTCGTCCCGTAAGGGGCGTTCACCGTCGACAGTACCTTAATCGCAACGCTAGACATCGTTATCACCACCAATTTTCAATAAGTTATGTAATACATACCCGCCAAAAACGCAAGAAACACAGCAGACGCAGGCATGCAACGGCATTAATCCGGCTTATTCCAGTTCTTGTCACAAGAGCAGACGAAGCTGCGGCGTTTTTCTTCCCGGTGCATGTCTACTACACCGGGAAGAGGCATTTTGCGGCTCAGAGGCCGGCGCGCGCAAAACCGTGTTCAACGAGCCGGTCGATTACCTCAGGATAGCTGACGCCGCTTGCCGCCATCGCCTTCGCATACATGCTGATATCGGTGAACCCCGGAATGGTGTTCACCTCGTTGACCAAAAAAGCCATGTCCTCGGTCAGGAAGAAATCGACGCGCGCCATACCGTCGCAACCGAGCGCCCGGAAGGCGAGTGCTGCCGTCTCGCGGATCTTCGTCTCAACCTCTGGCGGAAGCTCTGCCGGAACCGTCAGCGCCGCGCCATCGTCGTCGATATATTTCGCATCGTAGCTATAGAAGCCATGGCTTTCGGCCGGGATGATCTCACCCGGGCGAGAGACGAACAGGCCACCCTTGGCGTCCTCGAGCACGCTGCACTCGATCTCGCGGCCGCGGATGAATTCCTCGGCAAGCAGCTTGCGGTCATGCTTGAAGCCCTCCGCGAGCGCCGGCGCAAATTCCTGGTTGCCGGAAACCTTGCGCACGCCGACCGAAGACCCCTGACGCGCCGGCTTAACGAACAGCGGCAAACCCAACGCGATCTCAAGCGTGTCGAAGGACGGCACCCGATCCGCATGCACGGTAACAGCACGCGCCACCGGTAACCCCGCCGCCCGCAGCAGCTGCTTGGCGATATCCTTGTCAAGCGCTGTCGCTGAACCCAGGATGCCGCAGCCAACCAGTGGCACGCGGGCCACCTCCGCCAGTCCCTGCACGGAACCATCCTCGCCGAAAATACCATGCAGAACCGGGAACAGAATATCGATCTTCCCGGCATCGCTCATCCTGCCGCCGTCGATGGCGATCATCCGCCCACGCCCGCCGGGCACCAATGCGATTTCGGTGCCGTTTGCCGGCCTGGCGAGCACGCCATTTTCGAAATGGCTGAGCAGCCACTCGCCTTCCCGCGTCACGAAGATCGGCACCGCCTCGTATTTCGAGGGCTCCAGTGCCCCCACGACATTCGTCGCCGACATGACGGAGACGTCGTGTTCGGCCGAGCGGCCGCCGAAGAGAACGGCGATGCGCAGCTTGCCGCGGGAAGATGTCATGAAAACCCCCAAAATAATCTCGTGTCTAAATAGTCTAAATAGATGTCAGAAGCCGATCGCGATGCCGCGATTGGCAAAGAAGCGGTCGAATATGGCAAGCGGTAGCAGCACATCCGCCTGGCTCGCAGCATCATGACCGGATGGATTGTGGAAACGGACCGTATCAGCCGAGGCTGCCGTCACCAGAATGAGATGCCCGCCTTTTGAGGGCGGCATGCGTTCCGGCCAGCGTATGCCGCTATTGACCGAGGCGATGAAGAACGGGCGTTCAGCGAGCAGACCGGGGATGCTCTCTGTTGCGACACCCGTCATCGTTTCTGCCGAGAGCCCGAAGCGCTCGCCCACATAGGTCACGAAGGGCGCATAGATCAGTCCCTTGATCGAAGCATCCAGCTCGTTGACGACATAGCCGCCATAGGCGGTGCAGGCACGGGCGAGAGCAAGCGTCGGAAGCAGGTCGCCGCGCGCTGCCAGGATCATCTTCAGGCAGGCCATGCCGCAGACATTGACCGCCCAGCGCGCGTATTCCTCGATCGTCTCGGCACCCGATTGCCGCCAGAGCGGATCGCGCAGCAGCGCCGCAGATCCTTCGGCAAGCACGGGCAATGTCATCTCCGGTGTTTCCCACTGACTGAAATAAGGAACGACGCCTGTTGATAAGGGCATGGCAAAAATCTCCTGAGCGGTATACTCGTATACGAGGTTGCTTGGCATGATCAAGATGATTGCTGTCTCGGAGAAGGTTGGCCATGAACGATTTCGTCGCAATAAATGTTGAAACCATCCGGCCGGAGACCGTGGCGGATCGTATCGCAAGGGTTCTGAGGGAAGCGATTTCCGGTGGAGAGCTTCGCGGTGGCGTCGCGCTCCGACAAGACGAGCTGGCCGCACGATTTGGGTTCAGCCGCATGCCTGTGCGTGATGCCTTGAGGCTTCTGGAAAGCGAGGGCCTCGTAACCATTCACCCGACAAAGGGGGCCTTCGTGGCAAGAATAGATGCCAAGGAGATTGCGGAGATCTATTCCATTCGCTCGCTACTGGAGACGGAAGCCTTGCGCCTATCATATGTAGGGCTGACGACAGCCGATTTGGACAGGGCGGCAACACTTCTCGCCCAGATCGACGCTGAGAAGGATGTGGGACGTTGGGGGACGCTGAATAAGCAGTTCCACATGACACTTTACGGCGCCTGCCAAAATGAGCGGCTCATCGGCCTTATCGCTACCCACCACGATGCAGCCGACCGCTACGTACGTGTATTGCTATCCAGCTTGGACTATGAGCAGCAATCGCAGGAGGAGCACCGTGCTCTGCTAAAGGCTTGCAGAGATCGGAATATCGACGCTGCAAGTGCAATTTTGCAGCGTCATTTGCTTGAAGGAAGTCGCAAGCTCAGCACGGCCGCCCAGTCGAGCTAAGGCGGCTCGCCGGTTCAGCGTTCGAGACGGGCGAAAGTACGCTTGACTTAGGAGATTCGCTGCCGTTGAGACGGGTAACAGGTACATTTTTTGCTCTTGATGAGAGGTGAACTGCTGACCCGCACACCGCGGAAGTAGGAATCTACCCTGACAGACCGTTGCGTTATCACGACCTCTTCGGAAGTTTCGACTTAAAACTATCTTTCGCTTCGGCTGAAAGTGGACAATGAGTGATTTTAGCTTAACGTCGCGAACGCATCGGGCGGGCTCAAGGTGGATTAGGCGTGGGCTTCTTCGGGACATTTGATAGGCTGCATCACGGTTTTCAACCTCAGCCGGATTGTCACCAATAGGTTGGGGGCCATCGCCCGCGCGGATTATCTCATGCCAGCTGGAACGATGTAACAATGCATGTGCTTCTTTAGAGTGATACGGTGCCAGCCGTCCTGGACCTCGTACCCCCCGGTGATCGATGACAATATTTACCGTCCGACACGTCACGTCCTATCGTTATAAACGGCCGGTTGCGTTCGGAGAGCACAGACTTTTGTTCAGACCGAGAGACAGTTTCGATCAGACGCTGCTGAGCTCCCGACTCCTCATCGACCCGGAACCGGACTATCTTCGTTGGATCCATGATGTGTTCGGAAACTGCGTCGCAGTTATCGGCTTTGCTCAACCCTCACGTGAGCTCCGCTTCGAAACCGTCATTCGCCTTGACCATACACCCTATGTCGCAATTGATCTGCAAATCGATCAGGACGCTTTGACTTACCCGTTTTCATATGATCCAGACGAAGCGCTGGATCTGGAACGAACCATCCAGCGCCATTACGCTGATCCACATGATCAGGTCGGTAAATGGGCGCGCCAATTCGTGCGAGCCGGGCAACCCACTGAAACCGGGCACCTGCTGATGACGTTGTGCTACGCCATCCATGAAAGTTTCATCTATGCCCGACGACAAGAGCATGGAACGCAAGCGCCGACCGAGACGCTGCAGCTTCGAAAGGGAACCTGCCGCGACTTCGCGCTACTTATGATGGAGGCCGCTCGATCACTTGGGTTCGCGGCCAGGTTCGTCACGGGCTATATCTACGTTCCAGACCGAGACGGATCCACCACCCTTGGCGGCGGTTCCACCCATGCGTGGTGCCAGATCTATTTGCCAGGCGCCGGTTGGGCTGAGTTCGACCCAACCAACGGTATCGTGGGCAACCATGATCTTATCCGTGTTGGGGTGGCGCGGGATCCGAAGCAGGCAGTTCCTTTGTCGGGAAGTTACGACGGAACAGCCGCTGACTACGAGGGCATGTCAGTCCAAGTCAACGTCACAACGGATGATCGCATCGAAACTGTGCTCAACTGATCGGAACGCATTGCCTATCCCGGCGTTTGCCGCCCAAGCTAGTATCACGGCAATTCGCCGGCGCAACGGAATTTTATGATGAAGATACCTCGACCGGGTGAACCGACACTTCTTCGCGCCTGCGCCGAGCATGCACGATGTTGATTAGTGATAATGTGTGCTCCTATCCGAGCGGCGACACACGAGCTAACAAACTTGGCAATAGCAGCTTTCCCTCACGGTAGGTGTACGGCGAGCCTCAGAAATCGATTCCCCTATCTGTAGGTTGCGTTGAGTTTCACATGCTGCTGGAAAACGCGTCTGAATTCGCGGTAACTCTCAAACCCAAGAGAGATCGCCAACCGAACCACCGTCGACTGGGTGACGGAACAACATACAGCAAGGGAATTTGCTGTCCCGAAGGCGACGACTTCCGGGCAGGCGACAGCGGTTCGCGCCACTCTCTCTTGATGGCTCGATAGCCTCAAGCTTTTGACCGCAAGCATGTTTCTCAAATCAAATACTGTTTTGGGCTTCTGAACTGTTGATTTCGTTGCCATGACGATTGTCTTTCGCCCCGCCGATGCGTTTCTGAGTGGCTGATTTTTCCAATACCTATGTGATGGCAGGAGCAATATCGGCCCCTGCCATCTATGCCTTCAACTCACAGGAACCGGCTGTTTTTTCGACACGGATTCAATCGCAGCAAGTGCAATCGCCAGAGCGTTGCGAGCATCAGCTCCTGTTGGTGCATTCTGAACAACGCCGTTACGAACCGCATCGACAAAGCAAGCAAGCTGCGCCGTATAGGCCTGAACGAAGTGGTCCGTATCGCGCCGCCATGTGTCGTTGGATACGCCAGTAGCGTCGAACAGCGTCATGCTAGAACGTCGTACGTCGCCCATCGCAACCATTCCGCCGGAGCCGAATACTTCGCCGCGAATATCGTAGCCGTACATTGCAGAGAAGTTTGCTTCCGCAACCGCGATCGAGCCGTTGTCAAAACGAATATTGACGACGGCGGTATCGAGGAAGCCTGTATTGCGTGCGTCCGAGCGAACCAGCGCATCTGCCATTGCAAACACTTCGACAGGCTTTGCGCCGGGGTTCAACCAAAGCAGGGTGTCGAAGTCGTGGATCAACGTTTCATAAAAGATGGTCCACAAAGGAATCCTGTCTGGGTCGCCGCCGAACGGACCAGGATCACGCGTTAGCGACCGGATGAGTTGAACTGCGCCGACCTTTCCGGCATCGATCGCTTCGCGGCCTTCGGCAAATGCCTGGTCCCAGCGACGATTAAAACCGACCTGCAGCGGAACGCCTGCGGCCTTGGCGGCTGCAATGCCGCGGTCCGCATCTTCAAGCGTGAGCGCCATTGGCTTCTCGCAGAAAATCGCTTTGCCGGCCTCCGCAGCCTGCACGAGGATATTGGTGTGAAAGCGTGCGGGTGTCGCAATGATGACCGCATCCAGACCGGGGTTAGAAAGCATTTCTGCAACGTCGGTGTAAGAAGCGTCGGCGCCCAGGCTCTCCGCAAGCTTTGTAGCGGCGACGGGGGCGGGGTCGGCGACGGCTATCAGCTCCGCGTCCACAAGCCTTTTTGCGACGCTCTCACCATGAAACGAACCGATGCGCCCTGCCCCGATAAGTCCGACGTTGACTGTTTTGACCTTGGTCATGATTTTTAGTCCTGTTTTTGAAATCAGAGAGTGAAGGCTTCGCGGAAGGCAGCAAGCGCGGTGTCGGCATCTCCGGATGCCCATGCTTCCATCCCGATCGGGCCGGAGTAGCCCATGTGGCTCAGGGCTCTTGCGATCCCCTTCCAGTTCACTTCGCCGGTGCCCGGCTCAAATCGCCCGGGTACATCGGCCACCTGAATCTCACCGATCCACGGCAGGCTGCTTCGGCAAAGTTCGATCAGGTTCCCCTCACCGATCTGCGCGTGGTAGAGGTCCAGGTTCAAACGCAGGCGCGGGTGGTCGATGCTCGATACGAGTGCCAACGTGTCTTCGGCGCGCCCGAACGGAACGCCGGGGTGATCGACGGGAAGATTGAGGTTTTCCAGCGTGAAAACCACGTTTTCTTCTTCCGCGAGGTCGACGATTCGGCGTAGCGTATCCTGAGCCTTCAGCCACATGGCTCCCGTGACGACATCGACAGGCTGAATCGGTAGTCCACGATCCCCGAGGCCAGTGCCGTGAAGGTTGAGGCGCTGCACGCCAAGGCGTTTACCGATCTGAGCTGTTTCGCGCGCGGTTCTCAAAAGTTCGGCTGCACCTTCTTCATCCGTAAGGCGCCCGGTCAGGTAACCGTTCATAATTGTGAAGGTCGCACCTGTGGCTTCGAGCTTGGCGATGTCGTGCTCTGGCCAATTCCAGAGGCCCACGCCAAATCCCTGCTCCTTCAATCGGGAAGCGCGCCATTCGATAGGCTTGTCCCGCCACAGCATCTCCGCGCAGGCGGCTAACGGAAACGGGGTGTTATTCGTACTGCTCATTTGGGGTGGTTCCCTGGATTTTGGATATGACTGTCCCAAGGCCCGGCGAACGCGCCGGGCCAAAATTCATGTTTCCAAGTGTCTTCAGATGGTGCCGCCCAGCTCCGCGGAGATCGACTGGAGTTCTTTGCCGCCGGCCATCAGGTTCTGCAGGCCATCGAGGCTGATTTCATGTTTGGCAAATGTGCCAAGCGTCTTTCCCCTGTTCAGAGCTGTAAAACGGTTGCCGACGGCAAAAGCGTGTCTGACGTTGTGGGTAATGAAAATCACGCCCAGACCTTTGCGACGAACCTGATCGATGTACTTTAGGACCATCGAGGTTTGTGCAACACCGAGTGCAGATGTCGGTTCATCGAGAATGAGGACTTTCGCCCCGAAATACACGGCGCGTGCGATCGCCACGCATTGACGTTCGCCACCGGAGAGCGTGCCGACGGCCTGCCCGGGTTCACGAACATCGATGCCAATTCTCTTCATTTCTTCGCTGGTCACGCGATCCGCGAATTCCATGTCCATGTATTTGAACGGACCGAAACCCTTCAACGGCTCGCGACCCATGAAGAAGTTTCTAGTGACAGACATCAGCGGGATCATCGCCAGATCCTGGTAGACGGTAGCAATCCCCGCATCGAGCGCATCTCTTGGCCCGGTAAAGAGATGTTGTTTCCCCTCGACGAGGAAGTCGCCGGATGTCGGTCTGTGAACGCCGGAAAGAGTATTGATCAGAGTTGATTTTCCGGCTCCGTTATCTCCGAGGAGGCACAGAACCTCTCCTGCGTGAACACTC
Organism: Agrobacterium sp. 10MFCol1.1; assembly: GCF_000381165.1. Lineage (NCBI taxonomy): Bacteria > Pseudomonadati > Pseudomonadota > Alphaproteobacteria > Hyphomicrobiales > Rhizobiaceae > Agrobacterium > Agrobacterium sp. 10MFCol1.1. Next base: position 65,775 of record NZ_KB906076.1, on the reverse strand, counting down.
AGCGAAACGCCGTTGAGTGCGATAATCGAGCCGAAGTGCTTTACGAGGTTCTTGACCTCGACGAGTGGTGTCTGGCTCGTGCTCATCAGCGTTCTCCCGTCACACGCTTGCGAATGATGTTGTTGAAAATAACCGCAATCAGCAGCATCCCGCCGAGGAAGACGAGGTACCAATCCTGGTCGATTGACGTGTAGGTGAGACCGATCAAGACCATGCCGAAGACGATCGATCCGAAGAACGCACCGATTGCCGAACCATATCCTCCAGTCAGGAGACATCCGCCGATGACGGCCGCAATGATGGCTTCGAACTCCTTCTGAAATCCCCGTCGTGCGTCCGTTGAACCCGCATCAAGCACGGTGAGGATCGCGACAAGAGTGGCGCACATGGCGGTAACAATGAAGAGGGTCGTCTTTACGCGCGCGACGGGAACACCCGACTTGCGAGCTGACTTCGGGTCGCCTCCGGATGCAAAGATCCAGTTTCCAAACCTCGTGCGCAGCAGAACCCAGGTCGCGACGAGTGCAATCAGCACAAACCAGAGGATTTCTACGGGGATACCGGGGACTTTCGGCGTCCCATTGGGGAAGGTCTCGATGACGCCTGCACTGCCAAGCCACGTGAAGAGGCCCGGGAAGGCATCGCCTGAAAACAGCGGCGCAAGGGGACTGTCCGCCACAGCTTCCCTCATGCCGCGAAGCTGTGTTGAACCGCCGCTCGCCCACTTCAGTCCGACGAGCGTGAGGCCACGAAGAATGAAGAGAAACGCAAGCGTTACTATGAACGATGGAAGTCCGGTGCGCATGGTGAGCTGGGCGTTGGTGACACCGATGACCACGGCGAAAGCAAGCGCGATCAGGATCGCGACGCTGAGCGGCAGATTAAGGACCACAAGGGCCGTGCCAAAAACTAGCCCTGCGAACGCGACCATCGAGCCGATCGACAGATCGAATTCGCCGCCGATCATCAAGAGTGCCGCGCCAAACGCAAGAATCCCCAGTTGAGCAGCTGGCGCCATGAAGTTTACAACGCCTGCAAGTGTGAACATGGCAGGGTTTGCGGTCAGCATGAAGAATGTTGTGACGAGCACCAGTCCTGCGACTGCGCCGAGTTCCGGACGTCGCGCGAGCGCGGTCAAAGTCGAAACCTTTTTCAGGCGCTCGTCGGATCGAGTCGGGGACCCGTTCTGTTCGTTGGCCAGCGTCATGGTCGTACCTCAGATGTCAGTTGTTTACGTGCGCCATCGGCTGCCGTTCACGCTTCACGCGGATCGGATGTCGGGCGATGAGGGCAGCCCCCGCTGGAGGTGCGGGAGCTGCCGGATGGGTCTCGCTCAGCGGATACCCTGGGAGGATTTCTCGATCACCGAAGCGGCGGTATCCTTCTCGACAAAGCTCGGACCCGAGGCAACGTTTCCAGCAGGAATCGTGCCATATCTTGCATTCAGCGCGAGGAATGTGACTGGCAGATATCCCTGGAGATAGGGTTGCTGATCCACGGCAAAAAGCGCCTTGCCTTCCGAAACAGCCTTCAGGAAATTGGCCGAGAGATCGAAAGAAGCGACCTTGACCTTGTCGCCATTGCCCATCTTCTCGACAACAGCAACCGCTCGCTCACCGACGAGCGGTGCCGACAGGCCAAGCACGACATCGACAGAAGAATCCGAGGTTAAAGCAGCCTGGATCTTTGATTCAATTTCCGCCGGGTCGGCGGAAGTCGGCAGGACCGTTACCTTTCCACCTTCGAAGCCCTTGGCGGTACCTGCGCAGCGCTGGTCAAGGGCGGCATTTCCCACCTCCTGGTTTACGCACAGCACATGCTTCATGCCCAGAGACTTGAGTTTTTCGCCGACCTTGGCCCCTGCGGTAAGTTCGTCCTGGCCAACATGAAGCTTGATGCCAAGCTTTTCCGTTGCGGCAATGCCGGAGTTCATGGAAATGACGGGGATACCGGCCGCGATGGCCTTGGCAATCGCCGGGCCTAGCGCATCCGGATCGGGATTGGAAATTACAATGCCCGCGGGGTTTTGATTGACTGCGGCCTCAATGAGCTGAGCCATTGCGACCATATCGAAGGTCTCGGGTGCCCGGTAGTCAACCTTGGCATTGATGTCCTTGCCGGCCTGCATCATTCCGTTTTTCACGATCGACCAGAAGGGGTCAGAAGCTTGTCCATGAGTGACGGCGATGATGCTGGGCTGCTCCTCGGCTTTGACGCCAACCGACCAAGCGCCAATCAGTGACACGGCAATAGCCGCAGAAGCGAAATTCTTCCAAATGGATTTCATTTTTTCCTCCTCAATGTCACCCACTCCTCTGAGTGACGAATTCGAATGCTACCGGGTGCAAATGTGTTTGCTACCGGGTGCAAGCAGGTGCATGTTATGTCAGAATGCGTTAAAAGCAAGCATTCATTTCACTGAGTCAAAAATATGGAATTTATGTTCCATTACCGGAGAGTTTATGCGGAAGAGAGCAACGGCTAAACAGGTGGCAGATGCGGCGGGAGTCTCCAAGTGGACCGTGATACGCGCTTTCACACCGGGAGCATCGATTACCGACGAAAGCAAGCGGAAGGTCCTGGAGACCGCTGCAGCTTTGAACTACACGCCGAACCTTCTTGCACGAAGCCTTGCCACCAACTCGACGGGGCAGATCGCTGTCTTCGTGGATGACTTTTCCAACCCGCAAAAGCTCCCTTTCCTTGAGGCGCTTACCGAGAAGCTCCAGGCCGCAGGCCTGGTCGTGATGCTGATCAATATCAATAGCCACTTCAACCATGTGAACGCACTTCTCCATGCAGACCAGCGTCAGGTCGATGCCATCATTCTGTTTGGTACAGCGTTTCGCGACGAAACCCTGACAGACCTGCAGCACGGACGCGGCATGCCGCCTATGTTCGTGCTTGCACGTGACAGTCAGATCGACGGCGTGCCAGCTGTTGTCTGCGACGCGGAACTTGCTCTCAGGGAGATCGTCGACCACCTTCATGCGCAGGGATACAAACGCCCGGGCTTCATGAGCGGTGCTGCCGCTTTGTCCACGGCTTTAAAAAGAAGCCATTACTTCACGGAGTTCTGGGCAGAAAAAGGCATCCAAAACATCGTCCAAATGAGCGCGGAAAAATACAGTCTGGACGCTGGTGCGGCCTCGGTGAGGAAGTACTTAAGCGAGACTTCACCGCAAGATCGCGTCGATGTGCTAATGTGCGAAAACGACATTCTGGCGATGGGCGCAATGGATGAGATCCGAGCAAACTTTCGCCTTCAAGTTCCTGAAGATATTGCGATAGTGGGTTTCGACAACTACGAGATATCCGGTTCGTTCGGATACGGCATTACCACCTATGAGCAACCGCGCGACGAAATGATTGATGCAATTCTGAGTATGATCAAGGGGAGTTCGGCTTTGAAGACGGTAACTCTTCGGGGAGAGCTTGTCGTTCGACGCTCAACTTAAACGCTGCGACTTCGCATGCCGCGTCTCTAAAAAGTTCGATTGCCGCGACCGAGGTAGCTCTGAGTACATCAATCTTGGCCACTCTGAGTGGCATCGTGTCCGAGGGCTATGCGAGCAAGGAGAACCTTGCCCTAAAATTTTTATACGGAATGCACGCGCCACTGAAATCCTTGTCGACAATTTGCTAAGCTCGATCAACGGAGCGACCTTCTGGCGTTCGCTGCACGGATCCTGCCGATGTTGAGTACCGACTTCCGCCGAGCACCGTTGCTGGGCCGGCACACGTCCGAGGAAGTGTGTGATCTCAACCCTTCAAACTGGACCGTTTTTGGTTAGAGTTTTCCGGTACATTTCCTGGCTGAGAAAGGAACGGAAGACGATGAAAGCATCGCAGTTTTCGGACGCACAGAAGGCGTTCATTTTGAAACCGGGTGATGAGGGAGTGTCGGTGGCGGAGATCTGCCGGAAAGCAGGATCAGGCAGGCGACCTATTTCAACTGGAAGAAAAAATACGCGGGCATGCTGCCGCCGGAGATGGAGAAGCTGAAGCAACTCTAGGACGAGAATGCGGTGTGGAAGAGGATCGTCGCGGACCTGACGCTGGATCGAGAGATGTTGCAGGATGTCATTCGGCGAAATGTATGGTCCGCCCTGTCATTGCAATGATTTCAAGTTCTGGCGATAGCAGTTTTCGTTAATGTATCCGGCCTCTCGCGAGTGGACTGCTGTTGCAGCCAGGCCCTGATGAGATCCGCACACGACCAACTGGCGACCGGCAAGAAACTCAGGGTACTCACGGTGGTCGACACCTTCTCGCGCTATCTGCCGGTGCTTGATCCAACGTCACAGCTATCGAGGTGAAGATGTCTTGCAAACCTTGGAACGGGTGCCGACGCATTCGATCAGCCGGCAAGCCCTTTTCTGGAACGCACCCCGAGACTTAATCCCCACACTCGACAGCACGCTTAACGTTACGCCAACCATGTCCGCGATATGAGAGGTGATGTAAAGGATCTTATAAACACCACCCTGTAGGCTTTGACGTAAGGCAGGCAGAGCAATGCAGATCGATTTACAAACCCTTTGGTATTTAACCGTCGGAACGCTCCTGGTGTCAGCGTCGCTTCTCCTTTGGGAAAGGCAGGCTCATCCAGGTCGCGCACGCGTGCTCGGTGTTCTAGCCGCGGCACTCTTCGCGTTCATTCTCGGCTGCGTGCTTGCAATGAACCGCAGCCACTTTCCGGTCGCGCTCGGCATGGGGGCGATCAACATCCTAATGATGTTGGGCTACCTTCTGGTCTTTAACGCCATCGCCGGCCTCGACGGTCACCGGTATCTCTGGTCGTCCGTCGCAACGCTAAGCTTCCTAGCCATCGCCTGGGCGATCGCTGGCACGCACTTCCCGGCCGCCTTCTGGAACCATGTCTCGTCTATCCCCATCGCGCTGACCTGCGGCCTGACGGCATGGACACTTTTGCGCAGCCGCACGGTCCAGCGATTGCGCTCACGTCCGATCGCAGTATCGATCTCGGCCGTCCATGCCTTGTTCTACCTTGGCCGAGCGTTCATTGCCCCTGTTCTCCTTGAACGGTACGGGCAAGATATAATCTCCATGGTCGGGAAGGCGACGATGTACGAGGCCGTCTTGTACTCGGTAGCGATGCCGATGTCCTTTCTGATGATTATTCGAGAGGAGGAAAAGCTCCATCTGCTCCGAATGTCACAAACCGATCAGTTGACCGGGCTTGCAAACCGTCACGCCTTTTTTGAGCAGGCATCTCGGATCCTCCGGGAGCGGCATGGTGACCCGGTCTCACTGCTCGCCTTCGACCTCGACCACTTCAAGGCGATCAACGACCGTCATGGACATCAAACCGGAGATAAGGTTTTGCAGCTGTTCGCCGAAACCGCCCGCGAAGAAGCGGGGCCCGACGCGCTTATTGTCCGGCTGGGCGGTGAGGAATTCGCTGCGCTTCTACCACGGTGCGACCATTCCCAAGCTCTCAGTCGCGGCTTGGCGATCGCAAGCCGGTTCGCCAAAGCAGCCGCTCGGGCAGAGGGCTTGGAAACCCATGCCACCGTTAGTATCGGCGTTGCGGCACCAGACTGCCACGACCTCGCGGGGATGCTAGCAAGCGCCGATGGCGCGCTGTACCGCGCGAAAGCCCTTGGGCGGAATCGCGTTGAGACCGCACGGCCAAACGAATTGCCGCTGCACCCACAAGCCGATCCCTTGCGTCGTCAGTTGCGAGTAGTGGCGACGGGGGCGTCCTAATTCGATGTAGCGCTTTTGGGCGAGGGCGCTCTTGAAACGAATCGAACCCTCGACACGAATTTCGGCTAGAACGCTGCCATGTCATGATGCATTTGGATTGAAATTCGGTCTCTATTGACCGGCATCAATTCAGTTTTTCTAGGGCTTGTCGGTGGATAACTTCGTTGGCACTCGCGAGGCAGAGATTGCCCGACAAGAGAGTAAGCGGTCGACCCTGCCAATCTGTGATGCAGCCTCCCGCTCCAGTCACTATGGGCACCAGTGCACAGTAGTCGTAAGGATCGAGACCGCCGTCGATGCTGATGTCGATGCTACCGTCTGCGACGCGGCCGTACGCCATGCAGCTTCCGCCATAGACGCACCACCTTGTCGACTGGCGGAGGCGATCGACACTGCCCTTTTCGTTGGACTGAAATGGTTCTGGATTTCCATTAGCCATAAACGCATCAGCGAGAACGGCCGTCGAGGCAGTCCGGACGGCTTTACCGTTCAGCGTCGTATTCTGACCCACCTGTCCCAACCAGCGATCACCAGTCACAGGATTGTCGATGAGACCAAGGATCGGCGTACCGCCGCGTGTCAGCGAAATCAGCGTGCCGTAAACAGCCAGGCCACCAATAAACGCCTTCGTGCCGTCGATTGGATCGATGACCCAAACAAACTCCTCGTCCAAGCCTTCAGCGCCAAACTCTTCTCCCAGTACTCCGTGAGCGGGGAAGCGGTCCGCGATACGTTCTCGGATGATCCGCTCCACTGCACGATCCGTCTCGGTCACCGGGCTGGAATCAGATTTCGCAACGGGGCGACGCTGGCCGGCCGCCGCCGTGCGAACGATCTCCCGTGCTACATCAGCGGCTTCATTGGCGAAGTTGGTGAAAAGGTCGAGGGGTTGGTCAAGCATGGGCGGGTGCCTTCCTCATTTTGTTTTGTGTGTCTGCGGTCGGGCGCATATGCCGGGACAGGCGGGCTTCAAGCGCCCTTACGAGACGCGACAGCATCCAGGCGACGCATAGATAGATGAGAGCCGCGGATATGAAGACCTCGTAGGGTGCGTAGGTGCGGGCGACGATTGTGTTCGCCGTGCCGGTCAGTTCCATGATCGTGATGGTGCTTGCGAGCGAGGTCGCTTTCATCATGCTGATCATTTCGTTGCCATAGGCGGGCATGCCGATCCTGAATGCTTGGGGAAGAACGACGAGGCGGTAGATTAGAGACGGGCGCATGCCCAAAGCGACGGCCGCCTCGCTTTGCCCGGAAGGGATGGCCAGAATGGCGCCGCGCAGAATGTTCGCTGTGTAGGCCGCAGTGTGAAGAGCGAGCGTCAGCAGTGCGCAGAACCAAGCTTCACGAAGGACCGGCCAGAAAATGCTGCTGCGAATGATCTGGAACTGGGATAGCCCATAGTAGACGAGGAAAACCTGTACCAAGAGCGGCGTTCCTCGAAAGAACGTGATGTAACCCATCACAGGAAACCGCAATATCGGACGACCATTAGCTGCGATAATTCCGAGCGGCAAAGCCAACAGGCCCCCGAATGCAAGGGTTAGGAGGAGCAATTGCACCGTGATCAACGCACCGTATAGCAGCGCGGGAATGCTCTCGAACATCAAAGACCAGTTCATGCTGCGGACCTCCGTTCGCCGCGGAGCAGCCTGCCTTCGAACCAGGCGATGAGGCGTGTATTTGCCATTGTCAGAGCGAGATAGATCATGGCGGCGGTCATGTAGAACGTGAACGGCTGGCGGGTAACGGACGTGGCCATCTGCGAGAGGCCCATCAGTTCATGGAGGCCGACGATGGAAATGAGCGACGTGTCCTTAATCAGCGAAATCCAGTTGTTGCCGAGGCCCGGCAGGGCAAACCTCAATAGAAGCGGCAAGCGGATCTTGAAAAACATTACGAACCAGCCGAGCCCGAGTGAGTGGCCCGCCTCGATCACGCCAATCGGAACGGATTGCCAGGCGCCACGGAGGACTTCTGCCGCATAGCCACCAAAAACAAGGCTCAGCGCGAAGACGCCTGCCTGTAGCGGTGGCACCTCGACGAAGCCAAAGTCGGCGACGAAGAGATTTATGGCCTTCGTCAGCGCGACCGTGCCGCCAAAATATACAATCAGGATAACCAGCAGCTCAGGCGTGCCACGCATTATCAGACTGAAGCCACGTCCAAGAGAGGCTATGGCCCGATTTGGCGACATCTGTGCCAACGCACCCAGCATGCCCCAACACAAGCCAACAAGAAGGGAGAGCAACGCAACCTTCATGGTCAAAAGGGTACCGTGAGCGATTTCGTCCGCCCATCCCTGCAGGAAGTCTATAATCGCCTCCATGAAGAACGGAGCCGTATGAGGGCACCATTCAGTTGCCGTCGTGAGGTTTACTTGGCGGATACCGGAAGGACGCTGAACGACCAATATTTGTCGTTGATTGCCTTGAAGCTGCCGTCCTTGAACATGGTGTTCAGCGCACCGTCGATCTTTGTCAGAAGATCCGTGTCGGCCTTGCGAAGACCGATACCGACCCCGGGACCAAAATAGGACACGTCGTCGATTTCCGGCCCGACGAAGCCATAGTCCTTGCCTTCCGGCTTGCTGAGGAAGTCGTTGTCGAGCTTGATGGGGCCGGCGAAGATCAGATCGACGCGGCCGGCTTCAAGATCAAGGATCATGTTGTCGACTTTGTCGTACTCGGAAACGGTCGCCTGCGGATACTTATCCGAGATATACTTGCCATACGTTGAGGACCGCTGCAGACCGATGGTCTTGCCAGCGACGCCATTCGGGTTTGGTTCACCGGAGTCAGTCACCGGCTTTGCATCCGTAGTCTTTGGCCCGACGAAGCGGGCGGCAGAAGAGCGATAGGGGACCGAGAAATTGATGCTTTTCAGTCGCTCCGCGGTGATGGACATCGATGCAGAGATGAGATCGTATTTGCCGGCGAGCAAGCCGGGGATCATGCCGTCCCACGCTTGGCAAATAATTTCGACATCGCTGCCAATGTGTTTCCCGACGGCGCGCGCGACATCGACGTCGAAGCCCTTAATTTCGCCGTTAGCGTCCTGATAGCCGAAGGGCGGATAGGTGCAGTCGCTCGCAACCTTCAGAGTGGCGGCTTGCGATGGAACGGCGCCTATCAGAAGGCCGGCGACCGTAAGTGCGATGATCTTTTTCATGGGACCTTCCTTGTCACAGTGCTGCTGCTTATTGGTTTGAAAAGTCGCGGCCACCGGAGTGTGCGGAAGCCGCCAGTGTCAATTGGCTCTCAAGACTGATAGTCTGCGGCGGCTCATCCGGAGCCGGCAAATGCGATGGACTGGTCATGGTTAGCAATCGGACCTTCAGTCTTGCCTCGCTTAACAACCGGCCTTCGGGAGAAAAGATGTCTCGAAAGCAAAGCGAGCTAAAGTACCAATTCACATAAATCGATGGTGCCAGATTATGGGAGGTCCGAGGAGTTGGCGCTCTTCTCCAAGAACCGTCTCGTAACGCGCTCCATCCGCTGAACTGCACCGGCAACACGATCGACAGAGAGGTTTCCAAATCCCGCAACAAGCCCGAAAACGTCCTTACGCTCGATACAATAAGAGGAAAGAGGCGGAGTATCGATCCATGCCCCGCGCAACAGACGCGAAAGCTCGACGTCATCGAATGGCTCTCGCGCCATGAGCGTCAAATGAAGGCCCGCATCGAGAACTGGAACATCGAACACATCTCCAAGCTTTTCGTTCAGGGCCGTCATCATTGCGGCAGCGCGGTCCCTGTAGAGGGCACGGGTTCGCCGGAGATGCGATGCAAGTTCTCCGCTCGCCATAAAGTCTGCGACGGTATGCTGGTGGGTGAGGGGCGCGTAGCAGGAAAGAGTATCTTGCACAGCCGTGAAGGCAGCGATCAATTCACGGGGCACGACAAGATAGGCCAGTCGCAGTCCGGGAGCGAGCACCCGATTGAAGGAACTAACATGGATGACCCGCTCACCACCCCTGCGGGCGGCGAGCGGTACGATCGGCGCCCCGCGCCATCGTATCTCGCTGTTGAAATCGTCCTCGAAAATCCAGCGATCAGCGGCATTCGCCCAGGCGAGAAGTTGCTCTACGGCTTGTTCCGACATGGTTGCACCCGCGGGAAACTGTCCGACTGGCGACACAAGGATCATCCGAGCATCTGAGGCATGGCGGGCGATGTCGTCGACCCTCAACCCGTCGGAGGAAACGGGCACTGGTGCAAGCCGTAGTCCCGCCGATCGCAGGGTCGATAACAAGGTCGCATAGGCGGGATCTTCTACACCGACGACGTCACCGGCGTCGAGCAGCACTTGCGCGACGAGATTGGCCGCCTGGAGCGTGCTTCCCACAACAATGATTTGATCTGCCTCGCACCGAATGCCGCGCGCTTCGCTGAGATAGATCGCGAGTTGCTGTCGCAACACGGCGAGGCCGCCGCCCTCGCCATAGCCGAGGTCGGAGACGGCGAACCGACGCCAATAGTTGGCAGCGATCCTTCCGAACTGTTTATAGGGGAAGATATCGAGCGCGGGCATACCGGGACTAAGATCGAATTTGTCCTGACGCGACCAACTCCAATGTCGAATCGATGCCTCCCTCCCCCGCGCCGACAGTGCAACCGGTGAGGTAACCGGAATCTGGCCCCGCTCGCCGCCGGGGCGAACCGAGTCCTCGGGAAGGCTCTCCTCGACATAGAATCCAGAGCTCGGACGACGCCTGATATAGCCCTCTGCAGCTAGGCGATCATAAGCGTTGTTGACGGTGTTTCTCGATACGCCAAGATCCTTCGCCATCGATCGACTCGCTGGAAGGCGCGCGCCGCGTGCGAGCTGCCCATTGACGATCAATCGGCGCAGTTGGATGAACAGTTGTTCCTGCAGTGTCGGCCCATAGGAATTTGCACGCAAGACCATGGTCCACACCGGGTAATTGAACTGTTTCGCAGCTTTCATCGAGAAACTCCTCTCCGGCATACCGCACCACCGCTATCGCCGAGCGTGTGAGGTTCACAAGTTAATGTTCCGACGTCAGAGAGAGCGACCTCTATGTCGTTTGCCGCGCTGCTAAGACCTATCAGCGAAGAGTGTTGCTTACTCACGCCTTGACTGCGCAATATATTGCTCATATCATCTTTTAAAGTAGTCATGTTCTAGGCTCAACACATACTAGCGCAGTTTCCCGTCCCGAGCGGCCAATCCACCAAAGCCCATGCGGTTAACCGTTGAGGTCATGTCAGGGAGTACATTTCATTTTCTGATTGGGAAGCCGTTCGAATGATTGTCCGAAAACCATCGATCAATCTACGCCGTCCTTGGCGGCTGACACAAATACAAACTGCACAAACGGATGGGCGGAACCAGGTGTTGTCTGCTCAGCCCAAACCAAGCTTGAAGGGGAAGCAATGTCAAACTCGGCAGTCAACATCTCAGGTATGAACAAGTGGTACGGCGATTTCCACGTTTTGCGCGATATCGACCTCAAAGTCGTGGAGGGAGAGCGCATCGTCATCGCCGGCCCTTCCGGGTCGGGCAAGTCAACCATGATCCGCTGCATCAACCGTCTCGAGGAGCACCAGTCGGGCAGCATCGTCGTTGATGGTATCGAGCTCACCAATGATCTGAAGAAGATCGATGAGGTGCGTCGTGAAGTTGGCATGGTGTTTCAGCACTTCAACCTCTTCCCGCATCTGACAATCCTTGAGAACTGTACACTGGCGCCGATCTGGGTTCGCAAGATGCCCAAGAAGGAAGCCGAAGAAGTGGCGATGCACTATCTAAAGCGCGTCAAGATCCCCGAGCAGGCAAACAAGTACCCCGGTCAGCTTTCCGGCGGTCAGCAGCAGCGCGTGGCGATTGCCCGCTCGCTCTGCATGAAGCCGAAAATCATGCTGTTCGACGAGCCGACCTCGGCGCTCGACCCGGAAATGGTCAAGGAAGTGCTCGACACCATGGTCAGCCTCGCCGAAGACGGCATGACGATGCTGTGCGTGACCCACGAAATGGGCTTTGCCCGCCAGGTGGCCAACCGCGTGATCTTCATGGACCAAGGTCAGATCGTCGAGCAGAACGCTCCGCAGGAGTTCTTCGACAATCCGCAGCATGAGCGCACCAAGCTCTTCCTCAGCCAGATCCTGCACTGATCGTGCCTCATTGAGTGTGTCGTTGGCTGTCAGGCTTGGACCAGCCTGCCAGCCAGTTTGCCAATGGAATCCCGATCAACATTAGCGAAAGCGAACCGTAAATAAGACTCGTTGCCAGCGCCGAAAAAGCTGCCTGGAATCGTGATGACACCTGCCGTTCTCGCAAGTCGTTCGCCGACGACCATCGCACTCTCATCCGAAAACGGGTGTCTGACGAATGCGAAATAGGCACCCATGGAGGCAATCTCCCATCCTGGAAGTTGGTCGAAGACCCGCCTCAATGCCTGTGCGCGACGAGCAATTTCCACCGTGTTTCCGAAGCGCCATTCTCTAAGCTTGGGCCATGCCTGAGCGACTGCATCTTGCGCGGCCCTCGGCGCACATATCTGCATGTTATCCATGACCTTGGTGATCTCAACGAGAAGGTTTGACGATGCCGTAATAGCTCCCAGCCGATGGCCTGGAATGCAAAGAGATTTCGAAAAACTGTAGAGTGAAACCAGTCTGTCTTGCCAATCGTGTTCAGACAAAAGCGTGTGCGGGCTGCCGGAGTCTTCCGTTAGAAAATCTCGATAGGTTTCGTCCAGGATCAGCCAGGCATTATATCGACGGCAAAGATCGTAAACCGCCAGCAGCAGATCCGCAGGGTAGACCGCACCCGTAGGATTGTTTGGGCTAACGAGAGCGAGGACCTTGGCTCCGCCAGACAGCGCAGCTTCTACGGAGGCTATCTCGGGGAGGAAGCCCTTATCGCGATCGCAGGCGACAGGAACACATTCAATGCCCAGCATGGAAAGTGTCGTATCGTGGTTGAAATAGAAAGGGTTTGTCAGAGCAACGCGGGTTCCGGGAGCGGCCAAGGCGATAATTGTTGCCATGAATGCCTGGTTGCAGCCCGCCGTGATCGAAACATTTCCGGGGCCGACGCGCGCTCCGTAAGATTCTGACATGTGTTTGGCGTAGACCTCACGCAGCAAATACTCGCCTTCTATTGCTCCGTAGCCCGTCATGTCCTGACGAGCAGCAGTTTCACCAAGAAGCCGAAGCATCTCGGGATGAGTGGGGTAACCCGGCACGGCCTGTGACAGATCTATTAACACACCATGCGCGCCGTCATACGACTTCCCCCAGGCAATGACAGAAGGGATGGGCGGGCTTGGCAAGCGGGAAACAAGTCTATTTGGTGAAGGCTGGGACATGATGAGATCTCCTTCAGGTCACGAGTCGGCGTTTCGGATGAGAGGGGCGATCGCGGGTCTTCTGCTGAGGTAATGCGTCTGTATCGATCCGAGGGTCAAAGGAAGCGGGAGCAAGTGGATCACGACACGACATTCCTAACGAACTTCGTAACTGCCGTACTTCGATTCACGTAAGAATAATTCTGGGCTGAGCTATAGATGGCGAAGCTTCCTGCGGGATACTCTGTCTCTTCACCGCTCAGAACAAGCGTCAGCGCGCCTTCCGTGACGACCAGCATCTCGTGCCAGCCCTGCGGATCGGGTTCGGCATCGTATCTGTCCCCGGCCTCCAAAGACCACATCCACAACTGTGTTTCCTGTCCGGCAGGAGCTGTTCCAAGGAGAACACCCTTGCTTTCCGGTCCTTCCCCGCGCCAGGTCACCTCGTTGATGTCGCAAGACGATTGCCGATCGGGATCTCTAACGAGATCCACAAATCCGACGCCCATAGCGGCTGCCAGCTTGTCCAGGCTCGACAGGCTGATGTTCGCGTCTCCTGCCTCAACGGCGGTGATCATTCGTCGACTTATACCCGCTGCTGTCGCCAGTGCGCCTTGGCTCAGACCCGCCGCTTGCCGCAACCTGCGAAGGTTTCCAGACACATGCGCCAAAACATCGCCCCGCTCTTGACTGCGCAATATATTGCTCATAAGGTCCTTCTACTCTTAACGGGCAGATAGAGCAACAGCGATTTCCACCGTGCGTCCACCATGGCGCGCGACAGGTTCGTCGTGCCTTCCTGTCGCCCATCTAACGTGGAGGTAACTGATGACGCAACCGATCGTGCTCGGCGAAACCGAGATCAACCAGCTTCTGCCCAAAGTCGACATCCGAGCCGTGCTCGAGCGCATGTTCCGCTCTCTTGCCGAGGGGAATGCCGTCCAGCCGCCGCAGACGCTGAGCTTGTTTCCGAAGGACGCCGGCGACTTCATCACGTATCTGGGCGTCTTCTCGGACGAGAAGGTATTCGGGGCGAAGCTGTCACCATACATCCCAGGCTCCGGCGGCGCGCTGGTCACCGCCTGGACGCTGCTGATGTCGATGGAGACAGGCACGCCCGTCCTGCTTTGCGATTCCAAGAAGCTCACCACGGAGCGCACCGCTGCAACCTCAATCATTGCAGCCGACACGCTTGCTCCGAAGGACGCTTCTGTCCTGACTGTCGTCGGATGCGGTCCGGTCGGCCTCGCACATCTTCGCTACGCTGAGGGCATTCGCAATTGGTCAGAAGTGCGCTTGGCTTCGCCGGACGTATTGACCAGAAACGACTTACCCTCACACACGAAAAGTGGCGTCGCGATCACCAAGATCGCCGACGCGAACGCGGCGGTCAAGGGCGCCGACGTCGTTCTTCTTTGCACATCCTCGGGCACTCCCGTGATCAATGCAGCAAGCCTGTCGAAGGCCGCTGTCGTCACGTCGATCAGCACGAATGTCGCCAACGCACACGAAGTCGATCCGTCCGCACTCCAGGGTTTCGACGTCTATTGCGACTACCGCGAAACGACGCCCTCCTCAGCAGGAGACATGAAGCTTGCCACAGCAGCGGGCACATGGTCGCCGGAAGCATTGTTTGGAGACCTGCCGGAACTGATGGCCGGTCGGGCAAAGGCACCGAGCCGCGAGCGCCCAGCCTTCTTCCGTTCCATCGGGCTTGGTCTCGAAGACGTCGCAGCCGCCGTCGCGCTGCTCTCCGCAGCGCGCGTCTGAACACCCCCATCTCAAGGAGAATGACATGAAAATCCGCGACTTCGGCGTCGAAATCTGGATGAACAAGTACGAGACAAAGTGTGAGCTGAATCTCGCCGAGACCTGCGTCGAGTCGCTCACGGTCGCGGAACTTCTCGACATGTCCGGCATCAACGATATCGGCCAGCAGCTCGGACCCCTGAAGCTGACCTACGGAGAGATCGAGGGCAGCGTCCGGCTGCGCACGCTGGTCGCCGACCTTTACGAAAACCAGAAGGTTGAGAATGTCGTCATCACCCACGGGGCGATCGGCGCGAACGCGCTGGTTCACCAGACCTTGGTGGAGCGTGGCGACCGCGTTATCTCGGTCCTTCCGACTTACCAGCAGCACTATTCGATCCCTGAAAGCATCGGTGCGGACACGCAAATCCTGAAGCTGACCGAGAAGACCGGATTCCTTCCCGATCTCGAGGAACTAAAGAAGCTCGCGACGCCCGGCACGAAACTTATCGCGATCAACAATCCCAACAATCCGACCGGCTCGCTTATGGACCGGGCCTACCTGGAAAAAATCGTCGAGATCGCGCGCGCCTGCGGTGCGTGGATCCTTTGCGACGAGGTGTACCGCGGCACGGACCAGGAGGGCGAGCTTGGAATGACGGCCTCCATCGCCGACCTCTACGAAAAGGGCATCAGCACTGCGAGCATGTCCAAGACCTACTCGCTTGCAGGCCTCCGCCTTGGCTGGATCGTAGCGCCACAGGAGCTCATCCATGCCGTCTGCATCCACCGCGACTACAACACGATCTCGGTCGGCATGCTTGACGACCACTTCGCGGCTATCGCGCTTGAGAACAAGGAAAAGATCCTCGACCGCAGCCACCGTATCACCCGCACCAACCTCGCAATCCTGTCCGAGTGGGTGGATAGCGAACCGCTGATCTCATGGGTAAAGCCCAAGTCCGGAACGACCGCGCTGCTGAAGTACGATCTGCCAATGTCGTCCGAGGAGTTCTGCCTGCGTCTCCTTGAGCGGACGGGTGTGATGCTGACGCCTGGTAGCGCAATGGACATGGAAGGTTATCTGCGCATCGGTTACTCGAACGGAGAAGAAATCCTTCGCGAGGGCCTCGGCCGCCTCTCGCAGTTCCTTAAGGAAGCCTCCGCCTCCGCTGCCTGATCCACGCAATCTTGGAATTCCTGCGCTCGATTCGGGGCGCGAGGATGTCTTCGTTATCAAAAAAGGGGAATCACATGAAACGACTGACAATTGCTCTTGCTCTTTCGCTTCTTGCAACGGCGGCGTCTTCCGCCGACCTGCGCGTCGGCACGAGCGCCGACTATCCACCATGGGAATCCGTCGATGGAAGCGGAAATATCGTCGGCTTCGACAAGGACGTCGGCGATGAAATCTGCAAGCGGATCGGGGCGACCTGCAACTGGCAGAACCAGGCCTATGACGGTCTTCTGCCCGGCCTGCAGATCGGCAAGTTCGATCTCGTGATTTCGGGCATCTCGATCAATGACGAACGCTCGAAGAAAGTCGACTTCTCCGTGGCTTACGCCGATGCGCCGAACTCGATCGTCGTTGCGGCGGGTAGCCAGGCGGCTTCGGACAAGACAGCCGCCGATCTGACCAAGACGCTCGCGAAATCCGCTATCGGCGTTCAGACCGGCACCACCCACGAGCAGGTGGTGCGGGCTCACTTCCCGGATGCCGACGTACGCGTCTACGACCGTCCCGACCAGATTGCCGACGACCTGCTTGCCGGACGCATCGATGCCGGCCTGATGGAAAGATCCGCCTGGGAGCCGCTCGTCAAGGAGCGCGGCAAGGACAAGCTAGTCTATGCCGGGCCGTTGCTTACGGGTTCGGACTTCTCCGAATTCGGAAAAGGCCAGGGCGTTGCCATGGCCAAGGGCAAGAACGAGCTCAAGGGCAAGGTGGACGGCGCCGTCGAAGCGATGCTGAGCGACGGGACCGTGAAGACCATCTCCGAAAAGTGGTTCGGATACGACGTTTCCAAGAAGTAACGCGTTGAGGGAGGCGGCTATTCAGCCGCTTCCCGTAAAGGAGGAAGCATGCGCGTGCCACCCGATCTTCTAGCCGCGGCGGCGAAAGACCTCGCGGATCTGGTGTCCATCCCATCTGTCAGCGCCCGTGGGGAAGGACTCGACGCCTGTGCCGACGCGGTCGAGGCGCTGCTGCAGGATGCAGGATTCCACACGGAGCAGCATCCCGGCGACGTCGGCCCCTTCGTCGTCGGCGAAACCGGCGACGGCCCGTTTACCCTCATCGTATACAATCATTACGACGTGCAGCCCGAGGATCCCGTCGATCTCTGGACCGACGCGCCCTTCGTTCTCTCGGAGCGTGGTGGACGACTCTACGGGCGCGGCGTTGCGGACGACAAAGGCGAGTTCGTCAGCCGCCTTGCCGGATGGCGTGCCTTTCGTACCCGCCGTCCCGATCCGCTGCCCTACAAGCTGATATGGATCGTCGAGGGCGAGGAGGAGATCGGCAGTCCGTCCCTGACAAGCTTCCTCAAAACAAGGTTTCCAGACACAAAGGCAGATCTCTGCTGGTGGGAATATGGCGAGGTCGACAGAACGGGTCGCCCTATCGTCCTGATGGGATTCAAGGGCGTGCTTGCGGTCGAGCTGGTATGCCAGACAGCGCGTGCCGACCTCCATTCCAGCCTCGGAGCGATCTTCGACAACCCACTATGGCGGCTCGCGTCGGCGGTCTCCTCTCTTCGGAACGCGTCCGGGCGCATCCTGATCAATGGCTTCTACGATGACATCGTCGCCCCGGAGCCTTACAGCCGGGAGCTGACGGCCACGGCACCGTTTCCTCTGGAAGACCTCCAAGCCGAAACGGGTGGGCGCCGCCTGCTCGAGGGCATCGATGCCACCACTTTCTATGAGCACCTTAACTTCGAACCCTGTCTGAATGTGAACGGATTTCACGGGGGCTACGGCGGAGAGGGTGCGAAGACTGTCCTGCCGTGCAGCGGCGTCGTAAAACTGGATTTTAGACTCGCGCCTGGCCAGCATCCCGTCCGCATAGCGGAACTCGTCCGCGTCCATCTGGACACGCTCGGCTTTGACGACATCGAACTGAAGGTTCTCGATGCCGAGGTTCTGGGTGTGCGAAGCGACCCATCGCACGTGGCTGTCGGCCTCGGTGCGGCCCTCCTGGAAAAGTGGTTCGGCGGCCCTGCCATCATACAGCCGAGCTCGGCAGCGTCCGGGCTGGCGCATCCCTTCGTCCATACGTTCGGCGCCACACTGTTTGGGGCTGGCCTCACGCACCATGGAGCGATGCTGCATTCGCCTGACGAGAACATCATCGTGGAGCAGTTTGAAAACATGATCGGGTTCTCGGCCGATTTCTTCGCCGGTCTGGCGGAGCATGTCGGCAAGCAGTTTCTGGAGGCTGGCAATGTTTGAAGCAATCCAACAATATCAGGGGCAACTTCTTCAGGGACTTGTCACGACGCTTAGTGTTGCGGTCGGAAGCTTCGTCGTCGGATTTCTAATCGCCGCCGTCCTCGCGCCGCTGGCAATTTACGGCAAGCCGTTCGTCCGGCGGCTAGTGATGGGATACGTCGGGCTGATCCGAGGCCTTCCGGAACTTCTCGTTATCTTCCTGATCTTCTACGGCGGCACGGTCCTGCTCACGAAGATTACGGGTCAATATGTCGAAGTCAACGCCCTAAGCGCAGGCATTGCATCGCTGTCGATTGTCGCCGCCGCCTATCTTACCGAAATCCTCCGAGGAGCGTTGCTCAGCGTTTCGGCTGGCCAGTGGGAGGCGGCACTGTCGCTTGGTTTACGCAGGCCACGCGCCTTCCGACTGGTGGTGCTCCCTCAGATGATGGCGCGCGCCCTGCCCGGCCTCGGGAACCAGTGGCTCGTCATCCTCAAGGAGAGCGCCCTCGTTTCTGTCGTCGGCCTCGAGGAACTTATGCGTAAGTCCGTCGTCGCGGCGGGCGCAACGCACGAGCCTCTCGCGTTCTATCTCACCGCCGCCGCTCTCTACGTCATGGTGACGGGCGTCTCCACGCTCTTACTGAAGGCGTACGAGGTCAAGCTGTCTCCGCATTTAAGGTGAAGCCATGTTATCGCTCGATCTCTTCGCCCCTGCATTCATGGCCGTCAAGAACGGTTTTCTCCTGACGATTATGATCACGCTCGCAAGTTTCGCGTTGGGACAAGTGCTCGCGCTGCCGCTGGCATTGGCTCTCACGTCGGAGAAAAGGTATCTGCGCCTGCCCTTCGCCACCTACACGTTCCTTATTCGCGGCAGTCCTTTGCTCGTGCAGCTCTTCATCGTCTATTATGGCCTAGGTCAGATCGAGGCGGTTCGCAGCAGCTTTCTGTGGCCGGTTCTACGAAGCCCTGTGAACTGCGCTATCATTGCTATCGGTCTAAACTCGGCCGCCTATTCGGCAGAGCTTCTGGCTGGTGCCGTTCGGCAGATCCCGATTGGCCAGTGGGAGGCCGGACGCGCGCTCGGACTTCATCGCGCCGTGCTGCTCCTGAAGGTCATTATCCCTCAGGCCTACAGGTCCGTGCTTCCAGCCATCGGAAACGAACTTGTCCTCGTGATGAAGGGCTCCACCTTGGCGAGCGCGGTGACGGTGATGGAGATGACCGGCGCTGCCCGCGTGTTCGTCGCCCGGACGTATGCGCCCTTCGAGACCTTCCTAATCGCCGGAGCGATCTACCTGCTCATGGGCGCGGTGTTTGGCCGTCTGTTCAGAACAATCGAGGCCCGCGTCGCTATTCCAGGACGCTGAGGCCCTGCCAGGGAGAAGTCAATGCTTTGCAAAATCGTCGGGATACCGCTTCAAGTCGGTGCCTCGCAGCTTAGTTGCGAAATGGGACCAAGCGCCATCAGGGTCGCGGGTCTATCAGAGGCTCTTCGCGAGCTCGGCCATGAACGAGAGCGGGCTGGTCGCCAGTCTCGACCTCGTCGAACTTAATCCGTTTCTCGACGAGCGCGGCCGCACCGCAAAGCTTCTCGTCGATCTCACCGCGAGCGTCATGGGACGCACCGTCCTGGACCGGCCTACAAGGAGCTACTGATGCCCACACCGCAGAACCTAAACATAGTCCCTTTCGTCAGCGTCGAGAACATGATGGACCTCGTCCTTTCTGTTGGCGTGGAGACATTCCTCCTCGAACTAAGCGCGTACGTCGAAGAAGACTTCGCGCGATGGGAGAGCTTCGACAAGACGCCGCGCATCGCCTCCCATTCGCATGACGGCGTCATCGAACTGATGCCGACCAGTGACGGCAAGCTCTACGGCTTCAAGTATGTCAACGGACATCCGAAGAACACGAAATCCGGGCGGCAGACGGTAACGGCGTTCGGCGTGCTCGCCGACGTCGACAACGGATATCCGGTTCTGCTGACGGAAATGACGATTTTGACGGCGCTGCGCACCGCTGCGACGTCGGCCGTCGCCGCAAAGCATCTCGCCCCTAAAAGCGCTCGCACCATGGCCATCATCGGCAACGGCGCACAGAGCGAGTTCCAGGCCTTCGCGTTCAAGGCGCTGCTCGGCGTCGATCATCTAAAGCTTTACGACATCGACCCGTTCGCAACCGAAAGATGCGCTCGAAACCTAGAGCCCTTCGGGTTCCGGATCGACACGTGCCGCACGGCAGAAGAGGCCGTCGAAGGCGCGCAGATCGTCACCACTGTCACTGCCGACAAAAAGAACAGCACGATCCTCAGCGACAACATGGTCGGACCTGGAATTCATATCAACGCGGTCGGCGGAGACTGCCCCGGCAAGACCGAACTCCATCGCGACATCCTCCTGCGCTCTGACATCTTCGTCGAATTCCCGCCGCAGACCCGGATCGAAGGCGAAATTCAGCAACTTCCCGAGGATCATCCGGTTCACGAGCTATGGAAGGTGGTCGCAGGCACAGAGAGCGGTCGCGCTTCAGAAACGCAGATCACCCTGTTCGACAGCGTCGGGTTTGCCACGGAGGACTTCTCGGCGCTAAGGTACGTTCGCGATAAACTATCCGCCGATTCACGATTCCAGAACCTAGACCTGCTTGCCGACCCCGACGAGCCGCGCGACCTCTTCGGCATGCTGATGCGCCATCAAGCTCGCGCCACGCAGGCGGTCGCTTGACGGACAAAAGCATATTGGGCGAACAACCCGGCGCAGGACCTGCGCCGGCCGTTCGAGGTGCCCTTGCGCGTTGGACGTCATCCTTCGCGCTTCTGAACGTACCCAAGGCGGCTGGGCCGATAGCGTTCTCTCTCCTGTCGCTACCGCTCACTGGCGACCCCACGAGCGGCGCCGCGATCATGCTTGCGATGACTGGCGCGCAACTTGCCGGCGCGGTCCCCGCTACAAGGCTCGGGCGAAACTGGAACGCAGTCGTGTTCTTCAAGGTGCTGCTTATGTTGCGCACAGCGGCTCTCGGCGGCATGGTGGCGCTTGCCCTCGCGAAAGCCCCTTTTGTCCTGCTGGTATCCGTCGCCGCACTCGCCGGCCTGGTAGACGGGGCAGCTTTCAGTTTCCTGCGGTCGATATTGCGGTACCTGATCGCTGACCGGCAGATCGTCCGCGCACTCGCCGTCGGTTCGACGTTGAACGAGGTCACATTTGCGGCGGCGCCTGTCGCGGCTTCAGCTCTGTCGACGATATCTCCGTCTCTAGCAGTTCTTGTGGCGGTGATTGTCGGCGCAGCACCATTGCTGCTCATCCCAAGCATTCCGGCTGCAGTCATTCCTAAGATGGACCGGACCCTGCAGCCGCGAGGCATGCCCCGTTCCGGATTATGGTTGCTCTGTTCCTGCGCCAGTGGTGCAGCCGTCGGAGCGATAGAGGTCGGCGCTGTCGCAATTGCGATACGCTTCGGCTTCGAGCCCGAGCTCGCCGTCATATTCACGGTTGCTCTATGCCTTGCCTCGATCTCTGGCGGGGCCTGGATCAGCTTCACCAACAGGATGATCCGCCGGGAGCGCGTCGCCCTACTGCTGCTATCGATGGCGGCTGGATCGGCGATGGTTGCCTTGGAGCATTCCGTCGTAGCGACGGTCGTTGGATGTCTCCTCGTCGGAGCCGTCATGGCACCGCTGAGCACTTACTATTCCGTCGCGATCGAAGGGTTGGCGCCACCCGACAAATGGGCAGAAGCCTTCGCGCTGCTGAGGACGGCGAATTCATTTGGCCTAGTGCTTGCCACCGCGATGTTGACCTGGGCCCCGCTTGAATATGGGCTTGCGCTCGGAGCGGCTTTTTCGACGGTAGCCTTCATGGCAGCAACTGGAGCAATTATGGCTGCGCACAGAGATCACCGATAGCCCGCAATTCCGGCGAACTCGACCACTGCGCCTCCAACGATCAGACTGCGCGACCCCTGGATCCAGGTCCGCTTATATTCATGCGTTTGTCGCATAAATCTTATGAGGGATCGTCGTTTGTGACGTGCGTGTGTTCCCCCTAAATTTTGAATTCAAGAGCTCAAGAGAGCCAGGGAACCAAAAACTGAGGATGCCAATGCCGACAGATAGTTCTGGCGACTACACCCATCTAACGATCGTCAAACCGGTCAAATACGCCAATCACCTCGGAGCCGCTATCATTTTGATCGCTCTGGCGTTCGTTGGTAACGCCTTCTGGAAGGGCGACATCGCATGGAGTTACGTCTCGGCCAACCTTCTCGAGAACAAGGTTGTCAGCGGCGTGGGGAACACCATCATCATGACGATCTGCGCGATGCTGTTGGGCATTGCGCTGGGAGTGATCGCGGCCCTCATGAGAATGTCGGACAACGTCGTGCTGCGTAGCGTGGCGGTGGGTTACATCTGGCTCTTCCGCGGTACGCCGGCGCTGCTGCAGCTCCTTCTTTGGTTCAATCTCGCCCTTATTTTCCCGACGATTAGTCTGTTCGGTCTGTTTCCGGTCCGGACCGTGGATGTGATGACGCCGTTCGTCGCCGCACTCATCGGATTGGGTCTCCAGCAGGGAGCCTACACAGCGGAGGTGGTTCGTGCAGGCGTGCTATCGGTCGACAGAGGGCAGACGGAAGCGGCGCAATCTGTCGGCATGACGAAGCTGAGAGCAATGTTCAGCATCGTACTACCGCAGGCTATGCGTGTGATCGTTCCGCCCATCGGAAACGAAACTATCGGAATGGTCAAGCTTACGTCCCTCGCAAGCGTCATACAGTTTCCCGAAGTCCTTCGAAGCGTCGAGGATGTCTACTACGTCAACTCGAGAGTCATCGAACTCCTGATCGTCGCTGCGATCTGGTACATGATCATCGTAACTGTGCTCAGTATTGGCCAACTCTATGTGGAGCGACATTTCTCGCAGGGATGGGGGCGCAGGTCGCAATCGGAACAGGTTACGGATGCCTCTCCAATCACGGAGGAACGGCAATGAGCGCGTTGATCACCGTTTCCAACCTTCAAAAGTATTTTGGCGATTTCCATGTTCTCAAGGACATCAACTTCGAGATCACCAAGGGCGAAGTCGTGTGTGTAATTGGCCCCTCCGGTTCGGGCAAAAGCACATTCCTGCGATGCATCAACCAGTTAGAAAAGATCGATGGCGGAGCGATCGTGATTGGTGATGAAATCGTGGGCTACCGTCGAAAGGGCGATAAGCTCTATCCTCTGGTGGACAGGGAAATCGCGAGGCAGCGCCGCCGTGTTGGGATGGTATTCCAAAGGTTTCACCTGTTTCCCCACAAGACGGTTCTTCAGAACGTTATTGAAGGGCCGATAAAAGTCCAGCGGCGCGATCCCACCACCTGCCGAACGGAAGCAATGGCTTTGCTCGAGCGTGTCGGAATGGCATCGAAAGCAAACGCTTACCCCAGCGAGTTGTCCGGAGGCCAGCAGCAGCGCGTTGCAATCGCTCGTGCGCTTGCCATGAAGCCGGAAGCGATGCTGTTCGACGAGCCGACGTCTGCGCTTGATCCGGAGTTGGTTGGCGAGGTCCTGAGCACAATGAAGCAGCTCGCGACAAGTGGCACAACCATGATTGTGGTTACGCACGAAATTGGCTTCTGCCGAGAGGTCGCTGACCGGGTCCTGTTCATGGATCATGGTCGTATCGTCGAAGAAGGTACACCTACAGAAATTCTGACGAATCCGCAGAATCCCAGAGTCAGATCATTTGTCTCTGCGGTGCTTTAAGAAGAAAAATCCAGAGGAGATAAGAATGAAGGCAACGTTATTTCTCGCCGTAGCTTTGGCAGCCTCGGTCGCGTCTTTCGCCCATGCTGCAGACGTAAAACTGATCAATCCTGGCGAACTTCGTGTTCTCACGAACCCGATCTATCCGCCGATGGAATTCGTAGATCCAAAATCAGGCACAATGGCCGGGTTCGATATTGATCTCGCGACCGCGATTGCCAAGAAACTCAACCTTAATCCATTGTTCGTGGCATCGTCATTCCAGGAGCTTCAAAGCAGCCTCCAAACAGGACGTGGCGACATCATCGTGTCTGGAATGAGCGACAATCCGAAGCGGCAGGAAGCCATGGATTTCGTTGATTACATCACTAGCGGCCCTATTTTCTTCACCAGCAAGGCAAATGCCGCCAGCTATAAGTCTAACGAAGACGTCTGCGGCAAGAAGGTTTCGGGAAGCCGCACCGGCACCTTCCCGGATAATGTCGCAAAGTGGAGTGAGGCAAACTGCGTTGCAAAAGGAAAACCTGCGGTTCAGTTCGACGGTTCAGCCGACTCGAACGCTGCGCGTCTCGGCATGAAACAAGGCCGGTATGATGTGGTCGTCCAAGGGATCGAAACTATCGCATACCAGATGAGCGTGGAGCCGGACACTTACGTTCTTATCGGTGACCCGATCCTGAACAACGACGTGTTCGGCATGGGTTTCAAGAAGGACAACCCGGGCCTGCGCGACGCTGTCGCGGGCGCGCTCGACGAATTGATCAAGGACGGCACCTACGATCAGCTCCTCAAGAAGTGGGGGCTCATCCACAATGCGGTCCCCAAAGCCGTCGTTAACGGCGTCAAATAAACACAACAGCGCGTCGCCATAACGGCGGCGCGCACGTTTCCCCACATAACGAAGTCATTTTTGATGTTGAATCTCGATCCGATTCCGACAGAAAGCCCCTGTGTGCGCTGGCCGAACAACTATCGGTCGTCCGTTGCGCTGGCGTTCGATGTCGATGGCCCTACCGGCGATGCCATGCTCGACGGCACTTTGCTTCAGAACCCGCGCTATTTCACGGAGGGAGCCTTCGGTCCCTGGCGAGCACTGCCACGCCTTCTTGATCTTCTGGACGAGCATCATCTGACGGCAACATTCTTCATCCCCACTTGGGTTGTCAACAATTGGACGGAGCTATGTATCGAGATCGTTCGGGCGGGGCATGAAGTGGGATACCACGGCCATATTCACGAGTGTTTCATCGACCTGACGGTCCAAGAGCAACAGGCAGTGATGACGACGTCTCGCGAGATTTTCCAGACGAAACTGGGCGTCACTCCAACCGGCTTTCGGACCCCTTCTGGGGATTGGTCTCGCGATACTGCAGATATTCTTGCCGACTTCGGGGTGACGTATTCGAGTTCGATGCGTGGGGACGACAGACCCTATTTCCATACAAAGCAAAACGGCGATCGGGGCCTTGTTGAGATTCCTGGCCGCTGGGACATCGACGACTACACCGCCCTCGCCTATTTTGAGGACCCTGACTTCCCCTCCGGGCAGGATCGGATTTCCGACTACGAACAGGTCGCCTGCAATTGGATCCGCGAGTTCGAGGGTTTTCATTCTGAAGGCCTGTGCTGGACGACCATTCTTCACCCGAAGGTCTGTGCAAAACCGGGACGCCTTGAAATCCTCAACAGGCTCTTTGCAGCTATCCGCAGTCACGATGACGTATGGGCAACCACTTGCGGAGAAATCGCTCGCTGGTGGATCCACCAGACAGACAGGGAAAATGAGCTATGAGGATCCCGGCTTATCGTTGGCCTGAGGCAAAAAGATGCGCCGTTGCAGTGCAAGTCATTTTCGACGACGGCCTTGATGCGGTGCTGAAGGCACCGGATCTCGTCAATAGAGCTAAGAGCTTTTCGGTTTGGGAATATGGGGCAAAGCGCGGGGTTGAGCGACTGCTGGCAACCCTTCAAAATTCGCAGGTTGCCGCCACGTGGTTCGTTCCGGGGGTCGTAGCGCAGAAACATGGAAAGCTTCTTCGCGACATTGCAGGGGATGGTCACGAGCTTGCAGCCCGGGGATGGGCGTTCGAGCTATACGAGACCCTGTCAGAGCGAGAGTCCTTAGATTGTTTGCAGAGATCGTCGCAAGTCCTTCGGGAGCTGGGCGGCGCAGAACCCAGCGGCTTTCGACTACCCGCCGGCAACTGGCCAGTGGGGTTTGATCGGCTACTCCTCCAAGCCGGCTTCGAGTGGTCCGCCAGCCTTAATGGAGACGATCGCCCGTACTCTCATTCGTCAGGTCTCGTTGAAATCCCGGTGCATCTGGAGCTTGAAGACCGTCCCTACTTTCAGTTCAACTTCAATCCACCTTTCCCGAAGGGGCTTAGTCGTCTCCCAAGCTACGACAGCGTCTTGCGGAATTGGAAGGCGGAGTTCGACGCCTATCGCAAATACGGACTGTGTTTCGTCCTTCAGATACGACCGGAGATGATCGCAACGCCTGGACGAATTTTCATCCTGCAAGAGTTCTTGGCTCATGTTCTATCCTTCGACGATGTGTGGGTAGCAAGAAGCGCGGACATCGCGCGCTGGCACCTTCGGCACGCTCTACCGGTTGAGGCCCGCCACCCCATTGAGGTCTATCGCTCCTATCGTCGGGAGAATGGTCTCCATGACTAGAAACTATCTTCGAGAACTCGCCTCACTGGTGCGCGGTACGACGTTCGCCGACCTCCCTCAAACAACTGTCGAGAAAGCGAAACTCCACCTCCTCGATACGCTCGGCGCGGGTATTGCGGGGGCTGGATCGGATGAGACCCGGAAGGCCTTATGCGTCATTCACTCCCCTTCGGCCGGCGGCAGTTCGCATGTATGGGGCAGACAAGAAAAGGTCTCTCCCCGCGACGCTGCTTTCCTGAACGGCGTGTCTGCGCATGCGTATGAACTCGACGATTGCGGCGGCTGCGATCATTCTGGAGCAGTTGTGGTGCCAGCACTTCTGGCTATTCTCCCGACCCTGACGAGCGCGTTGTCGGGTAAGGATCTGCTGTTAAGTATGGTGATGGGCTACGAAGTAGGCCGACGTATTCTCGAAGCTTGCGGCGGTTACGAGGTTCACAACGGTCTTGGCTGGCACTCCACTGGAACCTGCGGAGCGTTCGGAGCAGCCGCCGGAGCCAGCGTACTTCTTGGTCTCGACGAGAAAAAGCTTGCTTCCTCAATGGGTATTGCCTGCTCATTTGCGGGCGGCACATGGGCCTTCATCCATGATGGAAGCCAAACGAAAAAGCTTCACTCCGGTCGCGCGGCAGAGGGCGGGGTCATGGCTGCCCTGCTTGCCAATACATCCTTCACTGGCCCCACACAGGTCCTGCAACCACACAGTTGGGGAAGCTACTTATCCGCTTTCGGTCAAGACAAGGGCGACCCTGACCTTCTCACAAGCGAATATGGCGAGCGATGGCGTCTCGACCGTTGCTCGATCAAACCTTACGCCACATGTCGTGGCACGCACTCTGCAATAGACGCCGTTGAGAAAATGCTGGGACAGAATTCGCTCACGTCGTCGAACGTCGCGTTGATCGAAGCGAGGATGAGCAAATTCCAGGCCGGTATGTGTGGGGCCACCTCTGTCCATACTCGTGCTCAAGCACAGATGAGCCTGCCTTATGCGGTCGCAGCGAAGCTCGCCTTCGGTCGCGTGTTCCTTGAGGAACTGGAGGAGCAGGCCTTCAGAAGCAGAGAGGCCCTGTCTTGGTTGGACAGGACGACAGTCAACGTCGATCCTGACATGGCCGACGACGCAGAACCCGAAATAACGCTGGTGACCACGACTGGAGGCAGGTTCTCGATGACTGTCGAAGAGCCATTAGGGGGCCCGTGTGCGCCTCTTTCACGGTCTCTCATCATCGACAAGTTCAACGCACTCACTCAACGACAACTCAATCAGGATCAAGCTCGGCAGGTGATTGATTACGTTCTGGATACCGACGCGCATCAGGACGTTCGCACCCTGCCCTCCCTTCTGGCTCAGGCGTAAGCCGCCCAAATAGACGATAACGAAAGGCAATCAGATGAAAGCTCAGGCCCCAACCACATGGTCGCCATTGTTCAAGGAAGCTCTGGCCAATGACTTCCGGGACTTCCAGGAGTGCCTCGATCAGGACAAGCGCATCGCCCTTTACGATGTCGAGGGATCACGTGCCCATGCCAACATGCTGGCGAAGTGCGGCATCATTTCCCACGAAGACAACGATGCCATACAGTCTGGTCTTGTGACGATCGCCGAAGAGATGAAGGCCGGTACGTTCGAATGGAAGAAAGAACTCGAAGACGTTCACATGAATGTCGAGGCAAGACTGACCGCGCTTGTCGGCGATGCAGGAAAGCGACTTCACACGGCCCGCTCCCGCAATGATCAGAATTCCACGGACGTCAAGCTCTACGCCCGTGCCGAACTGGACCAGCTTGCCGGCGAGTTGCGGCAGTTGATTGCAGCATTCCTCAACCTTGCGCGACAGCATGTTGACACGATTATGCCTGGCTTCACCCATCTCCAGGTGGCCCAACCGATTACCTTTGGGCATCATCTCATGGCTTACGTGGAGATGTTTCTGAGGGACATCGAACGTGTCGAGCAGGCAAGGGAGCGTCTCAACGTTTCGCCGCTCGGCGCGGCGGCGCTTGCCGGTACTGGTTTTCCGATCGATCCTGAATATTCGGCCAAGATTCTCGGCTTCCGCTCCGTCTGCAGAAATTCTCTCGATGCCGTTTCCGATCGCGACTACATCGTCGATATCACTGCTGCTGGCGCACTGATCATGGGCCATCTTTCGCGTTTTGCGGAAGAGGTTATCATGTGGTGTACCCCGCTCTTCGACTTCATCGAAGTCGGAGACGCGTTCTGCACCGGTTCGTCTATCATGCCACAGAAGAGGAACCCGGATCTTGCCGAACTCATTCGCGGCAAGGCGGCGAGAATGATAGGCAATCTTGCGTTTGCCGCGTCACTCATCAAGAGCCAGCCTCTCGCCTTCAACAAGGACATGCAGGAATGCAAGCCCCCGCTTACGGACACCTTGGAAAACGTCCGAGGTGCCGTCACGGTGACCGCCCAGATGATCGCCAGTATCACGGTCAAAAAGGCCAAGATGCTGGCTGCTGCAGGGCAAGGCTACTCGACTGCCACCGATCTTGCGGACTATCTCGTACGAGCCGGCCTGCCGTTCCGCGACGCACACCATATCGTGGCGGCTATCGTAGGGGCAGCACGCGAGCGGGATTACGAGTCCCTCGCAGACTTTAGCCTTACCGACCTTCAAAGTTTCTCGGACGTTATCAAGCAGGACGTTCAGGCAGTCCTTACGGTGGAAGGTTCGGTTGCAAGCCGCGCCGGCATAGGCGGCACATCGCCCGAGCGCGTCAGGAAAGCCATCCAAGAAGTCACCAACCTCCTTAGCTGAACCTGCGTTTCATAGCGGGCGGAGATCGTTTAGGATTCTCGCCAGCTCCACATGATACGAAAGGCCATGCCTTGGACTTGAGATTCGATGCGAACCGACTGCCTCCGCTGCAGACTCTGCAAGCCTTCTCCGTCGTAGCGGCGACGGGAAGCTTTACCGCGGCCGCAGAACAGTTGAACCTCAGTCAGAGCGCGGTGAGCCGACAGATCCAACAGCTCGAACATTACTTCGGGTGTGTCCTCTTTGAACGACACACCCGGATGGTCTCAATCACCGAGCGTGGCATGACCATACTCCCCATTGTTGAAGGTCTTCTGTCTTCGTTCAAAAACTCGATCGAGGCCAGCAGGATCGGCACTCGGTCGATAACCGTGCGGATCACCCCGACATTTACACGCAGGTGGTTGCTTCCACGTCTGGCCGATCTGAAGCAACTCTATCCTGACCTCAGCATCAATATCGACACCGCATGGTTCCAGAAACCGACGTTCGGGCTCGGTGACGTTGACGTCTTCATAACCTACGGTAACGGCTTCTGGCCCGGTATGGACGTTATTCATCTGATGGAAGAGCGGTTGACTCCCATGTGCAGCCCCTACATCGCGTCAGACCTTGCGAATGACGACGATCTTTCGTCTTTGGGAAAACAGACACTTATCCACTCAAATCCCCGCCAAAGCGACTGGACTCTTTGGCTTCAGGCGCAAGGAGCGTATTCCTTCCAGGCCTCATCTCACCAGGTTTTCGATACACAGGATTTCGCACTTACGGCGGCCGCCAGTGGCCTCGGCGTAGCTATGGGCGACCTAACGCTGTTCCGTCAGGACATTGAGGATCGGAAGCTCGTCACACCCTACTCCAAAGTGGTCGAAACTGGTTACGGATATTATGCCCTTTATCCTGCCCGAGACGAAGCGCGAGCTAAAGTCGGAGATTTTGCAAACTGGCTGCAGTCAGCCTGCCAACCGCACTTGTGAAGTTTTAGGGTTACGTTTGAACCTGGCCCATTTTGCTAACGTCTGGGACCTTATGTCATTTACAGTAGTAGCGCTTCCGAAAGGGGGCCCGTAAATCAACACGGTAGGCCCGCACGCCCCTCAGATCAAATGCCTGCGATGGCTTAGATCCACATTGCCTCGCTGTTGAACGGATTCGAACCAGCAACCCTATCGGTTTTGGTGGGCTATGAAACTGCTAACGAGTTACGCAAAAACACCAATTGCTAATTCGCGCACGTGCCGAGGATCGGCGACATCAGCTTGATGTGGGCATCAATCCGTTCCAGCACTCTATCGGGTAGAACAGCTCGTTCAGGCAGAGACCACCAAGACTGGTTGACGCGCTCGACGGTCTCCGTAACAGCCTTCAGCACAGCAGCTTCAGGCAGTCGCGCACGATGCGCGAAGACTTTCCATCGCTGGGCGTTCATTGCCTTGAACGGCCTTTCACCGGCCAGCGACAGTGCCATAGCGTCCGACGGAATGTATGGGACTGTCGAGAGTACATCATAGACTGGGGCGAGTGCCGGCTTGTTGCCCTTCCCATAATAAATCAGCGACCAATTCTTGAGGTGCATGTCGCCATTGCCTGTCAGCACAGCCAAAGCCAGTCGTCGGACGAACTCGAGGGCTGCCGCTGAAGAAACGGCGATCCCAATAGCCACAGCGATATCATGATATGCGGCCCCCTCATATTTTTGAGACGGATAGACGCCGAATACCTGAGCGAAATCTTCGATATGGATGCGTTCACCACCGGCAACCCGATCGAAACGTTTGACGAGGAGGACTTTGCCGTCGGACAACGTTTCAAACTCCTCCGGAATACCCTCGAACTGCGATTGCTCCACGAGCTCGCGTTCCGGCACGTCCATGCCAATCGCTTCGGCCAATGCGAGATTTGCAAATTCGTTTTCCGAGACAGCGGGAAATGATGTTGATGGAAACTTGGCTATATATGAACCCTGCTCGTCGCCTAAGGGGATCGTCAGACCGCCGCCCTTGCCTGTGTTTTTGATGACGGAGAGTTTCATCTGCACACCGGCGAGCGAAAACCGGGCCTTCGGTCTCGGGGGTGTCAAACCCTCATTACAAACAATGCTGCCTTCGCTCGGCACAATTCGGACAGCCCCCGGCAGATCCGATCCGAGTGTTGCAAGCAGGTTGAAATCATTTCCTGCTCGCACGCTGCCTGAATGGTGCTTCTCCATCGCCTCGCGCAGTTTATCCTCTGGAAGAAGGTTCGCAAAGAACGATGGCAAAGCCCTTGCGACAGGCTTCGGGTCCTTCCGCAAACCCCCATGTGCCGCGCGAAATGACAAACTGAGCACTGGGAAACCACCCGTCTGTCGATAGCTCTCCTCAAAGCTGAACGCGTTGAAGTCTCCCCGGCGTCCTCACGATCACGCCGACCTTCAGGTCATTCAGCAGCACGTCCAGTGAGGTTATATATATTGGATCAAGAGGCGCATCAGACAATGCAATCACCATCAGGACTGGCGACGAAAGCAGCAAGGTCATCTTCGGCGCCACCTGGCTGCAGTAAAGCTTCAACCGCCGGGACCATCGCTTGAGGGATGAGCATCAGTTCCAGACCAAGCGCACGACCAATGTTGATCAGAGTGGTCGTACGGGCAGCGCTGGCTCCAGCCTCAATCTCGCGGTACCGCGGACGCGATATGCCCGCCATATTCGCAACCTGCTCCTGGGTGAGGCCCAAAGTCTTGCGCGACGTCTTGAGCAGCCGCCCTATGTCCTGAAGAGCCTCCGGATCCGACTTCATATGATACCTTAACGATTCATCTTTCCCATTATGATATGTTTACGTATCTCACAGCATCTGCTCACGCCAAACGAAATGCCGCCAATAGGGATCATATGAGGCTAAAAGATCTTCTTACAGATCAATTTTGTTTCCTCCACTGAGACAATCTGGGCACCGAAACTGGAAGCACACCCGAAATACACCCTTCATTAAATGTCCGCTCCTATCCGCCTGGCAACATGCCTGCCTGTTGATAGCTTTGGATCATCGTGTCGAACAGCGAGATGTCGGACCTGCTGCGGGCAAGGAGCTGCGCTCCCGCGATCGCGGCGAAGATTGATCTTGCCCGCGCATCGCTTCCCTTCTCATCCGTCAGGCCGGCATCGAGCAGCCGCTCCGCTAGCCAGGCGATATTGACGTCAGCGAAGGTCTGCACCTCTGTCCTGACCTGTTGAGGAAGATCATCATACTCCGCGCCGAGGAAGCTACCGAGGCACAGGCGATTGCCGTTCTCCAGCGACATCCGGAACGTCTCCGGATACTTTCGGAGAGCAGCCTTCGGATCGCCTTTTATGTCGGCGACTTCTTCGAGCCACGCCTTCGTGTCCTGCCAGTAGCGCTTTGCGATCGCGGCTGCGAGATCGGCCTTGCTTGGAAAGTGGTGATAGATGCTGGCCGCCTTGATGCCGACTTCGGCCGCTAGCTCGCGCATGTTGAGCCCCCCATAGCCGTGCGCTTGGGCGCTTAAACGCCCTGCGGCCAGTATGGCTTCCCTCGCATTCCCGGACATAATTCCCAAACTCCGTTTTTATCCTAACAAATGTTAGATAGGGGTTGACGGGCGATTTGTAAAGCGCTAGCTCTGCACTGCCTACCAACTGTTAGTTAGAGAGACCGCCATGAGCAACGAACTGATTTACTCCGATGCCACCAAGCTGGCAGAACTCATTCGCGATAGAGACGTATCGCCTGTCGAAGTGGTGCAAGCCCATCTCGACCGCATCCAGGCAGTCGACCCCCAGGTCAATGCGATCGTGACTGTCGCGGAAGGTGCGCTTGAAGCGGCCCGTAAAGCTGAAGCCGCAGTTCGTGCTGGTGAGGAACTGAGGCCACTGCATGGCGTCCCCTTCACCGTCAAGGATTCGATCGACACCGCCGGTGTCCTCACTCAGCGTGGTTCACCTATCTTCAAGGGCCGCACGCCCGATCGCGATGCGACAAGCGTCGAACGCATGAAGAAGGCAGGCGGCATCCTTCTCGCCAAGACCAACCTCCCGGAATTCTCTTATTGGATCGAGAGCGACAACCTGCTGTCCGGGCGTTCCAACAATCCATGGGATCTGGAACGCACGCCAGGCGGTTCGAGTGGCGGTGAATCCGCAGCCATTGCTGCAGGCATGTCGCCGATCGGCCTGGGAACTGACCTTGCAATCTCCGTCCGCGGGCCCGCTGCGCAGACGGGCATCACCTCGATGAAAGCGACCCATGGGCGCGTGCCAATGACCGGTATCTGGCCACGTGCGCCGCGTCGCTTCTGGCACGTTGGTCCAATGGCTCGTTCGGTGCGTGACATCGCACTGGCCTTCTCGCAGCTCGCAGGAGCCGATGGACAGGACGCTTTCGCCTCAAGTGCCGTTCCCTTCGACGCTGGCATTGGCCGACAGCCATATCGCCAGCTTCGCGTGGGTTGGATGGTCGGACCTGGATTCGGCCCTGTCGATCCGGAAGTTGCCGCCACCGTCAAGGCTGCTGCCGAGGCGCTGAAAGACCTGGGTGTCTCGGTCGAGCATGTCGGCATCCCCGCACTGGAAAAGGACTTCGCGCTTGACGTCTTTAACCGTCTCCACGTCATGGAAATGAAGCCCGCCTTCCGCGAGGCGACCGCTGGTCGTCGGGAAGACGAGCTTTACAAGATGGCAAAAACAATGCTGTCCCTGCCCGACACTTCGATGGACGATTATATCGACGCCGAACAGGCCGCCGAGCGCCTGCGTGATGGCTATGCTGATTACTTCTCACGCTACGATGCGCTCATCACCCACGTATTGCCAATTCCCGCCCATAAGCATGGCGTCGAGGAATTTGTGATCGATGGCCAGACAGTCGACGCAACTTACCTCCAAGGCGCTACCGTGCCTCTTAATATCACGGGTCTGCCAGGCGTCTCGATGCGATTTGGAACAAGCAAGGAAGGATTGCCGATCAACGTCCAGATCGTCGGCACGTGGCAGGCTGAATCGACTATCCTTCACATCGCATCCCTGCTTGAAAACGTCAGCCCGACACGGGCGATGCGGCCTCAGCTCTGAATGCTACTAACTATTCGGCACGGCGTTCTTAAGTGGGAAGGCCGTGTTCCTTCGCCAGATCGGCGATTAGATTAGGATTGCCTTTAGGGGCGTTCGCCTTGAATAGATTCGAACCAAAGTCCACCGCCTCTGATACACTAAGCTGCTGTAACTTTTATGCTCAGCGTGGAAAGGTTCGTTCGCGACATATAGGTTCCATCATCGCTTTACGGCAACACATTTCACCTCAGCGAGGAGTCCCCGGTGCGCGAGCTCCGAGACACCTATCCGGGTCCACGCATAGGTTCCCTTCGGAAACACCTCGTTTTTTACTGTCCGGAACACGTCCATGTGCTTGGACATTTCGACGTGATAGCTTGTCATTTCCACGATGTCATCGAACGTGCAATGAGCGGCTTCGAGGACAATCCGCAAATTGTCCCACATAGCTCTGAATTGCTCTAAAGGATCGTGAATAATCTTGAGATCCTTGGTCCGCCCGACTTGGCCGACGACGTAAATTGTATCTCCGACTTTAACCGCGGGAGCATAGCCTGCTCGACTGACGATCTCCTGCATCTCGTCGGGTATAATGATCTCTCGATCCATAGTGGTCCTCGCAATCTTTGCTGGTTGCTAGCGGCACTGATACGAGCGTCGCGAATTTTCAAGCGCTGCTGGATGAAAAAGTTGAAACGACCAGCGACGTCGGACAGTCCTTCACTTCGCCCGCGGGAGTGACATCTGTACATGGCGTCAGGCCAGTTCAGCCGATGACGCTCTTCATCGTTGAGCCAGGGACGGCTGCGTTTTGCACGGCTCGCTCCCAGGCGCAGGTACATGTCTCGAAACAGCTGCGCCACGTCCCCAGACGGGACGCAGCTAGCAAGTTCATCGAGACAAGCGGCTTTTGCAGAATGCATGCCGCTACTTGGCAGCTTTGGCTGCTTCCTCGATAACCTTTGCGACTGCAGCCGCCTGAGAGATGTAGATAGCGTGGCTGCCCTCTACCTCTGTCACCGTTGAACCGGCACGCTTGTACATCCAGCGCTCCAAGTCGGGGTTTATCGTCATATCGTCCTTCGCTACAATTGCGTAGCTGGGCTTCTCGTGCCAAGCTGCGGCCAAAACCGGTGTATCGGTGGCGACGACGGCGACAGGCATTTGCGACCGGGCCATGAACTCGACTTGATCCTTGGGCAGATCTGCCCCGAAATCCGCAGCGAACTTTGCCCGGTCGATAAGAAGGAACCCATCCTTCGACGGCTTAATGTCCTTGGTGGGTGACGGCATAGACTGGAGCAATTGTGCCGTGCTTTCACCTTTTTCAGGTTGGAGCGCTGCGACATAAACAAGTGCCTTGACCTTGGGATCATCACCTGCTGCCGTGATGATCGTGCCTCC
This sequence comes from Agrobacterium sp. 10MFCol1.1, assembly GCF_000381165.1. NCBI lineage: Bacteria > Pseudomonadati > Pseudomonadota > Alphaproteobacteria > Hyphomicrobiales > Rhizobiaceae > Agrobacterium > Agrobacterium sp. 10MFCol1.1. The sequence continues at coordinate 29,875 of NZ_KB906076.1, read as the reverse complement.
GTAGCTGTGACCGACGAGAACGACATCTCCGTCCTGCTGATCGACTACGCGCATCGTGGCTGCGATGTCCTGGTCGAGGCTTGTCAGCGGCTGCTGGACAATGCTGACATTGTAGCCGTCGCGGGTCAGGATGTCATAAACGCCGCGCCAGCCCGAACCATCCACGAGCGCGCCATGGACAAGGACGATGTTGCGCGCGTCCGCTAAGGCTGGGGCTGGTACGGCAACGGAAGACAAAAGCGCGGCAACGAGGCAAACGGCCACTTTACTGAAGTTCGACATGGTCGGTAGTTCCTTGAGTTTTGTGCGTGGATTAACTGAGGCTTTGAAAGCGCTGAAGGACATGTCTCTCCTCTATCCAGGGAGGGACGGACGTGATCGCTTGCGCTTACTGCTTGACGACAATTGGCGCCTTGATCGGCACGCGTTCATAGAGGTCGATAATGTCCTGGTTGAGCAGCCGCACACAGCCGGACGAAACGGCCTTGCCAATCGAGCGCCATTGCGGATTGCCGTGCAGACGATAGAGTGTGTCCTGGCCGCCGGAGAAGATGTAGAGCGCTCGCGCACCGAGCGGATTTTTCAGGCCCTGCTCCATGCCGCCGTTCTCGATCGAATATTTGGCGAGCTCCGGCTGACGCGCGACCATTTCGTTCGGCGGTTTCCAACGAGGCCATTTCTGACGCCACTGAATGATGCCGTTGCCCTGCCAGGCAAAGCCATCGCGCCCGATCCCGACACCATAGCGCATCGCGGTCCCGCCCGGCTGGACGAGATAGAGGAAGCGGGAGGGAGTGTCGACGACGATCGTGCCGGGCGCCTCGCCAGTCGGGTCGAGGACCTGCTGGCGATAGTAGCGCGGATCGATCTGCTTGTAGGGAACCGCCGGGATTAGAAAGTCGCCATCCTCGACAGGACCGTACATGACAGCCAGTTCGGCATCTGTCGGCGCAGGAGCGATGTGGACAGGGCCGATCGGATCCTGGAGAGGCGCCGACCGTCGCCCCACCATCCGGCCCGTGCCGGGGGTGGAAACGCACCCTGCCAGGGCCGAGGTCGCAGCCATCGCCGAAAGCGACAGGAGGCTGCGACGGGATAACGAGGTATCAAAGCTCACGCTCATTCCTCGTCCTGCCATCTGCGCAGATCCGTCTGGTCATGATAGGCCATACGGTCAGGCGTGGTGATAAACTCAATCATCGTGCCCCACGGCGTGCGGCAATAGCAGACCTTGTTTCCAGGACCTTTTTCGGTTGCGTAGGGAATAGCGCGTGGTGCCGTGAGGGCTGTTCCGCCGGCCTTCTCAAAGCGCTCTACCGATGCGTCGATGTCGTGGGTATAGACACCAAAATGGGTAATGCCGAAGTCGCTCGGTGTAACCGGTTGCGCTTGCTTGGGACCGTGCATTTCGAAGAGCTCGATGTCAGGCCCGGTACCGATCTTGACCATCGCCTGCGCACGCACGACCGTTCCGGGGTAAGCACCAGTGGCCCGCTCGAACTCGGGTCCCTGCCTGGCCGGATCCTGCGGCCCGAACGATTGGTAGATCACCTGGCCGCCAAAAGCTTCCACCAGGAACGATTTTGCTGCCTCGATATCGGGCACTGTGATGCCGATGTGATTGACGCCGCGAATTTGAGGTGCAGTCATGACAGTTTTCCTTTCATGTTGAATCGATGAACGCGATCGGGCTCAATTTGCCCTGATCGCAGAATTCATTTGGCCTTGAGGAAATCGATGAGAGCAGCGGCCACTTCATCGGGGCGCTCGTCCGCCACATAGTGACTGCAGCGGGCAATCGAGCCGCCCGTGACATCAGTGGCGAACTCCTTGAGCATCGGGACCATATGAGCACCGAAACGCTGCGCCCCGCCGAGACCTAAAACGGGTATCTCAAGCGGTCGCTTCTTGTACTCAAGCGCGGCCGCATGGTCGGCGGTCAGTGTGCGGTACCATTCCATGCCACCGCGCGTGCGACCAGGAAGTGCCATTGCTTTCGCATAGATGCCGATGTCTTCAGGATTAAAGGTGCTGTGATCGTAAAACCGCTCCGCCATGAAGGCCGAAACATAGTCATGTTCGCGGCCATAAATCAGGCGTTCCGGCAGATCCCGATTAGCATGGAACGCGAAGTGCCAGATCTTTGCCGTCGTCGCCTCCCACTGGCTCCAGCCAGGAAGCGGAACATCGAGGACAGCAAGGTGAGTAACCGAATCTCGATAGATAGCGGCCTGCGGCAATGCGACCATTCCGCCAATGTCATGGCCACACACGGCATAGCGTTCATGCCCAAGGGCGAGCATTACTTCGTGCGCGTCGCGCGCCATCGTCGCCTTGTCATAGCCGTCAAGCGGGCAGTCGGAAAAACCCGCACCGCGCAGATCAATCGCCACCACGCTAAATTGTTCGGCCAGCAGCGGCATGACGTGGTGCCATTCCCACCAGGTTTCCGGCCAACCGTGAAGCAGAAGGATCGGCGGGCCGGAGCCCCCCGTGACGGCATTGATCTTGATGCCATTGACCGGCACCAGCTGCTGGGCAAACCCTTCCAATGTTGGGATCATAACTCTTTCCCATCGATGTTGATGTTAAACAGAGCTAACGACCAGCTCAGGGCTGATCGAAATCGGTCGCGATCGAGATGTCGCGCCAGGTGTCGATATCACGGCGAAACGAAGCCAACTTCCGCTCAGCGATCGAATGCGCAGCGGGACCGAGCGGCAGATGAAGCGGAGCGTCATCCGTATCGACTGCCTGCAGGATCACCGCGATCGCCTTATCGGGATCGCCCGCCTGATTGCCGTCGTTGGTTTCGCGATAGTGCCTGCGCGAACTCGCGGCGTATTCCGGCATCTCCTTGGCCGCCATCGTGATCGAACGTCCAAGGAAGTCGGTGCGAAATGGCCCAGGCTCGACGATCAGCACGCGGATGCCGAACGGCTTCAGCTCGCCGGAGAGTGCTTCGGAAACCCCTTCAACCGCAAACTTGGCTGCATTGTAATATGCTGCGCCGCCGCTGCCCGCGATCCCTGCGCCGGACGACATGTTGACAATCACTCCGCCCGAACGTCGCAGGATGGGCAAGGCCGCCTTGGTGGTTTCGATCAACCCGAAGACGTTCACCTCGAACATCGGTCGATATTCTTCAGGGGTGCCTTCCTCTATCGCGCCGAACAGACCGTAGCCTGCATTGTTTACAAGCACGTCAAACCCGCCAAATGTCTCTACCGCCTTTGCGACCGCAGCCTCGGCCGCCGCCGCATCTGTCACGTCGAGCGGCAAGGTGATCATACGGCCGTCGAATGGCCGAGCCATTTCTTCGATTGAGTTGACGTTGCGGGCAGTAGCGACAACATGATCGCCCCGCTGTGCTGCAGCGATCGCGAGCCGTTGTCCGAAGCCGCTCGAGCAGCCTGTGATGAACCAAGTTCTCATGACGTTTCTCCGCTTGTTTTCGAAATATGACTTGAATCTATATGTTTAGATTTGTACTTGAAGTGACAGTTTTGTATTTTCAATGTTCATTTCTGTAAGGGCTTGGCCGTGGAATGGAGTGACGTAAAAATCTTCCTTGCGATTGCGCGATCCGGAACGCTCGGCGGCGCTGCACGTGCTCTTCATACAAGCCATCCCACAGTCGGCAGACGGCTGCGTGCCCTTGAGGAGGCGATCGGCCACACGCTCTTCCAGCGGACCGCGGACGGTCTCGTGCTGACCGAGGAGGGCCATGGGGTCATAGCCCTGGCCGAGCAGATGGAAGAAGGCGCGCTTGCCATGGAGCGCCGGCTCGCCGGGCAGGAGCAAAATCTCAAAGGCAATCTGCGCATCTCATCAGCAGACTGGTTCGGGGCTTATGTCCTGCCTCCCATTTTGGCAGAATTCTCGAAAGCCTACCCCAATGTAGACGTCGAAATCCTGACCGGCACTCGCCTGTTCAACCTCGCCCAAAGGGAGGCCGACGTCGCCTTTCGCATCGTTCCGTTCGACACTGCAGATGTCATTCAACGGCGGCTCTTCAGGCTCGAATACGACGTCTATATCGCCGAGGAGTCGCCTGACCCTAAATATGGCGACGGGACAGGTTTCCGGCTGATCACCCACGATACTTCGACAGGGCAATTCCCCGACATAGCCTGGCTCGCCGAGAGTTTCCCGAACGCGAGACCCGTGCTGCGATCAAACAACCGAAACGTCCAGGCACGAATGTGCAAGCAGGGCGTTGGGATCGCCGTCCTGCCCCGCGTCGTGGGCAATCAGATCCCGGGTATCCGCAGACTGGAACTACCTAAGCCCCCGCCGGCGCGAGACATCTGGATGGGATATCACCGGGACCTGCGACGTCTTCAGCGTCTTCGGGCGTTTATCGCGACCGTCTCGTACCACCTCACAAATACCGCTGCATGGTAAGCCGCCCAAAGAAGATCGATTTCCCCACCGATCCACGGCTGCGGTAGCACAGGCGCGACAGACAACTTACTTCTTGGCCGCAATCTCCCTATGCCGCTCCACCACAGCACCCACGATCATTGACATCAGCCCTTCGACAAAGTGCCCACTGAGGCCAACATCACTAGCGATGCTCATCAGTCGATCCAATTGGCGTCGCTCTCGCTCATTATCGATTGCCGGCAACGCCTGCTTAGCTTTCAAGTGGCCGACTTGCTCGGTACAGCGAAAGCGTTCGGCCAGAATATAGAGGAGAGCTGAATCCAGGTTGTCGATGGTCCTCCGATAGGAAGCAAGTTGCCCTGCCGCATCATCTGTCATCATTTGAATATCTTCCAAGCGGTTTCATTGGCGCGAGGTAGCGCTTACGAGATGGGTTGCGTCCTGCGACGCGACAGGGCGATCGACAGCCAAATTGCCGAAACCAGAAAGTAGAATGCCCCGACGGCAGCGTAGCCCGCAACCGTTGAGATAGAAGGTTCCTTCGGCATTTGCGCTTGAAAGATGAAGAGTGCGCCGACCAAAGAGGATTGGCCACCGCTCAAAATCATCGCCCACTGACCTCCACTCGTTTTCCAACGCCGTACGGCAGTTCCAAGCTGCAACAGCCCCGAAAAAATCGCCCATAGACCGAAAGCGCCGAGAACCCAGTTCATGTTCATTGTCAACGCCAGGATCACGGCTATCGTCATAATCGAGCTCGCTGCGACGTTGATCGCTTGGCTCCGGTTGGCGGCAAGACCACCGCTCCTTGCGGCATCGATAACGTTCGCGATTGCATCCCAAGCGGGATAGATGATCAGCAGTGCGGCAGCCACCGCAAAGGAATGTCGTCCGGCAGTCAACGCAGCCGCGACCCACAGCACTGAGAAGGCCGCCCTGGTAAAGTAATACTGCTTGAGCCACTGGTCGTTGCCGCGCGGGGCACGGGAGGTCTGGTTGTGCGACATTGTTTTCTTCCACTTTGTGAACTGGTTGATTGATGGTTTGCGCTAGCGTCGTCAGATGAAGACGACATGCTTGCCGAAGAGGGTGTTCTCGTCCCATTCAGTAGGGCCGATCCGATGGCTTTCGCCGGAGAGTTTCCCGGCTGACCTCTCGGAACTATCGAGGTCATGCGAGCCGCCTTGAGAGGAAACCTTTGCCCCGCCGCAGTAGGAACCCTTGATGCGCATGCTTTTCTCGAAGGCATCGCTGATCGCCTCTTTGCGCCTCGCCGCCCATCGGCCGTCAGGATCCGAGAGGATCGAACTGGTTTGGTTGATTTCGACCTGTCGTGAAGGGTGCAATTGATGAAATCGGCATCACATTCTGGACTTTGCGTCGGCTCATGGATTGTTTTCCTGTGGTTCGCCATTTGTTGGCCTTAGATGCCGGCGTACCATTCGTAGCCGCGATCTTCCCAATAGCCGCCGTTCCCGCCCCACAGGCCGGCGAAGCTGTCGACCAGTTCGATGCGCATGATGTACTTGGCCTGTTTGTACCCCAGTTGCCGCTCGACCCTGAGACGCAAGGGCGCGCCGTGACCGACGCTAAGGTCCTCGCCGTTCATCTCGTAGGCGAGGATGGTTTGCGGATGAACCGCGTCGATGAGATCGATGCTCTCGTAATAGCGGCCGCTTTCGTCGAGCGTCTTTTCGAGCTCGTCGGCACAATGCAGGACGACATATCGCGCCGTCGGCTTGACGCCGGTAAGGCGCAACAGATGGGCGAGCGGAACGCCTCTCCACTTGGCGATGGCGCTCCAGCCTTCGACGCAGTCATGGCGGGTGATCTGGGTGCGGGAAGGAAGCGCCTTCAGATCTATGAGCGAAATCTCTCGAGGCCGATCAACAAGACCGTCGATCTTCAGTCGCCAGTTTGCGAAGTGACCTTCCAACAGTTCCGCATATTCATCGCTGTCGGGAGCACTCGTTCCATTGACACGGAAGGAGGGGGAAATGTCCTTTTCGTCAAACTCGCGCGCCAGTGAATCGCGCCCCTGAAGCAGTCTCTGGGCTTTCATGGTCAGATGCTCAGCTGAGCGAAGGACTTTTGCGACGTCTGCGTTCTGGTCCAAGAGGTCGCAACCCGAGAGAGTAAGGGCGCTGGCCCCGAGCGTGCCGCCGATGAGAAAGCGGCGTCGGGTGAAAAGCTTGCTCATGATTTCGGGCCTTTCTCCTGGATCGCATAACGTCCGGTGATCATCGAGCGGATGTTGTTCCAGGTCCCGGAAAGGACCACCATTGCCACGTGCACGATGACGAAGATGACAAGCGCCGACGCTGTGATGAAATGGATCGTGCGCGCGGACTGGCGTCCGCCGAAAATATCGACAAGGGACGGCAGAGCGGCATCGACGCCCGGCGACATTGTCAAACCTGTCAGCACCATCAGCGGCAGCAGAACGACAATGACCGCCAGATAGGTGAGCTTTTGAAGCGCGTTGTAGTGTTTGGCCTCCTCCCCTTCCGGAAAGCGGAGCCGAGCGTGGTCGAGGATTTCGCGGCCGAGGTGGCGCGGCGAGATCTCATGGGGCTTTGGCGCGAGGTCTTTGCGGAAATGTCCGCTCAGCACGCTGAAGCCGAGATAGACAATGCCGTTGATCACAAACAGCCAGGCGACGAAGAAATGCCAGCGACGTCCGGCCGCAAGATCCTGGAATGAAGGGATGGTTGCCCAGGAGGGAAAAGCGCGTGAGACTTGTTCGCCATCAGCCTGAGAAACGCCAAGCAGGCCCGTCGTGGGGATCTCCAGCCCGGCAATACGAACGAAACCGCGCGGCTGACCACCGCCATCATCTGAGCCGATTGTCAGGATGGCGGGATCGCCGTTCGCGCCATAATGACCCCAATAAAGCTCCGGGTGGGCATTGAAGATCTGAAGCCCGCTCAAAAGAAGGAAGCCCAGGCAAAGCACGTTCAGCCAGTGCGTAAGCCGAGTCACAACGGAGTGGCGGCGGATAAAGATCGTCCGAGGGTATTGAACATTGTCATTGGAAGCGTCTGCGCTCATCTCAGCGTCTTTCATCTGTGCATTAGCGGCTGCACACCAAGCAGCGTCGATCTGTAGTCACGGGCCGAAGCAGTAAGGCGGCTGCTCCGGCCAGTGACGGCGTGGTCTTCACATGGGTGGAACCACGCCATTCTTGCCGACGACCACCTGATGGGCGATGGGGCCTGTTGCAGTCTTTTCGGCGGTGATGAAGACAACGGCGCCAGGAACGAGATCATCCTTGGTGGCCGCGGCGATGGTCACGACCGGTGTCCCATCCGGAATGGCGATCTTCTTTTCCTTGCCATGATAGGTCACGGTGACAGTCCGGCCATCGACGCCTTTAACGGCATCCGCGACCGTCGCATTGGTCATGCTGCTGTCGGGCTTCAGATCCCAACCGTAGCTCCCCTCGCCTGTGCCTTTCATTGCCGGCGGAAAAATGAGGACCTCAAGCGCACCATCGCCGCCGTCGGCCTTTGGCAATGATGCGATACCCACAAAATCGCCCGGCTTGATGTCGGTGACCTTTGCGTTGGCAACGCTGGCGACTTTCCAGTCGTTGGCAAGGGCCACGTCGACAGTCTCGCCTTCGCGGGTCTTCACCTTGAGCGTTGACGCCTGGTAGTCGACGATGCTGCCGCGGACATGGATCGGCGCGGCTTTCTTATCTTCGGCAGATGCGGGTGCCGAAAGGACAGTTACAGAAAGGATGCTGGTCAGCCCGAGGGCCAAGGCTGGGAAAGTATTTCTCATTTTTATCTTCCTACTAGTTGGTAGTTTCGATGGACGCGATTGACCCGAGTAGCCTTGCCACGCAGGATTAGTGAGACACCGTCGGCGTGAGACGATTGAGGGTAGGTTCGAGTATCATTGAGAACACTTCCGGCTTCCCATTGGCTCTCGCCGAAAGCATTGCCCCGTAGACGGTTGCCAGAAATGTTTCGGCTTCAACATGCGGCGCACTGGTAAGGGTCAGTTCGCCCTGCTTGGAACCGCGCTCCATGACCGATGCCAGCCACGAGGAGATGAAGCGAAAAAAGTTCGTCACCTCGGTTGCGACTTCCGTGGGGAGGGATGGCAGTTCACTGGCAAGCATAGCACAGACACAGTAGGGTCTGCTGGCATCCTCAATGCATGCAGCCCAGTGGTTTGCATAAGCCTTGAGGATGTCCAGAGCATTCGGAACCTTCTGCTCAAGGACTGCCACGCTTGCCTGGCCATCCTCCCGATAACGCTTGACCAGCTCACGCACCAGATCGACCTTGCTGGGAAAATGATGATGAATGCTTGCTTTGCGGATACCGACAATCTCCGAGATATCGGCGTAGCTGAAGCCATTGTAGCCGCTGCTTATCAGAAGGTGTCGGGTGGACGCCAGAATGTCGTCCGAGGTGGTCGAAAGATTGCTCATGCAGCTTGTCTACCTTCTAGTAGGCAGATCGTCAACAGCAAATTTTGGGTGTGCGTTAGCCGTCCGTGGAGACAGTCACGCCCTTCCAAGCTTCGATTTCCTGGGTCAGGCGTTCGATCCGCGCCGTTACATGTTTGAGCGCATCGCTGCCAAGGAGAAGTTGCGGCGGGGGATTGTCAGATTCGATGAGGGTCAGCACCGCGTCGGCGAGCTTTTGCGGATTTCCAAGCTGCTTGCCGCTCACTGCCTGACGCGCCTGGCGGATCGGATCAAACAGGGTATCATAGTCAGCAATGGAACGCTCTGTGCGGACCATGGAACGGCCTGCCCAGTCCGTCCGAAACGAGCCGGGGCAAAGGGTTGTTACGTGCACACTGAACGGCTTCATTTCCGAACGCATGACCTCTGAAATACCCTGCAACGCGAACTTGCTGCCGCAGTAATAGGCGATGCCGGGCATGGTGATCATGCCGCCCATCGACGTGACGTTGACGATAAAGCCGCTTCGGCGCTCACGGAACCTCGGGAGAAACGCCTTGGCGACTGCAACGGCGCCAAACACGTTCACGTCGAACTGGCGGCGCATCTCCTCGATCGGCGATTCCTCAAGCACACCCTCGTGCCCGTATCCCGCGTTGTTGATCAGCACATCGACCGGACCGTGATCGTCCTCCGCTTGCTGAACCACGCTTGGGATGAGATCGAATTCGGTGACGTCGCAAAGGAGCGGGTGAAGCCGCGGTAGCGTCTTCGCAAGCGCTTCACGCGAAGCTTCGGATCGGACAGTCCCGATGACGGTATGACCGGCTTCGATTGCGGCAGTGGCGATCGCCAGCCCAAACCCCGAGTTCGCCCCTGTGATGAAGAAGGTCTTTGGCGACATATCTGAAACTCCTTGATTAATCTTGCATGTGACAGATAATCTGGAGACCGCTCGGGTTCGATTGCGAATCCTCTTAGAGTTTTGCCAATTCCTATGAACTGTAAAATGCCGCCCTCTACACATGACCAGTGTGCCGCCTTGGCCGGACAACTCGCTCCTCGTCTTGGCTACAACCAGACCGGGCTCGGTTGTATCCGTATCCTACGCACGGAAGCAGTGCTGAATGACATTCCGGTTCTTTATAAGCCGGGTGCCGTGTTCGTATTGCAGGGGAGCAAATACGGCATTCTGGACGGGGAAATCTACCTCTACGACGAAGACCACTATCTTGCCGTTTCGGTGCCCGTTCCCTTTAGGATGACATCTACAGCCAGTGCACGGCGGCCACTGCTCGCGGTCTATTTAGAGTTCGATATGCAGATGGCGGCCGAGATCGCCACGCAGCTCGAAAAACTCGCCGGTCCTGCACGCGTCAAGCCAAAAGGGCTCTGCTCGAGCAGGATGGACAGCAGTATCGAAGACGTCCTGCTGCGCTTGCTGACGGTGATTGGCAGTCCGGTTGAGGTCGCCGTCCTTGGCGGCTCCATCCTGCGTGAGCTGCATTACCGGGTCATGTCGGGGCCGCAAGGCGGCGCAGTGATCGCCGCCTTGCAGCGGAAAGGGACGTCGGGAAAACTGGTCGAGAGCCTGGCATGGCTGCGCAAAAACTACGGCTCTGAAATCACCGTCGCGGACCTGGCCAGAGCGGTGGGCATGAGCGTTCCTTCCTACCATGTCCATTTCAAGGAGCTGACAGGCTCAAGTCCCATGCAATATGTGAAGGCGATGCGGCTCCATGAAGCGAGACTGATGATCGCCCGCCAGACTGCAACAATTGCAGAGGTGGCGGCGTCAGTGGGCTATGTCAGCCCGGCGCAATTCAGCCGCGACTTCAGACGGCATTTCGGGCGTACCGCATCGGAAGAAGCGAAGTGGGTCCGGCATCACCTGGGCGAACAGGTCTGACCATTGCCCCTCACCTTTCGCACGATCGATCGACCGTCAGAACAAAACATGTCATTGTAAAGCAGCTTGAAGGGCGGCTTTGCAATGAATGAGGGTCGTGTCGAAGACGGCAACGCCTACGTTTTCCTGGTTTAACAGCATACCCACCTCGGTACAGCCGAGGATAAGACAGTCGCAGCCTTTGTCGACCAGACGCTGCGCAATCCGTTCATAGGTCAAGCGGCTCTCCTCGCGAACGATGTCGCGGCACAGCTCTTCATAGATAATACGATGGGTTTCAGCTCGATCATCAGCTTCAGGGATCGTTGGCGACAGCCCCTGAGCGATGAGGCGGTCGGTGTAGAAGGTCTGCTCCATGGTGAAGGCCGTTGCCATCAAACCCGGTCTCCGGAAACCGCGGTCGGCGATAGCGGTTGCAGTTGCGTCCGCGATGTGCACAAACGGGATCGACACCCCGCCCACGATCGTGTCCACCACCTTGTGCATGGTATTCGTCGCCAGGATGAGGAGGTCGGCACCTCCGCGCTGCAGCGCGATAGCGTGTTCATTGAGGATTCGGCCCGCGGCGTGCCAGTCAGAGGATGCCTGCAACTTCTCGATTTCGTCGAAGTCGACAGACCGTATGAGAAGCTCGGGAGAATGAAGTCCTCCCAGGCTCTCGCGGGTAAGCCTGCAGAGTTCTCGGTAATAAATCTGGGTTGACGTCGCGGACATTCCGCCAAGTATGCCGATGGTCTTCAAATGTTTCTCCATGTTCATACGTTAGGTCTGTTACCGCTCAACGGGCGCTTGCGCAGAAACCAGGCCACCCATATTTGCTACCTTGGTACGATTGCAACTCAGGAAAACCACCAACGGAGTGGAGAAATTCCTGGATGATGGCCGCCGCCCGCTTCGCCAAATTTACGCGCACAGTGCAGCGGAGGGAACTCCGCAGCCCATGCGCGCCCAAAATTCCCCGTTATCACCTGCAGGACAGAGCGGCGAGGCACAGCCTCGTATCAATGCTCAGGCACTGATGCCGCCGTCGACGAGAATGCCTGAGCCGGTGATGTAGGCTGCACCGGGCCCCGCGAGAAAGGCGACCGCCTCAGCGACTTCTCTGGTTTTACCATATCGAGCAATCGACAGGTTTGGCAGAATAGCGGCTGCAAGCGCGCCATCGGCAGGGTTCATGTCAGTATCAATCGGACCTGGTCGAACCAGATTGACGGTAATTTCCCGAGAGCCCAGCTCACGTGCGAGACCGCGCGTGAAGCTTTCCAGCGCGGACTTGGTCGCGGCATAGACCGCGATCCCCGCGAACGGGACAGCCAGACCCGCATTGCTGCCGGTACTGATGATGCGACCTCCGTTGGGGATGTATTTCAGCGCTGCCTGGGTGATCAGAAAGACGCCGCGAACATTGACGTTCAGCTGAAGATCAATCTCCTCAAGTGGCTGCGTGGAGAAATCACTTGCGAAAAGGACACCGGCATTATTGACGAGAATATCAAGGCCGCCGAGCTCAGCGACAGTTTGTTCGACGGTAGCCATGGCGGCTGCTGTGCTCGCGGCATCGGCATGGATGGCGATCGCATTTCGACCCATGGCGCGGATCTTGGCAACGAGAGCTTCCGCTTTCTCGACCGACTTCTCATAGGTGATCGCAACGTCGGCACCATCCTCGGCCAGTTTTAGCGCAATTGCCGCACCGATACCGCGTGCCGCACCGGTGACCAGCGCGCGCCTGCCGGAAAGAGGTAGTGTGGAGATGTTGTTCATGGAGAGTACCTCTGAATGTCTCTGTTTTGCTCGGGAGTTTCACGCCGTTTCCGCGCGATCGGCTGATGATGCGCCGCTCATCGACGCAACGGTTGGGTGGATGTCAGGCTGACCGAAAGCCATCCCGCGATGAGAAGACAAATGGCAATTGCAACGGCTGCAACGCTGTATGCTCGGCCAATGGATTGAACGTCTGTGGCCGACCCCAAGATCGAGAAGAACAATCCGCCAACGATTGCGGCTGCCAACGCACCGCCAATCTGAAACATCGAATTGACCAGACCAGAGGCCAATCCTGACTGCGTCCGGTCCACCCTTTGCACGATGCTCTTCACCAGGTTTGGAAGGGCGATCCCCTGCCCCGCACCGATAAGAAAAAGCCCAGCAAAAAGGAATTGTGGAAGGCCATTCGAAATCAAGGCCGCCGTTTCAAACAACCCTGCAGCTTGCAGCACCATGCCGGCGCCTGCGGAAAATCTTCCGAAGACGCGGAGGATGCGCTCACTTGCAAAAGGACCAAGGACGAAGCCGACGGCCGCAGGAAGGATCGCCAGCCCGGCCTCGAAAGGCGTCAGACCAAGGCCACCCTGCTGATAGACCGAGAATATCAGCCAGAAGGCCGCAAGCGAGTAGAAGAACAATGCAGCCAGTAGCCCGCGCATTAGTCCACGGTTTTGCAGCAGGCTAGGTGCAAGAATCGGATCTATCCCCGTCGACTCCAGGTGTTTCTCATGCCGCCAGAACAGGAGGAAAAACGGGAGGGACGTTGCAAGCATCAGGATTAGCCAGATCGGCCACCCCTGCTCCCGCCCCTCGATCAGCGGCGCAATCAGCGCAGATAGCGCAATCGCGATCAACAATGCTCCGCCAAGATCCAGTTTGCTTGGGCGCTCAGATCGGGTTTCCCGCAACATGATGAAGGCCGACGGCACAGCGACCGCGATAACCGGCAAGTTGATGAGGAAGATGGCTCTCCATCCAAGTCCAAGGATATCAAGCGCAATCAACGCACCACCAAGAAACAGACCAACCATCGATGCCACCCCGAATGTCAGGGCATAAAAGCTGAGGGCTTTTGATTTTTCGTGGTCTGGGAAAATCGCATTGATGGAAGCCAAGGCTTGCGGTGCCATGATTGCCGCTGCAAACCCCTGAAGGATACGGCCGGCGACCAACGCGGCTGGAGACCAGGCAAACCCGCATAAGGCAGACGCGGCTGCAAACCCGACCATTCCAGCCAGAAAGACATTTCGTCGACCATAGAGATCTCCAAGCCTGCCCCCAGTGATCAGCATCACAGCATAGGTGGTGGCGTAACCGGAGATAATCAGCTGCATCGTTGACGCAGAGGCCCTGAAATCCTCCCGGATCGAGGGCAGCGCCACATTGACGATGAAGAAGTCGAGCGGTGGCAAAAAGGCGCCGGTCAAAAGGATGACCAGTGCCATCCATCGACGTGGATCGAGTTTGTCATCGGGATTGCTGGTGTCTCTCATAGGTGTCTCCACATCGACCAAAAAATCGATCGACGGTTTGCAATTTTAAGTATTTGGAACTATTTGGTTCCAAATTTGGGTCAGCCAAGTGCCTTCAGTGCCAGTTCGACGATGGCCCTCGTCTCAGCGCGATCCGCTCCTGCCTTGGCCAGGACCCGCATGCCCTGGATCTGACACACGAAGAACCTGGCGAGCGTTCGTTCATCCAGCCCTGGATCGATTTCGCCCAAGGCCTGGGCCCTTATGATCGCCGCCGCATAAAGATCTTGCAACCGTCTGAACAGCCGGGAAATACGTGGTGCGACCTCTTTATCCTCTGGAAGCATTTCGACAGCTGCAAAGACGACAAAGCATCCACGCAGACCTTCCGTTCCCGATGCTTGATCCACTTGTTGAGAAAAAGCGTCCCGAATTGCGGCTTTGGGCGACGGATTCGAATGCAGCGTTTCACCGACCGAGCGAACGGCGTCCTCGATGTAAGCGTCAAGGGCACGCAGATAGACGCCTCGCTTGTCGACGAACGCCTTATAAAAGCTACCTCTGGAAAGCTCCATACCCTCAAGCAGGTCGGGAAGTGATGCATCGTGATATCCACGATCCCAAAATACCTGCATTGCTTTTCGAACTGCTTCATCGAGTTCAAATTCTCGAGGGCGACCAACGGACGCGGATATTTGAGTGCGCTTGACCATGGAGTCAATATGGAACCATTCAGTCCACAATACAAGCGATATTTTCGGAATGTTGCGCCAAGCGTTCGGCACCCAAGTTAGTTATAGACGCCGATCGACGGGATAATCCCGAGAGAATTCCCTGACCGCCATCAAAATCGGCATAAGCCCGTGGCCTGCTGAACTCAGCGAGTATTCGACTCGAGGTGGCTGCTCTTGAAAGTCAAGTCGGCTTATGAGGCCGTCATTTTCCAATTCCCTGAGATGTTGCGTTAGCATCTTCTGGGATATCCCGGGTATGTCTCTCATGAACTGCGATGCCCGCAATGATGGTTCGGCGAACAATCGGAAAAGGATCGGCAGTTTCCAACGTCCTGTGATCATCCGAAGCACCCTACTGACATGAGAGACAGATCCGTCGGCTCCGAGGCATGTCGCCCTGTCCTCGACAGGCACTTTAAAGTGCGTAATTGCCTGTTTCATCAACGAACCTCATATCTGCAGGAGACGATAACACGGATGGAATATCATGGACTTACAACTCCAAAACAAGGTTGCACTGGTCACGGGAAGCAGTAAGGGGATTGGCGAGGGCGTGGCCAGAGGCCTTGCAAAGGAAGGGGCAACGATCCTTGTCCACGGTCGCGACAGAATGAAAACAGAGGAGGTCGCCCATGATATCATATCCTCTGGAGGTCATGCTTTCGCGGTATTCGGCGATCTGACAGTGCCGGATCAAGTCGATCGTCTGGTTCGTGATTCAAAGGCTGCAGCAGGGTCGATCGACATCCTGGTCAACAATGCCGGCGGATCTGCCCCGGCGGAGGATTGGACCTCGACAAGCTCTGAAACGTGGGCCGCTGTCTATGACAGGAACGTGCTCGCATCTGTGAGGATCATCTCGCTCGTTCTGCCCGCAATGAAAGCGTCGCGGTGGGGTCGGATCATAAACATCTCAAGCCTGGCGGCCCTGATGCCGCCTGCAAGTCGACCGGACTACTCTGCCGCCAAAGCAGCCATGATCGCGATGACGGCGTCGCTCGCAAAAGACGTTGCTGCATACGGCATCACCGCAAACACCGTTTCGCCTGGAACGGTGCATAGCATCAGTTTGGATACCGCATTCCGTAAGAAAGCCATTGAGAGGGGGATGGCCATCGACGCCCCCTGGAATGACATAGAGAGAGAAATCCTGCCAATGTTTGCTCAGGTGCCCCTTGGAAGGGTCGGAACCCTCGAGGAGATTGCGGATGCGATTGCGTTTCTCTCGAGCCCCCGTGCCGGCTATATCACAGGAGCAAACCTCCGACTTGACGGAGGAATGTGGCCAGGGATGTAGCAGGACAACACAGGGGGGCTGCGCCAAACCTGTCTGGGTTCCCCACCTCAGTTCCAGTTTGCCATGACGAACCGGTGGATCTCCGCTTCGAGTTCCTGGTCTTCCGGTGTCCCACCCATGAAGCCACCATGGGGCATGGCTTCAAAGACGTGCAATTCTGTTTCCACGCCAGCTTTTCGCAAGGCTCGATGCATCCTCACCGTGTTCGATAGGAACAGGTCACGCGTGCCGGTCTGCAAAAATGTCGGCGGAAGGCCCGCCAAATCGCCGAAGAGCGGCGATAAATAGGGATTGGAAAGATCAGCACCACCAGCATAGAGCAGGTTGTTTGATCTGAGCGGGCGCGGCAGAACGAGATCAATCATCTGGTTTGTTTGGAAACTGTCGCCCGATTCGGTGAGGTCAACCTGTGGCGAGAGCAAGACTAATCTGCCGGGCATTGGCATGCCTTCATCTCTCGCCCGCAGCAGCATGGCGGTCGCCAGATTGCCGCCTGCGGATCGACCCAAGATGACCACCTTGTCGGGGGAATGACCAGTTAAGACATGGTGATACGTGGCCAAGCAGTCATCAAGAGCAGCCGGATATGGATGCTCAGGCGGCATCCGGTAATCAACGCCGTAGCATCGAACGACATGCTGGTGCGCCTGGCGACGCGCACTGACGCGGCAGGCCTCACCGCCTCCGAACACCAATGCGCCGCCATGCAGGTCGATCAGTGCGCCACGAGCATCAAATTGTCCGTGCGGCGTCGCGACATGGATCGTTGCTTGTTCGACTACAATTGTCTCGACTGTGGACTGCAAACTCCCGGCAAGATCTTTTGCCGCGGCGGCGTAATGCGCATCTACTGCGGCTTTCATATTCATCCAGCCGGAAAAGTCCTCCGGAGAGGGCATTTCATACTGCGCATTGATGGGACTGCCGTCCTTGTCGACCAGGCGCGACAGTGACGCTTGCGCTTCGACGCTAATGGACTGTGGGGGGTGAATTGTCCGTGAAGGGATGGCTGCGCTGCGTGTGAAATCGCTCATTTCTTGCTCTGTCATTGGTCGAATATCGACATGTCTGTGTTTCGGCATGGAATATTGACGGTTCTGGCGGGGTGGGATGCGGACGAAACTTGGACCACCAGGAGGTAGGTCATGTATTCTTATTCCGACAGACCTCGATCCTAAACCGAAAAATGGCGTCCTAGCCCCACAACCCCTACAACAATGTGGAGTAGCAATCGCCACCCGATCACGGCTAGAATATCCGTTCAGAAGAATCGATGGTGAGGCCATGAAATCGGATATCGGACATCTTCCGCAGACGAAGCAGCGCGAACTGGAAAGGGTCGTCCGGATCATCCACGAAGAATTCGCCGGCATTGTGGAGCGCTCGAAGTCCGAAGCCAAGAAAGACGGGCGGATTTATAAAATCATCCTGTTCGGTTCTTACGCTCGTGGCACCTGGGTGGACGAGCCGCACACATCGAAAGGTTATCGATCGGATTTCGACATCCTCGTCATCGTCAGCAACAAGGAACTGGCCGAATCCAAATACTGGGACAAGCCCATCGACCGGCTGATGTGGGATAAGGAGATCGAGACACCTGTCGGTCTTATCGCGCATGGCGCCCGCGAGATCAGTAACTTTTTGCATGACGGCCAGGCCTTTTTCGTCGATATCGCTCGCGAGGGTATTGTTCTCTACGAGTTCGATGACCGACCGCTCGCCGAGCCAAAGTCCCTTACCCCTGCCAATGCCCTCAGAGTGGCGGAGGAGCATTTCCGCAGGCATTTTCCTGATGCTCAAACCTTCATCAAGTTGGCAGGTTATGCCCTCAAGGATAACAATGCCAACATCGCCGCCTTCCAACTTCATCAGGCGGTCGAGACGGCCTACAACTGCTACCTGCTGACAGTAACAAACTATTCACCTGCGTCACACAACCTCAAATTCCTCCGAGGCCTTTCAGAGGATCGTGATCGGCGGCTGGTCGACATCTGGCCACGCGACCATCACCGTTTTACCGCATGGTACAATGTTCTCAACGAGGCCTACGTCAAGGCGCGCTATTCGAAGCGTTTCGAAATTTCCGAAGAGGCACTCGCCTGGCTTCAGGAGCGAACCGCAGAACTTCACGACCTTATCGAGGCGCTCTGCCGCGAGCACATAAACAGACTGCAGCAGGTAGCGAAGTCCTGACGGCGCTAATGCAACGGCTGACGAGATAGCACAACCGCCTGGTTTTGGCCGGTTTCGCTCTTGAAGGGATTAGAACTGACGACCCGTGTTTCGGCCACGCAACAACGACGATTCGTCGGTCTTGCGCTCACATAATCTCGCCTCCGCCCAAACGTCATTCATTCAGACGATCCACCAAACGCTTCATCAGATCCATTCGTTCGTGAAAAATCGCTACGATGAGGGCGGGCGCATCCTCTCGAGGCAGACAAAAGACGTAGTGGTGCTGGCATCGTGCCATCCTTAACGCCGGATAAAGCGCGCTCATATCCTTGAACGAACCTCTGCCCTCGGCAAGGGATGCGATACCTTGCTCCAAACCATAGACGTATCGGCGTACCTGCGCAGCACCCCATTGCGTGCGTGTGTAGCGTATTACCGAACGTAGATCGTCTTCCGCCTCCGCGGTAAGAATATAGGCAGTCAAGCACGACCCTCGGAAATCTCCTCGTCAAGGATCTCACCTATGGTTTTAGTCGACAGTCTTCCGGCAAGCCCCTCATTGACGCGCATGTTCATCAAAGTCTTCAACTCCTCCCAGGCTCGCTCTGCGTCTGCGTCACCGGGGAAGAGGCGCTCAAGCGCATACTGCTTGATTGTCTTGCCTTGCAATGCTGCCAGCGCCTTCAGGCTTTGATGTTGTTGATCCGTTATGTCGATCGTCAATCGGCTCATCTAACGCACTCCTAAACTGAGAAAACCCACATTAACACATATGTAGTTTTGTAGCCACCACTGATGCTTGTCCGATGTCGTTTGGAGGGCTTTGCTATTTCGGAGACTCTGATTCTCCTACCTTCCTCCGCTCAAGCACAATCCCTACCGATCAATGGACGTGTGCGTATTAAGCACTTAAGCGGAATCGAACCTGCGACCTGCCAATCAGACATAATAGCTAACTGAATTATTGTTTGATTTAACGTACGTGTATTGGTAGTGCGGCGTAATCGCCTGTCATGGAAATACTCAATGCGCGGCGGCGGTGGGACTATGAACAGCGCGGATCTGGAAGAGCGACCAGATCAACAGGTACGGGCGAGTAGCCCCACCCGCGTGCCCGCGACGTAAGCCGCGAGGGTCGACTGCGTTGAAGCGGTCGCCACCAATATCGCGAGCGATCTCGGTAAAAGCGGGCATAACAAGATCAGTCCCGACGATGCCTAAGACAATCGCCCCCAGGTCTAGATCTGCTTCTCTCTGACCGCCGCAAGCGTTGCGACCTCACCCTTAAGTGCGAGGCAAGCTCTCGGCCAAGCGCCCTTGTCCGCGCCGAGCGCGGTCTGAAGCCAGGCGAGCGTAAGACGTCGGGTCGCTTCCAGCACGTCTGGTGCTTCAGTGTCTGTTTCCTTTGCGTCGAGAGCTGCAATTCCGCCAAGACCATGACCGACCCCGTGCATCATCAGCATTTCTTTAGCGCCCGATGCATCATGGAATGCATCTGCATGCCACTCAGGACCACGGGTTGTAAAATGCGGATTGTCCATATCACCGCAAACGACGAGGCTGCGTGTCGAGAGCGTCGAGAAATCGACGTCGAAAAACGGAAAACGGGCAGCACTCTCAGGCGTCATGTCCTTGCCGACGCGGCCCGGTGTCGTCAGGAGAACGCCGGCCGAGATTCTTGGATCGGAAAAATCCTCACCATCCACCTGCGCGCCGAGCAGGAGCCCAACGGTGTGGCCGCCAAAGGAATGACCGACCGCGCCGATGCGTGAATGATCCATCCGGCCAGCAACGGCTGGCGCCTCCCGTTCAATTTCGGTCAACTGGTCAAGGATCGCCCTCATCTCATTGACACGCTCGCGCCAGAAGAATGGCGTGCCGGATGAATTTGACGGCAGGCCACCGACGCGAGAACTCGCATGCGTCGGCTGGATCACCACGAACCCTCTCTCGGCCCAAAACTGGACAAGAGGAGCGTAACCGTCCTTTGACGGAATGTAGTTGGATGGGCCGTAGCCATGCGACAGCAGCACGATCGGAACCTTGGCCCCCGTAGCGGGGGCGGTCAGACGCAGTTCCAATGGCTGGCGGCCGTGCATCGAAAGACGGATCGGCGTGTAGGCTACGGTGAGAGCGGCCTCAGGTGTCGGAATATGCATCGCGAGATTGATCAGATTATTCATGGGTCTGGACCTTCAAAGGTTGATTTGGGTGATGATGTTATGCGAGCGAATGACCGGCTTCGCGATATGAGGTTTCCGCGTCCGCTCCGGCCGGGATCTTCATTGGCGCATCGCTCTCTGTCACAGACCTCCAGACAGCCTCTGCGACCTCATCCGGCGTCGTGACTTCAGTCCCGGATCTCAACTTCGTCAGGTAGTCTTGGACGAAGGCTTGGTAAGGCTCGGGGATTTCCATGCCCATGCGCGAGACAGCATTCTTACCGAAGCCGGTCGTCGGTGCAGAGCCAGGTAGGACGAGTTTAGCGCGGATGCCAAACAGCGCCGCCTCGAGCGCGAGGCTCTCCGTGAAGGCATTGAGCGCTGCCTTGCTGGCGCTATAAACCGAAAGCGCGGGCAACGGCCTTATCGTGACGGCCGAGCTGACGTTAACGATGACGCCTGAGCGACGGGACCGCATCTGCGGAAGGACAGCTTTTGACATCGCCATCGCACCGAAGACGTTTGTCTCGAACAGTTCGCGAATATTCGACATCTCCGTGCCTTCAAGCACATTGAGCAGGCCGACCCCGGCATTGTTGACCAGAGCATCGATCGTGCCGGCGGTTTCGACCGCCTCAGCAATGCTGTCCGCGCTGGTGACATCCAGCTGCAGGATTTCGAGCCTGTCGTTCGAAGGAAGAAGGTCGCTTCGCGGCGTGCGCATGGTTGCGACGACGTCCCACCCGGTGTTCAAGAATTTTTGTGCGATAGCGAGGCCGAAACCGGACGAGCAACCGGTGATGAGGATCTTTGACATGTTCCGTCTCCTGACATTTAACAAGGCTGAAGATGGACCTGATCAACCGGACATGCTATATATGCATGTCCGAGATTGTTTAGCGGAAGTCCGAATTGATGACCGATCCGGTTGCCGAAGTTGTTTCCTTGTTGAAGCCGAGCCCGTCGATATCAAAGCTGGTGACGGGCGGCGGTCGGTGGCTCGTTGAGCGTACGGACGTCGGAAGCCCCTTCTACTGCGCCGTGGTCGAAGGCCGTTGCCTTATGACGATTGCCGATCGTGAGCCAATGGTGCTCACTGGGGGTGACTTCGTCCTCGTCCCAAAGATCTTCTCATTCACGATGAGCAGCATGGAGCCGCCACCGCGCGGCGCACTTCCCCAACGTCTGGAAACCAGCCCCGGCGTCTTTCGCCTGGGCGACCCGGAAGCGCCGGCGGAGATTAAGGCACTGGTCGGGCATTGTACTTTCGGCTCGGATGACAAAGCCCTTCTCGTATCTCTGCTGCCTGAAGTCATCCAAGTTCATGGTGAAGAGCGAGTGATCGCTCTCGTCCGAATGATCAACGAGGAGACGAGGGCTGATCGTGCCGCGCGCGAAATGGTCCTCCACCGATTGCTCGATGTGTTGTTCATCGACGCGTTACGATCGGCAGCAAGCGCCAAGGCGCCGCCGGGTCTCCTGCGTGGCATGGCCGATCCGCTGCTGGCGCCGACCTTGCGCCGGATACACGCAGATCCAGGTCGTAGCATGACGGTGGAGACGCTTGCTCAGGAGGCTGCCATGTCTCGCTCGACCTTCTTCGATCGTTTCCGCAAGGAAGTTGGTGTAGCACCGATGGAATACGCAACGGGATGGCGTATGGCACTGGCAAAGGAGTTCCTCCGCGAGGATATACCCATAGCGGACATTGCCGAGCGCGTCGGCTATGGATCGACCAGCGCTTTCAGCGTCGCCTTCAATCGGCATGTGGGAATGCCGCCCGGCGTCTATTCGCGGGCAGTTGGTGCGGCTTAACGCTTCCGAACCTTACCCGCCGATATAGGCGGCCAGCGGCCCTGTGGCGATTGGGCCGTCAACGATCAGAACGATCTACTCGCACGCCTCTTCGGACTTCAAAAGGTTAACAAAGCTTGAAGGCAGGCCCCGCTTTGGCGGTCATGCTGACTTCACTGAAAGTTTGCAACAGGCACGACACACCCCTAGCAGTCGTGGCGACAACGGGCTGGGTGCGTCTTGCCGAGCACCCATAGATTTTTCTAATTTCCGGTCCGCTCGACCCGGACCAGTTGCGAGTTGGTTCCGGCCGGCCGACCTGTAGGAAACGACCTTTGTCGCTGCGGAAGACGGGGCTATCTCGAGCCCAGTCTTCCCATCGCTCAATCCGGGGGCAATCCTAGGAGTAGTTGACCGGGAGCCAGTCATAATTGGTGCTATCTGTACGCACGTGGCCGATTCCGGGAAACGCAATATGGGCGCCCGCCACCAGATATTTACCGTCCACCGCCTGTTTGAATGCAAGGTCGCGGGCAGCAACGGCGGCCTTCTGTTCGATATCGAATTCTATGGCGATGCCGGGCTCATCGAATTGCAGGATATCGCCATGGGTGATGTCGCCCCAGAAAACGATCTTCTGGCCTTCGCTTTCCAGCGTGATGGCGATGTGACCCGGCGTATGTCCCGCATAAAGAATCGAGCCCAGACCCGGGACGGGTGCTTGGTTATCTCCGAAGGTTTCAAATTTTCCAGCTCGCACGTAAGGCGTCACGCACTGGTCTGCCTCGCCAAAATGCTGCTTGACGATGCCGGTCGCCGCTTTGGCGTTTTCCGGGCTCAGCCAGAATTTCGCCTCCCGCTCATTGACCCGTAATGTGGCGTTAGGGAAAGTGCGTTTGCCTTCGCTCATCAACCCACCGGAATGATCGGTATGAATATGGGTGAGGATGACATCGTCAATGTCACCGACCTTGTATCCGGAAGCCTCGATGTTGGACACGAGCTTGCCGAGCGATGGGCCCAAATAGGTACCGGTGCCTGCGTCGATCAGCACCAGTCTTTCGCCGGTGTTGACCAGGAATGCGTTGACGGAAGTTGGTACGATTTCCGGCAGAAAAGCATCATTCAGAGCGTCCTGCGCGTGTTCTTCGCTAGTGTTGGTGTAGAGCTTGGCGAGCGGCAGGGCAACTGTGCCGTCCGACAGGGCCGTGACCTCTACGGAGCCGATCTTCAGCCGGTAGAAACCCGGTGCCTGAACAGCGGCAAAAGGCGCCTTGGCGAAGACGATTGATGGCGCGACAAAGGGCGCTGCGACTAAGCCAGTCAGAGCGCTTTTGAGAATGGAACGACGAAATGGCATGGGTTTGCTCCTTACGTTGTGGTGCGGAACGGCTTGCAAGTTCCTGCCCATCAGCTAAGGATGCGCTAGTCAGCAATCAAATCGATACAACTCATGCAGGTCATCGATCATTTCAATCTTCGTTCCTTCGACCTCAATCTTCTCGTCGCCTTCGATGCGATGATGGAAGAGATGAGTGTAACGCGTGCAGCACAACGATTGAAAATCCAGCAGCCCGCCATGAGTCATAACATAGCCACCCTGCGCACGCTGTTTCAGGATGAGCTGTTCATCCGTGTCGGGCAGGTGATGAAGCCGACGGCGCGGGCGCTCAATTTGTCTGGCCCGGTGCGGCAGGCTCTGCGACAGGCGCAAGCGGCGATGTTGATGACGGATGCCTTCGATCCGGCAACCGAGCGGCGTACATTCAGGCTGGGGCTGTCCAGCGAGGTGGAACTATTGTTGCTGCCTGACCTGACCGCTCGGTTGCGCGATATCGCGCCGGGCATTCGTATTCTGGCTCGTGGCGGCGATGCACTGGAGATCGAGGCGATGCTGGATTCAGGCGTCGTCGACCTGTCTGTGGGATGCAGCTATCTCCCGGACTCACGGCACCATTGCGAACCGCTTTATCAATCCAGCGTATTGTGCTGTTTCAATCCGCAATTGCTAACGCTTATCAACCCGGTGAGCATGGATGCCTATTTGGCCGCACAACATGCGGTGATCTCGCAGACCGACAGCCTGCATGGCTGCGTCAAGGATGCTCTGGAGCATGCGGGTGTAGAGCTGGAAGTGGTGGCGGCGGCTCCCGATTTCATGTCGATATTGGCCACGGCGCGTTCGTCTGCGGTGATTGCCACCGTATCTTCGCGCATCGCGCTTCGTTATGGGCCGCTGTTGGGACTTGAGGTCAGCCCGGTGCCACTGGCACTTTCTTTTCCACCCGTAGCAATGGTTTGGCCGCTTCATATGGAAAGCGATCTTGGCTGCGCATGGTTGCGGCAACAAATCCGTCAGGCGATGCTAAGAACAAATGGGAGCAACGCCGCGGATATTACGGCGTGACGGGCGTGGCGATCAGCATGTGTCTGAAGTCCTAACACCTTGAACGGAATCGAACCGCTGAATTCGATACATGCTCACTAACTCTCTGAAATATATGCCTTCTCTGCAACGTCCTCGACTGTGGGGCAGGCGTCACGTTGCGCTGAAAGCGATCTATATCATGAATCTGGCTCGACTGTCGGCAGCTCCATCATGACCCCGGGAAGATCAGATTTAGCGCCCCCTACTGCGCGCGCCGGGACACCGGCAACCGACGTATGGTCTTCAATCGCCGAAACCACGACACTGCCCGTACCGACCTTGGCGCCGATACCTGGATGACGATCGCCGGCATCTTTATAGGTCCCTCCAAGCGTCCCAAACCAGCCAGCCGAGCTTCCTCCTTAAAAGCGAAGAACACACAGCGCATCAGAGATGGCTCGTCGCGTGGATGAATAATCTGGCACTCAGAAAGCGTAGCCAGCGCCCTTCCATTGCGCAGATAAGATCTAGAAACAATGCTAATTCTCGACTAGAGTGCGCTTAAGCATCGATACAACCATTCAAAGCAACTACATTTCCCAGATTTGCAGCAAAACACTGATTTCTCGCGACTGAAAAGTAAATCTCGCGCACATACGTTTGCCACGCTACGGCACATTTATCAACTAACATAGATTTGGAAATTTATATCACACAACTAGTTTTGGGGGATTATTCAATGACGGATGAGGCCGCAATCGAGCAATACCTGATCTCAAGAGAAGATGAAGAAGACAAGGCCGATAGCCAGCGGCCTTGGGAGCAAGTTGCTCCGTTGGTGCGACCAGCGCTCATGGCAAGCAACGGTAAGCTGGCGATCATCGTAGGCCATAGTCGGTCGTCGCCTGGAGCATGGGGGGTCGCTCCGATTAGCCAGTACGAGTACCCTTTCAACAAAGCGCTTGCCGAGGGAGAAATTTCTGCGGCTGCGGCACGCAGGGGCGTCGAGATAGGAATTTTTTATCGCGACGGGCACGGCGTCGAAGGAGCATACCGACAGGTCAACGCTTACCAGCCTGACGCGGCGTTCGAATTGCATTTTAATGCCTTGAGTTCCAGCTCAAGTGGGACGCTGACGTTGTATGGGTCGTCCAATCGTCACTCCCAACGACTGGCAAAATCGATCCAAAGGGAAATGCTCAAGACGTTCGGCCTTGCTGATCACGGCCTCGTATTTCGCAAAAAAGGCGATGGCGGAAGGGGCAGCGACAACGTCAATAGCGCCAACTGCCCGTCAGCGTTGCTTGAACCATTCTTCGGAAGCAATCCGGAGGACAGCAAAGTCGGCAACGCAAAGAGGGCCGCGTATGCCGATGCGATAATTACGGCGTTTCTTTCATTCAACAAAGCCGCTGCGCTCAAAACCTTTTCTGCGCCGCTCTTTGACGATGACCCGTCCTATGACGCAACCCTAGATCCGCCAGACATTGAAAGCATCAACGCTGTCAATATGGGGGTCGACGGAGCAGGCGACCTGGAAGCCGACTGGGTCTCCTCGCCTGCTCCTATGGCGACGTGGACCACAATTGCATTCGACATGTCCAAGGCGCTTAGTTTTCTGAACGCTTGCATGAACTCGAAGCCCAGGGTGGTCTATGGGTACGGCGCGAAAATCCGTGCCGGAGAAGTCCCCGGCCGCGATTTCATATCGGTCGACTGCAGCGGTCTGGTTAGGGAACTGGTTCGACGCGCGACTGATCTAAACGGAAAGTTTCCAGACGGGTCGTTTATTCAGCACGAATGGGTCCGCGATCGCCATTTCAAGCAACTGGATCGCAGTGAAGGCAAACTGACGGACGGCGTCGTCAGAATTGCCTTCATGAAACCCAACGACTCGCCAAATGGTATTGGCCACGTGGCAATTGTCCATGATGGTTACACGCTCGAATCTCACGGAGGCGTAGGACCGAACCGCCGGATCTGGGATGGAGCGGGGTGGCAAGGGAAAAGCTACCTTTACGCTCTCACTTCAACTGCAACATCTTAAACACCGCTCGCCTGTCAATTGAGACTTCAGAGCACATTGGGAGGAGAAATGAAGAAGATCACCTATGAGCAACTTCGTGACATGGTTATGGATCCTGATGTCAGCGAGCAGACGATCGCCTCATATCTGGCAGCGTCCAAATCGGAAGGTACGGCTTTTCATCCGATCATCAAACCTGATCCGAAAAAGGTCGAGATGTCTGAAGGTGCAAGCTTCGAAGTGGCAAGTTCGCTTGATTGGGCAAACCGGTTTTGTCGGGAGCGCCGGCGTCGCATTTTCAATTCACGCGTCGACACCGCGCGTAAACCGGTTCTGGTGAGCGAAGGCGACAGCTGGTACCAGTTTCCATTTCTCTTGGACGATGTCGTGGACCAACTCGGTCCCGATTACGTCATTTCAAGCCTTGACGCCGCAGGCGATACAGCCCGCAACATGGTCTATGGCTCAAAAGAGTACATGCCCGAATTGTTGCGTCTAAAGAACAAAAAGGTCAAAGGCTTCCTGTTTTCAGCAGCGGGCAATGACGTTATCGGGTCGGATGAATACGGGGAATCCGTGTTATTGCAACTTCTCAAGGACCACTCACCCGGCAAATCTGCCGACTGGCACATCGACTACAAGAAACTCTCAAAAGTTCTCCAATTTCTCGAAACGGCCTATAGCGAAGTTATCAGCACGATAAGAAAGGATCGCGACTTCGCCAAGCTTCCTATTATTATCCATGGATACGACTACGCGATACCCGGTGGATATCCGGGCGATCCACGCAATCCGTCCTGGGCCAAGAAGGACCAGTGGCTCGGCGGTCCAATGAAAAAGAAGAAGATTACGGATCATGGCCTTCAATGCGAGATCATCAAGCTTCTAATCAATGCCCTGTACGAGATGCTTGGGAATATCGCTGGAGATTCAAGAAAGACCTATGTCTACGTCGCCGACATAAGAGGCAAGGTCCCACAGAACGCATGGGCAGACGAGATCCACCCGACCAGCAGCGGTTTCGCAGAAGTCGCCAAAGAGTTCAGGAGGACGTTTAAAAAGGCTGGCATCAAATGAAAGCAACGCCAGATATGCTATTCGAAAAATCAGTGCCAGCACAGTCCAAGTGGACCCACCTCTGCAGGGTCGAGGCTGGCCGCCAATACAAAATCCTTGCAAGCGGAACGTGGACGGATTGGTTCATCGACACTGACGCAAATGGCTATGACCGGTTCTGGTTGAGACCGTTTGCCGCAATGAAGAGAGCGCCAAAAGAGAAGTGGTTAGCACTGATCGGCGCACTCGACAAAGACGAGGAGACAGCATTCCTGATCGGGAGCGCAAAGCCATGGACAGCCCCAAAAAGCGGTGAGCTTTGGTGTTTTGCCAACGATATGCCCTCTAAATACCGCAACAACAAAGGCGCCATCACTGTCGTTGGGATCGCGATTAAATGATGGCCAGCGCTTCTCCGATCGCTCGAACGCTGCAGAAATTTGCTGCCTGTTGAGATAGGTAAGACGCGAGCATTGGTTGGTGAGGAGTGTGGCCCTGTTAGAGAGGGCCACAGCGTTAATTTTTATCTCCTTCACAGGTTCAGGCGCATGTCGTCGCCTTCAAATTTCAACCTTCTGGCGATTCGTCTTTTGAATCATCGAGATTGACATCTCGATACGTCGAAGTTGCTTACGAAGGGGCGCGCATGAGGGATATGCGTCTTCCAGCTTTCGCTTCAGAAGCTCAGTAAGTCCACGGTGAAGGCCGTCTTGCGATGACGGCCTTCTGACTGCCAGTCCTAGTGGTAACACTAGGAGTAGTCATATGACGAAGCATGCAATTGAGGTGATCACGTCCGTAGGGCGCCGTCGGCGCTGGTCACGCGAAGATAAAGAGCGGCTCGTCGCTGCCTGCTTTGAGCCAGACGCGGTCATCTCCGAGATTGCCCGCGCGGCTGGTATCCATGTCAGCCAGTTGTTTCGTTGGCGCAAAGAGCTGTGCCGGCTCGACGAGCCGCAGACCGAGACGGGAACCGTGTTCGTGCCGGTGATCGTGTCCGAGGCCATTTCATCAGTCTCTCCCATTCAGCCGGGAGCGCCGACCACACCCCATCCTCGTCGGAAGCGCAGCGATGTGACAATCGAGCTTGGACGGGGTCGGCGCGTCCGCGTGGATAGCGACATCGATACTGAAGCGCTTGGCCGTATTCTCGACTGCGTGCTGGGGTTAAGATGATCCCGGTTCCGAGTGGTGTGAAGGTCTGGCTGGCCACGGGCTATACGGACATGCGCAAGGGCTTCCCCGGTCTGTCGTTGATGGTGCAGGAGGCGCTGAAGCGTGACCCGATGTGTGGGCACTTGTTCGTATTCCGCGGCCGCGGCGGTGGCCTGATCAAGGTGATCTGGCATGACGGCCAAGGCGCTTGCCTGTTCACGAAGAAGCTGGAGCGTGGCCGCTTCATCTGGCCATCTGCGGCCGATGGCACGGTGGTGATCACACCTGCGCAGCTCGGTTATCTGCTGGAAGGTATCGACTGGCGGATGCCGCAAAAGACCTGGCGGCCGACGTCGGCCGGATGAGCAAAAACACTGGAATGACAGGCTCGAATATGATTCCATCCTGTCATGAGCAATACGACTGAAGAGCTTCCGGACGACCTTGCCAGTGCCCTTGCACTGCTGGCCCAGGAACGCGCTCGACGCGTTGCAGCCGAAGCAGAAGCGGCAACCGCCAAGGCAGAAGCCGCCAGTGCAAAGGCACTCGTATCGCATTCCGAGGCGCTGATCGCACGGCTGAAGCTGGAGATCGACAAGGTTCGCCGTGAACTCTACGGCAGCCGGTCCGAGCGCAAGGCGCGGCTCCTGGAGCAGTTGGAACTGCAGCTCGAGGAGTTGGAAACGGACGCCGGTGAAGATGAACTGGTGGCGGAGATCGCAGCCAAAGCTTCAACCGTCAAAGCCTTCGAGCGCAGGCGTCCGTCACGCAAGCCCTTTCCCGAACATCTGCCACGCGAGCGCATCGTCATCGCCGCTCCCGCCAATTGCGCCTGCTGCGGATCGGCCAAATTGTCGAAGCTTGGCGAGGACATCACCGAGACACTGGAGGTCATCCCGCGCCAGTGGAAGGTCATCCAGACGGTGCGGGAGAAGTTTACCTGTCGCGAGTGCGAGAAGATCACGCAGCCACCAGCACCCTTCCATGTAACGCCACGCGGCTTTGCCGGGCCAAACCTGCTGGCGATGATCCTGTTCGAGAAGTTTGCCCAGCACCAGCCGCTCAATCGTCAAAGCGAACGCTATGCTCGCGAGGGCGTCGACCTTAGTTTATCGACGCTTGCAGATCAGGTCGGAGCTTGCGCCGCG
>NZ_KB906075.1:0-418043 GCF_000381165.1 Agrobacterium sp. 10MFCol1.1 | reverse complement strand
CAACGCCGCGGAGCGAGCCCTGCGAGGCTTCGCACTCGGTAGGAAGTCCTGGCTCTTCGCCGGATCAGACCGCGGCGCGGATCGTGCAGCCTTCATGGCCACGTTGATCATGACGGCAAAGCTCAACGACATCGATCCGCAGGCGTGGCTGGCCGACGTTCTTGCCCGCATCGCCGACACGCCGATTATCAGGCTGGAGCAGTTGCTTCCGTGGAATTGGACGCCGCCGACCGTCAACGCTCAAGCTGCCTGACCTGTGGCCTTCACCGGAGGCTTACGTTCTTACCTAAGGCTCTCGCTATTCACCGACGTTCAACCGGTTGAGGCGGCCTTGAAGACGGCAAGCTGGTCGGCAAAGGCGCGTTGATAGGCCGGACGCGCCTCACCGCGAGCCACATATGCTGAAAGGTTTGGATATTCGTCGAGGATGCCTGAGCTTTTTATCCTTTGCAGCACCGATATCATCAACAGATCTCCAGCGCTGAACGCACCGTCGAGCCAGTCGTCGTCACCGAGGCAGCGGGAGAGTTCGCCGAGCCGCTTGCTGATATTTTTATCGATCATCGCTAAGCGCTCTTCGTACCAGCTCTTGTCGCCCTCCAGAAACCGGGCAATCGAGCGGTCAACGATTGGCGGCTCCACCGTGTTGAGCGCGGCGAACATCCAGGTTATCGCCCGTGCCCGCGCATTCACATCCCGCGGCAACAGGCCGGCATTGCGCTCCGCGATGTGGAAAATGATCGCGCCGGATTCGAACAGTACGAGGTCGCCCTCCTCATAGGTCGGGATTTGTCCGAATGGCTGAAGTGCCAGATGCGCAGGTTCCCGCATCGCCTTGAAGGAGAGAAGGCGAACATCGTAGGACAGCCCCGCTTCCTCCAGCGCCCAGCGGACGCGCATGTCGCGGGCCAGACCCTTGCCGCCATCGGGCGAGCGTTCAAAAGCGGTGATCGTGATCGTCATTGCTGTTCCCCATCGCGTCTGTTTGGAGACTATTGGCTCATTGTGGTCGAGCATCAGCTTTTTGCGCCGGCCGGAAAAGGCAGCGCGTCAGAATAGGCGTTTGCCAGAACGAAAACAATCCTTGTACGTTTCCATGACAGGTCATTAGCGTGCCGTTTGCCGTGGAAAGGGCTGGCCATTTCACGCAAAAACTCTAAGCTCCTCCGCCGGACGCGGATTGCCAAAACCTTCAGGATTTCAATTTAAATCATTAGGGAGAAACTATCAGATGAGCCTGCGTATAAACGACATCGCACCCGATTTCACCGCCGAGACCACACACGGTCCGGTGAGCTTTCACGAATGGATCGGCGACGGCTGGGCGGTCCTGTTTTCGCATCCGAAGAATTTCACGCCGGTCTGCACCACGGAACTCGGCGCGATGGGCGGCCTGCAGCCGGAATTCGAAAAGCGCGGCGTCAAGATCATCGGCATTTCGGTCGATCCGGTCGAAAGCCATGAGAAATGGAAAAACGACATCCGCACCGCGACCGGCTTTAATGTCGATTATCCGCTGATCGGCGACAAGGACCTGAAAGTCGCGAAGCTCTATGACATGCTGCCGGCGGGCGCGGGCGACAGTTCCGAAGGCCGCACGCCGGCCGACAACGCCACCGTGCGCTCCGTCTTCGTTGTCGGTCCCGACAAGAAGATCAAGCTGGTCCTCACCTACCCGATGACCACCGGGCGCAACTTCGACGAAATTCTTCGCGCGATCGATTCCATCCAGCTGACTTCTAAACATCAGGTGGCGACACCGGCAAACTGGAAACAGGGCGAAGACGTCATTATCACCGCCGCCGTCTCCAACGAGGATGCGATTGCCCGTTTCGGCTCCTATGACACGGTTCTTCCATACCTGCGCAAGACGAAGCAGCCCGGCTGATTTGAAATCGATAAAGGGGCGATGGATTTCCATCGTCCCTGTTTGATCTTACTCGCGGCGCAGCTACGGCTCTATCACGCCGCCGTGGTAGTCGAGCCGGTACAACTCAACGCTGTCCCGATATATGCGCTCCACGCCGGTAAAAGACCGGAATTCGCCCTCATTGGTATCGACATAGATCATGTCTTCAACCTCGTGGGTGAAGCCGCCTAGGAAGCGCCCTTCCCTGTATAGCGTGGAAAGCGATCGCTGGATCACCCTGCCCGCCACCGTGCCGTCGATCAGCTCAGGGCGGATGATGCGGCCGTAATAATTCATGGCCCAAAGTGGAATTCCCTGATGCCAGACGACCTCCTGACCGATGAAGTCGGTTCCGCCGAAATAGCTATCGATATAGTGCCAGTCGCCGCTTTGAAAACCTAGGTCGTGTGAGCCGATGCGGGTGGATGTCGAGGATTTGTTGCCGCCGCCCACATAAGTGGCGGACTTGGCCTGCACGATGAATTCTTCCAGCATCGGGAATACCTCACATCAGGAACATAAAGTGAACATACTGGACTTATGTGAAGGTCGCAAGCGTATTCCTTACCCTGCCTGTCGCCATATTTTCACAGATGGCGGGCTTGGTAATCGCAGCGTTTGCCCTTAAAAGCGATGCATAAATGATCCTCGAAGAGTGCCCATGTCGCAGACCCCGCAAATCTATGTCGATGCCGACGCTTGCCCCGTGAAACCCGAGATTCTCAAGGTGGCGGAACGGCATGGGCTGGAGGTGACATTCGTTGCCAATTCCGGTTTGCGCCCGTCGCGCGATCCGATGGTGAAAAACGTGATCGTATCGGCCGGTTTCGATGCGGCGGATGACTGGATTGCGGAGCGTGCGGGCGAAAACGATATCGTCATTACCGCCGATGTGCCGCTCGCCGGGCGTTGCGTTGCCAGGGGCGCGCTGGTGACGGGACCGACCGGCCGCGTTTTCGACCAAACCAACATCGGTATGGCAACTGCGATGCGCGACCTTGGCGCACACCTGCGCGAGACCGGTGAGAGCAAGGGATATAACGCGGCTTTCTCGCCGCGCGACCGGTCTGCTTTTCTGGAGACGCTTGACCGTTTCTGCCGCCGTGTCAAAAAATGACCGCGTAAACAGGAAGGCGCAGCCCATGACCCCGGCCAATCCGCAGAGCAACACCTACAGCCGCCATAAGCCTTTCTTCGTCGCTCTTTTTGTTGGCGCCTTCGGCCTTGGCTTGGCGCTGGCATTCGCACGGCCGCTCGCCATCGAAATTGCAGCCATTCTGTTTTTCCTGACCTATCTCGGGCTGGTGGCCTTTCGGCTTCCGAAATTAACGGCCCAGCACCTGAAAGCGCATGCCGATAGTGATGACCTGCCGGCAATGGCCATCATCGCCATTACGCTGATCGCTGCCACCGTCGCCGTCGTTTCACTTTTCCAGGCACTCAACCATTCCGGCGAAACCGTCTGGACGCTGCTGCTCGCCTTCGGCTCCGTGATTTTCGGGTGGTTGACAATCCACACCATGACCGCCTTGCACTACGCCCATCTTTACTGGCGTCCGGAAACCGTTGATGGCAAGCGCAAGCATCGCGGCGGCATGGATTTCCCGGCAACGAAGGAACCCTGCGGTTACGACTTCCTCTATTTCGCTGTTGTCATCGGCATGACGGCGCAGACCTCGGATGTTGCTGTAACCACGACACCGATGCGCAAGGTCACGCTGTTGCACTCCATCGTCTCCTTCTTCTTCAACACGGTTCTGGTAGCAGCGGCGGTCAATGCTGCGGTCGCGCTTGCGGGCTGAACCGGAAAAAACTCTTCATAAAGGAATGGCTTCATGAATATCATCTCGCAAAATACGGCCTTTGGCGGCATGCAGGGCGTATTTTCGCACCCATCCGAAACCCTGAAATGCGAGATGACCTTTGCAGTCTATGTGCCGCCGAAGGCGATCAACGAGCCGTGCCCGGTTCTGTGGTATCTTTCCGGCCTCACCTGTACCCACGCCAATGTCATGGAAAAAGGCGAATATCGCCGCATGGCGTCCGAACTCGGGCTGATCATCGTTTGCCCGGATACCAGCCCGCGTGGCAACGATGTGCCTGATGAAGTGACCAACTGGCAGATGGGCAAGGGCGCCGGCTTTTATCTCGACGCCACGCAGGAGCCTTGGTCGGAACACTACCATATGTACAGCTACGTGACGGAAGAGCTGCCAGCCTTCATTGGCGAGCATTTCCGCGCGGATATGAGCCGTCAGGGCATTTTCGGCCATTCGATGGGCGGCCATGGTGCCATGACGATTGCGCTTAAGAACCCAGACCGCTTCAAGAGCTGCTCCGCCTTCGCCCCAATCGTCGCCCCCTCCTCTGCCGACTGGTCCGAACCGGCGCTGGAAAAATATCTCGGAACGGATCGTGCCGCATGGCGGCAATACGACGCCTGCTCGCTGGTCGAAGACGGCGCCCGTTTTCCGGAATTCCTGATCGACCAGGGAAAGGCCGACAGTTTCCTCGAAAAAGGCCTGCGTCCCTGGCTGTTCGAAGAGGCGATCAAAGGAACCGATATCCGCCTGACGCTGCGCATGCACGAGCGTTACGACCACTCCTATTATTTCATCTCCAGCTTCATGGATGACCATCTGAAATGGCATGCCGAGCGACTGGATTGAGTGGCAATAAACGCGCAGGGCTTAAGTAAAAGAGCGGTGGAGCATCAGAATGTTGCATGTCGTACCGAGTCTATCGGCTAGAGGTTCTCTTGAAAAGGCACTCTCCGCGCGCAGACCGGGCGACGCAATTCTGGCATTCCGCGACGATCTTAGTTGTGGACCTATCGCTTCTATAAAGTCGGCAAAGAGGATGGCGTGGTGGCACGAATATTTAGACTGGCCAGAGACAGAAAGTGAGTTTGACGGATTCTGGGAACAGGTCGATGCCGCTCAGGATCGGATCGTACTTTGGTTTGGCAAATATTCATCAAGCGAACTTGCATTTCGGCTTGCATGGGCAGCGCACATGGATGGGCGGCCTTACGACGTCATCGACGTCTCCAACCTGCATCCTATAATTTACGGACAGGATATTGCGGATACGACGGCGACAGTTGCGAAAGCTGCTGCTCTACTGCTGCCGGAAGGCCTGGCGAAATTGATTGGAAGCGAACAACCCGCATCTGCCGAAGAGGATGCCCGATACCGCAACGAATGGGCACGGCTGCAAAACGAAAATGCGTTTTTCCGTATCGTAACCCCGACTGGCCTAGCCTCGGCAGATCAGGACCATTTTGACGTTTTTCTGATGCAGCAGGCGGACACGAGATGGAGAAAGGCTGCTTACATTGTAGGAAATGCCCTGTTGGAGAGTTGTGACCCATATTTTCAGACAGGAAGTTTGATGCTGACCGAGCGGCTTCAAACCTTGGTGGATCAGGCTCGGCTGGAAGCTGATGGCGATGTGTATGACCTGCATTCGTGCTTGATCAGATTACCCGAAGAAAAGCAGTAAGGTAACCTGCCTGGAGTGGCATCACGGAAACAACGCCGTCGCGAGCGTTGTCGGTCCGGGTCGGCTCAGCCGGAACTCGCGGATCACGCGCTCCGCGACGCCGTAAGCGAGATCCTGCTCGATCGACTGATTGTCGAAGCTGACGACGGTGGCTGTGAATTTGGCCTCGGCGATAACCTCGCCCGTCGCCACCGCGGCCGCACGAACGATGACACGGGCCGATGCCCGTTCTCCAAACAGGAAGGGGCCGCGGGTGACGGATGCGAGGCGAATGGTCAGCACAACGCGCGGTCTGATTTCGCCGCGTGCCGTCGTTTTGATGGCATTCTGTAGTTGCGCATGAATGGATTGCATCAATGCCGGCGCTACATCCGGCCGTGCCGCTACAAAGGCGCCGCGCACATCATAAAGCAGCCGGTCGGCATTGGTCGCCTCTGGTTCCAGCCTGAAAGACATGAGCGTGAAACACGCCAGCACAACAATGCCAAGGCGTTTCAATCGAGTGTTCATGATCTGCGGCTCCCCTAACGTGAGGTAACCGCATATTCGGTCATCAGGGTTAGAAAAGCGTTAAGGCGCGCTCTTCAACGCCTCCAGAACGTTGAGTGCTGCACGCATGTCGATGAGCCTGGTGGCGCGGCGCTCCAGCGCCTCCTCGTCCTCGCCCCAATGTTCGGCGGTCCAGTCCTCGTCAAGATGGGCCAGCGCCCAGGTTTCCTCCAGCGTCAACTGCCCTTCTGCCAGTGCCAGCGCCAGAATGGCGGAGCCGGTCAGCGACGTCATGGTGTGCAGGGCGGCAAGCGCGATCGGCGTATCGTATTTTTTGAGCGTCACGGCAAAGGCTGCAACGGCTTCCCGAGGCTGGTCGCGATGCATGACGCCTTCGACGAGAATGAAGCGTGCGCCGAGAACATTGGCCGCCCAGTCGATCACCGGATCCCAATGGTCCGCCTGCCGCGCCACAAGCGCTTCCGGTTGACCTGCGCGGTAGCACAGGAGATCGGAAGAGGAAAAGCGCAGTATGTCCTCGAAAACCGCCTGGGTGTCGCTGGCGATACCGTCGATGGCGGTGTTCACATGTCGCGAGACCGGCATGACGACCGGGTTCACCACTTCTTTCTGCGCATCCCATTCATCGCGAAGCAGATCCGCAAGCGCCTTCGATGGCAAGACAAGCGGCTTCTTGGCGGGCGTGCGCAAAGGTTTGCCATCGAGATGGATGGTGAAGCCGCCGTCTTCCACGTCAGCAACGGTAACGTCCTTATAGAAACGTTTCGGCAGGGGCCGCTGCATCTGGATTTGGGCGCGAAGGATCGGATCGGGGTGGCTGAGGCCTTCCGAAAGGTCGTTCAGGAGATCACGCATGGCACGTCCTCATCAGTCGAATAGAAAGGATCATTCAAGAATATCGGCGGGAACATGGGCCGGAATTTCGCTCGGATGGCTGACGACGGCGTCTGCGCCTGCCTTCCAGAGATCATCGACCGAGGCGTAGCCCCAGGCAACGCCGATGGCCTTTGCGCCGGCGGCCTTTGCCATCTGCATGTCATAGATAGCATCGCCGATGACGACAGTGTCGGCCGGAACCATGCCGGTTTCATGGCAACATTCCATCACCATGGCCGGATGCGGCTTGGAAGGGCAATCATCCGCCGTGCGCGACACGATGAAATGCTCGGCAAAACCATGCGTTTCGAGAATATGGGTCAACCCGCGACGGCCCTTGCCGGTGACCGCGCCAATCAGCACCTCATCCCGCCTGGCGAGTGTGTCGATCAAGGGCGCGATACCGTCGAACAGCGGCTCGATCATGCCAGGTCGGGCGCGGATCGGGTGATAGATTTCCCGATAGCGCTCAGTCATCGCGCGCGCCTCGTCATCCACATGCGCCTTACCGAGCATGCGGGCGATGGCGATGTCGAGCGTCAGGCCGATAATTGCCTTGGTCTGTGCAATATCAGGCCGTGGCTTTCCGAAATCGGCGAAGGTATCGACCATGACGGCATGGATGAGGCCGGCGCTGTCGACCAGCGTGCCGTCACAATCGAAAAGAACGAGTTTCATCTGATATCAGCCTTCCCTGTCGCCATCGGCCACGTCGAGGCCGAGCAGGTTCCAAGTCTGTACCATATGCGGTGGCAAAGGCGCGCTGACGCGAAGCCGGCCGCCATTCGGGTGCGGAATGTCGATATGGCGTGCATGCAGGTGCAGACGCTTTTGTACACCGCCCGGAAAATCCCAGTTCGGATCATCGATGTAATATTTCGGATCGCCGATGATCGGGTGCCCCATATGCAGTGCGTGAACGCGGAGCTGGTGGGTACGGCCGGTATAGGGCTCCATTTCCAGCCAGGCGAGGTTCTGCGCGGCGGTATCGATAACACGGTAATAGGAAATGGCGTGATCTGCCCCCTCCTCGCCGTGCTTGGCAATGCGCATGCGGTCGCCGTCGGGGGTCTGCTCCTTGACCAGCCAGGTGGAAATCTTGTCCTGATGCTTGCGCGGTACGCCGCGAACCAGCGCCCAATAGGTCTTCTTGGTATCGCGCTCGCGGAAAGCGGCCGTCAGCTTCTGTGCAGCACCTCGGGTGCGGGCCACTACCAGCACGCCCGACGTGTCACGGTCCAGACGGTGCACCAGACGCGGCTTTTCGCCCTTCGGGCTGGTCCATGCTTCCAGAAGCCCGTCGATGTGACGGTTGACGCCCGAGCCGCCCTGCACGGCAATGCCAGCCGGCTTGTTGAACACCAGAACCTTGTCGTCCTCATGCAGCAGCATGCGCGCCAGAAGTTCGCCGTCTGCCGAATGTTTGAGGTCCCTTGATCCGATCGGTCCGCTTTTGACCTTGAGGTCGGAATCAACAGGCGGCACACGCACCATCTGCCCCGGCTGCACCCGTGCGTCCGTCTTCACCCGGCCGCCGTCCACACGCACCTGTCCGGAGCGCAGCAGCTTTTGCAGCTGCCCGAACCCCAGACCCGGATAGTGAATCTTGAACCAGCGATCGAGGCGCATACCGGCCTCGTCGGCCTCGACCTTGATATGCTCGATACCTGCCATGAAATTTCCAGTCTCTCTGTCTTGATCGCGCGCCCTGTTATCCGGCGCACCGTTTGGAGCAAGCCTTTAGAACAAACTGCGGCCCAAGGCCAGCCCGGCAAAAACCGCCGCGATGGAAACCACCAGGCTTGCCGTGATGTAAACCGCTGAAAGGCCGAGCGCGCCACGTTCGAAAAGCGCTACCGCATCCAGCGAGAAGGACGAAAAGGTGGTGAAGCCACCGAGAACGCCGGTGACCAGAAACAGACGCATTTCCATGGACGCGTTCAGCCGCCTTGCAACAAGCTCAACCAGGAAACCGATGAGAAAGGATCCGACCACATTCACCGCCAGCGTTCCCCAAGGGAAAGTCATGCCGACAAGGCGCACACTCAACAGACCCACGAGATAGCGGAAAACCGAACCGATTGCGCCGCCTGCTGCGACAAGAGCGATATTCAGCATTTGGGGAATGTCTCCGGAGAAATACCCGACGGGTCTGTTGAAGACGTTTTCTAGAACATAGCCACGGGTGGTGAAACCCCCTCGTCCCGACCTTTTTTCGATTAAAACTCGATTAAATTGCACGTCCGCGATTTAGGCTTCCAACAAGAAGCAGGTGCTAATCTGCGGTTTTACGGGTCGGCGAAGGATGGCCGGAGGTTGGATGACACAGGTTCTTTCCGTTTCTGCAAACACTGCGGCCTACGCACTGGAGGCCGTGAAGCCGTCGCAGCGTGTATCGCGCAGAAGCGAGGTTGAGGAAGCCATTCACGAATTGGCGCGCAAGGCCGAACAGGGAGACGATTTCCAGTTGAGAGCCTTGCTCACCGCCATCAAGCCGCCGGCCTTGACCCTCTATTTCCTGACAAGCGCCAGCCATCGGCACGCCCCCCAGACAACACTCGATCAGGCCGTGCAGGCCTACGAAGAAAATCAATCCAATAAAAACTTATAATATCAATTCTATATCCATATTTATTAAATCGATTTATGAGTTTTTTGGTGCGCATTTCGCCCGTTCAGGTTGTTGTCAGATTCAAATTTTAGTCCTTCGGTACCAACTGGAGGAAGATCATGATTTATATTGCCCGTCACGTCACAGCCACCACGATCGCGCTCCTTGTTTCGGCGCCGGCTTTCGCGGCCACGACCATCAAGGTCACCGAAGGCGGTGAAGGTGGCGGACCAATGACACTCGTTATGGACCAGACGACGGTCAAAGCCGGTGAAGCCGTGTTTCATGTGCATAACGATGCCATGAGCGAGCAGCACGAAATGGTGCTCGTCAAGCTGAAGTCTGCAGACGAAAAAATACCGCTCAATACCGCGAAACACCGTGTCGATGAAAAACAGCTTAAAAGTCTTGGCGAAGTGGCCGACCTGAAGCCCGGCGGCGATGGTCAGCTCAAGGCAAAGCTTACGCCCGGCACATATCTCCTCTTATGCAACATAAAAGGTCACTACGAAGCGGGTATGCAGACCAAGCTGACTGTTACAAAATAATATTGGTCGAACAAGCTGAGGCTGCCGGATGAGTATTGCGTTCCGGCAGCCTCTTTTTTGCGTCAGTTGTGCTGGTGAGCGTTCTTGTCGTCACCACCCTTGGCCGAGCCTGCGGAAAGCACAATCTCGACCTTGCCAGCCTTTTCAAAGATCAGCGTCACCGGCACCTTGTCGCCTTCGGCGAACGGCTTCTTCACGTTGAAGAACATCATGTGCAGGCCGCCGGGCTTCAGCTCCACTGTCTCGCCGGCGGGAATGACGATGCCGTCATCCAGCTTGCGCATCTTCATGACGTCGTTGACCATGGCCATTTCGTGAATTTCCGCACGGCCGGCGGCGGAGGATTCGACGCCGATCAGCTTGTCGTCGCTGGAACCGGTATTCTTGATCGTCACATAACCGCCGCCCACGGGCTGACCGGGCAGCATCGCCTTTGTCGCGCCAGCCGAAAGCTCGAGACTGCCAGCCTTCACCACGTCCATATCCATATCCATGGCCATAGCGGAATGATCATGCCCGCCGGCATGGGCTTTTGCGGTAACGCGGATGGTCGGCGCCGGGCTTTTCAACGAATGCGGATCGACGCCTGCGGCCGCCACCTCGTCCCAGGAAACCTTGCCTTTGTCGCCGCAAAGCTGCGTCACCTTGAAGGGAAGGTCCTGCCCGGCCTCTATGCCGGAGATTTTTCCCTGAACGGCAAAGGTGTCATAGAATTCATCCGGCAGATTGCCGCCCTTCCAGCGGATTTCGACCGCGCCGCTTTTGATGTCCTTTCCGTGGTTCTTGTAGGCTTTCTGATAGTCGCCCTTGATGACCTCAAGGTCCCAACCGGCCTTGGGCTGCGGCTTGGCAGTGATGAAGCCTTCCGGCAGCTTGATCTGCACTTCTGTGGTGGCAAGTCCGCCATCGCAGCCATGCGGCACCTGAAGTGCGGCAACGATGGTGCTTTCCTGTTCGGCCGAACCGTCAACGAAGGTCGTATGGGCGAAGGCCTGCGCCGTCGAGACGGAGGCGACGAACAGGGTGCAGGTGATGATCTTGGTGGTTTTCATTTGTTTGTCCTTGCGACTGCGGCGCCATTGGCCCGGGCAGCTGCTCCGTGCCGCCACCCGGCGGCGATGATCCTGTGAAACGAAGAGATCAGGCGGACAGGGTTGGTGGGCCGCGTGCGGACGGTTTGCGGATCGTCTGGACCAAGTGAAAGCCCCATTCCGCGGTCAGGCGATTGTCGAGCCAGGCGAATTCAGTCCTCAGCCAGCCGGCCGCATCGGGCACCGGCAAGAGAATGGACGAGGCCAGCAGGCAGGCCTCGCAAAACAGGATCGCATCGCTTGAATGGGCGGGCCCGTCATTGGGGTGCGAGGCATTTACCCCGCCGCTGTGGCCTAGGCAGATTTCGGCAAAGGTGCCGTCCGGCAGCCGGTAACTCTCATCCAGAAGAACGGCAGGTGCCGCGGCGAGCGCGGGCTTGTGGGCAAAACCAAGCGACAACATCAAAAGCGCACAGAAAATGCGAAGCATTTTCTCCACCCTTGTCAGCGGTCGTTTTCGATTTGCGTCCATCTTCTGGCGATACCCCTCTTTCCTTCCGATTTCAAAGGGGAAATTTGCCGCAGGCCCATCCGCTCAACGGAACAATCGATACAGGGCGGCATTTCCTCTCCAATACGGATCGTTTCGGAAGGAGTACCGACATGCCAGCCAAATCGAAAGCCCAGCAGAAAGCCGCGGGTGCGGCGCTGGCCGCCAAACGCGGTGAAGTCAAGAAATCCAGTTTACAAGGTGCTTCAAAAAGCATGGAGAAGTCCATGACAGAAAAGGAACTTGATGAACTGGCGTCGACAAAGCGCAAGGGTCTGCCGGAGAAAAAATCAGACTGACGGCACGCCTCACGCATGGAACTCGCCGTGTATCTAGCCAGCGATGGCGCAGATGGAGCAAAAATCTGTTCAGATGCGTCATTTGGTCCTTGCCAATGACCGGGCTTCGAAGATAATGAGCCTCGCATCATCGTTGGGAGAAACCGCTTCATTGCGGTGCCGAAGGAGCAACCGCCCCGGAAACTCTCAGGCAAAAGGACCACCGGTGACGACGAAACTCTGGAGAGAAGCCACCTTTCATAAGGACGGCTCGCCGAAGGGATAACAATCTCAGGCGACAAGGACAGAGGGGGCTCTTGAACCCGGCGCGTTTTTCGCGTCATGACCTGAGCCCGCGCGATGTTTCGCGCAACCCTGGAGGCGTCCTTGGACGATACCGCCGAGCTTAAAATCACGCCGCTCCATTCCCTGCATGTTTCCCTTGGCGCCCGCATGGTTCCTTTCGCCGGTTACGACATGCCGGTGCAATATCCGGCGGGCGTGCTGAAGGAACATCTTCAGACCCGTACCTCTGCTGGCCTCTTCGACGTGTCCCACATGGGCCAAGTTATCGTGAAGGCGAAGTCGGGCAACAATGCCGACGCTGCAATCGCGCTTGAAAAACTGGTGCCGGTTGACATTCTCGGCCTAAAGGAAGGCCGCCAGCGTTACGGTTTCTTCACCGATGAAAACGGCTGCATCCTCGATGATCTGATGATCACCAATCGCGGAGATCACCTTTTCGTCGTCGTCAACGCGGCATGCAAGGACGCCGATGTCGCCCATATGAAGGCGCATCTTTCTGACACTTGCGACATTACCCTTCTCGATGATCGGGCGCTGATTGCGCTTCAGGGGCCACGCGCGGAAGCGGTTCTGGCCGAGCTTTGGGCCGGTGTTTCCGAAATGAAGTTCATGGACGTGCTGGAAGTTCCGCTGCACGACGTTCCCTGCATCGTTTCCCGTTCCGGTTATTCCGGCGAGGATGGTTTTGAAATCTCCGTGCCTGCCGAAAAGGCGGAAGAGATCGCCAAGGCCCTGCTTGAGCACCCTGATTGCGAGCCGATCGGGCTTGGAGCACGCGACAGCCTGCGTCTTGAAGCTGGCCTTTGTCTCTACGGCAACGATATCGATACAACGACCTCCCCGATCGAAGCCTCGCTTGAATGGGCGATCCAGAAGGCGCGCCGCGCCGGCGGTGATCGCGAAGGCGGTTTCCCTGGGGCGGAGCGTATTCTCGGTGAACTCAAGGACGGCACATCGCGCCGTCGCGTCGGCCTGAAGCCAGAGGGCAAGGCACCGGTGCGCGGTCATTCCAAGCTTTTCGCGGATGCCGAAGGCAAGACGGAAATCGGCGAAGTAACCTCCGGCGGCTTCGGTCCGTCGGTCGAAGGTCCCGTTGCCATGGGTTACGTCCCTGCGGCCTATACTGCTCCCGGCACGGCGATCTTTGCGGAAGTGCGCGGCAAATATCTGCCCGTCACCGTCGCTGCCCTGCCCTTCATCAAGCCCACCTACAAACGATAATCTTCATCCCATCTCCGGAGAGAATACGATGCTGAAATTTACCGCAGAACACGAATGGCTGAAGTTCGACGGCGATATCGCCACCGTTGGCATTACCAGCCACGCCGCTGAACAGCTTGGCGACCTCGTCTTCGTTGAATTGCCGGAAGTGGGCGCCACCTTCTCCAAGAATGGCGACGCGGCGACCGTTGAATCCGTCAAGGCGGCTTCCGATGTCTATTGTCCGCTGGATGGCGAAGTGGTGGAAATCAACCAGGCCATCGTCGACGATCCCTCGCTGGTCAATTCCGATCCGCAGGGTGCTGGCTGGTTCTTCAAGCTGAAGCTCTCCAACGCCGCGGATGCCGATACGCTGCTCGACGAGG
The DNA here is from genome assembly GCF_000381165.1 of Agrobacterium sp. 10MFCol1.1. Taxonomy (NCBI): domain Bacteria; kingdom Pseudomonadati; phylum Pseudomonadota; class Alphaproteobacteria; order Hyphomicrobiales; family Rhizobiaceae; genus Agrobacterium; species Agrobacterium sp. 10MFCol1.1. The sequence goes on along the minus strand of NZ_KB906075.1, from coordinate 404,334 downwards.
CAGCCTACAAGGAGCTGATCGCGTAATGACGACGCCCACGGAATTCCATTTCACCGACTATCAGCCCTATGATTTCGCCAACCGGCGTCACATCGGGCCGTCGCCGTCGGAAATGGCGGAGATGCTGAAGGTCATCGGCTACAAGAGCCTCGATGCCCTGATCGACGCCACCGTTCCCTCGTCCATCCGCCAGAAGGTGCCGCTGACCTGGGGTGCAGCGCTGACCGAACGCGAGGCGCTCGACCGCCTGCGCGAGACGGCCAACAAGAACCAGGTGCTGACCTCGCTGATCGGCCAGGGCTATTACGGTACAATCACCCCGCCCGTGATCCAGCGCAACATTCTGGAAAACCCTGCCTGGTACACCGCCTATACGCCTTACCAGCCAGAAATCAGCCAGGGCCGTCTTGAGGCGCTGCTGAACTACCAGACGATGGTCTGCGATCTGACCGGCCTCGATGTCGCCAACGCATCGCTGCTCGATGAAGCGACTGCCGCTGCCGAAGCCATGGCGATGTGCCAGCGCGTCGCGAAGTCCAAGGCGACTGCCTTCTTCGTCGATGCCAATTGCCATCCGCAGACCATCGCGCTGATCGAGACACGCGCGGCGCCACTCGGCTGGAAGGTGATCGTTGGTAATCCCTTTACCGATCTTGATCCTGTCGACGTGTTCGGCGCGATCTTCCAGTATCCGGGCACCCACGGTCATGTCAGCGATTTCTCGGGCCTGATTTCCCGCCTGCACCAGACGGGTGCCATCGCTGCCGTTGCCGCCGATCTTCTGGCGCTGACGCTGTTGAAGTCACCCGGTGAAATGGGTGCGGATATCGCTATCGGCACCTCGCAGCGTTTCGGCGTTCCGGTCGGCTATGGTGGTCCGCATGCGGCTTACATGTCCGTCAAGGATGCACATAAGCGCTCCATGCCTGGCCGTCTGGTTGGCGTCTCAGTCGATGCGCGCGGCAATCGCGCCTATCGTCTGTCGCTGCAGACCCGCGAGCAGCATATCCGCCGCGAGAAGGCTACCTCCAACATCTGCACCGCGCAGGTGCTGCTTGCAGTCATGGCGTCGATGTATGGCGTCTTCCATGGCCCGCAGGGCATCAAGGCGATTGCCCAGCAGACCCACCAGAAAGCCGTTTTGATGGCCAAGGGCCTGGAGAAGCTTGGCTACGTCATCGAGCCGGAAACCTTCTTCGACACCATCACCGTCGAAGTCGGCCATATGCAGGGCGTCATCCTGCGCTCGGCCGTTGCGGAAGGTGTGAACCTGCGCAAGGTCGGCGCGACCAAGATCGGCATGAGCCTTGACGAGCGCACGCGTCCCGCGACGCTTGAGGCGGTCTGGCGCGCATTCGGCGGCAATTTCTCGATCTCGGATTTCGAGTTGGAATATCGCCTGCCGAAGGAACTGCTGCGCACCAGCCAGTACATGACGCATCCGATCTTCCACATGAACCGTGCCGAAAGCGAGATGACCCGTTACATCCGCCGTCTTTCGGACCGTGATCTCGCGCTCGACCGCTCGATGATCCCGCTCGGTTCCTGCACCATGAAACTGAACGCAACTGCGGAAATGCTGCCCATAACGTGGCCGGAATTTTCCGACATCCATCCCTTCGTGCCAGCCAATCAGGCGCTCGGCTACAAGGAGATGATCGATGACCTCTCGGAAAAGCTGTGCTCGGTCACCGGTTATGACGCCTTCTCCATGCAGCCGAATTCCGGCGCGCAGGGTGAATATGCGGGGCTCCTGACCATCCGCAACTACCACATCGCCAATGGCGGCGCACATCGCGACGTTTGCCTCATTCCAACCTCGGCGCATGGCACCAATCCAGCGTCCGCGCAGATGGTCGGCATGAAAGTGGTGCCGGTGAAAGTGCGGGAAAATGGCGATATTGATATCGACGATTTCCGAGCAAAAGCAGAGCAGTATGCGGAAAACCTCTCGTGCTGCATGATAACCTATCCGTCCACCCATGGCGTGTTTGAGGAGACGGTTCGCGAGATTTGCGAGATCACCCATAAACACGGTGGGCAGGTCTATCTTGACGGCGCCAACATGAACGCCATGGTCGGTCTTGCCCGTCCCGGCGATATCGGTTCCGACGTCAGCCACCTCAACCTGCACAAGACCTTCTGCATCCCGCATGGCGGCGGCGGTCCGGGCATGGGGCCGATCGGCGTCAAGGCGCATCTTGCTCCCTATCTTCCCGGTCATCCGACGACGGACGGTCGTGAAGGTGCGGTTTCGGCTGCCCCCTTCGGCTCGCCGTCGATCCTGCCGATTTCCTGGAGCTACTGCCTGATGATGGGCGGCGAAGGGCTGACGCAAGCGACCAAGGTTGCGATCCTCAACGCCAACTACATCGCCGAACGGCTGAAGGGCGCTTACGACGTGCTCTACAAGTCCGAAACGGGACGAGTGGCGCATGAGTGCATCATCGACACCCGACCGCTGGCAGACAGCTGCGGCGTGACGGTGGACGACGTTGCAAAGCGTCTCGTCGACTGCGGTTTCCATGCGCCGACCATGAGCTGGCCGGTTGCCGGCACGCTGATGATCGAGCCGACGGAGTCCGAGACCAAGGCGGAAATCGACCGTTTCTGCGATGCCATGCTGGCGATCCGCGAGGAAGCCCGCGACATCGAGGAAGGCCGTGCGGACAAGACCAACAATCCGCTGAAGAACGCGCCGCACACGGTAGAAGATCTCGTCGGCGAGTGGGATCGTCCCTACAGCCGCGAACAGGGTTGCTTCCCGCCCGGCGCCTTCCGCATTGACAAATACTGGTCGCCGGTAAACCGCATTGACAATGTCTATGGCGACCGCAACCTCATCTGCACCTGCCCGCCGATGGAGGCTTATGCCGAGGCCGCCGAATAAAGGCATCGGTACGAACGAACTTATGAAGGCCCGGAGCGATCCGGGCCTTTTTCGTTCCGGACACAAGCCCCAAGACCGGGCGACCACGTCACATGCGATTGATCGTAACCCGTTCCATGCTAAACCGGATGCTGCAATTTAAGCGGTGATGGAGTTTGAATGCGTTTGATTTGCCTGAATGGTTGGGGCGGAAAGCTCCATGACGAGCTTGTTCCCTATATCTCCGCGTCCGATCCCGACATTCTATGTTTGCAGGAAGTGGTGCATACACCGGCAGCCGAAGAGGACTGGCTGAGCTATCGCGATGACGGTAGGGATCTGCTGCAAAGGGCGAACTTTCTTCGCGATGTCGAAGAAGCCCTACCCGATCATCTGGCAATCTTTTGCCCGGCGTCACAGGGTGACCTCTGGCACGGGGAGACACGATATCCCTCTCAATGGGGGCTGGCGACTTTCGTGCGTAAATCCATCGCGATTGTTGCGCAGGCTCAAGGTTTTGTGCACGGCTGCTTTTCTGCGAATGGATACGGAGATCACCCGCGTTCGCGCACGGGCCATGCTGTCAGGGTTTTCGACTTCACGACCGGCCAGCCAGCCGTCATCGCCCATATGCATGGGCTGCGTGACCCCAACGGTAAACACGATATTCCCGCCCGTCTGATGCAGGCAAAACGCCTCGTGAAACTCGTCAAAGACATCGCGGAGGATGGTGACCGGATCATCGTGTGCGGCGATTTTAATGTTCTGCCTGAGAGCGACACCTTCACGGTATTGAAGGAACTGGATCTCATCGAACTCGTCACGACACGTGGTTTCACAGACACGCGCACCTCGCATTATGCCAAACAAAACCGTTTTGCAGATTACATGCTGGTCAACCCGGTTGTGCAGGTCGATCACTTCGATGTGGTGAGACAGCCCGAAGTCTCGGACCATTGCCCTTTGCTGATCGAATTCAGCTAGAGGCTTAAGCCGCATTACCGGTCAATGCCTCACGTCGCGGCTTGGTCAGCGCACGAGCCGGATATCGCTCGTCACCACCGTCTTGCCGGTCCTGCCGTCCTTGTCGGTGGTGCGAAGCCGCAGGCCGTTTTGCCCGACTTTTTCGATTGTCATGGCTGCGACGCGGTCACCGTTAATGTCGCGGTTCCAGCGAACCGTCAGATTGATTGCATTTCCCTGCCGCGTACCGGAAAGGGCAGACGGTCGGCCGGAGGGTCCGGTGTAAGCGCCGCTGTAACGTCCACCTTTCTCCGACAGGTCGGCCGCAATTGCGCGCCTGACCACCAGAAGGCCACGGCATGTGCCGGACATATTGAGCGACGAGGTCCCCGCTTTGGAATTCAGCGTACAATTGACGTTGATTGGCGGCGTGCCAATGCGGGTGATCACGGTTCCCTTACCCGCCCATGTGCCTTTCAGCGACGAGAGGAATTCGCGTTCGTCCGCTAATGCCGGCTGCACACCGAGCAGCCCTGCAAAAAATAAACTCGTGATAGCCGTCGTTTTCATGGCGCGTATCCAATTTTTCACGAAGACTAACTCGCTTGCACCGTCAAACGTTCCTCCCGTTTATTTGGCAACTGTCAAAAAATTCGAGATGCTCATGTTTCTATCGTGCCGATGCAACCAAATGCAGGCATAGATGTTTCTCGCCAGCGTCGATCAATTTCTGATCACTACCGCATATTTTTCGGAGCATATTTCATGACGACGATCGGCGTTTTGGCACCGCGCGGCAGCCTCCCCTCCGGCGGTCTGCCTCGCAGCGGTGGTATGTCAGACCGCACGCTTTTTGCCCTTGCGGCGCTTAATTTCTTTCTGGCAGATGCCCGCGACGGGCTAGGGCCTTTTCTGGATGCATTTTTGGCGACACAGGGCTGGTCTTCACTTTCGCTGGGGATGATTGCCACGGTCGGCGGCCTCGTCGGTCTACTTGCCACACCGCTCTGCGGCGCGTTGGTGGACGGCACGACGTGGAAAAGAACGTTGATTGCCATCCCCGTCGTTCTCGTGACCGTCGGTGCGCTCATTACGCTGATTTTTCCCGATGCGTGGATCGTCTGGACCGGCCAGATCATGACTGCGGTTGTCGGCGCCGTCGTGGGACCGGCTCTGGCCGGACTGACGCTTGGTCTGGTCGGTGAACGCCTGTTCTCCCGTCAGATATCGCGAAACGAATTCTGGAATCATGGCGGCAATTTCGCATCGCTCTTCGCCACTTACGTTGCCGTTTCCTTCTTCGGCCTGCATGGCGTCATCGGACTGATGCTTCTGACGGCTGCCGGCGCACTTGTTGCCGCCGCCGCCATCGACCCCGACAGGATCGACCACAAGGTGGCGCGAGGTCTTGGCGAAGACAAGGGCGAACCGGGGCCCTCAGGCATCAATGTGCTGCTTCACGAACGCGGTCTGATATTCCTCGCGATCATTCTTCTTATCTTCCACTTCGGCAACGCGCCGATGGGGCGGCTTATCGCGCAGAATTTTGCCATCGAACTGCAGACACCATTTCGCACGACAGCGATCATTACTGGCGTCGCGCAATTTGCCATGATCTTCGTTGCGGCCTTGGCGCCGTGGCTGATCCGTCGCTTCGGTCTTGCGACGGTGTTCCTGATCGCGCTTGCCGCCCTTCCGATCCGCGGTCTGCTGGCATCCGCCTTCACCGATTTCTGGGTAATCTTTCCGGTACAGCTGCTTGACGGTATCGGTGCAGGCCTTCTGGGCATCGTGACGCCTGTGGCCGCCGAACGCATTCTCAAGGGAACCGGCCGGTTCAATGTCGGCCTTGCAAGCGTCATGATGGTGCAGGGCATTGGTGCGTCCCTTAGTAACGTCGTTGCCGGCTGGCTGGTCACCAAAGGCGGTTACGCCCTTTCGCACTTGGTCGGCGGCGGCATATCGGCCATCGCCATCGCTCTCTTCTTCATCTACCGAAACGAGATCGCCCCGAAGCAGGCCGACGAAGTACTGCCTCAGTAAACCGTACAAATAAAAAGGAGGCCTCACGGCCTCCTTCATCCAACTTGCGCAAATGTCGGTTATCCGACGAAAGCGCGCTCGATGACGAACTCGGCAGGCTTGTTGTTCGCACCTTCGTTAAGCCCGGCCTTTTCAAGAAGCTCCTTCGTGTCCTTCAGCATGGCCGAAGAACCGCAGATCATGCCGCGATCGATAGCGGGATCAAGTGCGGGAACACCCAGATCCGCAAACAGCTTGCCGTTCTCAATCAGCGAGGTGATGCGGCCCTTGAAGGGATAATCCTCGCGCGTGACAGTCGCATAGTGCTTGAGCTTGTCGCCGACGATCTCGTTCAGGAATTCATGGTTCCTGATTTCCTCGACCAGATCGAAACCGTATTTCAGTTCGGCCACATCGCGGCAGGTATGGGTGAGGATGACCTCTTCAAACTTTTCATAGGTCTCGGGATCGCGTATCAGGCTTGCGAAAGGTGCAATGCCGGTGCCGGTCGAGAACATATAGAGCCGTCTGCCTGGTGTCAGCGCATCCAGAACCAGAGTGCCTGTCGGCTTCTTGCGCATAAGCACGGTATCGCCGGGCTTGATCGCCTGAAGATGCGAAGTCAACGGGCCATCAGGAACCTTGATCGAGAAAAATTCGAGTTCCTCGTCCCAGGCAGGGCTGGCGATGGAATAAGCGCGGTAGATCGGCTTTTCGCCGACCATCAGGCCGATCATGGCGAATTCGCCGGATCGGAAGCGGAAGCCGGCCGGACGCGTCATGCGGAAACGGAACAGGTGATCCGTATAGTGCTCCACTGACAAAACTGTCTCGGCGTAAACACCATCAGGTATCTTGATCGCGAAATCTTCCGTCTTGGCTGGCGCGTTCATTTCAGGTTCCGTCCATTCATTCGATAAGCGACATTCTTCGAACGGGCAATTATACCATTTTTGCCGCGGTTTGAAGGCATGAGAATATCAATACTGCCATGCGCGCAGAAAATATGCATCTAAAACTCATATTTCCGCACAGCGCGTCATTGGGCCGCACGGCGGCGCCAGCTATAGGCCTCTCCACCGTTGGCCGGAAGGGCCGTCGGCTGGTAATAGACCGGGATTTCCGGCAGGCGATTTTCGGACAGGCGGCGGATCGCCGTCTCGTTCGTCACCGCAAAGCTGGTAAAGCCGGTGCGCAGCATCAGCGGCACCTGGTCGATCAGAACATCGCCAACCGCCCTCACCTCGCCGGCAAAATCAAGACGGCTGCGCAGCAACGAGGCATGGCTGAAACCCCGCCCGTCATTGAAGGCCGGGAAGCTGACGGCGACAAGGTCGATACGGTCGAGATAGGGCTCGAGCCGGGTGACATCGTCGGCAGGCGCAATCAGAACGCCGAGGCCGACATCATTGCTTTCGGCCGCACGGACAAGGAAATCAGCGAGCGGCATCACCGATTTCTGCTCGGCAGTTGCCTTCACTTCTTCCGTTTCGATCACCCAGGGATCGTTTTCCACGAAGCCGTCGCGGTTCCATATTTTCGTCATGGCAATCTCCTCAGGCGGCTTCAGCGGCGGAACCGTAGAGCGCATCCTTGAACGGCTGCGGTCCGACGCGGCGATAGGCTTCGAGGAAGGTTTCTTCCTTCGAAAGACGCAAGCCCAGATAGGTGTCGACGATGGTTTCCACCGCGTCGGTCACTTTTTCCGGCTCGAAACCACGGCCAATGATCTCACCAATCGAGGTGTTTTCATCACCCGATCCGCCAAGCGTGATCTGGTAGAGTTCCGCACCCTTCTTCTCAACACCCAGAAGGCCGATATGGCCGACATGGTGGTGGCCGCAGGCATTGATGCAGCCGGAAATCTTGATCTTAAGCTCGCCGATTTCCGCCTGACGTTCCGGCGCGCCAAAACGGGTAGAGATTTCCTGCGCCACCGGAATGGAGCGCGCATTGGCAAGCGCGCAATAGTCCAGCCCAGGACAGGCAATGATATCGGTGATCAGCCCGGCATTGGCAGTCGCCAGTCCAGCTCCTACAAGTGCGCGATAGACCGGCTCGAGATCGGCCAGTGCCACATGCGGCAGGATGATGTTCTGCTCGTGGCTGATGCGGATTTCGTCAAACGCGTATTCGGCGGCGATATCGGCGACGAGTTCCATCTGCTCGTCGGTCGCATCGCCGGGAATGCCGCCAATCGGCTTCAGGGAAATCGTCACCATGCCGTAGTCCGGATGCTTATGCGGCTGGACGTTCTGCTCGACAAAACGGGCAAAACCTTCATCCGCCCGCTTCCAGCGCGCCAGGCTCTCCCAGCCTTCAGGGCGGTCCTTCAGTGCTGGCGGTGCAAAATAGGCGGTGATGGCTGCAATATCGGCATCCGGCAGCTTCAATTCCGTGTTTTTCAGCTCCGCGAATTCAACCTCGACCTGGCGGGCCAGTTCTTCTGCGCCGGTTTCATGCACGAGGATCTTGATACGCGCCTTGTACTTGTTGTCGCGGCGGCCGTGCAGGTTGTAAACGCGCATGACGGCCGTGGTATAGGACAGCAGGTCTTCTTCCGGCAGGAAGTCGCGGATCTTCTTGGCGATCATCGGCGTACGGCCCTGCCCGCCGCCGACATAGACGGCAAAACCGATCTCGCCCTTGTCGTTCTTTTTCAGATGCAGGCCGATATCGTGAACCTGAATCGCGGCGCGGTCGCGCTCGGCGCCCGTTACAGCGATCTTGAACTTGCGCGGCAGGAACGAGAACTCTGGATGCACGGAAGACCATTGACGCAGGATTTCCGCATAAGGACGCGGATCGGCGACCTCGTCTGCGGCGGCGCCCGCGAAATGGTCGGCGGTCACGTTGCGAATGCAGTTACCCGAGGTCTGCAGCGCATGCATTTCCACGCTTGCCAGTTCGGAGAGGATATCGGGCGTGTCGGACAGGCGCGGCCAGTTGTACTGAATGTTCTGGCGGGTGGTGAAGTGGCCGTAACCCCGGTCATATTTGCGGGCTATATGGGCCAGCATCCGCATCTGCTGCGAATTCAGCGTGCCGTAGGGAATGGCGACGCGCAGCATATAGGCGTGGAGCTGGAGATAGACACCGTTCATAAGGCGCAGCGGCTTGAACGCGTCCTCGGCAAGCTCGCCGGACAACCGGCGCTCGACCTGATCGCGAAACTGTGCCACGCGGCCTTCAACAAATGCGTGATCGAACTCGTCGTAACGGTACATATTCTTCCTCAGACTGCGATGAATGCTGCATCGGCCGGCTTGAAGCCGTTGGCATAGTGCATGGTCGGGCCAGCGGCGCGAATGCGCTCACGAAGCCGCGTCGGCCAAAGCTTGCCATTCTCCTCCACCACGTCGATGACATTCACGTCAACGACCTTGTTGGCGGAAAAATCCCGCTTGCCGATTTCCTCGAACGAAGCGACGGCCTCTGCGTGGCGGGCGACGATTGCGTCCTGCAGGTTCTCCGTCCATTCGCCATTGGCATCGAGCCATACAGCGATCCCATCGCCCAGGCGGTTGGCGGTCAAAACCTTGTCAGCCATTTGCATACTCCCTTTTAAGGTTCGCTGGCCGCGCAACAAGCGCGAGCGCCTCGGACCTGTCAAAATTGGCGCCCGCCACCGCATCGCCGATGATGACCATGACCGGACCGGTCAGTTCGTCGCGATGTTCGAGGTCGGGCAGATCGTTCAAAGTGCCATGCAGCAGGCGGCGATCCGCGCGGCTGGCATTTTCGATAACGGCTACGGTCGTTTCCACGCCGAGACCTGCCTCTATCAGCCTCGTCGCGACCGACGCGGCAACGCTGCGGCCCATATAGACAGCAATGGTAGCGCCGGAGACGGCAAGCCGCGCCCAGTCCGGCAGGACATCGCCGGTCAGATCGTGGCCGGTGGTGAAAATCAGCGACGAAGCGACACCGCGCAGCGTCAAGGGCAATTCGAAATCCGCAGCAGCGGCGAAGGCGGAGGTAATGCCCGGAACGATCTCGTAACCGATACCGGCATCGCGCAGAGCCGCCATTTCCTCTCCCGCCCGGCCATAGACCAGCGGATCACCGGATTTGAGGCGCACGACGCGCTTGCCGTCTTTACCAAGACGCACCAGCAGGCGGTTGATCTCATCCTGCGACTTGCTGTGGCAGCCCTTGCGTTTGCCGACGGACAGCCGCTCGGCGTCGCGGCGCCCCATGTCAACGATTGCCTGCGGCACTAGCGCATCGTAGACGATCACATCCGCTTCCATCAGCACGCGCTGCGCGCGCAGCGTCAGCAAATCTTCAGCACCGGGACCAGCGCCGACAAGCCAGACGCGGCCTTCGCTGCGCTCGGGCGATTGCAGCAAACGGTCAGCGGCATGGCGGGCGGATGATGTATCGCCGAGAGCGACGGCATCTGCGACAGCACCGGAAAAGAACCGGCGCCAGAAATTTCGCCGCAACGCGCCCTTGGGAACATTCTGCTCGGCGGCGTCACGATATTGCACGGCGAGGCGCGCAAGCTTGCCCAGCGACGGAGACAGCATCTGATCGATGCGTGCACGGATCATCTGGGCAAGAACCGGGCCTGCGCCTTCGGTGCCAATGGCGATGGCGACGGGTGCGCGGGCGACGAGTGCCGGCGTGAAGAAATCGCAGAACTCCGGCTGATCCACCGCATTGGCAGGGATTTTCTTGGAGCGCGCAGCCAAAACGATCTCACGGTCCAGTGCCTCGTCTCCAGTGGCGGCAAAAACCAGCGTCGCGCCTTCAATCAGCGGGCTTGCGAAACTCAAGGCCCGATGATCGATGCCGTTTTCGCTGATATAGCGCGCAAAATCCGCTTCCGGCTGGTCGGCATAAGCAATGATATGTGCATTGGTATTGGCAAGCAGCCTTACCTTCGCAAAGGCCTCGTCACCATTGCCGAAAACAGCGACCTGCCGTCCCTCAACCCGGAAGAACGCGGGGAAGGTCGAAAGGCGATCGCCAGAAGCGGAAAAATCATGTTCGTTGTGCATCGGGCATTTATCCCGCATTGCGGCGCAAGATTGAAGAAACAGAAATTCAAGCCTTTCCGACACCTGGATTTTTATTTCTCGAACACCCCTGTTTTTGAGGAAAACTAACCGGCGCACCTTTATCAACCCTGTCGAACGCCTCGAAATCCCATGAGAATCCCTTGACAAACCAGGCCCTCGCGCCGAACAAGAAGGGACTATTTTCGTCGATATCTCCATGCAAAACCGCTTCCCCCTGAGGCGGTACGAAGGATCAGACCCTTGACCAGCTCGACCATCGCCACCCGTCTTCTCGATGTTATCGAACACGATATCCTGCCCCTGACGACGCGCGGCGTCAGCCTCGGCAACAAGGTTTTCGGTGCGGCGATCCTGCGTAAATCCGACCTGTCGCTGGTGATCGCGGAGACGAATAACGAGCTGGAAAACCCGCTCTGGCATGGAGAAGTGCACGCGCTGAAGCGGTTTTACGAGCTGGGTGAGAAACCGAACACCAAGGAATTGATTTTCCTTTCCACCCATGAACCCTGCACCATGTGCATGTCAGCCATCACCTGGGCCGGCTTCGATAATTTCTACTCCTTTTTCAGCCACGAGGATTCGCGCGACGCTTTCGCCATTCCGCACGACCTGAAAATCCTCAAGGAAGTTTTCGGGCTGGAGCCGGGCGGGTATCGCCGCAGCAACGCCTTCTGGAACTCTTTCTTCATTGCCGATCTGGTGGAGAGCGAAGACGATCCGCTGAAGACCGAGCTGAAGGCGCAGACGGCCCGCATCAAGGCTGCCTATGACGAGCTTTCCACCAGCTATCAGTCATCGAAGAGTGGCAACGATATTCCGCTGAATTAGAGCATTTCTAGACGGTTTTCCGCCTGGATATGTATGAAAATAAAGTACGAAGGTTTGAAAGACTATGGAAGCCTCGAAGGATATTTCCCGCCTGATCGAGATCATGGAAGCCCTGCGCCAGCCGGAAACCGGCTGCCCCTGGGATGTCGTCCAGACCTTCGAGACGATCAAGCCTTACACCATCGAAGAGGCTTATGAGGTTGCCGACGCCATCGAGCGCAAGGATATGGATGATCTTTGCGAAGAACTGGGCGACCTGTTGCTGCAGGTGGTTTTCCATGCCCGCATCGCCGAGGAACGGGGCGAATTCGCCTTTGGCGACGTGGTTGAGGCCGTGACGTCCAAAATGATCCGCCGCCATCCGCACGTCTTTGCCGTTTCCGCCGCCAATACGCCTGACAGCGTCAAGCTGCAATGGGACCAGATCAAGGCCGAGGAAAAGCGGGAGCGTGCGGAACGCCGCGCCCGCCGCGGCATCACCGAGGATTTCAAGGCTGGCTTTTTAGGCGGTGTGCAGCGTAGCCAGCCGGCTCTGACCGAGGCTCTCAAGTTGCAGGAACAGGCTGCGCGCATCGGTTTCGATTGGTCTGATCCAGCCCCCATTCTCGACAAGATCGAGGAGGAAATCGCCGAACTGCGTGAAGCGCTGGCGGAGGGGAAGCCGGAGAAGGTCTCTGATGAACTTGGCGATCTCATCTTCGCGCTGGTCAATATCGGCCGCCATGTCAAAGCCGATCCGGAAGACGCGCTGCGCGGCACCAACACGAAATTCCGCAGGCGTTTCAATCACATCGAGACGTCGCTCACCGAAAATGGCGAAACGCTTCAGGAAGCAAGCCTTGAGAGAATGGAAGACCTGTGGCAGGCGGCAAAACGCATCGAACGCTCGCTGGATATGGTTTCGTCCTGATCACCCGGATATGCCGAAAAATTCAGAGCGCCCGGTGCTTTCGACAGTGGTGACGAAAACCTAAAACCTCTCCTGCGTCATGCTAGGGCCTGTCCCGAGCATCTGCGACATCCTGATTATATCTGTGTGTCTAGATCCTTGGGACAAGCCCAAGGATGACGTTGAGTATAAGGGAATTTACCGCAATCGTTCTCGGAGCGCTTACTGCTCCCAGTCTTCCCGCTCGCGGATGGTTGCCTTTCCAAGCTTCCGTTCCAGCTCGGTGGCCTGCGCTTCCGACAGGCGCACATCAAGGGAAACAGAACCGTCTTCATTGTCTTCGCGGCTATCCACGATGGAGTTGCTGTAGACCCATGAGATCAGCGGCAATTGCTCGACGGAGAGGACTACAGTCGTTTCCGTCAGGACACCTGACAGACGGCCGGAAATCTCGTCCATCAGGGCATCGACACCCTCGCCCGTGACCGCGGAAACGGCACGAATATCGGAGCGGCCCTCGGCACGCTCAATAATGGCGTCATGCGCTTCGGGTTCGAGACGATCGACCTTGTTCCAGACCTCGATGATGCGCTTTTCGGCTTCCTTCTCGTCAATACCGAGATCGCCAAGAATGCGCAGCACATCGGCCGACTGGGCCGCATTATCCGGATCGGACATGTCGCGCACGTGCAAAATAAGATCGGCTTCCAGCACCTCTTCCAGCGTTGCGCGGAAAGCGGCGACGAGATGTGTCGGCAGATCGGAGATGAAACCGACGGTATCGGACAGGATAACCGTGCGGCCATGCGGCAGCTTCATGCGGCGCAAGGTTGGATCGAGCGTTGCGAACAGCATGTCTTCCGCCAGAACGCCAGCGCCGGTAATACGATTGAACAGGGTGGACTTGCCGGCATTGGTATAACCGACCAGCGCCACGATCGGATGCGGCACCTTTCGGCGCTTGGCGCGGTGAAGCTGGCGGGTGCGCACGACCTGCTCCAGCTCGCGCTCGAGCTTGACGATGCGATCCTGCAGCAGCCGACGGTCGGCCTCGATCTGCGTTTCACCCGGACCGCCCATGAAGCCCGCGCCACCGCGCTGGCGTTCAAGGTGGGTCCAGCTTCTGACGAGGCGGCCCTTCTGATAGTTCAGATGCGCAAGATCGACCTGCAACGTGCCTTCCTTGGTGGAGGCGCGGCGGCCGAAGATTTCAAGGATCAGGCCCGTCCTGTCGATGACCTTCGCATTCCATTGCTTTTCAAGATTGCGCTGCTGCACCGGGGTCAAAGGATGATCGACGATCACCAGACCGGAATTGGTTTCATCCAGAAGATGGCCGATTTCCTCGATCTTGCCGGTTCCAAACAAAGTTGCCGGACGCGGCTGGTTGACCGGCACGACAAGACCTTGCGTCACCTCAAGATCAATGGCGAGCGCCAGCCCCTTTGCTTCCTCAAGCTTGGCCTCAACAGACCGTACAGGAGAAACCGGACCCGCCACCGCATCACGGCTTTCGCGCTGCTGCTTGAGGACAGGCACGATGACCACCGCACGCATGTCGTCGCGGTGCTTTTCCTGTTCGGGGATGATCGATTCGTTCGAGGTGTCGCGCGTCGTAATGGGTTCAGCCTTATCAAGAAATGACATTGCAGCCGACCGCATCCGTGCGGACGACTATCTGGATTAACCTGATTGAACCGGAAATGTTCCCGGTTCAGGTCAGCTTATATCGAAGATACCGTTGAGGGAGCCTGATCAGGCTGCGCCTTCTTCGCTCTCGAACATCTGCATCGGCTGGCCGGGCATGATGGTGGAGATCGCATGCTTGTAAACAAGCTGCGAGTGACCGTCACGGCGCAGAAGCACGCAGAAATTATCGAAGGAAGTGACAACGCCCGTCAGCTTGACGCCGTTGATCAGGAAAATCGTGAGCGAAATCTTTTGCTTACGAACGGTATTGAGGAAAAGATCCTGAAGGTTTTGAGAACGTTCCGCCATGGCGCCGCTTCTTTCTTTTTTGCCGGCAGGGATACCGGAAAATAATCAATCAATAATAAGCCGGCCGAGTCTAGTCCCCCGCTTGGCCGACCTGCAACTCTGGTATCAAATCGTGTCCTGTTCCGCAACGGCGAAAACAGCCGAATGAGTACGAGTATTGACCTGCTTTTTCGATTCGAAACAGTCAGAAATATTGTATCGAAACCCGGAAAAGCTGTTCCACGTCGCGCACCGCATCGGCAGATGCAAACAGCACGACGCGGTCCTTCGCCTTGATCTTCGTGCTGCCGTCCGGGCGGATCACCACACCGTCGCGATAGATCGCGCCGATGCGCACGCCATCAGGCATATCGATGTCACGAAAGGACTGGCCGACCAGCGGCGAAGTCTCCAGCGCCTCTGCCTCGATTACCTCCGCCGAGCCGCGCTGAACGGCATAAACCGACCGGATACGGCCCTTGCGCACATGCTGGAGAACGCGCGAAATGGTAACGGCCCGGGGATTGATATAGGCGTCGAGACCGAGTGAATCCGCAACCTCGTGAAAGGACGAGCTGTTCAACAATGCAAGGTTGGATTTGCAGCCAAGCTGCTTGGCCATCACCGCCGCCAGTATATTGGTCTGATCGCTGTTGGTGAGCGTCACGATCAGATCCGCATCCTGAATATCGGCCTGCAGCAAAATCTTCTGGTCCAGCGCCGAACCATGCATGACAATGGTGTTGCTGAGCTGTTCCGATGCGGCAATAGCCCTGTCGCGATCCGCCTCGATGATTTTTACCCGCGTCTTAGGCTGCAACTCCTCGATCTTCTGCGCGACGAAGTGGCCGATATTGCCGGCGCCCGCAATCACGATGCGCTGGGCCTCCTGCTCCTCATGGCCGAAGAGGCCAAGGGTGCGGCGTGCGTGCTGTCGCTGACAGATGACATAAGCAAGGTCGCCGACGCGCAGCTGCTCGGAGGAGTGCGCGACCTTGAGGATGCCGTTCCGGTAGACACCCACCACGGTTGCGATAAGGTCCGGAAAGAGGTTGGAAAGCTGCTGCAGCGGCGTGTTGATGACCGGGCAGTCCTCCATGCACTCGATTGCCAGCATGAAGACCGTGTCGTCGGCGAAACGCACGACATCGGTGGCACCCGGAAAGGCGATGCGCCTGAGTACCATCTTGCCGACTTCGACTTCAGGCGAAATCGTCACGTCGATCGACATGTTTTCGCGGCTGAACAGATCGGCATATTCCGGCTTCAGATAGCTTTGGTCGCGGATGCGAGCGATCTTGGTCGGAACGCTGAACAGCGCATGCGCAACTTCGCAGGCGACGATATTGATCTCGTCATGCAGGGTCACGGCGATGATCATGTCGGCCTGGTCCGCACCCGCCTTTGCCAGCATGTCGGGATGGGCGCCATGGCCGACATAGCCGCGCACATCCAGCGTCTCTGTAATGGCGGTAATGAGGGTCGCGGAGGTATCGATGACCGATACCTCATTATCCTCGCGCGACAGTTGTTCGGCAATGCCGTAACCCACCTGCCCTGCGCCGCAAATGATGACTTTCATGCTGTCTCTCTGACGGAATAATCGATTACGACGACTTGGGCCTTCGTCTCTTATACGCCGAGAGATTTCAGTTTGCGATGCAGTGCCGATCTTTCCATGCCGACAAATTCCGCCGTTCGCGAAATATTGCCGCCGAAGCGGTTGATCTGGGCAACCAGATAGTCGCGCTCGAACATTTCACGTGCTTCGCGCAACGGCAGGGTCATGATGTGCTGATCGCCTTGCGCCGAAATCTTCGGCAGCATGTCGCCAATATCCGCCGGCAACATGTCTGCCGAGATTGGTGCCTCACCGCCTTCGGGGCGCGCCAGAATCATCAGCCGCTCGATATTGTTGCGGAGCTGGCGAATGTTACCCGGCCAATCATGCGTCTGGAGAACGGCCATGGCGTCATCGCCGATCTTGCGCGGGCGGATGCCGGCCTGTTCGGAAATCTGCCGCATGAACATGTCGACGAGGAAAGGAATATCCTCACGCCGCTCGGACAGCGCCGGCACCTTCACCGGCACCACGGCGAGGCGATGGTAGAGATCTTCGCGGAACTGGCCTTCGGCGATCAGGCTTTCGAGGTGATGGGCGGTCGAGGAGATGATGCGCACATCCACCTTTACCCGCTTGCCGCCACCGACACGCTCGAACTGCTGATCGACCAGCACGCGCAGGATCTTGTTCTGCGTTTCGCGCGGCATCTCGCCAACTTCATCGAGATAGAGAACACCGCGATGGGCCTCTTCCAGAGCGCCCACCTTGCGCGGCTGCCCGGGCAGACCTTCGGTACCGAACAAGGCAATTTCCATGCGGTCCGGCGTGATGGTCGCAGCGTTCAGCGCAACGAAAGGTCCTGTAGCACGCGAGGATTTCTTGTGCACCATGCGCGCCACCAGCTCCTTTCCGGAACCGGAGGGGCCGAGGATCATGATGCGGCTGTTGGTGGGCGCCACGCGGTCAATGGTCTGGCGAAGTTGGGAAACCGCAAGCGACGCGCCGACGAGTTCAACCGCGTCGCCAGTGCGCTTCTTGAGTTCCTGCACCTCCCGCTTCAGCTTGGAGTTCTCCAGCGCGCGTTCGGCAATCAGGATCAGGCGGTCTGCCTTGAACGGTTTCTCAATAAAATCGAACGCGCCGCGCTTGATGGCGTTGACGGCGGTTTCGATGTTGCCGTGACCGGAAATCATCACAACAGGGATATCGGGATGGCGGCTCTTGATCTCGTCCAGCAGGGCCAGACCGTCGAGCTTCGACCCTTGCATCCAGATGTCGAGAAAGATGAGACGCGGAACGCGTTCGGAAATGGCGGCCAGCGCGCTGTCGCTGTCGAACGCCATGCGCGTCTCGTGGCCTTCATCGGAAAGAATACCCGCTACGATTTCGCGAATGTCCGCCTCGTCATCCACGACCAGAATATCAGACGCCATATGCTGCTTCCTTGTTATTTTTGCCGCTGACCGCCTCGATATAGGGCAGCAGCACTCTGATCATGGCACCGTGGCCATGGTCGAATTCCGGCGGTGCATCGTGGAGTTCCAGATACCCGCCATGCTCTTCGATGATTTTCTTGACGATGGCGAGGCCGAGGCCCGTGCCCTTGTCCCGCATCGTCATATAGGGTTCGAGAATGCGGTGACGGTTCTCGACGGGCAAGCCTCTGCCATTGTCGATGATGTCAGCCACGAACCGTGAATTGGCCTCGTCAAAGGATGCGCGCACCAGGATTTTGCCTGGCCGCTTTTCGCCTTCCACCGCCTCGATCGCTTCCGTTGCATTCTTGATGAGATTGCCGAACGCCTGTCCCAGCATGCGGGCATCGAACATGCCCTCCAGCGGGACATCGCCAAATTCCGTCGAGAATTTCGTGTCTGCGGCGCTTATTTCGCGCAGGAATGCCGCGTCCTTCAAGATTGAACGCAGGTCCGACTTTTCCTTCGTGGGCTTCGGCATACGCGCAAAGGCCGAGAATTCATCCACCATCCGGCCGATGTCACCAACCTGCCGGACGATGGTGTCCGTACACTGGTCAAAGATGGCGCGATCGTTCTCGTCGATCTGCTTGCCGAAGCGGCGTTTGATGCGCTCGGCGGAAAGCTGGATAGGTGTCAGAGGATTCTTGATCTCATGCGCAATACGCCGCGCGACGTCGGACCAGGCGGTCGAGCGCTGGGCAATGACGAGATCGGTGATATCGTCGAGCGTGATGACGTAGCTGTCGCGGCTGTCGCGTGCATCCTCACGGGTCACCTGCACATTGAGCGTCCGTTCGGTGCCGCGCCGCATGATGTTGATCTGCTTGCGGAAATTGCCGCGCGACCAGGTATTGGCCTCGGTCACGACCTCTTCGATTTCAGGCGCGATATCAGATAGTTGCGCACCGATAAGCTGGTCGGAGGAAAGCGCCACGAATTCTTCAGCCGAAGGATTGACGATGGTGATCCTGCGGTTTTCATCAATGCCGATAACGGCGGCGGTAACGCCCGACAACACGGCCTCGATGAAGCGGCGGCGATCATCGATGTCGTCTTTCGCTTCAATGATCTGTTCCTGTTGGCTGCGCAGTTCCGAGACCATCTTGTTGAAGGTGCGCGACAGGCGGCCAACGTCGCCATCGATGGCGCGAACGGGAACCAGCACATGCATGTTACCGGTGGCGACACTGTCTGCGGCGCTGATGAGGAGACGGATAGGACGCACGATACGGTCGGCCACCGCAATCGCGGTCCAGATCGCCGCCAGAAGCACGATCAGCGCGAAACCGAGATAAAGGATTGCAAACGCAATCTGCAACGGCGCACGGCCGGCCTCCATCGCCTTGTATTCGGCGCGGTTCTCTTCCATCAGCCGCATCGCGCCCATTACCTTGGGATCGACGGCACGCACGGTATAGAGAAACGTACCGCTGATGCCCTCGAGCTTGATGATGGCGCCGACGAGATTGGTGATGCCAGGCGGAATAAGGGTTGGCTGACCAGCGGCGGCCTTTTCAAGCGCATCGTGCGGAATGGCCGGAAGCGGCTTTTCCGTCTTGATATCGGCTTGCGCGACGGCGTCGCCGTCTTCCTGCACCAGGAATGCGCCGAGAAGACCACGGCCCTTGGCCTGACGGGTCATGAGATCGACGAAGCCGGTGCGGTCGAGATAAAAGAGCGCGCGATTGCGGTCGAGGTCGGTGGCCATCGACAGGGTCTGTCCCTGAAGATAACCGGCATTCTCCATCATATAGGCCTGGGCGATATTGCTGGAGGAATCGACGATCGACTGGGTACGTAGCGCAAACCAGCGGTCGAGACCGACATTCAGCGTCAGACTGGCGAAGATGGCGACGAGAACGGCCGGTGTAATCGCAACGATGGAAAACAGCACGACGATGCGCACATGCAATCGTGCCGCCGCCCTGCCCTTTTTCCGCGCTTTCAGCAGGCGGTTGATTTCCCGACCGATGAGAAAGATCAGTCCGATCACAAAGACCGAATTGATGACGACCGAGGCGATGACGACATTCGATGTCGGCGCAATCGGTGTTACGCCCAGAAGCACGAAAAGTGTCAGTATGGCGCAAACAAGGGCGACACCGGCAAGCACCAGCCCCGGCAGAGCGAAAGACATCCTGCGATCGGCTACCACCATTCCCGCTGCGTCTTCGGCAACGGCTTTTTCGGCGGCGGGTTTCCGCATGCATTTCTCCCAATCGCTGGCCAGCCAGCACCACATTCATGAAAATGGGCAAATCCGCCTCGTGCCGGCGAATCTCTCTCCATCCTAGTGTTTTCCAAGCAACACAATGTGGCGAAAATGCAACGACAACCGCGGCCTTGTCAACATTCTCAGCTGGGGCGGGAGCTGCGATACACGGAAACGCCAAGCTCGCGAATCTTCTTGCGCAGCGTATTGCGGTTGAGGCCAAGAAGATCGGCGGCCTTGATCTGGTTACCGCGCGTCGCCGTCAGGGCGGCAAGAATAAGCGGATATTCCAGTTCGCGCAGAACACGGTCGTAGAGACCCGGCGGCGGCAGGCCTTCGCCGAAACTTGCGAAATAATCCCGCATGTTTTCCTCGACCGCCTGCGAAATGGTCAATGAGCCGGTCCGGACCGCCATCTTGTCGAGCGGGCTGTCTGGAACATCCGACTGCAATTCCTGCTCGATGATCTCGCGGGTGATGACTTCCTGCGGATAAAGCGCCATCAGGCGACGGATCAGGTTTTCGAGTTCGCGCACGTTGCCGGGCCAGGCATAGGCCTTCATGACTTCCAGCGCCTCGGTCTCGAAACGCTTTCCTTCAAGCCCCTCCTTCTCACCCGTCTGGATGAAATGGCGCACAAGATCGGGAATATCCTCAGCGCGGTCGCGTAGCGGCGGTAGCCGCAGCGGCACGACGTTCAGGCGGTAATAGAGGTCTTCGCGGAAAAGGCCCTGGTTGATCGACTGCTTCAGGTCCTTGTTGGTGGCGGCGACGATGCGAACATCGGTCCTGATCGGCGTGCGTCCGCCCACCGTCGTATATTCGCCCTGCTGCAATACGCGCAGCAGCCGCGTCTGGGCGTCCATTGGCATATCGCCGATTTCGTCGAGAAACAGCGTGCCGCCCTCGGCCTGTTCGAAACGGCCGGTCGAGCGGTTCTGCGCGCCGGTGAAGGCGCCCTTCTCATGGCCGAACAGTTCGGATTCGATCAGATCACGCGGGATTGCCGCCATGTTGATGGCGACGAAGGGGCCGTTGCGGCGCTTGCCGTAATCATGCAGCGCGCGCGCCACCAGTTCCTTGCCGGTGCCGGATTCGCCGGTAATCATCAGCGTCAGATCGGTCTGCATCAGGCGGGCGAGAACCCGGTAGATTTCCTGCATGGCGGCCGAGCGGCCGACGAGCGGCATGCCGTCCTGCATATCGTCGTCGAGTTTGGCGGGCTTGCGCTTCGGCTCCGACAGGGCGCGGCCGATGATGGCAATCAGCTCCGTCAGGTCGAAGGGCTTGGGCAGGTAATCGTAAGCGCCCTTTTCCGAGGCCTTGATCGCGGTCATGAAAGTGTTTTGGGCACTCATCACCAGAACCGGCAGGTCCGGGCGGGCCTTCTTGATGCGCGGAAGCAGA
Source organism: Agrobacterium sp. 10MFCol1.1 (assembly GCF_000381165.1). NCBI lineage: Bacteria > Pseudomonadati > Pseudomonadota > Alphaproteobacteria > Hyphomicrobiales > Rhizobiaceae > Agrobacterium > Agrobacterium sp. 10MFCol1.1. The sequence continues at coordinate 383,098 of NZ_KB906075.1, read as the reverse complement.
TCGAAGGCGTTTTCATCGGGCATCACGACATCGGTAACGACCAGATCGCCCTCGCCGGCAGAAACCCAGCGCCAGAGCGTTGCGGCATTGGACGTGATGCGCACATCGTAACCGGCACGGCTGAGCGCCTGATTAAGCACGGTGCGGATTGCGGCATCATCATCGGCGACGAGGATAGTAGCTGTCATCTGTCATTTCCTGTCGAGTTCGGCAAGATGCGGTCGTCCAGCGCCACTTCAGGCGAGACGGGCATCAATACGCGGAAAGTCGTGCGATGGTTCTGGCTGTCGCATTCGACGATGCCGCCATGGGCGCCGATCAGTTTGGCGACAAGCGCCAGACCCAGGCCCGAACCATTCGTCTTGGTGGTAATGAAGGGGTCGAAGAGATGCGGCAGGAGATCGGCCGGCACTCCTGGCCCATTGTCATGGACGCAAAACTCAAGCGGCAGCGAGATGCGTTCGCGGCTGCCGGCCACGGACATGCGCATGCCGGGACGATATGCCGTCGTCAGCACGATCTCGCCCTCCGACTGATTCCCGACGGCTTCCGCCGCATTTTTCACCAGATTGAGAAAGACCTGCACCAGCTGGTCGCGATTGGCATAGACCGCCGGCAGCGATGGATCATAATTCTCGGAAATCTTGATGTTGCGGGCAAAGCCAGCCTTGGCTATGGCCTTCACATGGTCGAGCACCGAATGGATGTTGACCGGCACGCGGTCCACCGGACGCTCGTCGGAAAACACTTCCATGCGGTCAACCAGCGAGACGATACGATCGGTCTCGTCGCAGATCAGCCGCGTCAGCGCACGGTCCTCATCGGCAACCGATGTCTCGAGAAGCTGCGCGGCACCACGAATGCCCGAAAGCGGGTTTTTGATCTCATGCGCCAGCATCGAGGCAAGGCCGGTGACCGAGCGTGCAGCAGCCCGATGGGTCAATTGCCGGTCGATCTTGTCAGCCATCGACCGTTCCTGGAAGACGACGACAACAGACCCCGGCTCGCTGACAACAGGCGCGACATAGAGATCGACGAGCTTGTCCTGTCCAAGCCGGGGGGAGCTCAGATCGACCCGATATTCATTTACCGGCGCGCGGCGTTCCCGCACCTGATCGATCAGCGCAAGCAGCGGACTGCCGAAGGGAATGAAGGTGGAGACGCGGTAGCGGGCGAGATGGGAGGCGCTGGCCCCGAAAAAAGCTTCTGCTTCCCAATTGGCAAAAGCGATGAAACCTTCGGCATCCACCAGAATAACGGGATTCTGCACCGCGTTCAGAACCGCCATGGCGAGCGGGTTCGCATCTGCCGGGCTGTGTTTATCAGCGCTCATGCGGCCTTCCTTGCGGCTTCTTCGCCCGCATTGTCGCAAAGGGCGGAGCGCAGCAGATCAGCCACTTCCCCCGTATCACGCGATGTCATGATTTTAGCCTTGTCGGTGGTGGCGATCTCCGTCGCGAAACGGTCGAGATACCAGCCCAGATGTTTGCGGGCATGCCGAAGACCGGCTTCCCTTCCATAAAATTCGAGCATCATGTCGTAATGTTCGACGGCGATATCGGCAATATCGGCGCGTTGCGGCGCTGCATGTCCGGCCAGTACAGCCGGCAGCCAGGGTTGACCCTGTGCACCGCGACCGACCATAACGGCATCCGCGCCGGAACGGCTGAGGATTTCACGCGCATCTTCGGCGGTCTCGACATCGCCATTGGCGATCAGCGGCACGGAAATCACCTCGCGCACGGCGCGAATGGCATCCCAGTTCGCCCGTCCTTCGTAAAACTGCATGCGGGTGCGGCCGTGAATGGTGATGAGCTGGACGCCAGCGGCTTGAGCGCGGCGAGCAATTTCGGGTGCATTGATGGTGTTTTCATCCCAGCCGAGCCGCATCTTCAGCGTCACGGGCACATCGACCGCGCCGACGGTCGCCTCGATCAACGACAGCGCATGATCAGGATCCCGCATCAAGGCCGAACCGGAGTAACCGCCCGTCACCTTCTTGGCCGGACAACCCATATTGATGTCGATGATGCCAGCGCCATTATCAGCCGCAATTTTTGCCGCTTCCGCCATAAAATGCGCTTCGCGTCCGGCGAGCTGCACCATATGCGGAACCATCCCGGCATTTTTCAGCCGCGCCCAGGATTCCCCACGATTGGCGACAAGTTCCCGACTTGCGACCATTTCAGTCACCACAAGGCCCGCGCCGTAACGCCAGGCGAGCTGACGGAAAGGCAAATCTGTCACGCCCGACATAGGCGCCAGCACTGCGCGATTACGGATCGCGACTGAGCCGATGCTGAACGGGACTGACAACTCCGGAAGGGGCAAGTGATGATCTTTCGTGCAGAAGAGTTATATGCATTATTTTTAGACAGTGTTTGCGCAGTTGCCAAGCACTTTTACAGGGTTGCACCTTTTATTTGCGCGTGGCCTGCCTGCCTGTTTTGCTGGCGGCGGCAATTTGTGCAGGTTTGAACAAACGGGATGACCGATCCTGCGGCATGTGGGTGCGGGTGGGCGGCTTATCGGGCTGGCCATTCGGGTTTTGAAACGCTAAAGCAGGACTGTCAACCATTAAGGGTTGCGCACAAAGCATAAGACCAATGCAGGAAAGTACTATGAAACTCGGCATCGTCGTTGTCGCCGCAGGACGCGGAGAAAGAGCCGGCTCCCCCGAGGAAGGGCCGAAACAATATCGCCCGATCGGTGGCAAGGCCGTGATCGAGCATACGTTGTCGACCTTTCTTGCCTGGGCAGACACATCTCCTATCGTGGTCGTTATCCATGCTGACGATGCGGCGCTCCTGTCACCAATCCTTGGACGGCTGAATGCCGGGGAGCGGATCGTCACCGTCACGGGCGGCGCAACCCGGCAGCAATCGGTGCTCGCTGGTCTGGAAGCGCTGGCCGCGCAAGACCTCACACATGTGATGATCCACGATGCCGTGCGGCCTTTCATCGCCCTGGACATGCTGGAACGCATCGTGGCGCTGCACAAGGCGGGCGCTGTCGGCGTTCTGCCTGCCCTGCCCGTCACTGATACGCTGAAGCGTGGCGCAGGCGATTCTGTCGCGGAAACGGTTTCAAGGCAGGGTCTTTATGCGGCGCAGACACCGCAAAGCTTCGGCTATGGCGAAATCCTCGCCGCGCATCGCGCTGCTGCCACATCTGGAAAAGCCGACTTTACCGATGACGCCTCGATCGCCGAATGGGCAAGTCTGCCTGTGACGCTGACCGAAGGCTCGGTCGACAATGTGAAACTCACTCTCAAGCGGGATATCGCCATGGCCGATGAAAAACTCTCCTACGGACTGCCTGACGTGCGCACCGGCAATGGTTACGACGTGCACCAGCTGGAAGCAGGAGACGGTGTGACACTGTGCGGCGTCTTCATCGAACACGACCAGAAACTCAAAGGCCATTCGGATGCCGATGTGGCGCTGCATGCGCTGACGGATGCCCTGCTCGCCACCTGCGGCGCTGGCGACATAGGCGATCACTTCCCGCCTTCCGATCCGCAATGGAAGGGTGCCGCTTCGCGCATCTTCCTCGAACACGCGGCCAAGGTAGTCCGCGGCAATGGCGGCACGATCATGAATGCCGATGTCTCGCTGATTGCCGAAGCGCCGCGCATCGGACCGCATCGGCAGGCCATGCGTGAGGCGCTTTCCGACATTCTCGGCATCGCGCTGGAGCGCTGCTCGGTCAAGGCGACCACCAACGAGACGATCGGCTTCGTCGGCCGCCGGGAAGGTATTGCTGCGATTGCCACTGCCACTGTGGTCTACAAGGGCAGACCGCTATGAGCCTGTTTCCTGCGGATATAGAAGAACTGGCGCGGCGGATCATTTCTGACTTTACCGCCGGCGGCTTCATGGTCTCGACGGCGGAAAGCTGTACGGGCGGCCTGATTGCTGGTTCGCTGACGGAAATCGCCGGCTCTTCTGCCGTCGTCGATCGCGGCTTCGTCACCTACACGAACCAGGCCAAGATGGACATGCTTGGGGTTGGAACTGAGACGCTGGCGAATTTCGGCGCCGTATCCCGACAGACCGCGCTGCAAATGGCGCATGGCGCGCTATTTCGCTCCCGGGCGGATTTTGCCGTAGCCGTGACCGGCATTGCCGGTCCGGGCGGAGGTTCGGTTGAAAAACCGGTGGGGCTGGTGCATCTGGCCGCCAGGGCGCGCAGCGGTAAAATCCTGCACCATGAAATGCACTACGGAGAGATCGGGCGAACGGAAATCCGTCTTGCGACCGTCAGGACGGCGCTCGAGATGCTGATTACCCTCAATCAGGCCGGGTCCGCGTAGATTTTATCGGCGCGGGTCTCGAAGGCTTCGGCGAACATGCGGAAGGCCCTGTCGAACATCGATCCCATGACCGCACCGAGCAGCCGGTTCTTGAATTCATACTCGATGAAAAAATGAATGGCCGAGCCGCCCTCTGCGGAGGCTTCAAAACGCCAGCGATTGTCGAGATATTTGAACGGGCCGTCGATATATTTCACATCGATGGCGCGCTCTGCCGGGTTCAGCAGCACCTGCGTGGTGAAGGTCTCGCGAATGGCCTTGTAGCCCACCGTCATATCAGCCACCAGCAGAGTCTTGCCGTCCCGCTCCTTGCGCGAGCGGATGACCAGCGCTTCGCAAAGCGGCAGAAACTGCGGATACTTCTCCACATCGGCGACGAGGTCGTACATGCGGTCGGGTGAATGTTTTACAAGGCGATGCGTTTCGAACTGTGGCATGAGCGGGAGTTAATCCTCGATAACAAGAAGATCAAGAAGGCGGCGAAGCTGTTTTCGGCTTTTAAGCTGGAATACCGGCACGTTGGGACCATAAAGCGCGAAATTCTGCTCGAAGATCGGGGCGTGCCGGCGTTCGAAATTCCAGATATAGCGCAGGAAATCTAGATCCAGTCTTTCGGGGCAGCCTTCAGCCATTTCAGGACGCGCCTTGCCATACCCCCTGGCAATCCGGGTGATGGCGCCCCAAAGGCAAAGCCAGCGCGGCATGCGCACCCAAAGGACGATGTCGGATCTCGGCAGACGCATGTCGAAAGACGATGGATTGCTGCCGTCCATCAGCCACCGGTCTTTGGTGACGATGGCGGCAATCCTTTGTCGCTGTTCTTGGCGCGGGCGTACCTGCCAGCCAGGCAACCAGAAAATATCGCGATCCATGGAAATGTATTCAAATCCAAAGCGTCTTACGAGCTTCCGAGAAAGCGTCGATTTTCCGCCTCCGGAGCAACCGACGACCGAAATACGCTGCGCAGATGCGATAATCGCAGCCGCGTCCTCCACGTTTTCAAGATAGTTCGGCATCGAATAAACCTCGTCTTCGCCACCATGCCATTTTTAAATAGCGCGGCTATTATTCTGCGGCGGCATGGCCGCGGCGTCCGATGTTACGGAAATTTAACTATTGCAACCCCCTCGCAGGGATTGCTATTTATTTGCGACTAATATTACACCCATGGGATGCAACGGCGCTGGAACCTCCCATTTTCACCGCGCTTATTCATCCCTGGGTTCACACCCACATAACCCGCTTTGAGCCACTGAGTGAGCCGATGGACGATTTTTCCAACATCATCAACCTTCTCGAATCCGCCAAGCAACTTGCATCGATGAACGAAATGCCGATGCTTGCCTATCTCATCGACGTTGCGAAATGCGAGGCGAGAGAGAACAAGCCGGTTTTGCGCAAGCGCAAACGCGGCGAATCGACCGCCAAGGAAGAATGTTAGACGCCGGCTCGATAAAGCCGGCTGGCCCAATCTTCAAGACGATGTCATAATCAGGACTGAAACCGGCCGCTTTTCGAGGCGGCCGTTTCTTTTCACGATGGAAATGACAATCTCATGATCGCCGCATCCGCCGATATCAGGACCTATACGCAGGAAAGACCGAAGGAACGGCACGGCTTCGTGCAGATCGTTCTTCCGGTCTCGGGATGTCTGCGGATCGATGTAGCAGGGCTACAGGACGAATTGTCCACCGGGCGCGCGGTCTTCATTCATCCCAACACATCGCACACACAGGAAGCGACGACGATCAACCGGTCGCTGGTGGTCGATATCGACGAAACTGCTGTTCCCGAACAGGTGCTGGAGAGATTTGTCCACAAGCCGTTTCTCGATATCGCACGGGATACACGGCAGCTGATCGTTTACATGCGCAGCGTCATCGGATCGGATGGGCCGCGTGAGGATATTGCCAACCTCTGGGCACCGCTCCTGATCGACAGCCTTGCGACTGAAAAGACCGATATCCGCCACCGCCTGCATGCGCTGGGCGAGATCGTCAGAGCGGAGCCATTTTTCCCCTGGACCATCGAGACGCTCGCATCCTGCGCCGCGATCAGCGATAGCCGCCTGCATGCGCTGTTTCTGGAAGAGTTTAGCCTCCCTCCTCACCGCTGGCTTGCAGAGCTGCGCATGGACAAGGTCTGCGCATTGCTGCGCCACTCCACATTGCCGATTGCGGAAATTGCTTTGCGGGCCGGCTTCTCCGACCAGACGGCACTGACGCGCGCCATGCGCAACGCGATGGGCAAAACGCCTGCCGCTTATCGCCGGGCCTTCGGAATTCACTGAAAGCACAGCACCTCTTCTCTCAGGAGTTTTTGTCAAGACAGCCGTACGTGGCTGTGGCACATCGCGGGCAATCGTGAATGCGGATGTGACATGACATGAACAAGACAAGCCTCGGTGTTATCTACGGCATGATGGCGGGCGCTCTCTGGGGTGCGATCTTTCTCGCTCCGAAACTCGTACCGGATTTTTCCGCCCTGCAACTGTCGACGGCCCGTTACCTGACCTACGGGCTGATTTCGCTCATCATCATCGGACCGCGCCTGAAACGGGTATCTGCCCATTTCGGTGCGCGCGAATGGATCGCGCTCGGCTGGCTGAGCATGATCGGCAACATCGCCTATTATGTCTTCATATCAACGGCGGTGAAACTGAGCGGCGTTGCCTTCACGTCCATCATCATCGGCTTCCTGCCGGTTGCCGTCACCATCATCGGCACGCGCGATCATGGCGCGGTATCGCTCAAGCGTCTGTGGCCGTCGCTCGCCTTTGGCGCAATCGGCATTATCGGCATATCCTGGCAGTCGCTGACGGAAAGCGATGCGGGGCTGGATGTATCCCGCCTGATCGGGCTGGCCTGTGCGCTTGGCGCGCTCGCCTCATGGACGGCCTTTGCGGTTGGCAATGCCCGCTGGCTGTCACGCCTTCACGATGTCAGCGCCGACGACTGGAACATGATGACGGGTGTGGTGACTGGCGGGCTGGCACTGGCGCTCGCCATACCGGCCTTTGCTTTCGGCGGGGAAAGCCATAGCTCCAAGGACTGGCTGCATTTTGCGGCCATCGCCGCCGGTCTCGGTTTCACCGCATCCATTCTCGGAAATGCTCTCTGGAACCGCATGAGCCGCCTGCTGCCGCTCACCATGGTTGGGCAGATGATCCTGTTCGAGACGCTCTTTGCCTTGCTCTATGGTTTCCTCTGGGAAGGCCGTGGGCCAACAATCGTCGAAGTCCTGGCGATTTGCTCAGTCGTGCTGAGCGTCATCCTGTGCATGCGCGCGCATCGGCCGGAGAAGGTTGTGGCCTGACTTCAGGTGAAAGCAACAACGTCATCCTCGGGACAAATCCAAGGATGACGCGTGAGAGAAATTGCCCGCCCAGCCCACTTACTCCGCAGCGGCCAGAAGCTTCTTCTCGCGGGCTGCGCGCAGGCGTGCAAAATCGTCGCCCGCGTGGTGGGAAGAACGCGTCAGCGGGCTGGAGGAGACCATCAGGAAGCCCTTGGTATAGGCGACCGTCTCATAGGATTTGAATTCCTCCGGCGTGACGTAAGCCTCGACCTTGTGGTGCTTGCGTGTCGGCTGCAGATACTGGCCAATCGTAAGGAAGTCCACGTCAGCACTGCGCAGATCGTCCATCAGCTGCAGCACTTCGTTGCGCTCTTCGCCAAGGCCGACCATGATGCCTGATTTGGTGAACATGGTGGGGTCCAGTTCCTTGACGCGCTGCAACAGGCGCACGGAATGGAAATAACGCGCACCGGGGCGAACCGTGAGGTAATTGCCGGGAACGGTTTCCATATTGTGGTTGAAGACATCGGGCTTCGCCGCGACGACACGCTCCAGCGCGCCGGGCTTCTTCAGGAAGTCCGGGGTCAGAATTTCGATGGTGGTGTTGGGAGACGCAGCGCGGATCGCCCAGATCACCTTTTCGAAGTGCTCCGCGCCGCCATCGGCGAGATCATCGCGGTCGACCGAGGTAATGACGACGTGGCTGAGGCCCATCTGCTTGACGGCCTTGGCGACGTTTTCCGGCTCGTCCATGTCAAGCGCATTGGGCTTGCCGGTCGCGACGTTGCAGAAGGCGCAGGCGCGGGTGCAGATCTCACCCATGATCATGAAGGTCGCGTGTTTCTTGTCCCAGCATTCGCCGATATTTGGACAGCCGGCTTCCTCGCACACCGTCACCAGCTTGTGGCTGCGCACCAGTTCGCGCGTCTCGTGGTAGCCCTTGGATGTCGGCGCCTTGACGCGGATCCATTCCGGCTTGCGCATGACTTCGGTATCGGGCCGATGGGCCTTCTCCGGGTGGCGGATACGCTTTTCTTCGGACGAAGTCCTGTCGAGAATAGTGACCATAAGAAACCTGTTTCTATCGCTTGCCGCGATCATCACATTTATTGACGCGATGCTTTAGAACAATTCCAGAAAAAGCGTAAGCCCCTTCCGGGCACGAAGCCTAGTCAGCGCCGTACCAGCTTAGCCATGAACAACAACAGGCTGGCGCCGATGAAGGACGTTACGAAATAACCGAGCCTGCTGTCCTGCACGAAAACGTCGAAGGTTCTCAGCACCGCAACGGCAACCACCGAACCGACGATGCCGAGAACGATATTCATGAAGATGCCGAAACGCATATCCATGAGTTTGCCGGCGAGCCAGCCGGCAAGACCGCCGATGATGATTGCCGCAATCCAGCCGATATTTTCCATTCCCGCGCTCCCTTATAGAACCAGCGTTGAGACATATGGGACACCCGGCACGGTTAGACAATGCCGGGCATCACGGGGCACTCATGCGTTCAGCACACGTCCGTAGGCGTCGAGCACGCTTTCCTTCATCGACTCGGAAATGGTCGGATGCGGGAAGATCGTGTGCATCAGTTCTTCTTCGGTGGTTTCGAGGTTCATGGCGACCACAAAGCCCTGAATGAGTTCGGTGACTTCCGCACCAACCATGTGCGCGCCGATCAACTCGCCTGTCTTCTTGTCGAAGATGGTCTTGACCATGCCCTGATCTTCACCGAGTGCCACGGCCTTGCCGTTGGCCGCAAAGGAGAAGCGGCCGACGCGAATATCGCGGCCCAGTTCCTTCGCCTTGGCTTCGGTGAGACCAACAGAGGCGACCTGTGGGTTGCAATAGGTGCAGCCGGGGATCTTGAGCTTGTCCATCGGGTGAACATTCGGCAGACCGGCGATCTTTTCAACGCAGATCACGGCCTCATGCTCGGCCTTGTGGGCGAGCAGCGGCGGGCCGGCGACATCGCCGATGGCGTAGACGCCAGGCACGTTGGTCTTGCCGTAACCGTCGATGACGATGAAGCCGCGATCGGTCTTCACGCCGACGGCCTCAAGGCCGATGCCTTCGATGTTGGCGACGACGCCGACAGCCGAAATCATCCGGTCAGCGGTGATCTTCTCGGAAGAACCGTCCTTCTTCTCGAGCGTCGCAGTAACCGAATTAGCAGCCTTCTCGACCTTGGCAACCTTGGTTTCCAGATGGAACTTGATGCCCTGCTTCTCCAGCTGCTTCTTGGCGAAGGCAGATATCTCCGCATCTTCGACCGGCATCACCTGGCTCATGATTTCAACGACGGTAACGTCGACACCCATGGTGCGGTAGAAGCTGGCGAATTCGATGCCGATGGCGCCGGAACCCATGACGAGCAGCGACTTCGGCAGTTCTTCCGGCTTCATTGCCTCGAAATAGGTCCAGATCAGCTTGCCATCCGGTTCGATGCCTGGAAGCGCGCGCGGGCGGGCGCCTGTGGCGACGATGATGTGCTTGGCGGTATAGGTGCCCTCGCCCAGCGTGTTCTTCGGAACCGGGCCCATCGGTTCGACGGGCTTCTTCTGGGTCTTGGAAACTACGATTTCACCGGGCTTGGTGATCTTGGCCTCGCCCCAGATGATATCGACCTTGTTCTTCTTGAACAGGAAGCCGACGCCGTTGTTCATGCGGTGCGCGATGCCGCGCGAACGATCAACGATCGCCTTGACATCAGGCTTGATCGAGCCTTCGAGCGTCAGGCCGTAATCCTTGGCGTGCTGAGCCGTATGCAAGACATCGGCAGTACGCAGCAGCGCCTTGGTGGGAATGCAGCCCCAGTTGGAGCAGATGCCTGCAAGGTGCTCGCGCTCGACCACGGCAACCTTCATGCCGAGCTGGGCTGCGCGAATCGCGGCAATATAACCGCCCGGTCCCGAACCGATGATGATGACGTCATAAGATTGAGCCATAGGTATCCTGCCTTGTCCTATCGGGTCACGGCATGCCGTTCCGAAACGAGAATTGTTGTCAAAGTCCGAGCATCATGCGAACGACGGGCTCCAGCCCGCGCCCGATGGCCCGCGTGTTTTCAGCATCGAGATGAACGCCGTCTACGGGCGTCGTGCGGGCAACTGACCCCGCATCGAAAAATCCGCAATCGAGATCGTCGGCCAAATCCCGGTAGACCGGGGCGAGCATCGCCGATTCATCGATCGCATCGCGAAAGATAGCGCCCATCACGGGGTTGGCCGTTTCGCACAGTTGCGGCGGCGCGACGATCAGAACATCCGGCGCTTCCCAGTCCGGCACCTGCCAGACATGGTTGCGCACCAGTTTGACCAGCCGCTCCACACCCTTCATCGCGACGATGGCCGAGCCATGAATCGACGGTTTCAAGTCGTTGGTGCCGAGCATGATGATGACCAGATCAAGCGGCGCGTGGCTGTGCAGAAGCGTCGGCAAGAGCCTTGCGCCGTTGCGATCGCAATCAGCGGTATGGTCATCATAGGCGGTGGTTCGTCCACCCAGCCCTTCGTGGATCACCTTCACATCAGGCCCGAGCGCCTTTTGCAAGACGCTCGGCCAAAGATCGTCATGGCTGTGCCGGCCACCCGTTTCCGCATCTGATCCCCATGTCAGGGAATCGCCAAAGCAGAGGACCGACTTCACCATCTCACTCTCCGATCAAACCAGCATGCCCATCGGGTTTTCGATGTAGCGCTTGAAGGCACCGATCAGCTCGGCTCCGAGCGCGCCATCGACGCAACGGTGGTCGGTAGAGAGCGTAACCGTCATGACATTGGCGATCTTGATCTCGCCGTTCTTCACGACAGCACGCTGTTCGCCCGCGCCGACTGCCAGAATGGTGGCGTGCGGCGGGTTGATGACGGCGGAGAAGCTCTTGACGCCCATCATGCCCATGTTGGACACGGCCGTCGTGCCGCCCTGATACTCCTCGGGCTTCAGCTTGCGCTCCTTGGCGCGCTTGCCGTAGTCCTTCATCTCGTTGGAGATGGTGGAGAGCGACTTCTCTTCCGCCTTGCGGATGATCGGCGTGATCAGGCCACCCGGAATGGAAACGGCAACGCCGACATCCGAATGCTTGTGCTTGACCATGTTGCTTTCCGTCCAGGAGACGTTGGCATCAGGCACATCGCGCAGCGCGAGAGCCAGCGCCTTGATGACCATGTCGTTGACCGAAAGCTTGTAGGCGGGCTTGCCGTCCTTTTCGGGAGCGGCGGCGTTGAGCTGGGCGCGCAGCGCCAGAAGCGTATCCAGTTCGCAATCCACGGAAACGTAGAAATGCGGAACGGTCTGCTTGGATTCGACCAGACGCTTGGCGATGACCTTGCGCATGCCGTCATGCGGCACCAGTTCGTAAGAACCGGGTTCGAACAGCTTGAGAACAGCTTCTTCGGACGGGCCCTTGGCAAGTGCGGCAGCTGGTGCGCCTGCGGATGCTGCGGCGGCAGGAGCAGCCTTCGCACCACCAGAAGCGGCAGCCTTTTCCACGTCAGTCTTGACGATACGGCCATGCGGGCCGGAACCGGACACGGCCGTGAGGTCGAGACCGGCTTCCTTGGCGAGACGACGGGCAAGCGGCGAAGCGAAGATGCGCTCGCCGGATTTTGCAACCGGGGCCGGGGTGGAAGGTGCGGAGGACTGGTCGGCAACTGGCTTTTCAGCCTTGGCTGGGACAGCTTCTTCCTTTGGCGCTTCGGCCTTCGCAGCTTCTTGCTTCGGAGCCTCGGCTTTGGCCTGGGACGCGGCAGGAGCAGCATTGCCGCCCTTTGCTGCCTCAGCCACATCCTCGCCATCGGCGGCGAGGATAGCGATCAGGGCGTTGACCTTGACCGCTTCCGTGCCTGCGGGAACCACGAGCTTGGCGACCGTGCCCTCATCGACGGCTTCCACTTCCATGGTTGCCTTGTCGGTCTCGATCTCGGCGATCACGTCACCGGGTGCGACCTTGTCGCCTTCCTTGACCAGCCACTTGGCCAGATTGCCCTCTTCCATGGTGGGAGAAAGGGCAGGCATGGTGATGTTTATCGGCATCGAAACGCCTCCCCTTACTTGTAGCAGACGGTTTTGACAGCCTGAACGACTTCATCGACGTTCGGCAAAGCCAGCTTTTCGAGGTTTGCCGCGTAAGGCATCGGAACGTCTTTGCCGGCAATCGTCAGGATCGGCGCATCGAGATAGTCGAAAGCGGCACGCATGACCTGATTGGCGATGAAGTCACCAACCGATGACTGCGGGAAGCCTTCCTCGACGGTGACCAGACGACCGGTCTTCTTGACCGATTCGATGACGGTGGGCAGATCCATCGGACGGATGGTGCGAAGGTCGATCAGTTCGACGTCGATGCCGAGCTTTTCGAGTTCCGCAACCGCCTTGATTGCGTAGGTCATGCCGATGCCGAAGGAAACGATCGTCGCATCCTTGCCCTTGCGGTGAATGCGCGCCTTGCCGATCGGCAGCACGAAATCGTCGAGCTTCGGCACTTCGAAGCTCTGGCCGTAGAGAATTTCATTCTCAAGGAAGATGACCGGATTCGGATCGCGGATGGCTGCCTTCAGGAGACCCTTGGCGTCCGCTGCCGTGTAGGGCATGACGACCTTGAGGCCCGGAATATGGCTGTACCATGCGGCGTAACATTGCGAATGCTGAGCGCCAACGCGGGCAGCAGCACCCGAGGGGCCACGGAACACCATCGGCGCACCCATCTGGCCGCCCGACATGTAAAGCGTCTTCGCAGCCGAGTTGACGATCTGGTCGATCGCCTGCATGGCGAAGTTGAAGGTCATGAATTCGACGATGGGCCGCAGGCCCGTCATTGCCGCACCGACGCCGATACCGGCAAAACCGTGCTCGGTGATCGGGGTGTCGATGACGCGGCGCTCGCCGAATTCCTGCAACAGGCCTTGGGTAATCTTGTAAGCGCCCTGATATTCGGCGACTTCCTCACCCATGACGAAGACTTTTTCGTCGGCGCGCATTTCTTCGGCCATGGCGTCGCGCAGCGCTTCACGCACCGTCGTCATCACCATTTCCGTGCCTTCAGGAATATCCGGATCGGCAGCGACTTCGATCTTAGGTGCTGCCGGAACCTTTGCGGCTTCCTTGGCAGCGCTCGGCTCCTCGGATGCTTCGCGGGTCTTGCCGCCTGCGGCATCCGAATCGGAATTTGCAGCTTCAGCCTTCGGCTCTTCCTTCTTGGCAGAAGAAGAAATGTCGGCAGCGCTTTCGCCTTCCTGGATGAGAACGGCGATCGGCGTGTTGACCTTGACGCCTTCGGTGCCGGCGTCGATCAGCAGCTTGCCGATAACACCTTCATCCACAGCTTCCACTTCCATGGTCGCCTTGTCGGTCTCGATCTCGGCAATCACGTCGCCGGAAGTGACCTTGTCGCCTTCCTTTTTAAGCCATTTGGAAAGCGTGCCTTCCTCCATGGTCGGGGAAAGGGCGGGCATAAGAATTTCTACTGGCATGGGTTTCCCTTTCCCGATCAGAGCAGAATGTCGGTGTAGAGCTCGGATACATCCGGCTCTGGGTCGTTCTGGGCGAAGTCTGCGCTATCGGCGACGATATCACGGACATCCTTGTCGATGGCCTTCAACTCGTCTTCGCTTGCCCAGCCCTGCTCCAGAAGCCGTGCCTTGACCTGCTCAATCGGGTCATGTTCGGAGCGCATCTTCTGCACTTCGTCTTTCGAACGGTATTTCGCCGGGTCGGACATGGAGTGACCACGGTAACGATAGGTCAGCATTTCCAGAATGATCGGACCCTTGCCGGAGCGGCAATGTTCCAGCGCCTGATCGGCGGCGGCCTTTACGGCGCGCACATCCATGCCATCCACCTGGATGCCGGGAATGCCGAAGGACTGGCCGCGCAGCGAATAGTTCGACTGTGCGGTGGCGCGGGCGGTCGAGGTGCCCATGGCGTAACGGTTGTTTTCAACGATATAGATGATCGGCAGTTTCCAGAGAGCGGCCATATTGAAGCTCTCGTAGACCTGACCCTGGTTGGCGGCGCCGTCACCGAAATAGGTCACGGAGACATTGTCGTTGCCGCGATATTTATTGGCGAAGGCAAGACCGGTTCCGAGCGAAACCTGCGCACCGACGATGCCGTGGCCGCCGTAGAAATGCTTCTCCTTGGAGAACATGTGCATCGAGCCGCCCTTGCCTTTCGACAGGCCGCCCTTGCGACCGGTCAATTCGGCCATGACGCCACGCGCGCTCATGCCCAGAGCCAACATATGGCCGTGGTCACGGTAAGCGGTGATGACCTGATCGCCTTCCTTCTGAGACATCTGCATGCCGACAACAACGGCTTCCTGACCGATGTAGAGGTGACAGAAACCACCGATGAAGCCCATGCCGTAAAGCTGGCCGGCCTTTTCCTCGAAGCGACGGATGAGAAGCATCTCACGATAGGCGTGAAGCTCTTCTTCCTTCGAAAAGTCCGGGCTGTTCTTACCGGTGAATTCGCCTGCAGCCTTTGCCGTTGTCTTTCGGCCGGATACGGACGCGGTTTTTCGCGGCGCCATTCATCCCTCCCTGAGTTGTCGTTTGAATGGATAGATTGGCGCGTACCATATGCAAGAAAATGCCATGCAGCAATGCTTTAAACGCATGGCACATATTCATGCTAAAGTGCTGTGAATAAATCACAAATCATTAATTAACTTGATTTCGGTTAATTAGAAGTAGGTATTCATGATGACAATTTCGTCCGTACGGGACATATTCAACTGATAACGGGAAATCTCGTCAATCATGTCACGTTCGAGAGAACCGTCGCTCAATAATTCGACCTGCCGCTCCAGCGCAACGCGCGCCTGCGTCAGCTTGGCAAGCTCTGCCGTTCTGGCAATACGCTGCCGCTCCAGCCGCTCCGTCGCCTGAAGGCCGAAGTCGCCGTGGATGGAATGATACCCGAAATAGGAAAGAAAAGCGATCGTAATGGCCGGAACGATTAAACGGCCGAATCGTCTCTTTTTATGATGTCTGGTCCACATGCCGGAGAGAAGCCTTAAAACGCATAATGTGAGTCTCGAGACTAATGCGGATTGTTTAACTATCCGTTGACCTTAAAATTCCGCGCGGCTGATAGGCGCAAAAAAGCCCGCCAGAGGCGGGCTAATAATGACGACGATATCAGAGAGAGTTCGTTATGCCGAGCGTGATCCGGCATCAAGCCACAGCGCGTCTTCGCCGTGAAAAGAGTCCTTTCAACCCAGGGACCTGGGCTGACTGAACCCCGGATCAACTCGGGAGTGAGCAGTGCGGATAAACCGCCCATCCCTGAGACTGGCCCGCCAGGCGGCGGGCCATATCGCGAAACCCGAACGCGGATTATCCGCGCAGGATCGAACGGCCGGCGTAAGCAGCCTGCGGGCCCAGCATTTCTTCAATGCGGATAAGCTGGTTGTACTTTGCGAGCCGGTCGGAACGGGCAAGCGAGCCGGTCTTGATCTGACCGCAGTTGGTTGCGACCGCGAGATCGGCAATGGTGGAATCTTCCGTTTCGCCCGAACGGTGCGACATGACGGCGGTGTAACCTGCCTTGTGCGCGGTTTCGACTGCGTCCAGCGTCTCGGAAAGCGAACCGATCTGGTTGACCTTGACGAGGATGGAGTTGGCGACACCCATCTTGATACCGTCGCGAAGGCGGGCGGAGTTGGTGACGAAAAGATCGTCGCCCACCAGCTGGCACTTGTTGCCAATGAGATCGGTCAGCGCCTTCCAGCCATCCCAGTCGTCTTCAGCCATGCCATCTTCAACGGAGATGATCGGATATTTCGCCACGAGCTCGGCCAGGTATTCGGCCTGCTCGATCGGCGAACGGGTCTTGCCTTCGCCTTCATAAACGTAATTGCCGTTCTTGAAGAACTCGGTCGCCGCACAGTCGAGACCGATGAACATGTCGTCGCCTGGACGGTAGCCAGCCTTTTCGATCGACTTCATGATGAAATCGAGTGCTGCCGGCGCGCTTTCGAGACCCGGTGCAAAACCGCCCTCATCGCCGACATTGGTGTTGTGGCCCTGTGCGGACAGTTCTTTTTTCAGCGTATGGAAGACTTCGGAGCCCATGCGCACGGCTTCGCGAATATTTTCTGCGCCGACCGGCAGGATCATGAATTCCTGGAAGTCGATGGGGTTATCAGCATGCGCGCCGCCGTTGATGATGTTCATCATCGGAACCGGCAGCAGATGCGCGTTCGGGCCGCCGACATAACGGTAAAGCGGCAGGCCGGACGCTTCAGCGGCAGCCTTCGCAACGGCGAGCGACACGCCGAGGATGGCGTTGGCGCCGATGCGCGACTTGTTCGGCGTGCCGTCGAGCGCGATCATCATCTGGTCGATCTGGATCTGGTTTTCAGCGTCGAAACCGCCAATCGCGTCGAAGATTTCCGTATTGACGGCTTCGACCGCCTTTTCCACGCCCTTGCCGAGATAACGCTTGCCGCCATCGCGCAGCTCAACCGCCTCATGCGCGCCGGTGGAGGCGCCGGAGGGAACGGCGGCACGGCCCATGGAGCCGTCTTCGAGATAAACGTCGACTTCAACGGTCGGATTGCCGCGGCTGTCGAGAATTTCGCGCGCGATGATATCGGTAATGGCAGTCATGGTCTCTCCCTTGGGAATGGAACAGATATTTTCCGTCGCCTGTCTTAGACGATGGCGAAGAAATTACAATGACGGTGGGCAGCGGAAACGGCCCGCCCGCCATTAAAATCGATTGGCACAAAAGTGCCCGCCGTCACGGTCAGCCGATCAGGCTTTCGTAATCGCGTCGAAAGCCAGAAGCTTTTCGAGCAGTTTCGGCATGTCCTTCAGGTGGACCATGTTCGGGCCGTCTGACGGCGCATTGTCCGGATCCTCATGGGTCTCGATGAAGAGACCAGCCACGCCAACCGCAACGGCCGCACGCGCCAACGTCTCGACGAATTCGCGCTGGCCACCTGTGGAGCCGCCCTGCCCGCCCGGTTGCTGCACCGAATGGGTGGCATCGAACACGACAGGTGCGCCGAGCGCTGCCATGATCGGCAACGAGCGCATGTCGGAAACCAGCGTGTTGTAACCGAAGGACGCGCCGCGCTCGCACAACATCACATTCGGATTGCCGCTCTCATTGAGCTTGGCAAGCACGTTCTTCATGTCCCAGGGCGCCAGAAACTGGCCTTTCTTGACGTTGATGACGCGGCCGGTCTTGGCGGCAGCAACGAGAAGATCGGTCTGGCGGCTTAGGAACGCCGGGATCTGCAGCACGTCCACTACCTCGGAAACGATGGCGCATTGCTCTTCCGTGTGGATGTCGGTCAGAACAGGAAAACCGAATTCCTTTTTGAGATCGGCAAAAACCTGCATCGCGTTATCCAGGCCGATGCCGCGTTTGCCGGAAAGCGAAGTGCGGTTCGCCTTGTCGAAAGAGGACTTGTAGACAAGCCCTATTCCCAGCTTGTCGCAAAGCTCCTTCAGGACGCCAGCGATCATGAAGGCATGTTCGCGGCTTTCCATCTGGCAGGGACCGGCAATCAGCGAAAACCGCTCGGTATTCGAGAAGGAAACCTTGCTGGCGCCGTCGCCGGCAGTGACTTTAAGATTGTTCGTAACGCTCATCATTTTTCCTCGAAGGCGAAGGCAACACCCTGACCGGGTGCTGCGGGCACCACCAGACGGCCGTCCGCTTTTGCGCAGGACACGCCATTAGCAGCAAGCACCGCCTCTGTCACGGCAAGATCGTGTGACGAAAAGACGATGCCCGCGCCGCGCAATCCGCCTTCGTTGCCATCCTGAGCACTCAGGGCCTGCCCGCTGAAAGCCGGTTTTCCGGTCAATCTGATGCTGGCATTGCCAGTCGCGAAAACCATATCACCGCCCGGAGACCATTTACCTTCACAGCCAAACACCGTCTCGATCAGGCCCGCCACCTTCGCATCGCCGCCGGTAAACAGGACGATTTCACTGAGGCCGGTGACACCATTGGCGTGGCGCTCCAGCATGGTGCGATCGCCCGGAAGGGCTTGAAGCCGTTGACAACTGAACAAAAAGAAATCCGCGGCCGCCCCGCTTGCCGCAAAAGCCAGCCGGAACGCCGCCTCGCCTTGCGAGCCATCCGGCATCCGAACAGGCCGCGAAAACTCGAAAACATCGCCCGCCGAAAGGGCGGCTGCCCGAAACCGCTCATGGTCAACCAAGGCGTCTTCAGTCCTGGCGACAAGAGCCGAAAAACCCTCCTGCCCGTCCCGTTGCCGGAAGGCCACATCCCTGCCGGTGAACACATCACCCCTCTCTATTGACGCGTTATATTTAGCCGGATCAGCAATTGCGAGCGGTTCCAGATAGGTGCCATCGGCGAAAAATACGCAGGCATTTTGGGTGCCGAAAGGATGCAGAGCCTCCGGCGCAACCGTAAAGCCAAGACTGACGAGGCGCTTCACGGCGACGCCTATGACTTCCACGGGCAAAACGAGATGGTCAACGCTATAGGGTTTCGTCATGACATGTATCCTGCTGGCCTTCCGCCCGGAGCATGCCGGGACGGTTTTGACCGCACAAAAGCACAATTGCGTGCTATGAGGCAAATCATCACAGCAACAGATAGCACCTTCACGAAATTTTAGGGGATTGCAGAACACATATGGAACATATAGTGTTCGTTCTGTATTTGTTTCGCGACTTCCACTACGATTCTAAAGGGTGTTTTCCTCATGCTCACGCGCAAACAGCAGGAATTGCTTCTCTTCATTCATGAACGAATGAAAGAGTCCGGCGTGCCGCCCTCCTTCGATGAAATGAAGGACGCACTCGATCTTGCTTCGAAATCCGGCATCCACCGCCTGATAACCGCTCTCGAAGAGCGCGGGTTCATTCGTCGGCTACCGAATAGAGCTCGGGCGCTGGAAGTCATCAAGCTGCCCGAGGCTTATACGCCGGGCGCAAGGCCGCAGCGCGGCTTTTCGCCGAGCGTTATCGAAGGCAGCCTTGGCAAGCCCAAGACGCCGGAACCGGCCCCTGCCCCCAAGACGCCGGCCAATGATCTGGGCGGGGCTGTCACCGTGCCGGTCATGGGCCGCATCGCTGCGGGCGTGCCGATTTCCGCCATCCAGAACAACACCCATGATGTGGCAGTGCCAGTAGACATGCTTGGCACGGGCGAACATTACGCGCTTGAGGTCAAGGGTGATTCGATGATCGAGGCCGGCATTTTCGACGGCGACACAGTCATCATCCGCAACGGCAACACTGCCAATCCCGGGGACATCGTTGTGGCTCTGGTGGATGACGAGGAAGCCACGCTGAAGCGCTTCCGCCGCAAGGGTGCCTCCATTGCGCTCGAGGCGGCAAACCCAGCCTATGAGACCCGTATCTTCGGGCCCGACCGGGTGAAAATTCAGGGCAAGCTGGTTGGGCTGATCCGCCGCTACCATTGATCTTATCGAACCGAACGTATTCACTTTACAATAGGCGTCATCGTGAAGATGGCGCCTATATCGGGTTTGGCTGTTTCCAAACGTGGCGTGCTTTTGCGGGTGCACGAGGATATGCGCCATTCAGCCTATGCGCGTTGCCCTTTCTAAACTGAGTTCCTGCTCCATAAAGATGCTTCGGTTTCGCTACGGGCGTGGTGGCGAATGGGCTGCTCGCTGTAATTGTCGAAGCGATCCCATCCGCTGTTTTTTAGCGACGTTGTTCGGTCGTGTTGCACAGTCAGTTTTAGTCGTCACCAAAGGGTGACTTATCGCAAGGCGCGCTCTCAGCGACCCCACATCACCATTCATCAACGTCGCTTATGGGAGCCATGGATAATTTTCGATATTCCGTGAACGCTTGGCAGGTGTAGAAATACGCGTCATATCCGGGAGATACGCCATGTACGATCTTTATATAGCCAACAAGAACTATTCTTCATGGTCGCTGCGGCCGTGGGTATTGATGCGCACGCTCGGTATCGCCTTTGATGAAAAGCTCATTCCGTTCGGCGAAGGCGTCTCCTTCTCCTCCTTTTCGCCGACGGGCAAGGTGCCCTGCCTAGTCGACGAGGGTATGACGGTTTGGGAAACGCTTTCGATCGTCGAATACCTTGCTGAAAGACACCAGGGCGTCTGGGCTAGCGACAAGCATGCGAGGGCCTGGTCGCGTTCGGCCGCAAGTGAGATGCATGCCGGCTTTTCCTCGCTGCGCAATCTCTATCCCATGTCGGTGGGCATTCGGGTCAAACCCAGGGGCGGCGATGCCGGGCTTAAAGCCGATATAAAGCGGATCGATGCGTTGTGGAGCGAGGGTCTCACAAAATTCGGCGGGCCATATCTCGCCGGTCAAAAGTTCACGGCGGTCGATGCTTTCTTCTGCCCGGTTGCATTCCGTTTCCAGACCTATGGCAGCGCGGATCTTTCGCCAGCAGCGAAAGCCTATTGCGACCGGCTGCTCGCCCTGCCTGCCATGCAAGAATGGTACGAGGCCGGTTTGAAGGAGAGCTGGCGCGACGCTGGTCATGAAGAGGAAGTTGGCGAGATCGGCGAATTGACTGAAGATTTGCGCGCCAAGGCCCGATGATCCATGCTGGCGGCTGTCATTGCGACGCCGCCAGCAGCCGGATGATGGGCTGCGGCAGATCACGGTCGAAACGTCCGCTTTTCCAGTCGTAATAACGGTGCTGGCTCCAGGGCCTGTCCGTTCCGGCGATTGCGGCGCGCAGCCCGCTCGCCACACCCTCCTCCCTCTTGTTAGCAAAATCTATTTCCACAGAACCGAGACGCCGCAAGATGTCACGGCTGAGCAGGAGTGCACCCGAGCGGCACTGCGAAAAAGAGGTTCTGCGGGAAACAACGACGATATCGGCAATATCGCAGGCTTTTCCGGCGAAGCGGCCATCGTCCAGAACGACGATCCATTCTCCGCTTGCGGCGCTCGCTACGCACCATATGTCTTTCCTGCAGGTGAAGACGCCAACTTTGGCGTCTTTGAGCGCCGCCGTCATCTCGCGTACCACCACAGCCATGTCTTCGGGCGACAGTTTCGATCTCGAGTCAGAACCAGCAGTATTTGCCATGCTCTCACCATTTATAAAATCTGGCGGCACGGTTTTTTCCGGCAGCAGCAGCGCCCTTTGCCACTGGCCGTAAACGAAGCCCTGCGGACGGGCTTTTGTGGTTGAGACCTTGCCGTCCTCCACGAGTGCCACCAATTCGCCGTCCTCGTGAATCAATAGATCCGGTAGATCACGATAGGCCGTAACTGCCGACACGCCGAAGGCGAAGAGCAGAAACGGGATGCCAAGAAGCGCAAGCCGGCTGCGCAGCAATGTCAGCAGCAGGAAACCCACCGAAGCCAAACCGACAAACCAGCCATGCGGACGCCCAGTCGCTGCGCTGCCGCCCCAGGAGGCCACCTCGTTTGCAACCTCGATGACGAGTGCCATGCCATAACCCATGATCTTCAGGAACGGCGCGTCGAGCCCGAAGGGCATCAGCAGCATTGCGATAAGAGCGAATGGCATGACGATCAGCGACATGAGCGGCATCGCAGCCAGATTGGCGAACAGTCCATAGGTGGTGACACGGTGAAAATGTTCGGCTGAATAGATCGCCGTCGAAAGGCCCCCGATCAGCGACGTCGTGATAACGCCGCCAATGACCGCGCCCATCATTTCCGCCACCTTCAGCCATGCGGGCTTGCGCCCGATGAACAGCCGTTCGCGATCCGTACGCCAACGGCTCCAGAAGGCATAGGCGGACACAAGCGCTATAGTGGCGGCAAATGACATCTGAAAACTCGGACCCATGATTTCCGAGGGCGAGAAAGCCAGAATGATCAGGGCGGAAATGGCAACGTTTCTGAGGCTGAGTGATGGCTGATCGAAAAGGACCGCGATCAGCATCACAGACATCATCAGCCAGGCACGCTCGGCGGAAACGGCAAAACCGGAAATCAGATAATAGGCAAGCGTCATCAGCAGTGCCGCGAAAGCCGCGATCTTCTTGACCGGCCAGCGCTGCGCAAAGGCGGGAAACAAGCTGAAAGCCAGTCTCAGGCCAACAAAGAATATACCGGAGGCCAGTGCCATGTTGAGCCCGGATATGGCAACGATATGGGCAAGGCCGGAGAGCCGCAACGCCTCCATCGTCTCCGCCGATATAGCCTGTCTCTCATCGGTGATGATGGAGGCGGCGAAGGCTCCGGCATCACCGCCGATGGTGGTGCGGATGCGTTCGGCAATTGCGCTGCGAAGGCCGTAAAGCCGCATATCGGCCCATTCCAACCAACCCTTGTCAGGCCTTGCGTCACCAACGGGTGATACAAGCGCATCCGGTGATTTATAAAAGAAACCGGTCGCGCCTATGCCTCTGAAATAGGACGTGAAGGCGAAGTCGTTCAGTCCCGGCAAGGCCGGGCCGGACGGCGGCGAGAGGCGGACCTTGCCGCGAAGGGTTGCGCCGAGTGCGATCGGCTCGCCTCCGCCACGCGAAAGCACCGATATCCTCTGCGGCGGACGCGACAATGTCGGGTCCGCTGTTGCGGTCAGATCGACGACATATCGCCAGTAGCCGCGTGCATCGACCTCCCGGCGCGCCACGGTGCCGGTGATGGTGGTGGTGACGGGGGTATCCAGCACCACGGTCCCTGCCCGTCGGGTTTCTAAATCGGCCAGAAGCATGCCGAGCAATAGAAAAGCGAAGGGGCCGCAAACTGCCGCCGTAATGCCAGCCTTGTATCTCACAAAGAGCGCCAGAACGGCGACAAAAAGAAATGTGGCAATCAAAATGACCGGGGAAGGCGTGGCATCTAGAGAAAACCAGAGTACCGCGCCGCAGCCGATGGAAACGGGAATGAAAAGAAAATCGTGGCCGAATGCGCGCTCCTCGGCCAGGCACATGGCGATTTTTTCGGCCACGGTAGTGTTGCGGTTAATCTCGGGAATAATGGCGGGAGTGTCATGTGTTGCCGCATCACTGCTTCGGCGGAGAGGAAACAGAATTTCCCGTGTGCCGGGCAAGTCTCCCTGCATCGTTTTAGCATATTCGAAATGCTGTTTTTCCCCTTGACCGAGCAATCCCCACCGCCCCTTGCCGCACCAAAAACAGGTTTGCAGACCAGCGCTGGGGATTGCAATCCTTTACTTTAACGATGCGTTGACCGAGATTGAATTGCTGCTGCCGGGAAAGCCTGAAGCAACGCGATTGCGTTTGCCGCAATGCACAATTTGACCTTTGGATAGCTTGGCATCCGCGCAAGGATCATATAGCTAATCGGTAGACGCTTAACCGCGGGGCGTATCTCAACGCCCCCACCCGCATGTTTTCGGAGGATCAGTATGACGGAAAAAAGCGCTACAGTGACACTTGGCGAAAAACAGGTCGAACTCCCGGTCAGGGAAGGCACGATTGGACCAAGCGTCGTCGATATCGCCACGCTGTACAAGCACACGGGCTCCTTCACCTACGACCCCGGCTTCACCTCGACAGCCTCCTGCGAATCCAAGATCACCTATATCGATGGTGACGAAGGCGTTCTTCTGCACCGCGGCTTCCCGATCGAGCAGCTTGCCGAACAGGGCGACTTCTTGGAAACCTGCTATCTGCTGCTTTACGGCGAATTGCCGACGGCTGCGCAGAAGAAGGACTTCGACACCCGCGTAACGCGCCACACCATGGTGCACGAGCAGATGAGCCGCTTCTTCACCGGCTACCGTCGCGACGCACATCCGATGGCTGTCATGTGCGGCACGGTCGGCGCTCTCTCGGCCTTCTATCACGACTCGACCGACATTACGGATCCGCACCAGCGCATGGTCGCTTCGCTGCGGATGATCGCGAAAATGCCGACGATCGCCGCCATGGCCTACAAGTACCATATCGGCCAGCCCTTCGTTTACCCGAAGAACGACCTCGATTACGCTTCCAACTTCCTGCACATGTGCTTTGCCGTGCCTTGCGAAGAGTACAAGGTCGATCCGGTTCTGGCCCGCGCCATGGACCGCATCTTCATCCTGCATGCGGATCACGAACAGAACGCTTCCACCTCCACGGTGCGTCTTGCCGGTTCGTCGGGTGCAAACCCGTTCGCCTGTATTGCAGCGGGCATCGCCTGCCTCTGGGGTCCGGCACATGGCGGCGCCAACGAAGCGGCGCTCAACATGCTCAACGAAATCGGCACGGTTGACCGCATTCCGGAATATATTGCCCGCGCCAAGGACAAGAACGATCCGTTCCGCCTGATGGGCTTTGGCCACCGCGTGTACAAAAACTACGACCCGCGCGCCAAGATCATGCAGAAGACGATGTACGAAGTGCTGGAAGCCACCGGCAACTCCGACGATCCGATCATGCAGGTCGCGCTCGAACTCGAAAAGATCGCTCTTTCCGATCCTTACTTCGTCGAGAAGAAGCTATACCCGAACGTCGACTTCTATTCGGGTATCACGCTGAAGGCGCTTGGCTTCCCCACGACCATGTTTACCGTGCTGTTCGCACTGGCCCGCACCGTCGGCTGGATCGCGCAGTGGAACGAAATGATCGAGGATCCGCAGCAGCGCATCGGCCGTCCGCGTCAGCTCTACACGGGCGCCGGCAAGCGTGACTACGTTCCGGTTTCCAAGCGTTAAGCCGGGAAACCAACCAACATAAAAAAGCCGGCGGGTTTTATCCGCCGGCTTTTTTGTTGGATATGATCATCGATAAGAATAGCGAAACCTGCCCTGCCAACCCCAGGAAGCAGACAGGATCGCTGCCGGTTCAGCCTTGCTGCTTGCGGCTGTTCAGCACATCGAGAAGGATAAGGGCGCCGGTTTCGCCAGGAGGCACTTCGGTGTGCAAACGCTCCTGCACAAGAGCATAGCCTTCCAGCATCGCCCGCCGTTCGGTGGTGTCGGATGAGAGCCGTTCGGCCCAGCGCAACATCGACCCTGCCCGTACCACCTCGTTGAAATATTCCGGCACCACGACATAGTCGGCAATCAGGTTCGGAAGCGCACCTGTCCAGGTTTTCACCCGCTTGCTCAGCATCGTGAAAATCCAGTCGGTCTTGTAGACCGATATGGTTGGTACGCCGACGAGCGCGAGCTCGAGAATAACGGTGCCGGACGCGGCAATCGCCGCATCGGCGCGCGCAAATGCATTCCACTTGAAGGCGGGATCGATGCCGATTTCAGGCCTGATATCCTGAGGCCATGTTGCCGCCAGTTCGCGGATGCGGTTTTCCTGGCGCGGCACTGTCGGCAGCAGAAACTTTGTCGGGCCGTTGCGCTCGACATATGCTTTTGCCGCTTCCTGAAACGGCTCCATCAACCGGGTCGTTTCGGTGGAACGTGACCCCGGCAGGAGCAGAATGGTTTTCGGTTCGCCGTTGGCAGGCAGGGGCCGCTCAGCCCGCCTCTGCCGCACGGAGAGCACGTCTTGATCGACGCTGAGGCGATGGCCGACAAAGGTTGTCGGCGGGCCGCCGAGACGCTGCATCGCCTCCGGTTCAAATGGAAGCAGGGCCAGAACGTGATCGACATAGGACAACATCGCGGTGGCGCGATATTCCTTCCACGCCCAGACGCTGGGGCAGACATAATTGACAACCGGCAGATGCGGCAATTGTTTGCGTACTTTTTTCGCAACACGATGGGTGAAATCCGGGCTGTCGATGATCAGCAGAATATCCGGCTTGGCGACAATGATTGCCTGCGCAGTCTGGTTGATCCGCGAAATCAGCTTCGGCAGCTTCTTCAGAACCTGCGTGAAGCCCATGATGGAGAGTTCGGAATAATCGAACAGCGAAACCAGCCCCTGCGCCTCCAGAGCCTCACCGCCGACGCCCATCAGCTCGATAGAACCCGAATAATGGCCTTTCAGGGACCGGATGAGATCGGCGCCCAGAAGATCGCCGGATACCTCGCCGGCTATAACCGCCACCTTCAACGTTGCCGTCATCCCACCATGTCTCCGCCCATCATGTCTTCACCGAGTGACGTATCGATACCGCAGACGAATATGCCGGCCTGATCTGCCGCCTTCAACATCTCATCGCGATCAAGTACCAGCGCGCGCCCGGCTTCAACGGCGATCCCCGCCAGCCCGGCCTTATGCGCGTTCTCCACCGTTTCCACGCCGATGGTCGGCAAGTCAGCGCGGATATCCTGCTGCGGCTTGCAGAGCTTCACCAGAACACCCTTGCGACGGGTCGAGATGCGGCCCTCAGCGCGTAATGCCGCGACACGCGCCAGCATCGCGTCTGTGCCCTCGACGCCCTCCAGTGCAACGATACGGCCGCCAACGGCGACTGCACCCTGCCCGACATCAAGCGTGCCGAGTGCCAGTGCGGCCTGCGCGGCCTTGCGTATGTCGCGCAGATCGTCTTCAGCAGGTTTATGCGCACCGAAAGGGCCGGTCGTAGCAAGCAGACCGGGTGCGATCTCGTGGGCGCCAATGACTTTTGCCCCAAGCGTGCCGATGACCTTGATGACCATCTGTAAAACGGCGTCATCGCCGCTCGACAGCAGGGTGCGGACGATGGATGGCAGTTTCAGCAATATGCCTATCGTGGGGCGGATTTCCCGCCATTCAGGGCGTCGCGCCACTGCGCCGGAAAGCACGACGCGGTCCACCTGGTTTTCGCGCAGCAGGCGACCAAGCCCGGCGACATCGCCGACGCTAATCACCGCATTGTCGAAACCGCTCCAGTCAAACTGGGAATCATCACGCAGCTGTACAATGAAGGGGTTCTCCCCCATCTCGCGCGCAGCCGCCGCGACATGCAGCGGCAGCTGGCCGCTGCCGGCCACGATGGCGAGACGCCCGCCGCCTGTCACGGCTCACTTGCCCCGGTTTGGCGAGGAAAGCGCGCGGTCGCTATCCGCACCGATGAAATCGAGGATTTCGATGACCTGGGGGCAATCGAGATATTCTGCGCGGTCAATCGCAGCCGCATTGCTGCGGATAGCGCCTTCGCCTTCGAAGATCTGCTTGAAGACGCGCCTGACCTTGTGAATATCCGCGCGGTCTATACCGGAACGCGTCATGCCAACGACATTCAGCCCGCCGAGAATGCCGGGATTACCGTTCAGCATGCCATAGGGAATGACGTCATAATTGACCGCCGACAACCCGCCGATAAAGGCCTGACGACCGATTCGGGTGAACTGGTGCACGGCACAGCCGCCGCCCAGGATAGCGCGGTCCTCGATGGTGACATGTCCCGCCAGCATCACATTGTTCGACAGGATGATATGGCTGCCGAGGCGACAATCATGCGCCACATGCGAATTGGCGAGGAACAGGTTGTCATCGCCGACAATCGTCTTGCCGCTGCCATCGGAGCTGCCCGCATTCATCGTAACGCCTTCGCGCATGATGCAGCGCGCACCGATCTCGAGCGTCGTTTCCGAGCCATCGTGGCGAATTGCCTGCGGTGTACCGCCAATAACGGCCATTGGATGGATGACCGAACCACGGCCAATGACGGTGAGACCGGAGACGACGGCATGATTGTGCAGCGTGACCTCGTCTTGCAGAGTGACTTTCGCGCCGACATAGCTCAGGGCACCGATGACGACATTTTCACCGATAACCGCGCCGTCTTCGACAACGGCGGTCGGGTGAATTTTTGCCGAAGCCGCGATAGTGCTCATTGCTGGTCCTCGGGGATCATCATCGCACCGACGTCAGCTTCCGCCACCAGCGCGCCTTCGACCTTGGCCTCGCAATGAAATTTGAAGACATTGCCCCGCTGGCGCTGCTTGACCACATGAATTTCCAGACGATCGCCGGGAACGACGGGTCTACGGAAGCGCGCATTGTCGATTGTCATGAAATAGACGAGATAACCGCCTTCACCCTGGCTGCGGGCGCAGATCGCACCTGCCGTCTGGGCCATGGCCTCGACGATCAAAACGCCCGGCATGATCGGGCGATCCGGGAAATGACCGGTGAAATGCGGTTCGTTGACCGTCACGTTCTTGATGCCAATCGCCGAATTATTACCATCGATCTCGATGATCTTGTCGATGAGCAAGAACGGGTAACGATGCGGCAAAAGCTTCATGACTTCCAGAATGTCAGCCGCGCCGAGCGTCGTCTTGGTTTCTTCAGTCATCGTTTTTTTCTCCTGTTTTTTTATCACGCCCTTCAGCGCGCGCCAGAATATCGGCCATGTCGCGCAGGAAATACTTCATCGGACGCGCTGGCGTCCCACCATAACGGGCGCCGGCCGGAACGTCGGCGACAACACCGCTCATCGCCGCAATCTGCACGCCGTCACCAATAGTGATATGGCCGTTGATACCCGCCGCGCCGCCGATCATCACACCATCGCCGATGCGGGTGCTGCCCGCAATGCCGACCTTGCTGACGATGCCACAATGGCGGCCGATGCGGACGTTGTGGCCGATCTGAACCTGATTGTCGATCTTGGTACCTTCGCCGATGACCGTATCGTCCATCGTGCCACGGTCGATCGTCGTATTAGCGCCGATCTCAACATTATCCTGAATGATAACCCGGCCGATCTGCACGATTTTCAGCATGCCGCGCGGACCGGGCGCATAACCGAACCCGTCCTGACCGATGCGCGCTCCGTTGTGAATAATCACATTGTTGCCGATGAGAGCGGCAAGAATGCTCGCGCCGCCGGCAATCGTGCAATCACGCCCCACCTGAACATCCGCGCCGATGATGACACCAGGCCCGATCCGGGTACCGGCGCCGATATGGGCACCAGCGCCAATCACGGCAAGCGGCTCGACAATCACGCCAGCTTCCAGCTTTGCAGACGGATCGACATGCGCGGTATGGGAAACTTCAGCTTCCATCACCACAATCGTACCGGGACGCATCGCGGCGGGATGCAACAAGGCACCTACCTGCGCAAAAAGCGTGTGCGGGTTTTTCGATATCAGCGCCGGGATGTGAGACGGCAGCATATCCGCAAGTGCAGCGTCACAAATGACGGCACCAGCCTCACAGGTCGGCAACTCATCGCGGTTTTTGCGAGAAAGAATATAGCAGAGCTGGTCGGGTTTTGCCCGGTAGACCGGCGCAACGGACCTGATGATCCGTTCTCCCGCCGCCTCATCAGACAGTTCCGCCCCAAAACGGTCTGCGATGTCTTTCAATCGCAGTCCCTCGTGGGGCGGAAAAAACGCGTTGTATTCCATTAGCCGGACACTCCAGAACGTTCAAAGTTGCAGTTCTGGACTGCCGATATCAGAAAGTGTTGGACATGCCAAACCGGAAACGCTGTTCCTCGTCGTAGTCTTCCTTGGCGATCGGAACTGCATAGTCGACGCGGATCGGGCCGAAGGGCGATGCCCACATCACGCCGATACCGGCGGATGCGCGGATGGAGTTGTCATCCTTCACGCCTGCGCTATTGGCAACCTTGTTGCCGTACAGCGTACCGGCATCGACGAAACCGGCGAGACGGAGGCCGAAATCTTCCGGAACACCTGGCATCGGAGCCGTGACTTCAGCAGAAGCCGCGAAGTAGGTCGTGCCGCCGATGGAGTCGGAACCGATACGCGGGCCAATACCATCGTTCTTGAAGCCGCGAACCTGACGACCACCGAACTTGAACTGATCGAACACCAGCAGATTGTCGCCCGTCGGAACGACGTGACCCGCCTGACCGGTGAGCGAGCCGATAACATCGTACTCGTCCGAAAGCGTGTAGTAGAAGCGCGCCTTGGCGTAGATCTTGTAATATTCGGAATCGCCGCCGAGGCCTGCAAATTCGTTCGTTAAGGCAGCCTGCCAGCCTTCGCGCGGCATGTTGCGGTCGTCGAGCGTATTGTAGTTCAGCGTGTTGGAGATGATGGACTGTGTCCAGTCACCGCCACGGATCAGAGCCTTATAGGGCTCGGCAAGATTGCTGCCGGTTTCCCAATCGCCCTCACCGTCGTAGTTGAGCTGCTTGTAGGTGTACTTGAACGTCGTCGAGAGGTTCTCGGTGATCGGCGCCGTCACGCGCAGTGCGAAGCCCTGCTCGTCGTAATCGTAATAGTCTTCGCTGCGGCTCTGGCTCTTGAACAGGTCGAAACCTGCGGCCAGACGGTAACCAAGGAAATACGGCTCGGTGAAGGACAGCGTGTAGCTGCGTGCATCGTCTTCACCCGCACCGGCGGCGAGACGAATGTACTGGCCACGACCGAGGAAGTTCTTCTCTTCGATCGATGCTTCAAGCAGCACACCATCGTTCTGCGAGTAACCCGCACCGATACCGAACGAACCTGTCGACTGATCTTCCACGTCGACAACGATGACGACGCGGTCAGGCGCGCTGCCGCCGGCAGTCGAGACATTGACCTTCGAAAAATAACCGAGCGCTTCAAGGCGGCGCTTGGCAGCCGTGATGACCGTCTGGTTGAAAGCATCGCCTTCGGAAATATCGAACTCGCGGCGAATGACGTAGTCACGCGTACGCGTGTTGCCACGGATTTCGATACGCTCGACATAGGCGCGCTCGCCCTGATCGACGATATAGGTCACACCGATGGTGTTACCGGACATATCGCGGTCGCCGCGCGGCGTTACACGGGCGAAAGGATACCCCTCACCGGCAACGCGCTTGGAAATCGCTTCCATGCTCTGCTGGACTTCCTTGGCGCTGTAGCTAGCGCCCTGGCGGGTTTCCACGAGACCCTGAAGCTCGGAGCCGTCAATACCCGGAACAGTCGATTCGACTGCGACGTTGCCGAAGTCGTACTTCTTGCCTTCGTCGACCGTGATGGAGATGGTGTATTCGTTCTTGGACTCATCAAGCACCGCGTCGGACGACACGACCCGGAAGTCGGCATAACCACGGTTGTAGTAGAACTGGCGCAGCGCCTCTTCGTCGGCGCGCAGCTTGTCCTCGTTATAGACGTCCTTGCGTGTCAGGAACGACAGCATGTTGGACTTCTTGGTATTGATGACAGCGGCCAGACGACCGTCGCTATAGGAATTGTTGCCGACAAAATCGATGCGGCCGATCTTCGTGCGCTCGCCTTCGTTAATGACGAAAGCGATGTTCACACGGCCCTGACCAACGGAAACGGTCTGGGTGGTGATTTCGACGTCGCTGCGGCCGATCGCGGAATAGGCTTCCTTGATGCGCGCGATATCGGCAGTAACGATTGCCTGATTGAACGGGCCGAGCGGCTGGGTCTGCACGACGCCAGCGAGCTTGTCGTCCTTGATCTTGCGGTTGCCGTTGAAAACCACCTGATTGACGAGCTGGTTTTCGTTGACCGTTACAACCAGCGTGCTGCCGGAAACGCGCATGGAGACATTCGAGAAGTAACCGGTGGCGTAAAGACGCTTCACCGATTCATCGATATCCGAATTGGAAAAGTTCTTACCCGGCGCAATGGTAATGTTGGAGCGTACGGAGTCCGCACCGGATCTCTCAGCGCCACGAACATCAATCTTGCTGATGACGGCTGCATTCGCAACACCAGCAGAGGCAAGCACGCCGAGGCCCGCAACCGAAGAAACACCAGCAGACAGCGCAACCGCCGACACCGCGTTCAAAAATCTTGAACCAGCCTTCATTTCAATTCTTACCTTTTTACGTTGTCCCTCAGCGGGCGGAACCCGACTCCGGCCATGTGCGTCGTTTTACCTGCTTTTCCCCTACAAGCAAGTCAGAACGTTAAATTCTGTTTACTTCGTGATCCAGAGTGGCGCATTCGCCACTTCGGGATAAAAACAGGGTAAACAATCGACTAACAAAACCGTTAAAACACTATCCTCAGCCAATCAAGCTGCTGATATCATTCCATGTTGCAAAAACCATAAGACCCAAAATCATTGCCATGCCGATACGGAACGCAACCTCCTGCGCACCGGCACCAAGCGGTCTGCCGCGGATGGCCTCGATTGCATAAAACACCAGATGTCCGCCGTCCAGAACCGGCACAGGCATCAGGTTCAAAAGACCGATCGATACGGAAAGAACCGCTGCAAGCTGGATGACGGCCGAAATACCGAGCGTCGCCATCTGGCCCGAAGCCTGTGCTACGCGGACTGGACCGCCCAGTTGATCGGCGTTCATGCGCCCGGTCACGAGGTTACCGATGTAGTTGAAAGTACCGGTGATGACGTGGCCCGTTTCACGCACGCCCTCAAGCAGCGCCTCAGACGGCGAATACTCGATGTGGCGGAAATTGCCGCTGTTCTGGTCGGTGACAATGCCGATGATGCCCATTTCCAGCTTGTTGCCGAACTGGTCCGTGGTTTCGGTGCGGGTCGGAACCATCGGCAGCTTCAGCTCCTCGCCTGCCCTTTCGACGGTCACGGTGATCGGCGTGCCCGGACGGATGCCGACATAACGGCGTACGTCCTCGAACGTCTTGACCTTTTCACCGTCGATCGCAACGAGGCGGTCACCGGGGTGCACGCCGGCGGCCGCAGCCGCGCTGTTTTCACGCACTTCCGCCACGACCGGATCGGCGATCATACGGCCATAGACACCGAACAGGACCGCGAAGATGAGAATGGCGAGAATGAAATTGGCAATAGGTCCGGCGGCAACCGTCGCCGCCCTTTTCCACAGCTTAGCGCCGGAAAGCGTCTGCGCCCTCTCCTCAAGCGACATATGCGACAGGCCGGAACTATCCGGCTTGCTGGACGCATCCTCGTCGCCGAAGAATTTTACATAGCCGCCGAGCGGTATGGCGGAAATCTTCCAGCGCGTGCCGTGCCTGTCGGTAAAGCCGATCAGCTCCGGGCCAAAACCGATGGAAAAGGCGGTGGAGCGAATGCCGCTCCAGCGGCCGACAAGGTAGTGGCCCATTTCATGGACGAAAACGAGCAGGGAAAGTACGAGGACGAAGGGCACGATATAGCCGGTCAGAAAACCGGTCGCCGCCATTACTGTGTTCATGACAATCTGCCCTTTATTTCATGACCTTGCGTGCCGCTTAAAAGCCCGGCAACAGGCCGCCGCCCGATCCGGGCACGTCGCCGGTTGCCGCCGCATGCACGAAAGCAATGAGGAATACCGTAAAGCAGGCGAAAACAAGACCGTCAACCCGGTCCATGAAGCCGCCATGGCCGGGAATGAGATGGCTCGAATCCTTGACCTGAAAACGCCGTTTCACGAAGGATTCGAAGAGATCGCCTATCTGGCTGAACACCGAAAGAATGAGAGCGAGTCCAAGCAGCAGCAGGCTGATCCTGCCGTGATAGGCAAGAGACACCGCGCCGCCGCCGATCAATGCGGCCACCGCTCCGCCGATTGCGCCTGACCAAGTCTTGCCCGGTGAGATCGACGGCGCAAGCTTTGGCCCGCCGATGGCGCGCCCGACGAAATAAGCGAGAATATCCGTTGACCAGACGACAGCGAAAATGAACAGGATGGCGACAAAACCGGTCAGCTCATCGCCGCGAATGGCGGCCAGCGATATGCCGCTCAGACCCGCATAAACGATGCCGCCCACCAGCCACCAGTTTCTGCCACGCAAGACGGGAAAAAGTGCCGCCGTTAGCGTGAAGCCAGAGAGTAGAGGCAGGTCGAGCGAAGGTTCGCCGAAAATCGTGTTGCCGGCGATGACGGCGACCGCAAACCAGCCCCAGGCATTGCCGGTGGAATTGGTTTCCGACATGCGGGTGATTGTCGCCCATTCATAATAGATGAGGATCGCCAGCAGACCGGCCACGATGCGGAACAGAATGCCGCCATACCAGGTCGCAGCCAAAATGACCGCCGCCATGACGATTGCGGATATGATCCGCAGTCTGAGTTCACGGCTCATCAGGCGCCTGCCACGGCAACCTGCTCGGCCAGAGCGCCAAAACGGCGATCACGCGTTGCATATTGCTCGATTGCGGAAAAAAACCGCTGCCGGTCGAAGTCGGGCCAATATTCGGGAACGAACAGAAACTCGGAATAGGCAGCCTGCCAGAGCAGGAAGTTCGACAGCCGTTCCTCGCCGCTGGTGCGGATGATCAGATCAGGATCCGGTATGCCTGATGTATCAAGTCTTGCCGAAATAATCTCCGGCGTGATCGATTCTGCATCCAGCCGGCCTTCGGCGACATCGCGGGCAATAGCCATTGTCGCGCGGGCGATCTCGTCACGGCTGCCGTAATTGAAGGCAATCACCAGCGTCAGCCTGGTGTTGTCAGCCGTCATGTGTTCCGCTTCTTCGAGAAGACTGCGGATATCGTTTTTCAGTCCCTGCCTATCGCCGATGATGCGTACACGCACGTTTTCGCGGTGCAGTTCCGCAAGGTCGCGCCTAATGAAAGCCTTCAAGAGCCCCATCAGGTCGCTGACCTCGGATTCGGGCCTGCGCCAGTTTTCCGACGAGAACGCGAAAAGTGTGAGGTAGCGGACACCGCAGTCGCCGGCCGCACGCACCGTTTCGCGCACAGCCTCGACCCCGCGGCGATGCCCCATCACGCGCGGAAGACCGCGCTGTTTTGCCCATCGCCCATTTCCATCCATGATGATGGCGACGTGCTCGGGTATTGAGGAACGTGTCGTCGTCGGCATATCGATCCAGTAACAGGCAGCGCGGAATTAAAACGAATAAAATACAGGTCTATCGCAAGCGATACTAGACCTGCATGATTTCCTTTTCCTTCTCGCCAAGCAAGCGCTCAATTTCCGAAATCGTGTCGTCGGTGATTTTCTGCACTTTTTCCGACTGTCCACGGCTTTCGTCCTGACCGATATCACCGTCTTTTTCGGCTTTTTTCAGACCATCCATGCCATCGCGACGCACGTGACGAATCGCCACCTTGGACTTCTCGGCGTAGTCATGAGCTACCTTGACGAGCGATTTGCGGCGCTCCTCGTTGAGTTCGGGCAGCGGGATACGCAGGTTCTGACCATCAACGATCGGGTTGAGGCCGAGATTGGATTCACGGATGGCACGGTCGACGGCGTTCACCATCGACTTGTCCCAGATGTTGACGCCGAGCATACGCGGCTCCGGAACCGTGATGTTTGCGACCTGGTTTAGCGGAACGCGCGAGCCATAGGCCTCGATAGTCACCGGATCGAGAATGTTGGCCGAAGCGCGGCCGGTGCGCAGCGATGCGATATCGCTTTTGAATGCATTGATGGCACCATCCATGCGGCGCTTGATATCGTTGAGGTCAATACCACTCATCTTGATACTCCATCTCTATCGGCCGTGGCGGCCGGAATACGCCACAGGGGCGACATCGTTTTTTGATTATTTGTCGTGCACGATGGTCTTGCGGCCGCCGCCGGTCAATATCTGCGCGAAACCGCCCTTCTCGTGGATCGAGAAAACAATAATCGGGATGTGATTCTCGCGGGCAAGCGCGACAGCTGCAATATCCATGACCGCCAGTCCCTTGCCGAGCACTTCGCTGTGGGTCAGCTCGTCGAAACGGGTGGCTGTCGGGTCCTTTTTCGGATCGGCGGAATAGATGCCGTCCACCTGGGTGCCCTTGAAGATTGCTTCCGCGCCCATTTCCGCGGCGCGCAGCGCTGCAGCGGAATCGGTGGTGAAGAAGGGGTTGCCCGTGCCGCCGGCAAAAATCACCACGCGGCCCTGCGCCAGATGGTGGAGCGCTGCACGCTGCGAGAAGCTCTCACAGATTTCCGGCATCGCAATTGCGGACAGAACGACGGTGTCAATGCTGAGCTTGCGCAGGGAGGTTGCGAGCGCCAGCGCGTTGATGACGGTGGCCAGCATGCCCATATGGTCGCCGGTAACGCGATCACCGCCCTTGGACGCCACGGCAACGCCGCGAAAAATATTGCCACCGCCGACGACAACGCCGACTTCAACGCCCATCGCCCTCGCCTCGGCAATATCGGAGGCGATACGGTCTGCAACCGCCACATCGATACCGAAACCCTGATCGCCCATAAGGGCTTCGCCGGAAGCCTTGAGAAGAACACGTTTGTAGATCGGCTTGGAAGACATCATGACTCCTCGGAAATGTAACCGAAACGCGGATACACGAAGGGCACCGCGTTGTCACGCGATGCCCTCCCGTTTTCCCAAGATTGGGTAAATATAATCAGCCCTTGGCGACTGCAGCGACTTCTGCTGCGAAATCGCTTTCTTCCTTTTCGACGCCTTCGCCGAGCAGCAGGCGAACCATGCCCGTCACTTCGATAGCAGCACCGGCTTCCTTTTCAGCTTCCTTGACGGCAGCGCCGACAGTGATGTCGGGGTTGATGACGAAAGCCTGCGACAGAAGAGCGACTTCTTCGAAGAACTTGCGCATACGGCCATCAACCATCTTTTCGATGATGGCTTCCGGCTTGCCGGATTCACGGGCCTGCTCGATGAAGACGTTGCGTTCGCGCTCGGCCACGGCTGCGTCAACTTCCTCGGCGCGGATGGCGAGCGGGTTGGTTGCAGCAATGTGCATGGCGACCTGGCGGCCGATGGAGCTCAGAACGGCCTTGTCGCCAACCGACTTCAGGGCAACGAGAACGCCAAGCTTGCCGATGCCTTCGCCGGCAGCATTGTGGATGTAGGTCGCGACAACGCCGTGCTCGACTTCGAGTGCTGCCGAACGGCGCAGCGTCATGTTCTCGCCGATGGTGGCGATCGCGTCCTTGATGCTGTCGGAAACGGACTTGCCGGTTGCCGGATAGGTGGCGGCGCTGACGGCTTCAACGGTGCCGTCGGTGGAGAGCGCTACCTGGGCAATGCCGCGAATGAGATCCTGGAACGCGTCGTTGCGGGCAACGAAGTCGGTTTCGGAGTTGAGTTCGACAACAACAGCCTTGTGACCCATGGTGGCGACGCCGATCAGACCTTCGGCAGCCGTACGGCCAGACTTCTTGTCGGCCTTTGCGATGCCCTTGGCGCGCAGCCAGTCGATCGCCGCTTCCATGTCGCCATTGGTTTCAGCAAGAGCCTTCTTGCAGTCCATCATGCCTGCGCCGGATTTCTCGCGCAGTTCCTTCACCATTGCGGCTGTGATTTCGGTCATTGTTTGCCTCTTATCGGTTCGATCGGTCAGCCGGCTGAATTCGCCGTGCCGAAGTTCTGGGTGATGAGTGTACCCGGCCGCACACCCTTTGAAACCGGGACGATTTCAGGAAAGGGGCATGCGCATTCCCAAGTGCTGCGGCGTCTCCATACGTCGAAACGATGGGTGCCGCTCAAGTGTGACAGCGTTATGAATGCTGGCACCGGATTTCATCCGCATCAAAACGCCAGAGACTTCACCGAAGCCCCGACGGAGCGGTTTGAAACGAACAAGGCCGTCAACCCATTTACGGTCTTTGACGGCCTTGTCATATCCTGGTCGAGGAGACGGCGACACGAAATCGCCGCCAGACAGGGCCTATATCAGGCGCCAGCCTCGTCTTCGAGCGCGGGCTCGATCGGAGCTTCTTCCGAAGCGCCGATGTCGCGGCCGGACGAACCCTGCTGACGCAGGATGCCGTCGATGGCGGCGCGGGCGATCAGGTCGCAATAGAGCGAGATGGCGCGCGATGCGTCGTCGTTACCCGGGATCGGGTAGTCGATGTGATCCGGGTCGCAGTTGGAGTCGATGATCGCAACGACCGGAATGCCAAGACGCTTGGCTTCTTCGATCGCGATCTTTTCCTTGTTGGTGTCGATGATGAACATCAGGTCCGGAACGCCGCCCATATCGCGGATACCGCCGAGAGCCTTTTCAAGCTTTTCGCGTTCGCGCTCGAGGGTCAGACGCTCTTTCTTGGAATAGCCGGTGCCTTCCGAGTTCAGAATCTCGTCAACCTTGCGCAGACGCTGGATCGAGTTGGAGATCGTCTTCCAGTTGGTCATCATGCCGCCGAGCCAGCGGGAGTTGACGTAATACTGGGCCGAACGCTTTGCGCTGTCGGCGATGATTTCAGACGCCTGACGCTTGGTGCCGACGAACAGAACGCGGCCGCCACGAGCAACGGTGTCGGACACGACCTGAAGGGCGCGCGACAGCATCGGAACGGTCTGAGCCAGGTCGATGATGTGGATGTTGTTACGGTCGCCGAAGATGTACGGCTTCATCTTCGGGTTCCAGCGATGCGTCTGGTGACCAAAGTGAACACCAGCTTCCAGAAGCTGACGCATAGAAAAATCGGGCAATGCCATGCCTAGTTACTCCTTTTCCGGTTTAACCCCCGCGAAGCGAACAGCGCCGATTTTCATCGACACCACCGGGCGGAACGGACCGGATTTCTCCCGGAACATCCCAAGCTTCGCGTGTGGAATGGTGAGGCGCATACAGTCGCCTCAGATAAAAAGCAAGCATTTCTGCGAAAAAACCACGCAAACGGTCCGTCTTTTAGCGAACCGGCTTGTTTTCGCAGGTTTCCGGCTTGAGGATATCAAGCTTCGCGAGCTTGCCGGTCAGAACGAAATCGCCGTAATCCATCGTCAGATCGCGGGTGATTCCGTTATCGTAAAGCTTGAACGACATGCGGTAGATCGGCAGGGCGTCGGTGCCGGT
This sequence comes from Agrobacterium sp. 10MFCol1.1, assembly GCF_000381165.1. Classification (NCBI taxonomy): domain Bacteria; kingdom Pseudomonadati; phylum Pseudomonadota; class Alphaproteobacteria; order Hyphomicrobiales; family Rhizobiaceae; genus Agrobacterium; species Agrobacterium sp. 10MFCol1.1. Next base: position 344,117 of record NZ_KB906075.1, on the reverse strand, counting down.
CTTGTCGTTGTAATAAGCGATCGTCACCGGCCAGAACGCGGCTTTGCCGAATTCGCCCGCCTTGCCAGCCTCGGCATCGCCGTCCTTCGGCATCTGCGCCTTGCCGACCAGCGTGGAAGTGATCAGGCTTTCATCACCGTCATCCGAGCCGTCGAAAATACGGGATTCGAAGATGCGCTTTCCCTGCTTGGCGTTTTCAATGACCTGAAACATGTGCTCGGTCGGAAATTCGCTGGCGACGAGATCGATCTGACGGGGGTCCGGGCGGGTCAGATCAACCTTCACACCCTCTTTGTTGTCGATCGCAGCGCCCTGCACTTCCTTGTCCAGCTTGTCGTCGGTGTAGGACTTGGTCTCGAAGGTGAACTTCCTGGCCGCCAGGTCCTCGAAGGTCGTCGTCTGCTGGTCGGTCATGCGGACCGCGTCGCCGGTGTTGATCTGTGTCACGAAACGGAAATCCGTCTTGTAACCCTGACAGGCAGAGCCGGTGAATTCATAGACCATGCGGCCCGTCATGCCCTCGATACCGGAACGATCCGTCGCGTCCTTGAGTTCGAGATCGTAGACGGCGCGATGGGCGATGAGGTCCGGAACCGTGACGGGCAAGGCATTGGCACCGTTCGACAGGCCGGTCATGAGCCCTGTGGCGGCAACGAAACCAAGCGTCCTGACAAACATTCAATATCTCCTGTTGGACTCGCTGCTCATATTGTACAAGCAACCGCCCGGCTTTTGGATCAACATCTTCTGAATGCCGGATTCTTGAAGGATTTACAACAAAACCGGAGACGAAAATGTCTGATGTCATCGAAGGCCGCCTCAAGGAACTGGGCTTTACTCTTCCCGTAGCGGCAGCACCTGCCGCAAACTACGTTCCGTTCACCATCAGCGGCAATCTTCTTTATGTATCGGGTCAACTGCCGATGGAATCAGGCAAGATTGCGGTGACGGGCCTCGTTGGCCGCGATGTTGACGTTGCAACCGCCCAGCGCGCCGCCGAATTGTGCGCAGTCAACATTCTCGCACAGGTCAAGGCTGCCTTGAACGGCGACCTCTCGAAAATCCGTCGTATCCTCAAGCTGAACGGCTTCGTTGCCTCGGTTCCGGAGTTCGTTGAACAGCATCTCGTCATTAACGGCGCCTCCAATCTCCTCGCCAACGTTCTGGGTGATGCCGGCAAGCACGCCCGCGCCGCCGTCGGCATGGCCTGCCTGCCCTTCAATGCCGCCGTCGAGATCGACGCGATCGTGGAAATCGACGTATGACCCTTAAACTTTCCTGGCTTACCGCCCAGCCCGTCGCCCATCGCGGTTATCATGACCTGAACAAGGCGGTCTGGGAAAACACGCTATCCGCATTTTCGCGCGCCATCGACGCTGGTTTTGCCATCGAATGCGACGTGCAGCTGGCCGCCGATAGCGTGCCTGTGATTTTTCACGACGACGACATGGCCCGGCTGACGGGAATCAAGGGCGACGTGCGCGAACATACCGCCAGTGAATTGTCTCTGCTTTCGGTCGGTCAGACCAAGGACCGCATACCGACGCTGAAACAACTTCTGACGTTATGCGCCGGCAAGGTGCCGCTGGTGATCGAACTGAAAGGACGTCAGGGCGAAGGCGTCGATGACGGGTTTGCCGAAGCGGTGCTGGAAGATCTCGAGGGCTACAAGGGCCAGGTGGCTCTGATGAGCTTCGACCATCACCTCCTCAGAGACCTGAAGGCTGCAGGCTCGCCCTGGCCGCTCGGCCTTACCGCCGAAGGCGCCAAGCCGGAAGACTTCTTCAAACACGACGAGGCGATGCAGATCGGTGTTGATTTCATCTCCTATCATTGGGGTCATTTGCCCAACAGTTTCATCGAGGCGCAAAGAAAACTTGGGCTTCCCGTGATTACCTGGACTGTCAGGGATGAAAATGCGCGCGAGACTACCTATAAATATGCGGACCAGATGACATTCGAAGGTTTCGACCCGAGAGAGAACCCCTCCGCCACGGCATGACAGAAGACTATTCCATACGCGTTGCGCAATCCCTGAGCGATATTGATCCGGACAGCTGGAAACGGCTTTCCGGAACATCACGCAATGTGTCAGGAAAACCGTACAATCCTTTCATTTCCCACGCATTTCTATCCTCGATGGAAGATTCCGGATCGGCCACTGCCAAGACCGGATGGCTTGGGCACCATCTGCTTCTCGAAAACGCGTCGGGCGAACTCGTCGGAGCCGTTCCGGCCTATCTGAAGAACCACAGCAAGGGCGAATATGTCTTCGACCATGGCTGGGCGGATGCCTTTGAGCGAGCCGGCGGCCATTATTATCCGAAGCTGCAATGTTCGGTGCCGTTTACGCCGGCGAGCGGGCCGCGGCTGCTGGTATCCGAAACCGAAGACGAGACGCGCTTCAAACCGCTTCTTGCGTCCGGCCTTGTCCAGGTGACGGAAAAGATCGGCGTTTCTTCCGCGCATGTCACGTTTCTGGAAGACGCCGACCTATCCGCGCTTCTGCCCCGGGACTTCCTGCACAGGACCGATCAGCAGTTCCACTTCATCAATGACGGCTATCGCGACCACAACGATTTTCTTGATGCCCTTTCATCGCGCAAGCGCAAGGGGCTGAAAAAGGAACGTCGGGCAGCGCTGGAAAACGGCATCGAGATCGACTGGTTGACCGGAAGCGACCTGACAGAGGAGATCTGGGACCAGTTCTTCGCCTTCTACATGGATACCGGCAGCCGCAAATGGGGACGGCCCTATCTGACGCGGGAATTCTATTCGCTGATCGGCGAGCGCATGCCTGATGACGTTCTGCTGGTCATGGCCAGACGCGAGGGACGCTATATCGCCGGTGCAATCAATTTCATTGGCTCGGATGCGCTTTACGGCCGACACTGGGGCTGTATCGAGGATCATCCCTTCCTGCATTTCGAGGTCTGTTACCATCAGGCGATCGATTTCGCGCTGTCGAAGGGTTTGAAGCGGGTGGAGGCGGGTGCGCAGGGTGAGCACAAGCTGGCGCGCGGTTACGTGCCGGTCACCACCCATTCAGCGCATTTCATCGTTCATCCGGGTCTGCGCCGCGCGATTGCCGATTATCTTCAGCGCGAGCGTGAAGAGGTCGAACATATTGGCGACTATCTGGAAGACCACACGCCCTTCCGCAAGGGTGAGCGACAGGAACACGAGCCGGATGCATAAAGCTGTCGCGATCTTTCAGATTCGCTGCCCACGCTTTATGCCTTTGTTTCGTCGCATGTCGTTATCGCAAAACCGCTACACGCTTTTAGGCGACATGCTTTAGTCCGTTACGAGGAGAGACCACCGATGACCGCCAGCGCCTATGATGACAACAATATCTTCGCGAAAATCCTGCGCGGCGAAATTCCGAGCCACAAGCTCTATGAAGACGAGCATACGCTGGCTTTCATGGATGTGATGCCGCAGGCACCCGGCCATCTTCTGGTCGTTCCCAAAACCGGCTCGCGCAATCTGCTCGATGCCGACCCGCAAGTGCTGGCAAAGACCATTGCCGTGGTGCAGAAACTGGCAGTCGCAGCAAAGGAAGCCTTCGACGCTGATGGCGTCTTTATCGCCCAGTTCAACGAACCGGCAGCCGGCCAGACCGTGTTCCACCTGCATTTCCACGTCATTCCGCGCAAGGAAGGCGAACCGCTGAAGCCGCATTCCGGCGCTATGGCCGATGGCGAAGTGCTGAAGGCCCATGCGGAAAAGATAAAGGCAGCGCTTGCCTCGTGATGTTTGCCAAGACGCCCACGCGTTTGGCAGAATGGCGGCATCCGCACACCGTCACCCCGGAGCTTATCCGGAGTGCGGCGCGATCCAGTCCTTGATCGCGCAATACTCCTCTCGGCGCAGACGCGCCTTGGCTGGTTGCCGGATCTAGTCCGGCATAACGACCGTGGTGTTTATCATCACTCCACAGGACGATAGGCATTCCTCTCCGGCCAGGGCCAGCCTTCAAGCACCGCCATATCCGGCCGGAATATCTCCACCTTCAGGGGATAGCACGGGACCGCGTCGCTCGAATGGCTGTCACCACAATCGCCGCCGGGGCAAGCGGAGAGCGCGCCGATGAGATCAATTTCCGCGAAGAGTTCCAGATAGTCGCCCGGCCGCACCGGGCTTGCCTTCATGAAATACTGATGCGTATCGCGGGTGAAACCCGTGCACATAAAGACGTTCAGAACATCGTGTACATGCGGTTCCGCCTCGCCGAATGACAAGCCTTTGGCCGCGGCGAGCGCATTGGTGAGGTTCGAATGGCAGCAATGGTGATAGTCGCCGCCGCTCAACAGCTTGTTGGTATAGGGATCGCACCGGGTGCCGATCACATCATGCACGCCACCGCCATCTTCATCCCAGCCATACCATGACAAAGTATCATGGGTGATGGTCGCCATCGGCCGCAGGGACGGCAGATTGCTCCACAGCCGGTTGCCTACGGAAACATGGGTCGCATGCAGGGCGCGGGTTTTGCCGCTGAAAAAGCGCTCCGTCAGATCATGGGCATTCCAGAGGTTCAAATCCCCCACCTGCGGGCCTTCGGTGCTGACGATGCGAAAAAAGTGTCCCTTCGGAACATTGAAAGTGCCGCCCTCGCGCGGTGGCACGATGACTTCGTCTATCTTCACCATGGCTTTTTTAGCCTGTTCAAGACGCGCCAGGTCCGGTGTCTGAAGTGTGCCGTTCGGATAAACGACGACGGGACGGACGGCGCGCCGCGCGGCGGCATCAATGGGTTCGGCGGCGGACACGGGGGTCATGAAATCCTCGGATGGATGAAAATGTGACGCGAAATTGCGGCATGAATGGCGTGATGACAAGACGGGTTTTTCTTGCGCTCAGACCAAGTCTGACTTAGCCTCGCAGCATCATGAAACTGCCACCGCTCGCCACCCTCCGCGCGTTTGAAGCTGCGGCCAGAAGGACAAGTTTTTCCCTGGCCGCGCAGGAACTCGGCATGACGGCGACGGCCGTAAGCCAGCATGTGCGCAATCTGGAAACATGGCTCGGCGCGCCGCTTTTCGAGCGCCATGCGAGAGGCGTAAGACTGACACCGGCGGGTCAGGAATTCGGCATGACGGTTTCGTCCGGCTTGGGGCAGATCGCTTCCGGTGCGGAACGGATCAGCCGGGGCCGAAACCGCATCACCGTTCATCTGGCGAGCCTGCCTTCAGTAGTTGCGCATTTTCTTACACCCCGCCTGCCCCGTTTCCGCGCGCTCTATCCAGACATACAGGTGTCAATCAGCTATTCCGGCAGGAATGAGACCACGCAGCCCGATCTCAGCATCACCCACGGCCCACGCCCTGCGCAAAAAGCCGTGGCGCTTTTCAGTGCCGAGACGCGCCCGACATGCGCACCCGCTTACGCCACGAAGTCCGGTCCCTTCGACGATGTCTCAAGCCTGCGGCGGGCTGAATTGCTGCATGACGCCACCGAGACGGCATGGCGGGACTGGCTGGCGACTGCTGGCCTATCCCTGTTCCAGGGCACTGGCCCAATCTTTGCCGACTTCAATCTGCTCGTGACCGCTCTCAAGGCGGGACACGGCATCGGCCTTTGCCCGACAGCGCTTCTTCGTGACGAAATCGCCGACGGTCAGTTGACCGTGCTTTTCGATCGGGCGGCCGATGCGGACAAATATTACTGGTTGATTGAAGCAGAAGAGATGACCGCATCGGCCCGACTCCTGTCGGACTGGCTTGTCGATGAGGCGCGCGAGAGCGGAAACCGGGGCGATTACTCCGCCGCGATGACTTGAGTCGAAGCGCGAGCCTTCTCTCCGTTTCTTTCCCTTACCGAAAGCCACTTGAGCAGCCAGGCTGAGGCTGCACAGACGATTGCAAACGCGACGAGACCACCGAAAACATCAGACAGATGATGACCGCCTTGAACGAGAACGGCGGGCAACATCAAGATATTGATCGGCAAGATCACCGCCATCACCAACCAGTGACGTGGAACGAACCATACGGACATCGCCGCCATGAAGGTGTGGAACGATGGGAAACCGATTAGCCCCAGCACGTTTTTGGGCGAAAGGTGAACAACCCCTTCCGTTATCAGGCGGTTCAACTCCTGCCCGTACGCATTATCAACAGCCAAGGGGATGGTCTGAGAAACCCATTGCGGCAATTGCACATAGGCGGATGGCCCAAATGACGGGAAAAATATCCAGAAGATTATACTTGCAAAAGCGCCCAGCACTCCCGTCACAAGGAAGTGGTGCAACATCCGCTCCTTGCCTGTAAAACCAAGCGTAATAACGATCACCAGAAGCTGCGGCAACGACGTCGCATAAACGAAAAACAGGATCGTTCCGATCCACGGATGTGTCGCCGCCCAAGTGACGATGCCCATCCAACTATAACCGAAGGCTGCATCCACACGGAAAAGCACATGATCGATTGCTGGGAACGCGACAGGCAGGAACATGTAGTTAAAGACGGACGCGACAAGCGTAAAAAGAATGAACAGTCCGCCTGCGATTAGCGCGGCAGCTATGCGAAGATCACGCCCGCTTTTGCGATAGAACTGACCGAGAATAAAAACGCCGGCGCCCATCGATCCGCATAATAAATATCCGGCGTAGTCAACCGCGATGCCTTTGACAGCGATCAGTACCGTATCGATAACGAATAAGATGGTGATAAAGCCAAGTACAAAACGCTCTGCCGCAAATAGTCGCATGGAATAGCCGCCCCGGTTCCAATCGACGGGACAGTAGGGTATTTAGCTTAATATTCATATAATGAAAGTATTATAAACAACCCACCGGCCGGGAGCCAGATCGGCGCGGCCACGCCGGCGATAAAGCGATTGCCGGTCGCCAGGAATGCGATGAAACCGAATGTCGCCGCTCCGATGTGCAGCCACAGTAGCGATGCCTCCACGAGATGACCACATCGCCCCGGCTTCTGTCGGACCGGCTTGTTGCGGAGGCGCGCGAGTACGAAAACCGGGGCGATTATTCCGCCGCGAAGACTTGGGCAGGAACTGCTGCCGCCTTGCCGGCCCGTTCCTTTGCCGACAGCCAGTTGAGCAGACGGCTCGAGGCTGCGCAAACGATAACAAAAGCGAAGAGGCCGCCAAAAATATCCGAGAGATGATGTCCGCCCTGAACGAGAACGGCAGGCAGCATCAAAAGATTTAGCGGCAAAATCACCGCCATCACCAGCCAGTGACGCGGAACGAACCAGACGGACATCGCCGCCATGAAGATGTGAAACGACGGGAAACCGATCAATCCCAACACGTTTTTAGGGGTGAGATAGCTTACGCCTTCCTGCCCCAATCGTATCAGTTCCTGTCCATAGGCAGGATCGACCGCCATTGGAATTGTCTCGGTGACCCATTGCGGCAGATCCAGATAGGCTTTAGCGCCGTAGGTTGGAAAAAATATCCAAAAGACGATGCTGGCGAGAGCGCCAAGCACCCCCGTTACCAGAAAATGGTGCAGCATCCGATCCTTGCCGGTAAAACCCAGCATGATGACGATCAACAGCAGTTGCGGCAGCGACGTCGCATAGACAAAAAACAAGGTTTTGCCGATCCACGGTTGGGTAGCAGCCCAGATGACAACATCCCGCCAGTTATAGCCGAGCGCGGCATCCACGCTCAACAACAGGGGATCGATCGCCGGAAACTGAACCGGCAGGAACATGTAGTTAAACACAGAGCCCGCCAGCGAAAAAAGGATGAACAGCCCAGCGGAAACAAGTGCAGCCGCTATGCGAAGATCACGCTCGCTTATCCGGTAGAACTGGCCAAGAAGAAAAACCCCGGTACCCGCCACCAGGCACAGAGAATATCCGGTATAGTCAACCTCAATGCCCTTCGTCATAATCAATGCAACATCGACAATAAATAATATAAAAATTACATTCAGTACAAAACGTTCTGCTATAAATAACTTCATAGAATTTACCCCAGACCCCTTCAGCGGAAATCTAGGTCCTTGGCATTAATATTCGGATAAGACGAGTACTAAAAGCCAAGCACAAACAACCCGGCTGCCAAAAGTGCGATAGGCACGGCTACGCCGACAATGACGCGTTGGCCGGCGGCCAGGAACGCTGTGAAACCGAGTGCTGCCGCGCCGATGCGTAGCCATAGCGGTGAAGCTTCAAGCGTTCCGGTTGGAAAGACGATCAGCTTGGCGGTGACGGCCATCACGAGCGCGGTGGCGACTGCCCTCACCCAGTATAGCGCCTCGGAATCCTCCTTCAGCCGGTTGCCGGCGAGCACGCCGAGCCAGCGCCAGAGATCGGTCGCCAGCCAGCCGGCAATGGCGATGAAGAGGTAGGGCGCCCACCACTGTTCGGTCATCATGGTTCGCTCTCCGGTGAGACGGGAATGATCTTTCGACGAAAGACGAAACGGTCGATCAGATAAGCCACCGTGCCGCCACCGATCCCGGCATAGAGTATGTCGAATTCCGGCGCGATTACCGCAAAGACCGGCCCCGCGATCACACCGATGATGAAGGCGACCTTGACGACGGAATGGCGGGCGGTCGCCCAGATTGACGCTATGAAATAGACAGGCGTCAGAAAAAACAGCACGCCTGCGACAAGCGGTGGAAACGCCGCGACGACGCCGTAACAAAGGCCGACAATGATAGCGTTGACGACGGTAAGGGTAATGCCGAAACCGGCAAACCACGCAGCCCGTGCTTCGCGCGGTATCTTGGAAAGGTTTTGCGTGGCGAAGACCCAGGCGGTGATCGCCACGAAGTGGGAGAGGAACAACAAAATCCATGTCGGCGTTTTTGCGCCACGTATCTCCGGAACGATGGAGGCAACCATGGGCATCATTCGCACCGATGACAGCGTCACCGCCAGAAAACACGCGGCAAGATTGGCGCCGCCGACCATCGAGCCGATCAGGATCATCTTGGCCGGCAAAGCCCAGATAACCAGCGTCATAAACACCGCTTCCCCACGTTGAACGCCCGATTCCAGCGCGAAGGCGCTAAAACCGACGAAGGATGTCATGAGAATAAGCGAGGGCAGCGAGAATATGCCCCGCATTCCCCTGAAAAACCAGCCGCGCAGGGGGATTGTATCGCTGTCTGCTGATTGCATTGCTTGGTCCACTAACGCATGTCGTCCGAAAGTGCGCAGCGGTTTCGGAATGACGAGAAAAATAAAGCGCGTTTCACGAATCCGGTAAAATCCGACGCGCTTCAGGCATGAAAATGCCGGGCTTTCGCCCGGCACCGTTTGTCGGTCGGAAGACCGTTATCATTTCTTCTTCAGCACCTTCGGCACCGTATTCGCCTTGCGGCGCGGCTTGCTCTCCTCGTCGGGCTTGCTCGCCTCGGCAACCAGAACATCCGCTTCCTCATTGGCAATCGCTGCCTTCGAGGCGGGCTTCGCCTTGGCCTTAGACGCCTTGCCCGGAGACTTGGCAGCATTGAGCTCTGCTTCCGGCTTCGGCTTTACCGGCGCTGTTTCCGGCAGAACCTCGAGCTTGAGGCCGTCGGAACCATCGTCCTTCTTGCCGACGGTGACGCTGACGACACCGCCCTTCTTGAGCTTGCCAAAGAGGATTTCGTTGGCGAGCGGCTTCTTGATGTGTTCCTGGATCACGCGCGACAGCGGGCGAGCGCCCATCTTCTCGTCGTAACCCTTTTCCGCCAGCCAGGAGATCGCGTCTTCGTGCAGATCGAAGGTGACATTCCGCTCGGAGAGCTGGGTCTCGAGCTGCATGACGAACTTCTGTACCACCTTGTGGATAACGGCAGTCGGCAGCGGCGAGAACGGAATGATCGCATCCAGACGGTTGCGGAATTCCGGTGTGAACAGGCGGTTGATCGCCTCTTCATCCTCACCCGTGCGTCGCGAAGAACCGAAACCGATGGCCGATTTTGCCATTTCGGAAGCACCCGCATTGGTCGTCATGATGAGGATGACGTTGCGGAAGTCGATCTTCTTGCCGTTATGGTCGGTCAGCGAGCCATGGTCCATCACCTGCAACAGGATGTTGTAGATGTCCGGATGGGCCTTCTCGATCTCGTCCAGCAACACCACGGAATGCGGATGCTGATCGACGCCATCGGTCAAGAGACCGCCCTGATCGAAGCCGACATAACCGGGAGGTGCACCGAGCAGACGCGAAACGGTATGGCGCTCCATATATTCCGACATGTCGAACCGCAACATCTCGACACCGAGCGAGGCGGCGAGCTGCTTGGCCACTTCGGTCTTGCCCACGCCGGTCGGGCCGGAGAAGACATATGAGCCGATCGGCTTGTTCGGTTCGCGCAGACCGGCGCGTGCCAGCTTGATGGCGGTGGCCAGCGCCTCGATGGCGATGTCCTGACCATAAACGACCGAGCGCAGTTCCTTTTCGAGGTTGGCGAGAACCATCTCGTCATCCTTGGAAACGGTCTTCGGCGGAATGCGGGCCATCGTCGCGATGGTTGCTTCGATTTCCCGTTCCGTGATCAGCTTGCGGCGCTTGGACGCCGGCAGCAACATCTGCGCCGCACCGGTTTCGTCGATTACGTCGATCGCCTTGTCCGGCAGCTTGCGGTCGGAAATGTAGCGGGCCGACAATTCGACCGCAGCCTTGATCGCTTCGTTGGAATATCTGAGGTGATGATAATCCTCGAAGTAAGGCTTCAGGCCCTTCATGATCGCGATAGCATCATCGATCGACGGCTCGTTGACGTCGATCTTCTGGAAGCGACGCACCAGCGCCCTGTCCTTTTCGAAGAACTGGCGATATTCCTTGTAGGTGGTCGAACCGATGCAGCGGATCGCGCCTGACGAGAGCGCCGGCTTCAACAGGTTCGATGCATCCATTGCGCCGCCAGACGTCGCACCCGCACCGATGACGGTGTGGATTTCGTCGATAAACAGGACTGCGCCGGGATATTCCTCGAGTTCCTTGACGACCTGCTTCAGGCGCTCCTCAAAATCACCACGATAGCGGGTTCCGGCCAGAAGCGTGCCCATGTCAAGCGAGAAGATCGTGTCATTGGCCAGCGCTTCAGGCACCTTGCCTTCAACGATACGCTTGGCCAAACCTTCGGCGATCGCCGTCTTGCCCACGCCCGGATCGCCCACATACAGCGGGTTGTTCTTGGAGCGGCGGCAGAGGATCTGGATGGTGCGGTTGACTTCCTCATGACGGCCGATCAACGGGTCGATCTTGCCGTTTTTCGCCTTTTCATTGAGGTTGACGCAATAGGCCTTCAGCGCATCCTGCTGTTTCTTGGCGGATGAGCCTTCTTCCTCGGGATTGCTGCGTGCAGCCTTGGGGTCGGCCTCCGGCTCGTCTGCGCCACGCGGAGCGCGGGTCTGCGACGTGCCCGGACGCTTGCCGATGCCGTGGGAGATATAATTGACCGCATCGTAACGGGTCATTTCCTGCTCCTGCAGGAAATAGGCAGCGTGGCTTTCGCGCTCGGCGAAAATGGCCACAAGCACGTTCGCTCCGGTCACTTCCTCGCGGCCGGACGACTGAACATGAATGACAGCCCGCTGGATAACCCGCTGGAAGCCGGATGTGGGCTTGGAATCCTCGTCATACCCGGTCACGAGGTTGGTCAGTTCGTTGTCGACGTAATCGCTGACAGTCTTGCGCAGCGCATCGAGATCGACATTACAGGCGCCCATCACGGCAGCGGCATCCGCGTCGTCGATCAGCGCCAGAAGGAGATGTTCCAGCGTCGCATATTCGTGGTGACGCTCATTTGCAAAGGTCAGTGCCTGGTGCAGCGCCTTCTCGAGACTTGGGGAAAAAGTTGGCACGTTGCGATCCTCATTTCTTTTCCATGACGCATTGCAGCGGATGCTGGTGCTGTCGGGCGAAATCCATGACCTGGCTTACTTTCGTCTCTGCGACCTCATATGTAAACACCCCACATTCTCCTACGCCGTGCTGGTGCACGTGCAGCATGATGCGGGTCGCCGCTTCGCGATCCTTCTGGAAAAAACGCTCCAGAATATGAATGACGAACTCCATTGGAGTGTAATCGTCATTCAGTAAAAGAACACGGTACAAATTCGGTCTTTTCGTCTTTGGCTTGACGCGGGTTATAACGGACGTTCCGCGGTTCGTACCGCCGTCTTCCCCGTCGCCCTCGCCCTGCATGTAGATCGGCTCAGCGATCATCTTTCATCATTCTCCAAACCGTTCTCAAACCGGCAGTCATCACCAGGAGGGAGAACTTCGCCTCTACATATCTAGGTCGTTAAGATCGGATTTTAAGCCCCCTGTGAAACGGTGCAATCACTATTGCGTTTGCGAAGAGGCAAACCTTGGGAAAAACAGGGGGCTTGCGATAGCATTGCGGGAAAGCGCGGTGCTATCCGCCTTTCCTGACGTGGTTTCAGCCTTGACGCCAAGCGCCTGCAAGGGAATCGCGAGCAACAGCGGACCTAATCTCACGCCCGCGCCATCCACCGTCATTCCTTGTTGTCGAGCATTTCGCGAACGGCGATCGCCAGCTGTTTCAGCGAGAAGGGTTTTGGCAGGAAGCCGAACTTGGCATCCGCCGGAAGGTTTTTCGCAAACGCGTCCTCGGCATAACCAGAAACGAAGATGAATTTCAGGTCGGGATAGGATTTGCGCAATTCCCTCAGGAGTGAAGGTCCGTCCATCTCCGGCATGACGACGTCCGACACGACGATATCGACCTTGCCTTCCAGCTCGTCCATCACTTCCAGCGCCTCGACACCCGAACCCGCCTCATGAACGGTGTAACCACGGGTTTCCAGCATGCGCTTGCCGCCGCGCCGCACTGCCTCCTCGTCCTCCACCAGAAGGACGACGGCGGAGTTGCCGGTCAGATCCAGCGGCTCTTCCTTCACCGGTTCGGGCAGAGCCACAGGGGCGAGTGCCGCTTCACCGGGCTGCTGGCCCGGAACGTGCACCACTTCCACCACGTGGCGCGGCAAATAGATGCGGAACGCAGTGCCTTTGCCCACTTCCGATTCGGGATAGATGTAACCGCCGGACTGCTTGACGATGCCATAGACCATCGACAGGCCGAGACCGGTGCCCTTGCCGACATCCTTGGTGGTGAAGAACGGCTCGAAGATCTTGTCCATGATCTCCGGCGGAATGCCGGTTCCGTTATCGGCGACCTCCACCATGACCATGTCTTCTGCCGGGACTTCCGGCCGACCGAGCGCTGCGGCTTCATCCGCATCCACATTGCGCGTGCGGATGGTGATCTTGCCGCCATCGGGCATGGCATCGCGCGCGTTGACGCAAAGATTGATCAGCACCTGCTCAAATTGCGACAGGTCGGTCTTCACCGGCCAGAGATCGCGGCCGTAATCCACTTCCAACTTGACATTGGTGCCGGAAATCAACCGGTCCACCAGCATGCGCAGGTCGCCGATAACGTCGGTCAGGTTGAGGATCGCCGGGCGCATCGTCTGTTTGCGCGAGAAAGCGAGAAGCTGTCGCACCAGCACCGCCGCGCGGTTGGCGTTGCGCTTGATCTCCATCAGGTCGGCGAAGCTCGGGTCTGCGGGCCGGGCCTGCAACAGCAGATGGTCTGATGACAACAGGATCGCAGTCAGCACATTGTTGAAATCGTGGGCGATGCCGCCTGCCAGCGTGCCGACGGCGTTCATCTTCTGCGTCTGCGCCATCTGGGTTTCGAGCGCCTTCTGCTCCGTCACCTCGATCGCATATACGATTGCCACCTCTTCGGGCGCCTCGTCGTCCTGATCTATGACGGCATTGACGTAAAAACGGAAATGGCGGCCCTCGTCGCTCGGATGGCGGGAATCGAACGGGGCGATATCGCCCTGCCGGTCCTTCGCCTCGGCCAGCGCCTGCTCAAGCCTGGGTTTCTCATTGTCGTGGATGATGGCTTCGAGGGCAACGCCGCGATCGATATCGTCACGCCCGACGACGCCGGAGAACAGCTTGAGGAATGGCGCGTTGATACGAAGAATGCGGCCTTCGCCGTCGAGCGAGGCAATCGCCATCGGCGTATTGTTGAAGAAACGCGTGAAGCGCATGGCGGACGAGGATTCCGTATCCTCCTGCCCTTTCGGACGCATCAGAACAATTGTCCGGCTTTCGCCGGGCGCGCCGTCCTTCGAGGTAACCTGATGCACGAGGCGGGCCGGCATGCTCTGGCCGTTGACCCGGCGCATGTCGAGATCGAGAATCTCGGTGCGCTTGGCTGAACCCTGCGGATGGACGGATTCGATCAGCGCCATACCCTCGCCGGCGACGATGTCCGACACAGTCATCGAACCGGGCGAAAATTGCGCGAGATCGATGCCGAGCCATTCGGACAGGGTGGCGTTCAGATAAACGATCTCACCCTTGCGACCTGCGGAAAAGAAACCGGCCGGCGCGTGGTCGAGATAGTCGATGGCGTTCTGCAATTCGCGGAAGAAGCGTTCCTGATCTTCCCGCTCAGGCGTGATGTCGGCGATCTGGAAGACGTGCAGCGCCTCGCCGCCCGCATCCTTCAGCACCCGACCTTTCAGCCGGTACCAGTGCGGCCCGCCGGAAGTGGCCTCCCCGAGCGGCTTGAGCAGACGGAACTCCTCGTAACCGTCACGCCCCTCCCGCAAAACATTGATGAGGCGATAGAGCGCTTCGGTCGATTCCCGGCTGCGCGAGAGCAACGTCTCCAGGCTCTGGATATCGCTCGCCTTCGTGGTGCCGCTCATCCGGCAATAGGTGGCGTTGGCGTAGACCATATGCCCCTTGGCATCGGTGATCAGCGTGCCGTCCGGGTGCGCCGACAGGAAACGGCGGGCCAGCCCGTCCGATTGCGACTGCGGCATGACCTCGATAAAACCGATGATCGACGACACCAGAAAAAAGATACCCATCATCGCCAGCACGCCGAGAATGCCGAGCACGATTTCGTTTTCCAGCGAATCCTTGAAATAGACGAAAGCAGCGGCGGCAGCGATGAGCACCAGCGCCAGCAGCAGAATCCGCAGAACCGTGCCGGAACGGGCACGCCTGTCCACCAGCGGAAGGTCGTTGTCGCTTGTCTCGCGCACCCGTGTCATCTTGGCCTCGCAGTCCTGCAGGTCGTCATTCGGTCAGCCCTATTTCCTCAACGGAATCGGGCAGTAGAATTTCTTGTAGCAACTCGCTTGACCGTCAAAAAGCTCCGCTGCACCACAAAGGCTTAAAATCGCACAGAGAAACGGCCCTAAAGAGGCGCAAATGCCTCAGAAGCCTATTTTGCGGCTGCAGGTCAGCGCTTTAACCTGGCATTGAATGCGCGGCGCGGAGCAGACGATATTGCCATCCGCAACCGTGCAAACCGAGCATCCATCCGTGAAATCGATACAGGATGGATTGTCTCTTACGAACTCAATCATGTTCGCAGGATTTTCGGACGCCTTGTCATCCGCCGTCGCGGCCTGAGCGGGAAAAACAAATCCCGGCAATCCAAATAAAACAACAAAAATGAAAACTCTTACCGGAAACCCGTCAACCAGCAATTTCGCAAGCATTTACAATCGCTCCTTCGAAGAGAGAATTGCAACCTTCATTGCTCCCCGGCATTGAAGGGAAAGATATGGCGCTTTGGAGGCGCCCGGCCGGCTGACGAGACGATCCTATGAAGCGATCCTGGGGACGAAATGAATAAACCTTGTATCACGCTTAAAAAAATCGTCTTTTCCTGCTTGACGTTCACATTATAAGAACCACGGCAATATTAATTGCACGAAAAAATCTGAAGGGATGATCTCCATGATGGAAGATTTTATCGGCACCTATGGAAACAATCTCATCGTCGCCGTCGTCGGTGTCGGTCTCGCCCTGCTTGTTCTGGCAATTGTTCTCTGGATACTGCGCAGGCGCGGCGGGGCGGCCCCGTTCATCCGTGGCGGTCGCAACCGGCAGCCGCGCTTGCAGGTTCTCGATGCGACGGCGGTGGACGCCCGGCGCCGTCTGGTGCTGGTGCGCCGCGACAATGTCGAGCATCTTGTCATGATTGGCGGTCCAACCGATATCGTCATCGAGAGTGGTATCGGCGCGATCCCAATCGTCAGGGAAGTGCGCGAACCGCAGGAAGCGGAACTCAAGGCGCTGCCGCGTCAGGACAGCGAACCTAAAAGGGCTGAACCGCCGATCCCTCGCGAAAGCCGCCCAGCTTTGCCACAGCAGCCAATCGCAGCAGCATCTCCAGCCTCCTTGCCGGAAGAGCCCGTAAAGCAGCCGCAGCGGCCGGAACCGCCTGCCCCGGCTGCTCGTGCAGCACCCACCCCTGCACCGGCCGCATCGCTGCCACCACGTCCGTCTACGCCGCCGCAACCCGTATCCACGCCCACGACGGCACGCGAGCCCGTTGCACCGATAAGACCAGCCGCCCCGGAAAGGGATATTACCCGTCCCGCGCCACCCCCGGCATCGGTCATTGCGGCACCGGCCGCCGCTGTTCTGCCTCTCGCCGCCGCATCGCTCGACATGCCCGCCGAGCGACCGGAACAGCGTCGCCCTGATCCCTTCGCGCCGGCCCCTCTACCCTCGGCGCCGCCCGCACCGCCTGTCCAGGCAACGGTTCCTGAAGAACGGCCGACGGTCGTTGCCCCGCCGGTTTTTGCCGCGCGCGAACCGGTCATCGACCAAACGAATGCCGCAGATTTTCTGGATGCCGCGCGCGAGCGCGTTCTACCCGGCCTGAAACCGGGGCAAGATGCGCCTGCGCCCTTTGCGCCAAAGCCTGAAAATCCGCCTGTCGTCTCCGCTAACGCCGAGCCGAAGTTTTCCGATGACCTTGCCAGCGATTTCGAAAGCTTTCTTGAGGCGGAGATCGCCAAGAGCAAGGATGCGGATAGCGAACAGGCAGTCGCCGCTGCTGCGGAAAAGCCAAAAACCGAACCCGTCTCGCCGCCTGTTACCGGTGCAACGCCGGATGGCGACATGCAGAAGGAAATGGCGCGTATTTTCGGCGAACTTTCCGTTACCCGCGACCGCTGACAGGTTCACATCTGTCGGCAGACAGACGTTCAAAACAAAAAAAGGGCGCGGAAACAAATCCGTGCCCTTTGTCATTTTGGTTTTGTTCATTGGCCGGCTCGCCGAAGCGCCCGGAGCAACGCTGCGCCTTATTCGTCGCGGTAGACTTTTTCACGACGCTCGTGACGTTCCTGCGCCTCAATGGACAGGGTCGCTATCGGTCGTGCGTCGAGGCGCTTGAGGCCAATAGGCTCACCCGTTTCTTCACAGTAACCGTAAGTGCCGTCATCAATCCGCTGAAGGGCAGAGTCGATCTTGGAGATCAACTTGCGCTGGCGGTCACGGGCGCGAAGTTCGATCGCCCGGTCAGTTTCCGAAGATGCCCGATCGGCTAGGTCGGGATGGTTGGCGCTTTCTTCGGCGAGATGTCCGAGGGTCTCGCGCGCTTCTCTCAGGATGTCGTTTCTCCAGGCCACCAGCTTCGCGCGGAAGTAGGCACGCTGGTTTGCATTCATGAACTCGTCGTCTTCCGAGAGCACATATTTGCTAAGATCGATCTTCTCACTCAACGCGATTCTCCTCGAAGAACATCTCAATGCGGCGGTGTATACTCCAATGATATAGGCTGATTCAAGTCTACAGATCAGTTTTCAGGCATTTTTAAAACTGACACAAAAATCATCTAAATGACTAATTTTTATCCTTTATTCGTATTCAAGCGATCTCTTCTTAAATCACTTAAACGCGACTTACCAACAGGAAAGAGGACTTGCGGTCATGCAACCCTATCCTGTAGCATTCCTCCATTGCCTCCCATTCGAACGTCGGTCCCCGCCCTTGACAGCATCTTCTCCGAGCCGAGTGTATCTTTTGCGCCACGCCAAGGCCGCCTGGGCGGCACCGGGAGAACGCGATTTCGACCGGGGATTGAACAAGGCCGGTTTTGCCGAGGCGGAGATCATCGCCGACCTTGCCGCCGACCGGCGCTACCGCCCGGACGTGCTCTTGTCCTCCACGGCCACGCGCTGCCGGCAGACCACGCAGGCATGGCAGCGGGCCTTCAACGAGGGCATCGACATCGTCTATATCGACGAAATGTACAATGCGCGCAGCGAAACCTATCTTTCTCTCATCGCCGCGCAAACGGACGCACAGTCCGTGATGCTGGTCGGGCACAACCCCACAATGGAGGCGACGCTGGAGGCGATGATAGGCGAGGACCTGCTGCATGCCGCCCTGCCCTCCGGTTTTCCGACTTCCGGTCTTGCAGTTCTCGATCACGACGACAGTGCCGGGAATGATAAAAATCGCTGGCGGCTGGTCGATTTTCTCTCGCCCGGCAAATAGCCGCAGCAGCGTGTGACCAATGCGTTGCCGAAGCAGGACCCGTTGAAAATCCATTGGCGCGCTTCTTTTTTGGGCAACCGCCCCTTCCTATATTGCAGCTGTGACCGTGAAAAATAGCTGGGAAACTGCCATTGCCGCCTTCTCTTACGTCCCTGACAGACAGTGCGCTCATTGCATTCGACAACCTGGCCGACCGTGCGAGCACCCTTACAAATCCGACATTGCGGCTTGGCGTCACCGGTCTTTCGCGGGCGGGCAAGACGGTTTTCATCTCCTCGCTCGTCCACAATCTTCTGAATGGCGGTCGTCTGCCGCTGTTTGAGGCCATGCGTTCCGGGCGCGTCTCGAATGTGCGTCTGGAGCCGCAACCGGACGATGCCATTCCCCGGTTTCAGTATGAGGACCATATTCAAGCTCTGGTACGCGACAGGCTCTGGCCGGATTCGACACGGGCAATCTCTGAACTGCGGATCACGCTCGACTACCAGAGCGCCAGCGGTTGGGGCCGTTGGTTTTCCGCAGGTAAGCTCTCCATCGATATCGTCGATTATCCCGGCGAATGGCTGCTCGACCTGCCGCTGCTTTCGCAGGACTACAAGAGCTTCAGCGACAGCACCGTCGCGCTGGCGCAAAATGGCATCCGCGCCGAACTCGCGCAGGAATGGTTGGCAATAGCCTCCTCGCTCGACATCAATGCGCCCGCCGACGAGATGACGGCGCGACGCCTCGCGGAAAGCTTCGCCGCCTATCTGAAGGCCTGCAAATCCGACGAGCGGTCGCTCTCCACCTTGCCGCCGGGCCGTCTGCTGATGCCGGGGGATCTGGAAGGATCACCGGCGCTGACCTTTGCGCCCCTGCCGGGCCTGACAGACGACAAGGCACCAAAGGGGTCCCTGCGCGCCATGATGGAGCGGCGCTACGACGCCTACAAGGCAATCGTGGTGAAACCCTTCTTCCGTGAACATTTCGCCCGCCTCGACCGGCAGATCGTGCTGATCGACACTCTTCAGGCGGTCAATCGCGGCCCGGAGGCGGTGCAGGATCTGGAGAGGGCGCTGGGCGATGTTCTCGCCTGTTTCCGCCCTGGCACCAACAGTCTTTTGTCATCGCTGCTAGGCCGGCGTATCGACAAGGTGTTGATTGCCGCTACCAAGGCCGACCACCTGCATCATGAAAGCCACGACCGGCTGGAACGGCTAACCCGCCGTCTGGTGGACCGCGCCATCACCACCATCGGCATGAATGGTGCCGGCATCGAGGTCATGGCACTAGCTTCCGTGCGCGCTACGCGGGAAGCAAGCGTGAGACAGGACGGTCACGAGCTTCCGGTAATCGTCGGCACGCCGATGGCGGGTGAAACAATCAACGGCGAGATATTTGACGGCAACCGTAAAACGGCGATCTTTCCCGGCGACCTGCCCGAAGACCCGGAGCCGCTTTTCCGCAGCATCGACAGGGATGGCGACAAGGCGACGTTGCCGGACGTTAATGTCGTGCGTTTCCGCCCCCCCAATATCGATGAACCGGGCAGCGGCGGCATCCGGCTTTCCGTTCCCCACATAAGGCTCGACCGCGCCATGCAGTTCCTGTTTGGAGACAAGCTCGCATGAAGGCTCCCACACCAAACGATCCGCAGACACGCCGCCCGGCGGCTTTCACGCTCGAAACCGAAGAAACGGCAAGCCCAACCGTCGCGCAAAAACGCGCACCGCGCAGCTTCGACACCGAGATTTCCCTGACGCCCGATGAGGATGATCCATTTTTAGCACCTGAAGAGACGGATGCCGCCGCATTGCCGGTGGCCGTGCCGAAGAAAAGCCGCTTCTCCTTCGGCAAGCTCGCGCTTGGTGCACTCGGCGTGCTGTTCTCGCTGGCCTTCGGGCTCTGGGCGGATCAGCTTATCCGCAATCTCTTTTCCCGCTCCGACTGGCTGGGTTACACGGCGAGCATTGCGCTCCTTGTTGCGCTTTTTGCCGTCCTCGTTCTGGTCGGACGAGAAGTGTTCGGCATCATGCGGCTCAACGCCGTTCAATCGCTGAAAGCCGATGCGGAGACGGCCAGCCTCGACAAGAGCCCGAAACCCGCCCGCGCCATCGTTACCCGCCTCAATGCAGTTCTCTCCCACCGCGCCGAAACGGCCAAGGGGCGCGCCGCACTCAAGGACACCGAAAACGACGTGATCGACGGGCCGCATCTGATCGAGCTTGCCGAACGCGAATTGCTGGTGCCGCTCGACCGGCAGGCCCGCGCGCTGATACTCAACTCCTCCAAACGCGTCTCCGTCGTTACCGCCGTCAGCCCACGCGCCGTGGTCGATCTCGCTTATGTGCTGTTCGAGGTGACAAGGCT
Organism: Agrobacterium sp. 10MFCol1.1; assembly: GCF_000381165.1. Taxonomy (NCBI): domain Bacteria; kingdom Pseudomonadati; phylum Pseudomonadota; class Alphaproteobacteria; order Hyphomicrobiales; family Rhizobiaceae; genus Agrobacterium; species Agrobacterium sp. 10MFCol1.1. The sequence continues at coordinate 323,486 of NZ_KB906075.1, read as the reverse complement.
GGTGCGCGCCATGGCGGAACTTTACGGCGGCCGACCGGGCACGCTCGGCATGCTCAGGCTTTTGCGTGACGTCGTCGCCCATCTCGCGGTCACAGGTTCGATCGCCGTCGGTGATGGGCTTGCCCAGCAGGTTCTCGGTCACGGGCTTGCCTCAAAACTCTCTGCACGCCTGGGTGAAGGTGTCATCAACGGTCTGATGACGGCGCGAATCGGCATTGCGGCGATGGATCTGTGCCGCCCGCTACCCTTCAAGGCGGTAAAGCGACCCGGCATAGGTGATTTCATGTCTGACCTCACGCCCGATCTTGGTGGCGGAAAAACCGGTCAAAAAGCCTGATCAGCCGGACTTGTACGGCTCAAAAGGTTACGGACGAAGCTGTAAATAAAGCCGAAATAAACCAAGCATTAACCATTCCGCCGGTAGATTGCCGCTTATCGAACAGGCTTCTTCGCCGGGGAAAGTATCATGTATTCGCGCTTCTTTTCGCTTGTGGGCGGACTTGCCGCCATATTGTCCGTCAGCGGCAGCTTCGGCCTGTCTGACGTCCATGCCGCATCGCGCGATCGCGACGACGTGTTTTTCCGTTCCGTTGCCGGAAGCTGGAAAGGTCCGGGCGAAATCGTCGCCGGCAAGTACAAGGGCACCAAGTTCACCTGCGACCTGACGGGCGAGCCGCTCGACGACAAGCAGACGGGCATCAAGCTCGCCGGCACCTGCCGCGTCGGCGTCTTCAGCCAGCCCATGTCCGCGGTCATCAGCCAAAAGGGCGGCTCTTACGAGGGCAAGTTCCTCGACGGCGCCGAAGGCAAGGGACTGGACATCATTTCTGGACAGGTCAGCGGCGATAAGGTCGTTGTGGGCATCAATCGCGCCAAGCTCAACGGTGCCATGGTCGCCCGCGTCTCGAACGACAATTCGATGAACATCACCATTTCCGTCAAGGTCGCCGACCAGATGATCCCGGTTATCGGCGTCACACTCGCGCGCGACATCGACCAGATCGCCGTCGGTTCGATCAAGCCGTAAAACCCGTGACCTTTTCAGCCATCGCCAAGCGGGAGTGTCCACCACTCCCGTTTTTCTTTTGCGCTGATGATGCCGGTTTTATCCGCCTGCCGCAGCCATTCCCGCACGGGCTTGCCCCGGACTTCGAGATCGGGTGCGATATCGGCTAGCGGCATCAGCACGAAGGCACGCTCCGTCATGCGCGGATGCGGCACTTCAATGCTTTCCGTAACGACAACATCATTACCATAGGTCAGCACGTCGATATCGATGGTGCGTGGCCCCCAGCGCTCCGTTCTGACCCGTTTCATGCCCTTTTCGATATCGAGGCACAATTGCAGCAGCGCGGGTGCTGAAAGCGAGGTTTCGACCAGCGCACAGCAATTGAAAAAATCCGCCTGGTCCGTCTTACCCCAGGGCGGCGTGCGGTAAAGCCCGGAGACAGACAGCACCCGGCAATCGCCGTGCGCATCCAATTCGCGCAAGGCTCTGGCCATTGCAGCCGCAGGGTCACCGATATTCCCGCCAAGGCCTAGTGCGGCAACTGTCATCTTGTCAGGCACGGTGTTCAACACTCACCTGCGCATAGTCGAGAATGCCAGGAACCGGCGCAGAGGGCTTGCGAACCGTGATACGCAGCCAGACAATCTGCGGATAACGCGCGCGCAGGGCCTTGGCGATATCGTTCGCGAGAGCCTCGATCAGGTAACGGCGCTGGCCGACGACGATCTTTTCGATAACGGCGAAGGCGACGCCATAATCGACGGTATTTTCGATATCGTCGGTTTCGAGCGCATTACCCGCTTCAACCTCCATCTCGGCATCGACGAAAAAGCGCTGGCCCAGCACTTCCTCCTGCTCGAGAAGGCCATGACGGGCGAAAAAGGAACAGTTTTTAAGAATAATGGTGTAGCGGCTCATCGCATCGCCTCCATGGCGGGGTTATACCGGAATAGCCGGCCTCTTTTAAGGCATGCGGCACTCCGGCATCTATTGATCTATGCATCGGGCCTTGCCGACGCTTTGGCAAGAACCGCGTCGGCAATGGCCAGCGCATCGCGTGTTACGGCGACATTGTGCACCCGAAAAATCGCGGCACCCGCCAGCCTGAGGATCACTGTCGTCGCTGCTGTTCCGATATCGCGTTCTTGGGCCGCATCCCTGCCCGTCAGCGACCCGATGAACCGCTTGCGCGACGTCCCGGCCAGAACAGGCAGGTCAAACGCGGCAAGTTCGCCAAAGCGCGCCATCAGCTCGACATTTTCACGCTCGTCCTTGGCAAAACCGAAACCGGGATCGAGCACGATGGCGTCGCGGGCAATTCCCGCAGCTTCCGCCATCTCAAGCGAACGATTGAGGAATTCGAACTGATCCTCGATAACATCGGCGCGCTTCTGCCTGTCGCGCCCGGTATGCATGATGCAGACGCCCGCGCGCGCGGCGGCAACCACACCCGCCATGTTCCCGTCCTTCTGCAGGCCGAAAACATCGTTGACGATATGGGCGCCCGCCTCGATCGCCAGCCTTGCCGTGGATGCGCGGTAGGTGTCGACGGAAATCAGAACATCAGTCTGGCGACGGAGCCGTTCGATAACCGGCAGCACGCGATCCTGTTCCTCACCCTCGGTCACCTCGGCCGCGCCCGGGCGGGTGGATTCGCCGCCGATATCGATGAGATCCGCCCCCTCCTCGACACAGGTCAGGGCATGGGAAAAAGCCGCTTCAACGGCAAGATAACGGCCGCCATCCGAAAAGGAATCGGGCGTCGCATTGACGATGGCCATAATACGGCCACGTCCATCAAGTTTCAGGGAGCGACCATGGGCCGCTTGCCACACATTGCTGCCGGCTGTTATCACGTAACACGCGCCTTTCGGGAATAACGGAGTGTTATGCCAATTCTTATAAGTTCCACTCCGCCTATGCAGCAAACGTTTTTCAAGTTCAACCGGAAGGCCGGGTTATGACCATTTCTTCACGTGCTCTTTGCGCCGTTTTCGCTGGCGCATTAGCCTTTTCCATGCCCGGATCGGCCTTTTCCGAAACCATCGTCAGCAAGACCTATTCCTATTTTTCGATCAGCGGTAAAACCGCCGCTGACCTCGACAAGCAGCTTTCCAAGCATGGCCCGCTGACGCGCAACACCGGCGCACGCCATCCCGGTGCCACCGAGATCAAATTCGGCGGCGAACTCACCTATGTCGAGAAAAACGGCATGTGCAGCGTTGGAAGCACCAAGGTGTTGCTGAACACCCGTATTCTCCTGCCGCAATGGAAAAACCGCCGTCGCACCACGGCGGAACTGGCCTTCATCTGGGATACGTTGCTTGCAGATATCAAGCGCCACGAGGAACGGCACGCGGAAATCGCCCGCAGCCATGCCCGCTCGCTCGAAAGGCAACTGACGGGGCTTCGTCCGCAAAAAGACTGTGAAACGCTGCAGGCAATGGTCGGCAAGATAACCCAGACCGTGATGGACGAGCACGACAAGGATCAGTTGCGGTTCGATATCGTGGAATCGAAAAACTTCGACGCGCGCATGACCCGGCTTTTGAAGAACCGGATCGAACAGGGCCAGAACCGGCGCTGAGCCGCCTTTCCGCCCATACTCCCCTGGACGCGAAACGCAACGCTAACATGACGTTACGTCATGTTCGATATCACCCGTGACTTCTCGTCATGGTGCGGTCGACAAGACTCATTGTAGCTTGTTCACATGGTTTTTAACGGTGGTGATCCGCAGGGGTCTGGCGTTCGAAACCACCTCCGGTTCTCCCGGTGCGCACTTGAGGCTCGCAGGTGTTTCCTCCCTCGCTTGCATGCTGCGTACCCGCCTCGCCCCGCTCCCCGCTAACAGGTGAGCGGGGCTTTTTCTGTGGCGTATAATTCGGCTTGCCGTCAGCCCTGACGTTCGGGAACGTGAACGACAAGGCCGTCAAGCTCGTCCTTCATCTTGATCTGACAGGAAAGACGCGAGGTCGGGCGCACTTCGAAGGCGAAGTCCAGCATGTCCTCTTCCATCGGCTCGGGTCCGCCGACGCGTTCCGCCCATGCGTCATCCACATAGACATGACAGGTCGCACAGGCACAGGCGCCGCCGCATTCCGCATCGATGCCGGGTATGGAGTTGCGCACGGCATTCTCCATGACGGTGGAACCGTTGCTTACGTCGAGTTCATGGGGCGTGCCGTCAAAGGCAACAATGGTCAGTTTTGTCATGCCGGAGATCCAAAATGGTGTCTAAGAACTGTTCTAAACAAACACATAGAAAGGCCGGTTCGCCTTGGCAACCCGCTTCTCGCAGGCGCCAAGCGCAACCGGCCCTGTAAAACAGACTGGATTCGCCTTAACGGCAGAGCTTGAGGATGAAATTTTCCGCTTCGACAATCGCTGCCGCAAGTCTGGCTACAGCAGCGCTATCGTTGCCCTTGTCCTCCACTGCCGCCGCCGCCGTGGAAACGGTGGAGGCACCAACCGCCTGCGCGGCCCCCTTCAGACGATGGGCAGTTGCCTTGACGGTCTTGTCGTCAGCGCCGGCCATTTCATGCAGGGCAGCACGGGCGTTACGGCTGAAGAGTTGCAGCACCTCGATTTCAAGTTCCTTGTCGCCCATCGTCTGGCGGGCGAGATGTTCGAAATCGATTGGTCTTGTCGCGGCGGCCGGCGCACCACCAAAATTATCCGGAGCTTCGAAAGCAATACTGACGGCTGCCATATCTGAAATTCCTTTGTCTCGCCGTTTCCTGTTTCGTGTCACATCTGTGTCGTATTTACGCATTGAAGCCGGTGCTATCAGCTTAAATTACGGCGTGACGCGGGCGAAAATCTTCTGCTATGGTTAATTTATGTTAAACTTATGCGAAACAAGGCGTTCAGCGTGAAACTCAGGTTTAAAAACTGTTAAAAAGCCGACACTTCGCTGCTGCGGCAAACCCGCATTAATTGTTTCGAACACCTAAATGTGTCACTACGGTACTGCCGTTCCGACGAGGCTTATGCTCAAGCTTTGTTATTCCGGCACAGTGATGTAATTTCGCCCGAAAGCTGGACCACCAGCAATTCGGGATTGGTAATGGCGGAATTGTTCTCTTTAACGGGATAATGTTCCGCTGGCATGATGGCGGCAGTCCATTTGCGGGTCGCAGATGGTCAAACGGCATGAAGCCGGGCGTATGTGTAACGAGGCGTAACCGCATGGCGAATAACAAGATCAGCGACTCTGTCGACGAGACTGCATTTCAGGCGTTGGAAGACGCCCTGCAGCTTGGTGCTTTCGAAGACAAGCCGGAATCGCGGAAGACGACAGCGCCAAAGCAGCCGGAGGCCAGATTGAAGGAAGCAAGCAGACAGACCCCTGCTCCCGAGGCCGCGCGCGCGCCTGCCGACCAGGCGCCCAGATCCCCCAATCTGGAAGCTGCCAACGACGGCTCCAAGCGCAGCCCGGCCATGATCCTGAAATCGCTCGAAGGCGGCTCCATCGGCGGCGCGCTCAGAAACGCGACGATCATGTCGGTGATCTGGGCGCTCGGCGGCCTCGGCATCGCGCATCTTATCTACGGCAGTGCACTCTGGAACATCGGCTCGGTTGCCGATCTCGCCGCAATACCTGGGCTGATGGCGATCGTCGTCGGCATCGTCGTTCCGATCATGCTGTTCTTCGCCTTCGCGATCATGATGGCGCGTGCCCGCGATCTGCGCAACGCTGCCCGATCGATGGCAGAAGTCGCCCTTCGTCTTGCCGAACCCGAAACTGTCGCCTCCGACCGGATCATGTCCGTCGGCCAGGCGGTTCGCCGAGAAGTCTCGGCCATGAACGACGGCATCGAGCGCACCATTGCCCGCGCGACGGAACTCGAAACGCTCGTCCATTCTGAAGTCAACGCGCTTGAGCGCAGCTATGCAGACAATGAACTGCGCGTGCGCAGCCTCGTGCAGGAACTGAGCGCCGAGCGTGACGCCATCGTCAACCATGCGGAGCGCATCCGCTCCTCCATTGTCGGCGCGCAGGAACAGATCAAGGAAGAGCTTTCCATCGTCGGCGAAGAGCTTTCGATGCGGCTTTCCACCACCGGTGAGGCCTTCGCCTCGATGATCGACACACGCTCGGCCGCGCTGCTCGAAAAATCGCGCGCCTCGACCGAGGCGATGGGCAGCCTGATTGCCGCCAAGACCGAAAACCTGCTGCAGGCACTGAATTCCTCGGGCGCAACGCTGTCGAGCGAATTCGACATGCGTCTGCACAACCTCACCTCGACGCTGGACGAGCGCGGCGAAGTGCTGCTGGAGCGCTTCGCGATCCACGCCTCGACGCTTGACAGCGGCGCGGAAAGCCTCAACAGCGCACTCGAGGAACGCACCCGCCAGCTCAACGAGACCCTTTCCACCCGCACACTCGAACTCAACCGCAATATCGATCGCGGCCAGCAGATCATCGGCGGCTCGCTGGATAACGTGCTCGACAAGCTGTCCACGACGCTTGAAGAAAAAGGCCTGTCCTTCCGCCAGAGCCTGCAAAGCACGGCTGATGACGCGATCATGGATCTCGATCTTCGCTCCGGCCTCTATGAAGAACGCCTGCAGGCGACGGTCGGCCAGGTCAACTCCGCCTTCGACGAACATGTGGCGGATTTCGCCAGTGCCTTCGACCAGCGCGCCGGCAGCCTCGACAGCAAGCTGATGGAGAGCCTCGCCCGGATCAACGAAACCGTTGCCGGCGGCTCCGAAGCCCTCGACACCATGCTGACCAGCGGACTTGAGCGCATCGGCAACACCATGACCGACCAGTCGCTTGCTCTTGCAACCGCACTGGGCACCGGCCAGGAAATGCTCGAAAGCGCGCTTGAGACCCGTACCCGCGCGTTCAGCGACGCAATCGGCCAGCGCACCGCTGAAATCACCGATGCCTTCGCCAATTCGCACCAGAAGATCGACGGCGTGCTGGCGGAGCGCAGCAATGCCCTGTTTGGCGCGCTTTCGGCAAGCCAGGACCGTTTCGACGAGGCGCTTGCCAGCCGTTCGCTGGCCATTACCGGCTCGGTCTCCGGCACGGCGGAACGTCTAGCCGCGATGCTTGAGGAGCGTGCAGCAGCAATCAACAGCGTCGTTGCCGATGTCGAGCGCCGTCTTTCGGAAACGCTCGAAACCCGCGCCGCCGCCATCACCGGCGCCGTTTCCGGCATCGAGGACCGCATTTCCGATACGCTGGAAAGCCGCACGGCTGCCCTGCACGACGTCGTATCCGGTGCGGAAAACCGTATTGCCGAGACGCTGGATGGCCGCACGGCCGCTCTTTCCAGCGCCATTTCCGGCGTCGAGGAACGCATCGCCGACACGATGGACAGCCGCACGCTTTCGCTCGACATGACCTTCGCCAACGTCGAGGAAAGGCTGTCGGAAACGCTCGACAACCGTACCTCCGCTCTGTCCGGCATTGTGGCAAGTGCCGAAGAGAGGATTGCGGGCGCACTCGACAGCCGCACGTCTACCTTCGGCGACGTGGTTGCCGGTGCCGAGAGCCGTATCGCGGAAACGCTTGATGGTCGCACGGCAGCACTAAACGCCGTCGTTTCGGGGGCTGAAGAACGCATCGCGGATGCACTCGACAGCCGCACCATGGCACTCGACATGGCGTTTTCCGGCGCCGAGGAAAAAATTACCGAAGCACTCGATACCCGCACCGCCGTGCTTGGCGAATTGGTGGCCGGTGCTGAGACCCGTATCGCAGAAACGCTTGATGGCCGCACGGCAGCGCTTAACGCCGTCGTCTCCGGCGTTGAAGAACGCATTGCAGATGCACTCGACAGCCGCACCATGGCATTTGACATGGCGTTTTCCGGCGCCGAGGAAAAAATTACCGAAGCGCTCGATACCCGCACCGCCGTTCTTGGCGAATTGGTGGCCGGTGCCGAGACCCGCATTGCCAGCGCACTCGACAGCCGCACGGCTTCGCTCAAAAATGTTGTATCCGGCGCGGAAGAGCGGATCACGGACGTGCTCGACAGCCGCACCATGGCGCTCGACCTGAGCTTCTCCGGTGTCGAGGAAAAGATCGCCGACATCCTCGACGGACGCACCGCTGCGCTTCACTCGGCGGTTTCCGGGGTCGAAGATCGTATTGCCGATGCCCTGGACAGCCGCACTGCCGCCCTTTCCGGCATTGTCTCCAGTGCGGAAGAACGCATCGCGGACGCTCTCGACAGCCGCACCATGGCGCTCGACATGACGATTTCCGGCGTTCAGGAGCGTATCTCCGAGGCGATGGATGCCAGAACCGCATCACTGTCGCTCGCGGCCGCAGGCGTCGGCCAGCGACTGGAATCGACGGCTTTCACGCTTGAAAACGCACTTGCCAGCGGCCACGAGCGGCTGGAGACCATGCTCGGTTCGCAGGCCGAACGCATTGCCGGCTCGCTTGAGCGCAATAGCGGCCTGATCGAGCAGAGCGTCTCCGGCGCGGCGAACCGCATCGAAAGCGTCGTGGAAGACGGCAGCAGCCGTTTTGCGCAGACGGTGGAAGAAGGCGTCTCCCGCCTCGAAAACAACCTGTCGCAATCGCATGAAGACATCCGTACCGCGCTCGAGCAGCGCCAGGCGGATATCGCCGCGACGTTGAGCTCAGCCACGACCCAGATGGGCGACATGCTCTCCGAGCAGGCGATGATGATCGGCACCACCGTTGCATCCAGCGCCAGCATGCTCGAACTCTCGCTCGAAACCCAGCAGGAGACGTTGCAGAAGGCCATAGACGGCAGTGCAGCCACGCTGGAACAGCGTCTTCGCAACAGCGCCGGCGATATTGCCGTCAAGATCGGTGAGGCCGCCCGCGAAATCGGCGGTGCGACCGATGCTCTCTCCTCGCGGATCGAAACCTCGATCGGAAGCGTCACGGGCAGGCTCGACGAGACCGGCACCCGCATCGAGACTTCGCTCGGAGCGCTGCAGGAGCGTGTGTCGAGCGATCTCGGCAACGTCAACACGTCGATCGAGGATGCCGGACGTCGCTTTGCCGACGCGCTGGAAGACAAGACAGCCGCCTTCGCCCGCACCAGCGACGATGCTGCTCAACGTATCACCGGCATTCTGGACGAGCAGACGATACGGGTTGCCGACACGTTCGAAAGCCGCACCAGCCGTCTGGCGGAAACCTTCGATGCCGGTTCGGCCCGCATCGATGAACGCCTCGGCACCATGGACCGCGCGCTGACGATCGGCCTCGAAAACGTCAACCGCACCATCGAAGGCAAGGCGAGCGAACTCGCGGTCGGCCTGCGTGGGGCGGTCATTTCCGCCACCCAGAGCATCGACGAAGAAGCCGTTCGTTCCACTGCCCTGCTTGCGAAAACCGGCTCGGAATTCGCCGAACAGGTGCAGGCGCAGAACGACGCCTTCACCAAGGCGATCGAAGAACGCTCCGGCGAGATCGTCAATCGCATCTCGGATGCACAGACACGCCTGTCCGGCCAGGCGGCAGCCGTCGCCCAGACCTTCTCCGAGGCGGGCAACATCATCGTCAACAAGGTTGCCGAGGCCGAAGCGGTCGTGCGCTCGCAGGTGGGCGTCATTTCCGAGACCCTGACCGGTGTCGAATCCGCTCTCGATGCGCGCGGCGAATCCATCCGCTCGGCGCTGGACAACCGCACTCGCGAACTCAACTCGATGCTGGCCAGCCGTTCTGCTGAACTGTCGCGCCTGATCGAAGAGAAGGCAAAGCCTGTCGTCGACGAATACGCCACCATCGGTCGCGAAGCCGCCGAAAAGATCGTCTCCGCCGCCCAGCAGAGCGCCGAACTTCTGTCGCAGAGCAACAGCGGCATGGTCGGCATGGTGGAACAGGCGATCAGCGATTATGCCAACGCCGGAAGCGAGGCAGCAAGCAAGCTTGTCGCGGCAACCCGCCAGAGCACGGACATGCTGTCGCAGACGCATACGGCCATGGCCGACGCCGTCGAAGAAGGTATCGACAAATACACCCGCACGGGCAGCGATGTGGCAAACAAGCTTGTCGCCGCCACGCGCCAGAGCACGGATATGCTGTCGCAGACCCATAACAGCATGGCCGAAATCGTCGAAAAGTCGGCAAACAACTTCAACTCTGCGGTTGAGCGCGCCGCGCAGGAATTCGGCACGGCCGACGAAGCGTTGAACGCATCGGCCACCCGCTTCTCCGAATCCGCCTCGCAGGCCGCCGACATGGTGTCCAGCTCCAGCCGTCTGCTGGAAGGAAAGATCGATCGTCTGTCGAATATTTCCGGCCAGACACTGGCGCAGGTTGCCGGCATCGTCGGACGTTTCGAGGAACATTCGAAGGTTCTCAGCCAGGCGTCCGAACTGCTCAATGCCGCGCAGTCGAGCCTTGTCGGTACGCTGGAAGAGCGTCAGGATGCACTTCGCAGCCTGTCTGTCGGACTAGTCAAGCGTTCCGAGGAAATCGAAACCGCCATGCGCGGCGTCGTCAGCGTGGTGGAAACCACGCTCAACGAGGCCGAGGAGCGTTCGCAGAACGTCGCCGGCAACCTGCGTGACAATCTGCAGGCATCCTTCTCCGATATCGGCCGTTCGCTCGACGAGACGGAACAGCGCGCCCGCTCGGCAGCACAGACCATGCGGGGTGCCCTCCTCGCCGCTGGTCAGGATGCCAGCCGTTCGATCGAGAGCACGCTTTCCGACGCGCAGAAATATTCCGACGAGCTGGTCAACCGCCTGCGTGGCGGTGTCGAATCCTCGCTTTCGGAAGTCGACAACTTGCTCGGCAGTGCCTCGGAAAAATCCAATGCCGCCGCCGCCAACCTCAAGGAAACGCTGCGTCAGGCAGTTGAGGAAGCTGTCAGCCGTTTTGCCGGCGCGACGGACGAAATCCGCCGCTCCAGCCACGATATCCGCCGCGAGCTGGATGCGACCCGTGCCGAACTGAAGCGTGGCGCGTTCGACCTGCCGGAAGAGGCCAAGGAAAGCGCCGCAGCGATGCGCCGCGCCGTTTCCGAGCAGATCAAGGCCCTGCAGGATATTTCCCAGCTTGTCGGTCGCTCGACCCAACAGATGGAAGTTTCCGAACCCGTCGCCCGCGCCATTGCCGCGACCCAGCCTGCCGCTGAACGCCGTGTCGAAGCGCGTCCGCAGCCGGCAGCAGCCACGCCGGCACAGCCACCACGCCCGGCTCAGCCGCAGCCGGCAGCCGCACCCGCCTTGCGTGGCACCCTGCCGCTTGAGAACCGCCAGGTCGAAAACCGTCAGGCGCCTGCCCCGTCCCAGGCAACTGCGGCTCCTGCCGCACGCCGCGAAGAAGGCGGTGGCTGGATCAGCGATCTTCTGCGCGGCGCCTCGCAGGAATCGGCCGCCGCTTCCGCACCCCGCGCAAGCGGCGATCAGCAGCCGACCCGTGCTGCCGATACCCGCAATCCGCGTCACATGGTGGAATCGCTGAACTCGCTGTCCGTCGACATCGCCCGCGCGATCGACCACGATGCCTCGGTGGAACTGTGGCGCCGGTACCAGCGCGGCGAACGTGACGTCTTCACCCGTCGCCTCTATACGCTGAAGGGCCAGACGACGTTTGACGAGATCAAGCGCAAATACGAGCGGGAGGCCGAATTCCGCACCGCCGTGGACCGCTACATCACCGATTTCGAAAAGCTGCTCGCTGATGTCGCCCGCACGGACCGTGACCGGACAGTCACCCAGTCCTACCTCACCTCCGATACCGGCAAGGTCTACACGATGCTTGCCCATGCGGCGGGTCGGTTCAACTGATCTCTGGTTAAGACCAGAAACAATAAAACCCCGGTCATGGCCGGGGTTTTTCTTTTTGGTCGGCAGGTAGCTTTTTGACTGTAGTTCAGTCGCTCACGTTGAAATCAGATCTCGAACGTACCCGATGCTACACGGACCGCGTGGCCACCGATGCGGGCGCGGGCGATTTCGTTGTCCTTGATGTCCATGCGCAGATGGATGTGGGAAGGACGTTCCATCTCCACGCCCTGCTCTATCAAGAGCGGATAGTGACCGTCTGTCAGGCCGTCGAAATGATGGATTGCACCGGAAAGGGCGGCGGCGGCGGAACCGGTGGCGGGGTCTTCCGAAATCCCCATTTCCGGGGAAAACATGCGGGCATGGAACTTTGCCGCGTGATTGACGCCGCCGCGACAGTAGATATAGGCCGCCGTAAGGCGCCCCTCCACCAGCGGTGCGGTGCGCAGCCAGAGATTGGCGTCGAAATCCATTTCGCTGATAGCGGCAATATTGTGCAGCGGCACGAGCAGGAACGGCACACCGGCCGTCCAGATCGACGGTACGTGGTTCTCAAAGCCGAGATGGCCTTCGCTCACGCCCAGCGCATCGGCAAGTGCGGCATGATCGAGCGGCAGGGTGACGCGGGACGATTTGCGCGGCAGGTCGAATTCGGCGAAGCTGACCGCACCGGCGCGCATTTTCACCGCACAGCGGACCGGACCCACCTTTTCCTCCAGCACACAGACCATATCGATATCGTCGTCACCTTCATTGCGATTGCGCTCGGCAATAGCGATCGCTGCGCCAACAGTCGGGTGGCCAGCGAAAGGCAACTCGCCCGAAGGCGTGAAGATACGCAGCGAAGCCGCGTGGGCCGGGTTGCCCGAGCGGTTGACGAAAACGGTCTCGGAGAGGTTCATTTCTCTGGCTATCGCCTGCATCGTCACTTGGTCGAGGCCATCCGCGTCATACATGACTGCCAGCGGATTTCCCGCCATTTTGGTCTCGGTAAAGACATCGTAGATATTGTAATTCAGCACCACGCCCGTCTCCTGCCACTCGCCGTTCCGCTTGTTTCGCGCAAGTTGCCTCACGTCGCGCCGCATCGCAACCCTTGTCGAAGGCCGGAAACCAAGAAGCTGTGGACCGCACGCGGGCAAACCCGCTTGCTGTGAACGCCTGTCCGCCGGAAAGGCCTTGTCGCCTGCTGCCGTCTTCATGTACCAAGGATGCGTCTTGTGGCTTGCGATCGACCGTTTTATCGACGTTTGGAGATTGTGAGCTGCTTCAACAGGTTACAGCATCGTCCGCATATCGATTCCGGTATGCGTTGTTGCCGAGGGAAGCGAATGTCGCATTCTAACTGTTCACTATCCTTCGTCGCCTCCGCAACCGAGGAGGCGCAGAGGGCGCTGGAGGAGCTGAAAGGCGCTTACGGCAACACGCCCTTCGACGAGGCGGAAGTGATCGTGGCGCTCGGCGGCGATGGCTTCATGCTGCAAATTCTCAACGAAACGATGAATTCCGGCAAGCGGGTCTATGGCATGAACCGGGGATCGGTCGGCTTTCTGATGAACGACTACCGGGTAGACGGCCTGGTCGAGCGTATTGCGGTGGCGACCGGCAATGATTTTCATCCGCTGCGCATGACGACGACGGATTCCGACGGCGATGAATTTACGGCACTTGCCATGAACGAGGTCAGCCTGTTCCGGCAATCGCATCAGGCCGCCAAGCTACGTGTCGAGGTGGACGGCAAGACGCGGCTTGAAGAGTTGATTTGCGACGGCATGATGGTTGCGACACCGGCAGGATCGACAGCTTATAACTTCTCAGCCCATGGACCGATCCTGCCGTTGGAATCACCGCTTCTGGCGCTCACACCCGTCAGCGCCTTCCGGCCAAGGCGTTGGCGCGGCGCACTTTTGCCCAACAAGGTGACGGTCGATATTCACGTTCTGGAGCGCGACAAGCGTCCGGTGAACGCGGTCGCCGACCATACGGAGGTGAAATCCGTACGGCATGTGCGGATTGCGCAATCGCAGGACAGGACGGCCAGAATTCTCTCGGACCCGGACCGTTCATGGTCAGACCGCGTTCTCGCCGAACAATTCAACAATTGACGCCAACCACTGATGATGGCCATGCCCCTGAAAAAACCTCTTCTTGCCGCCCTGATTTTCGCCGCCACAGCGCTTCCCGTGCGGGCGCAAACGGAGGCCATCGACAACTTGCCGGTATCGGCGATCTTCGTTGTCAGCAGCGGCATGTGGGAAGAGCATAATCTTGAGCCGGTGAAAGGTCCTGACGGCCAGTTGCGGCCGCCGCCAGCGACACCCTCGCGCGGTTATTACAAGGTGGTTGCAATCCGCCAGGGCGATGGCACCGCTAAAGTCTATCTGCAGCGCATCGCCACTAGCGCAAACGGACCGAACCTTCTCGAAAACATCGAGCTGGAAGAGTTCAGCCAGATGAAGTCCTACGTCACGGATATTCGCCCCGAAAGCTCAAACGGTGCATCGGCCTCGCCCGGCCTGTTTGTGACCGTCTATCTGAAAACCGATCCGCAGATCAGGGAAGCGGAAAGCTGGACGATCCTGATCGACGAACTCGGCGAGATGAAGATCGAAAAGGCCTCGAACTGAGGGCGAGAGAACGTCGGTTTGAACGGAATCGTTGGAGGTTCTCTACCTCGTGGATTATACGCAGTTTTACTGGATATTCTCTACGCGTTAAGCTCATGCGGCCCGGCCAGAACCGCACCGAAATGATGTTTCCATAGTCTTGCGCCGAGTTCGCCGCTGCGATCGAGGCTGGAGCCCACCGTCAGCCATGGCAGAAGCGTGGGATGAAGCCCCGCATCGAACAGGGCAAAACCCGCAGCCAGCACGCAGGTATCGGCCTGAATGCCGCAGACCAGCACCCTGTCGAGCTTTAGAGACAGGAGGTGGTCGATAGCCGCCCTTGGCGGAGCGTAGCCATGCTTTATGAAAATCCAGTCCGCCGCAACCAGCGAGCAGTCGTCCCTGCCCGGCTTCCAGCCGAGTTGCCGCTCGAAAGGCGTGACGCTTTCATCATGGCGCTCGACGCTGGCAACGCTTGGCATGGTGGCGGCCAGGGCGGATATTTCCGCCACAAGCGCAGCCGGCGGATTGAAGCTCGGCTGAACGTCGACGATGTAAAGCGCCTGTTTCATGCATCTCCTCCAACGAAAAACCCCTCGCAATGGGTTTGCGAGGGGTGATTTTTTCAAGCGACGCTGTGGCGCGTCAGTCGATATCAGCCACTTCCACGTCTGCGCCACCGCTGATGCGGTGCGCGAGGGCCGCTTCCATGAACTGGTTCAGATCGCCATCCAGCACGTTGCCGGGTGCGGTGCTTTCCACGCCGGTGCGCAGGTCCTTGATCAACTGGTAGGGCTGCAGAACGTAGGAACGGATCTGATGGCCCCAGCCGATATCCGTCTTGGATGCGGCCTGAGCGTTTGCCGCATCTTCCCGCTTTTGCAGTTCCACCTCGTAAAGGCGGGCGCGCAGCATGTCCCACGCCTTGGCGCGGTTCTTGTGCTGGGAACGCTCCTGCTGGCAGGCCACGGCAATACCGGTCGGTATGTGGGTAATACGCACGGCCGAATCGGTGGTGTTGACGTGCTGGCCGCCTGCACCGGACGAACGATAGGTATCGATGCGGCAATCGCTCTCGTTGATGTCGATCTGGATCGAATCATCGACCACTGGGTAAACCCAAACGGAGGAGAACGATGTGTGGCGACGCGCATTGCTGTCATAGGGCGAGATGCGGACGAGGCGGTGTACGCCCGATTCCGTCTTCAGCCAGCCGAAGGCATTGTGGCCCTTGACGAGGATCGTCGCGGACTTGATGCCGGCCTCTTCGCCGTCATGAACTTCCAGCACTTCAACCTTGAAGCCTTCGCGGTCGGCCCAGCGGGTATACATGCGCAGCAGCATGTTGGCCCAGTCCTGGCTTTCCGTACCGCCAGCGCCGGAATGAACTTCGAGATATGTATCGTTGCTATCAGCTTCACCGGAAAGCATGGCTTCCACCTGACGGCGGTTCGCCTCGCTCCTCAGCGCCTTCAGCGCATCTTCGGCGTCCTTGACGATCTCGTCGTCGCCTTCCATCTCGCCGAGTTCGATCAGCTCGACATTGTCCTTGAGCTGCTGCTCAAGCGCCTTCACGCCATTGATGCTGTCATCCAGCTGCTGGCGCTCGCGCATCAATTTCTGCGCTTCGGTGGCATCGTTCCAGAGGGTCGGGTCCTCTGCCTTGTTATTCAACCAGTCCAGTCGTCTTATCGCCTGGTCCCAGTCAAAGATGCCTCCTCAGCAGGCTTATGGCCTGCTTGATTTCGTCGACTACGTTCACAATTTCATTGCGCATTTCGCTGGTTCTTCGCCTTCATTTAAACTGGTAGCTCAAATAAATGCGGGGGGCGCGGATGTAAAGACCCGCGCCCCCCGCCAAACATAAGACTGGTATCAATAAAGACCGCCGCCACCGCCGGTGATGGCCTGCTGGGCCTGTGGCGAGGTCTTCAGAATATCCTCCTGCGACATGCCTTCCGCGCCGATCACCGAGAAGGTATCGGCCGGGCCGGTGCCCGGCTTGAAGGCTTCCATGATCGTATCAGGTTCGCCTTCCGAAGCGGCCATGCCGGTCTTGCGGTTGACGGCGATGAACTTCATGCCTTCAGGCACGATGAACTTGCTCGGTTCCAGGTGCTTGGCCGCATCGGCGATGAACTCGCCGAAGATCGGTGCCGACAGCGAACCACCGGTGCCGCCGCGCCCAAGCGGTGCGGGCGAATCGAAGCCGATATAAAGACCGGCAACCATGTCCGGCGTGTAACCGACGAACCAGGCGTCCTTTTCATCGTTGGTGGTGCCCGTCTTGCCAGCAACCGGCAGATCGACCTTGATCTTGCCCGCCGCCGTGCCGCGCTGCACGACACCTTCAAGCATGGAGGTCGTCTGGTAAGCGGTCATCGGGTCGAGAACCTGCTCGCGGTTATCAACGATGACCGGCTCATCCTGATTTTGCCAGCTGGTGGCGTTGCAGCCCTCGCAGGCACGCTCCTCATGCCGGAAGATCGTCTTGCCGTAACGGTCCTGGATGCGGTCGATCAGCGTCGGCTTGATCTGCTTGCCGCCATTGGCGATCACAGAATAGGCCGAGACCATGCGCATGATGGTTGTTTCGCCCGAACCGAGCGACATTGCGAGAAGCGGCGGCATCTTGTCGTAGATGCCGAAGCGTTCGGCATATTCAGCGACCAGATTCATGCCCATGTCCTGCGCCAGACGCACTGTCATGAGGTTACGGGATTTTTCGATACCGAGACGCAGGGTCGAAGGACCGGCGGAACCCCCGCCGTAATTCTGCGGCTTCCAGACCTGGCCGCCCGAAACAACCTCGATTGGCGCGTCTAGAATGACCGAGGCCGGGGTATAGCCGTTGTCGAGTGCAGCCGCATAGATGAACGGCTTGAAGGAGGAGCCGGGCTGGCGCATCGCCTGCGTGGCACGGTTGAATTCCGACTGCGCGTAGGAGAAGCCGCCGACCATGGCCAGAACGCGGCCAGTGTGCGGATCCATCACCATCATGCCGCCCTGCACCTTCGGGGGCTGGCGCAGACGATATTCGTTGCCGGAACCGGACAGCGGCTGTGCGTAAACGACGTCACCAACAGCCAGAACGCCAACCGGCGACTTAGCCGTCGGCTTTTTGCCTGTGGCATCGCGATAGGCCCAACGCATGTTTTCAGCGGAGATATGGCCGCGTGTGCGCTTGTCGCCATCCTCGGCATCGGGGTCGACCTGCACGCCAATATCGATACCATCGGCAGCAACGGCGAGGACAACTGCGATCTTCCATTCGGGAACGTCGCGAAGGCCCTTTACCTTGGCGAGCGCCGCAGTCCAGTCACCGGTTGTCTCGATCTTTTCGACGGGTCCACGGAAACCGCGACGCTCGTCATATTGCACCAGACCGTCCTGAAGCGCCTTGCGCGCCTCCATCTGGATCTGCGGATCGAAAGAGGTGCGAACCGAAAGGCCGCCTTCAAGAAGCGCCTGCTCGCCGTATTTCTCGACGATCTGGCGGCGGACTTCCTCGGCGAAATAGTCAGACGCGAAGATATGCGCGCCGCCACGGCGCAGATTGACGCCAAGCGGCTGCTTCTTTGCATCCTCGGCATCGCCGACCGTGATGTAGCCGTTCTCGGCCATACGGTCGATCACCCAGTTGCGGCGTTCCAGCGCCGCCTTCTCGCGGCGGATCGGATGGTAGTTGGCCGGGCCCTTCGGCAGCGACGCGAGATAGGCGGTTTCCGCGATCGTCAGTTCGGTGACCGATTTGTTGAAATAGGTGAGTGCCGCACCGGCGATACCGTAAGAATTCAGGCCGAAAAAGATCTCGTTGAGATAAAGCTCGAGGATCTTGTCCTTGGAATAGGTCTGCTCGATGCGGAAGGACAGAAGCGCTTCCTTGAGCTTGCGGTCGAAGGTCTGGTCGTTGGTGAGCAGGAAGTTCTTTGCCACCTGCTGGGTGATTGTGGACGCGCCGACCGGACGACGGCCGGAGCCGATATTCTGGAGGTTGACGAGAACGGCACGGCCGAGACCCCAGATGTCCACACCCGGATGGTTGTAGAAATTCTTGTCTTCCGCCGAAAGGAAGGCTGCCTTCACCCGGTCCGGGATAGCCTGGATCGGCAGGAACAGGCGTTTTTCATGGGCGTATTCCGCCATGAGCGCGCCGTTGCCGGCGTGCACGCGGGTTGTCACCGGCGGCTCATAAGTGCTCAGAACTGCGTAATCCGGCAGGTCCTTCGTCACGCCGTGCAAATAAATTGCACCGGCGGCGGCGGCGCACAGAAAGAGCACGCTGGCCAAGCCGAAAAAATATCCAATCAGTCTGATCATACCAAGCTACCGATAATTCGAATCGTAACCATCAACGCCCGATGATACGGGCGCATCCTTGCATATCGCGTGCCGTTTTGCACACCATACCTTCGATGACAAGCCGGAACGACAGCATTCGCTGATATGTTACCGGGCCGACTGCCGCAATTGCGGTTCCAGCCGCAATGGCGGATCACCACAGAATCCGCTTCCGCAATAACGCGGCGAATGTGAGTAAAATAGGGCTTCGCCAACGTAATCGTCCGCAAGGCCCAAGAATTGAACAGCTTTTCGGCAGCAAGGGGCACGGCGACAACGGGGGCGCCGCCCGCCCGCCCGGCCCTTCAGCCGCCGTTCGCCATGGCCTTGGTGCGGTATCGTCCGACCGCAGTTGCAAGCGTATCGGCGACCTTCTTGCGCCATTCCGCATCAAGAAGGAGTTTTTCATCTTCCGGATTGGAGAGAAAGCCGAGTTCCAGCAACACCGATGGCACGTCATGGGCGCGCAGCACCATGAAACCGGCATAACGATGCGGATTGTTGATGAGGCCGACCTGTCCCTCGAAGGACGATACGATATTTTCTGCCAGCGTCACCGAAAAGGCCTGCGTTTCGCGCCGGGTGAAATCGAGAAGGATATCGGCCACCTCAGGCGGCTCGCTGGAGGCTGCCACACCGGCAATCTGGTCGGACTTGTTTTCGCGCTCGGCCAGCTCCTGCGCCCTGCGGTCTGAGGCGCGGTCTGACAATGTATAGACGGTCGCGCCCCGGATGCCCTTCTGCTTCAGTGTATCGGCGTGCAATGAAATGAACAGGTTGGCATTGTTCTGCCGGGCGATCGTGACCCGTTCGGACAGAGCGAGAAACGTGTCGGAATCACGCGTCAGGAACGCCTTGATGCCGGGCTCCCGGTTCATCCGCTCCACAAGTTCCTTGGCAAAGGTCAGCGTGATGACCTTTTCCTCCGTGCCGGTTACGCCACCGGAAGCGCCGGCATCGATGCCGCCATGACCGGCATCAACAGCGATGACGAAATCCGTT
The DNA here is from genome assembly GCF_000381165.1 of Agrobacterium sp. 10MFCol1.1. NCBI lineage: Bacteria > Pseudomonadati > Pseudomonadota > Alphaproteobacteria > Hyphomicrobiales > Rhizobiaceae > Agrobacterium > Agrobacterium sp. 10MFCol1.1. The sequence goes on along the minus strand of NZ_KB906075.1, from coordinate 303,788 downwards.
TGCCGCGATGTGTTGTCGTCAGGCGTGATCGCCGCTGTCGAGACCGGCGCCGGCGCGCGCCATTGCTGCTCTTTCACCAGTTCGGCGAATTTGGCCTTGGTGGTGATCTCCGCATCCAGGACGAAACGGAACGATGTGCCGTCCTCGCCCTTCTTGGTTTCAGCAACCGCCACCTGAACCGGCTTTTTTGCCGTCAGCACGATGCGGGCGCTGTCTTGCCCCATGCTACCGAAGCGAATGTCCGAGAAAAGGCCGGTTGGCGCCAGAGCCGATGCGGGGAACGCAAAATTCACCGCCGGAAAGTCCACGACGATGCGGGCGGGCGAATCGAGATAGTGAATGTCGAATTCCGGCTCCTCGGCAAAATCGAGAACGATGCGCGTGCGCGCCTCGTCGCCTATGATGCGTGCCTGATTGGCGATGAGCGGCTCCACGGCCAAGGCCTGTGGAACGCAGGAGACGAATGCGGCGACCGAAAAGACAACCGGCAAAACAAGGGCACCCGCAAGCCGCGCGATTCGCGCGCCAAGCGGCCCTGCCCCATCGAATATCGCTGCGCTGCGCGTGAAATTCATGGTCTTCAAGAAATTCCGTATTTCAGTCATTTTTCATAAATGGTGCGGCAAAGTGCCGGGAACGTCGTAATTTCGGCCACGCCGGACACGTGTTTGTGCGTTTGCGCCCCACAATCGCAGGCGTTGGTGAACCAATTGTTAACCCGGAAATTCCACCAACAATATGGCATATTTAGCCAGCCTATTGCTATTATGACAGAGAAAACATACAACAAGGATGAGGGTTAAAAGTGTTGACGGGATAGATGCCCGCCGGCTGCCAATCGAAAAAGACGCTGGCGCTGCAAAACGGGCAATCATCTGCCGTCGTTACATTTATCCTGAAACTGGATCAATTCCGGCCGTGGCCGGAGACCTACCCGGTGGCAATGCCACCGCTGCTCTGAGGAGAGCAAATTCATCGGACCCCAAGGGGTCTATATATTATTGTCGTTCCGCCTGGCCAATGATGTCGCAGCAGTTTTCATATGAACCGGATACCAGGAGCAGGCCAAGCGCCTCGCCGTCGGTCCGGATGCTGCCTGTTTACAGAGGCCCGGCTGGAGACTTCATTTCCGGCACATCCTTGCACTCATATGAAAGGCTCGTCCGTGTGGCGGGCCTGTTCTCGTATAAAACAAGGCTGCGCCGAGGAGCACAGCTTACATGGCAGACAAAATGCTTATCGACGCCTCCCACGAAGAGGAGACACGCGTAGTCGTTGTCCGTGGGAACCGGATCGAGGAATTCGACTTCGAATCGGAGCACAAGAAACAGATTCGCGGCAATATCTACCTTGCCAAGGTCACGAGGGTTGAGCCCTCCCTTCAGGCGGCATTCGTCGATTACGGTGGAAATCGCCACGGGTTTCTCGCTTTTGCGGAAATCCACCCTGACTATTACCAGATCCCGCTCGCCGACCGTCAGGCACTCCTCAAGGCGGAAGCCGAGGATCATCGCCGCAGCGACGACTTCGAATCGGCTGACGCCCCTGAGCCCGGCGCACCGGCTGTCGATCTGTCGCAGGCGGAGCAGCCGGATGTCGGCATCGTTGCCGTCAGCGAGACGACTGACGCCGTGGTCGTGGACGAAACCGTTGCCGCTGCCGCTGCCGAAGAGGTATCCGAAGACGTGACTGCTGTGGCCGTCGAGGCCGTTGCGGAAGAAGCACCGAAGAAGCGTACCCGCCGCCCCCGCGCCAAGAAGAAGGTCGCGGAAGAAGAAGCCGTTTCCGACACTACTGCTGAGGCCTCTTCCGAAGAAGACGGCAGCACGGGCGGCGAAATGGCTGCCATGGTCGATACAGATACGATTTCCGAGGAAGTCGAGGGTCTTCGCCGTGGCAATGACGATGATGACGACGACGACGATGACGATCATCACGAAAAGGAAGTGATCGAATCCGTCGGCGCCGAAGACGCCATGGAAGAGGTTCCCGATCGCGTTGCCCGCAAGCCGCGCAAGCAGTACCGCATTCAGGAAGTCATCAAGCGCCGCCAGATCCTTCTCGTGCAGGTTGCCAAGGAAGAACGCGGCAACAAGGGTGCCGCACTCACCACCTATCTGTCGCTTGCTGGCCGTTATTCCGTGCTGATGCCGAATACCGCACGCGGCGGTGGCATTTCCCGCAAGATCACCCAGCCGACCGACCGCAAGCGCCTGAAGGAAATCGCGCGCGATCTGGAAGTTCCGCAGGGCATGGGCGTCATTCTGCGTACTGCAGGCGCCAACCGCACCCGCGTCGAGATCAAGCGCGACTTCGAATATCTGATGCGCCTGTGGGAAAACGTCCGCACGCTGACATTGAACTCCACGGCCCCCTGCCTCGTTTACGAGGAAGGCTCGCTCATCAAGCGTTCGATCCGCGATCTCTACAACAAGGATATCAGCGAGATCATCGTTTCGGGCGAAGAAGGCTACCGTGAAGCAAAAGACTTCATGAAGATGCTTATGCCGAGCCACGCCAAGGTGGTTCAGCCTTACCGCGACATCCACCCGATCTTCTCGCGCTCGGGCATCGAAGCCCAGCTCGACCGCATGCTGCAGCCGCAGGTTACGCTGAAATCGGGCGGTTACCTCATCATCAACCAGACGGAAGCTCTGGTTGCCATCGACGTGAACTCCGGTCGTTCGACCCGCGAGCATTCCATCGAAGAAACGGCGCTGACGACCAATCTGGAAGCGGCGGAAGAAGTGGCTCGCCAGCTGCGTCTTCGCGACCTTGCCGGTCTTGTTGTCATCGACTTCATCGACATGGAAGAAAAGCGCAACAACCGCTCCGTCGAGAAGAAGCTCAAGGACTGCCTGAAAAACGACCGGGCGCGCATCCAGGTCGGCCGTATCTCGCATTTCGGCCTTCTGGAAATGTCGCGCCAGCGCATCCGCGCTTCGGTGCTGGAATCGACCACGCAGGTCTGCCAGCATTGCGGCGGCACGGGTCACGTTCGCTCGGAATCCTCCATCGCACTGCACGTGCTGCGCGGCGTTGAGGAATATCTGCTGCGCAACACGACTCACAACATCACCGTGCGCTGCACGCCGGAAACGGCTCTCTATCTGCTCAACCACAAGCGCGGCACGATTGTCGATTATGAAGGCCGCTTCGGTGTGGCGATCATCATTGCGGCCGATGCCGGCGTCGGCGCGCAGCATTTCGCCATCGATCGTGGTGAAGCGGTTGAAAATCCGGTGAAGATCGAAAGCCTTATCCAGATGCTCCCGAGCTTCGTGGAAGAGGAAGACGATTTCGTTGCTGAGGTGGAAGAGGACGAAGAAGAGGAAGAAATCGTCAAGGCGCAGGCCAGCGAGCCGCGCCAGCAACAGCAGCAGGGCGACAATGGTGAAGACGGCAAGCGCAAGCGCAAGCGTCGTCGTCGCCGTCGTGGCAAGGGCGGACAGAACGACCAGAACGGTGCAGTTGATGCGCAGGCTGGCGATGACACCGGCGCTGATGATGCGGACGACGAAGATGGCGTCGAAACCGATGAAGCCGCAGACGACACCGATGAAAACGGTGTGAACGAAGCTGCAAGCTCTGATGAAGAAGGCAAGCGCAAGCGTCGCCGTCGTGGCAAGCGTGGCGGCCGTCGCAACCGTGCTGAAGACGAGGCTCTCGATGCCGCAGGCAATGAGTCCGGCGAAGAAGGCGAAACGGAAGGCGAAGGCGAAGAGGTTTCCGCCGCAGCATCCGTAACCGAAGTGCCTACCGCTGCCGAAGTGGTGGAAGGTGTGGTTGCCGACGTTGTGGAAGCGGAAGCCCCGAAGAAACCGCGCCGCACCCGAAAGGCGAAGGCCAAGACCGAAGACGTACCGCCGGCTGAAGCGGCACCGCAGGCTGAAGTCGCGGCCAAAACCGTTGAAACGGTCGAGCCGGTAATCGTCGAACCCGCAGTCGTTGTGGAAACCGTCGTCGATGTCGCCCTCGACGAAGTGGGTGAAGCCTCGGCCGATCTGGGTTCGGAAGCCGTAGCACCCGCGGCGGAAGAAAAGGTTCGCGCGAACCGGGGCAGCAATGTCTCGAATTCGGAGCCGGTCGTGACCTCGTCGGGCACGCCCGCCAACCCTGACGGCGACGAGCCGAAGCCGCGCAAGGGCGGCTGGTGGCAGCGCAAAGGCTTCTTTTGATAGAAGACACTGAAACGAAAAACGCCCGCAACCATGTTGCGGGCGTTTTGCTTTGTTGGCGGATGTTAGGTTTATCTCATGCCGTAATCGATCCGGCATCCAGCCACGGCGCGTCTGCGCCGTGAAAGAAATCTCTCCCGATCAAGGACTTGACCGCGTTGGCAAAGGACCAAGTCCGGGGTGACGGAAGCCCGATATGCCAATCGTCAAACAGACCGTGTCAGACCACCATCGACGCGGATGTTCTGGCCGGTGATGTAACCCGCACCTTCCGAGGCGAGGAAGGCAACGGTTGCGGCTATCTCCTCGCTCGTTCCGTAACGCTGCATCGGCACAGCCTGGCGGCGCTCTTCCGTGGCTGGCAGGCTATCGATCCAACCGGGCAGAACATTGTTCATGCGCACATTGTCGGCCGCATAGGTATCGGAAAAAATCTTGGTGTAGGAAGCAAGGCCGGCGCGGAACACTGCAGAAGTCGGGAACATGCTGCTCGGCTCGAAAGCCCAGGCAGTCGAGATGTTGACGATCGACCCGGCTTTCTGTTTCACCATGAAAGGAGCCACAATCCGTGTCGGGCGGATGACGTTCATCAGGTAGACATCGAGACCCGTGTGCCATTGCTCATCGGTGATATCGAGGATGGAGGCGCGCGGGCCATGGCCTGCACTGTTCACGAGAACGTCGATACGGCCGAATTTTTCGAGCGTCAGCTCCACCAGTCGATTGAGATCGTCGTTGGACTGGTTGGAGCCGGTGACGCCGATGCCGCCCAGTTCCTTCGCCAGCGCCTCTCCCTTGCCGGAGGACGACAGGATCGCGAGCTTGTAACCATCAGCGCTTAGACGTTTCGCCACGGCCGCGCCCATGCCGCTGCCGCCTGCCGTCACAATCGCCACTTTTTCTGCCGACATCGTTCTTCTCTCCATGTCCAATCGGGCGGACCGCCGCGTGGCAGCCCTTCTCCATCCATAACCCGCTCCATCTATAGCGGGTTTTGGCAGCGAGTTCGAACCAGAAAGCCTTGGACCGGCTTGAAGAAAAACTGATCTGAAGGCCCGTCAACGCCGCACTTGATTATCCGCCGCATGGACCTGTCTGCTGTCGATCGGGGCCTCCTCCCTCTCCTTCAAACCATAGTCCCGCATCACGGTGGCGATACGCAGGCGGTAATTGCAAAAGACGCCGGACCGTCCCAGCGACTGCGCTGCGCGATGCGACGTGGTGTTGCGCCATGCCTTCACCGCCTCCTCATCCCTGAAGAATGACAGCGAAAGCATCTTGTCGGGATTGCCGATGCTCTGAAAGCGTTCGACGGACAGGAATCCGTCGATGGTTTCGAGCTCGGCGCGCAGGCTGGCGGCAATATCGAGATAATGCTGTTTTTCGCCCTCAGCCGGCCAGACCTCGAAGATGACGGCGATCATCGTCCGCCTCCGCCGTGCGGCGCAGATGCCAGCCTCAGGAACAGCCTGTCCTCACGGCGGATGAATTGCTCGCGCCGGGCGAATTCATAGTTTTCCCGCCCTGCCGGGTCGGCGGCAAGTCGCGCCCGGTAGGCTTCGTACGCGGCAAGGTTTCTGATGTTATAGACGCCGTAGGCAATAGTGCTCGATCCCTCTTTCGGTGCGTAATAGCCGATCAGATCGGCGCCGCAGCGCGGTATCGCCTCACCCCAGTTGCGGGCATATTGATCGAAAGAATCGACCTTGAAGGGGTTGATCTCGTAACGGATGAAACAGGTCAGCATCGTCGGTCTCCTCGTGTTCTGACTTCCCTGTCTACGCCATTGCCTCACATCAATGCTTCGGCTATCATCGAACTATGAAAGACGGACCCTTGATCGCAAATGTCGCCGCTCTGATCGGCGACCCCGCACGCGCCAACATATTGACGGCGCTGATGGACGGACGCGCGCTGACGGCAAGCGAGCTTGCCGAAGCCGCCGGCGTGACCCTGCAGACCGCTAGCGGGCATCTGTCAAAACTCTCCGACGCCCAATTGCTGAAAGCGGAAAAACAGGGGCGGCATCGCTATTTCCGGCTTTCCGACGCGGATGTGGCGCAGGTTCTTGAAGCGCTGATGGGACTTGCGCAGCGCACCGGGGCCGTGCGCGTGCGTACCGGACCAAAGGACACCGCGCTTCGCGAGGCGCGCATCTGTTACGATCATCTGGCCGGAGAAAGCGGCGTGGCACTGCTTTCGACTATCACCGCAAAAGGTCTCGTAACGTCAGGCGACGATCCCGCACTTACGGATAGCGGGCGGGGTTTCTTCTCGAGCTTCGGCATTGATCTTTCGCCGCTGGAAAAGGCAAGGCGCCCGGTTTGCCTGCATTGCCTGGACTGGAGCGAACGTCGTCACCACCTCGGCGGCGGGCTCGGCGCATCGCTTCTGAAAGCCATGCAGCAGCGCGACTGGCTGCGGCAAGGAAACGGGCGCGTGCTGACCTTCACCACAAAGGGTGAAAAGGCCTTTGCCAGCACCTTCGGTTGCTCGCCCGCCTGATCCCCGCCAAAGGCGAGAAGAACCCGAGGGCTTATTTCAGCCAACCAGCAATGCGCCCAACGGCCTCGGCAATATCCGACACCGAACCCGCATAGGAAATGCGCAGCGCCCTGTGGCCCTCCTCTGGATCGAAATCCATGCCGGGCGTCGCCGCCACGTCGATTTCCGCCAGCATGCGTTTGGCGAAATCCATGCTGTCATTGGAAAAGCGGCTGGTATCGACATAGGCGTAAAATGCTCCATCCATGGGAGACGCCAGCGGCAGGCCGATTTCCGGAAGGCGAGTCATCAGGAAATCGCGGTTGGTGCGGTAGCTTTCCCGGTAGACGTCCAGTTCCTCCGCCGCCGAAAAGGCTGCGGTTGCCGCCAGCTGGGATAGTTCCGGCGGTGAAATATACAGGCTCTGAGCAAGACATTCGACCGGACGGACGAGGTTTTCCGGCAGGACCATCCAGCCGATGCGCCAGCCGGTCATGCAATAATATTTCGAGAAGGAATTGATGACGACGGCATTGTCGGTGAGTTCGAGCGCGCTCGTTTCCTCGCCGACGAAAGTCAGGCCGTGGTAGATCTCGTCGGAAATGAAGGCGATATCCCGGCTTTCACAATAGTTTGCCAGCCGTTTCAGCGCTTCGCGGCCGGTGACCGTGCCGGTTGGGTTGGCCGGGCTTGCCAGGAGCACGCCCTTCAACTTGCAGCCCGCCCTCGTCTCCGCCCGCTCGAGGCTGGCAGGCGTCAGTGTATAGCCGGTTTCCGCCGTTACCGGCACTTCCACGACATTGAGGCCAAGCGCTTTCAAGATATTTCGATAGGCGGGATAACCGGGCCTTGCGATCGCGACATGATCACCGGCATCGAAAAGGCTGAGGAAGGCGAGGTTGAAAGCGGCAGAAGACCCGGTGGTAACGGCAATGCGCGCCGGATCGACGATAACCTGGTGGCGCAGCCGGTAGTGACCGGCAATCGCTTCGCGCAATTCACGCAGGCCCAGCGCATCGGTATAGCCGATCCGCCCATGCTTCAGCGCCTCCTGCGCGGCCGCCAGAGAGGCTTTCGGTGCGGGATGGGAAGGCTGGCCGACCGCCATGGAAATGACGGGGCGTCCCGCCTGCCGTCGCCGGTTCGCCTCCGCCAGAATATCCATGGCGTGAAAGGGTTCGACTGCGCTCCGCTTCGACATCGTTATCAAGGGCATGCTCTTTCCTGAACCGTATTTCAGAGACTTGCCCCAGAATCACACGCTTCACAATCGTGCGACCATAATGCGGACAACTATTTTTGGCGTATGGCATTTGGCTTAAAGTAAGGTAATTGCATCATAACATTCATGAGGCATTGGCCGCACAGTATGAGGACCGATATGGCGCATCTTCTCCGTTCAACCCTTCTCGCCAGCGTAACGGCCCTTTCCATGGCTTTCGCTTCTCTGCCCGCCCATGCCCTCGATGACAAGCAGAAGAAGGAAATGGGCGAGTTCATCAAGCAATATCTGATCGAGAACCCCGAGATCATGCTTGAAGTTCAGGACGCGCTTGAACGCAAGCAATATGCGACCCGCAACGCCAAGGCGGCGGAAGCCGTGGCCGACAACCAGAAGACCATCTTCGAATCGAAATACGATCTGGCGCTCGGCAATCCGGACGGCGACGTCACGCTGGTCGAGTTCTTCGATTACAATTGCGGTTATTGCAAACGCGCCATGGGCGACATGGACAATATTCTGAAGACGGACAAGAAAGTACGCGTCGTGCTCAAGGAATTCCCGATCCTCGGGCCGGAATCGGTCGCCGCGCATCGGGTCTCCAACGCCGTCAAGCTGCTTGCGCCTGCCAAATATCCCGAATTCCAGCGCGCCTTGCTTGGCGGCCGCGGACGGGCGAATGAAGACAGCGCCATGGAAGTCGCGACGTCGCTCGGTCTCAAGGAAGCCGACATCCGCAAATCGATGGCAGAAAACCCCAACGACGCGCAGGTGCAGGAAACCTACAAGCTCGCCAACAGCCTCGGCATAACAGGAACACCATCCTATATCGTCGGCAACGAGGCTGTTTTCGGCGCTGTTGGTGCGGACCCGTTGAAAGAAAAAATCGCCAATATGCGCAGTTGCGGAAAAGCCACCTGCTCCTGATTCCGCAAAAAGCCGCTGCATTCCCTGTGGATGCCGGGCCTGCCGGCTGTTTACGGCTTTCGGGGGCTTTTCCTTGAAGGCTGCGCAGTCTATAGGTGTCGCTGATTTTCTTATGGAAACACGAATGGGCAACATCATCATCGTCATCAACGGCCCCAATCTCAACATGCTGGGAAAAAGGGAACCGGGTATCTATGGTGGCAAGACGCTGAAAGACATCGAGAATGATTGTCTTGCTGCTGGTGCAGATCTCGGGTTCGCTGTGGAATTCCGCCAGTCCAACCACGAAGGCGTGCTCGTGGACTGGTTGCATGAGGCGGGAGAGAGAGCGGCAGGTGTCGTCATCAATCCCGGCGCCTACAGCCACACCTCGATCGCGCTGCATGACGCCATTCGTGCGATTTCCACGCCCGTCGTGGAAGTGCATATTTCCAACATCCACGCGCGGGAAGAGTTCCGTCACAAATCGATGGTATCGCCCGCCGCGAAGGGCATGGTCTGCGGTTTCGGACCATATGGCTACATCATGGCGCTTCACGCGCTGAAGAACATCACGGCATAAAAAGAAACAAAGAATAGGGTTTGTCATGTCTGAAAAGAAACAGGGTATCGACAAGGAACTGATCCGCGAGCTCGCGAATATCCTCAACGATACCGACCTTTCGGAAATCGAAGTGGAGCAGGAAGACCTGCGTATCCGCGTTTCCCGCGCCGCTCCGCCCACCACGGTATATGCCGCAGCGCCCACCGGTTACGCAGCACCGGCGCCAGCCCCTGCAGCGGCGGCAGTTGCCGCTCCGGCAGCACCTGCGGTCGCCGCAGCACCTGCCCGCAACCCGGCCAATACCGTTACCTCGCCAATGGTCGGCACGGTTTACCTGTCGCCTGCTCCGGGCGCACGTCCGTTCGTCGAAGTGGGCGCGACCGTCAAGGAAGGCCAGACCATCCTCATCGTCGAAGCCATGAAGACCATGAACCAGATCCCGGCTCCGAAGTCCGGCAAGGTCGTGGAAATCGTCGTCAACGACTCACAGCCCGTGGAGTATGGTGAAGCTCTCGTGGTCATCGAATAAAGGCGGTTCAGCATGGTTTCGAAGATCCTCATAGCCAACCGCGGCGAGATTGCGCTGCGCGTCCTGCGCGCTGCCAAGGAGCTTGGCATTCCGACAGTCGCCGTGCATTCCACCGCAGACGCGGACGCCATGCATGTGCGCCTTGCCGACGAAAGTGTGTGCATCGGCCCGCCGCCTTCGCGTGACAGCTACCTCAACATCCACCAGATCGTTGCGGCCTGCGAAATCACCGGTGCGGACGCCGTTCACCCCGGTTACGGCTTCCTGTCGGAAAACGCCAAGTTCGCCGATATCCTCGACGCGCACGGCATTACCTTCATCGGACCGACCGCAGAGCATATCCGCCTTATGGGCGACAAGATCACCGCCAAGCAGACCGCACAGGAACTCGGTATTCCCGTGGTTCCCGGCTCCGACGGCGAAGTGAAGCCCGAGAATGCGCTCGAAATCGCCCGGACGATCGGCTTCCCGGTCCTGATCAAGGCGACGGCAGGTGGCGGCGGTCGCGGCATGAAGGTAGCGAAGACGGAAGCGGATCTCGACGAGGCGGTCTCGACGGCCCGCTCCGAAGCGGCAGCTGCCTTCGGCAACGACGCCGTTTACATGGAAAAATACCTCGGCAAGCCGCGCCATATCGAAGTGCAGGTTTTCGGCGACGGGGAAGGCAACGCCATTCATCTTGGCGAACGCGATTGCTCGCTGCAGCGCCGTCACCAGAAGGTGCTGGAAGAGGCGAACTCCCCGGCCCTCACCGTTGAACAGCGCATGAAGATCGGCGAAATTTGTGCAAGCGCCATGCGCAAGCTGAAATATCGCGGTGCCGGCACCATCGAGTTCCTTTACGAAAACGGCGAGTTCTATTTCATTGAAATGAACACGCGTCTTCAGGTGGAACACCCGGTGACGGAAGCGATCACCGGCATGGACCTCGTGCAGGAACAGATCAGGGTTGCTTCGGGACAGGGCCTGTCGGTCACGCAGGCGGATATCGAATTCCATGGCCATGCCATCGAATGCCGTATCAATGCCGAGGACCCGCGCACATTCGTTCCCTCCCCCGGCACGTTGACCTATTTCCATACGCCGGGCGGCCTTGGCGTGCGCGTCGATTCGGGTGCCTATCAGGGCTACAAGATCCCGCCTTATTACGACAGCATGATCGGCAAGCTTATCGTTCACGGTCGCGACCGTGACGAATGCATCCGCCGTCTGCGCCGGGCACTGGACGAGTTCGTCGTCGACGGCATCAAGACCACGCTCCCGCTTTTCCAGGATCTTCTTCAGAACGAAGATATCCTCAGCGGCAATTACGACATTCACTGGCTGGAAAAATACCTGGCCGGTGATGCGTCTCACTAAGAGATATGGTTGGGCGGCGCAGCAAAAATAACGGCATAACCGTCGATATATTGCTGCGCGCCTATTCCGCCGGCCTGTTTCCGATGGCCGATTCGGCTGATGATCCCGAGCTTTTCTGGGTCGAGCCGGAAATACGCGGAATCATTCCGCTCAACGATTTCCACATTTCCAAAAGCCTCGCCAAGGCGATGCGCAAGAAGCCGTTCGAGATACGCTTCAATACCGCTTTCGAAGCGGTGATGGCAGGATGTGCGGCTGAAGCGCCGGACAGGCCGAGCACTTGGATCAACGCCACAATTCGCAAACTCTACACCGAACTGCACCAGATCGGCCATGCCCATAGTGTCGAGGCGTGGGATGGCAAGGAACTTGTCGGCGGACTTTACGGTGTATCGCTTGGGGCCGCATTCTTCGGCGAGAGCATGTTTTCCCGCCGCACCAACGCCTCGAAAATTTGCCTCGTGCATCTGGTGGAGCGGCTGAGAGCAAGCGGTTTCGTGTTGCTCGACACTCAATTCACCACCGAGCATCTGAAGACATTCGGCGCGATCGACGTGCCGAAGCAGCAATATGCGAAAATGCTCGATCAGGCCGTCAACCAGCCAGACCTGCAATTCTAAAAATCATAACGTAACGTTATTTGCTTGCCGTTGAGGGAGCGGGAACTTCAGAGTCCTGCTTGCAGCCCGTCAGCCATACGTCGTAGATCGGGTGCTCGACGGCATTGAGGCCGGGGCTGTCGGCGAACATCCAGCCAGTGAAAATCCGCTTTATCTTGCGGTCGAGAGTGATTTCATCCACCTCGATGAAAGCATCGATCTTCTGGGCTTCCGTCTGGTCGCGCGAATAACAGACCTTAGGCGTCACCTGGAGCGCGCCGAACTGAACCGTTTCGTCGATATAGACATCGAAAGACGTAATGCGGCCGGTGATCTTGTCGATGCCGGAAAACACTGCCACGCGGTTTTCAAGACGGGCGGCGGAGACGGGCGATACGAGGATGACAGCAGAGACCGCTGCAAACAGCGAGACTGTCAGCGCACGCAAAGAACGATCCCGCGTGAATATCCTCATACGATATGTCTCCAAAAAATTGCCTGTGTCGGGACGACGACCGGATCAACGCGTAAGGGCGGAATGTGGCAAAAACCGGTGAGGTCGTGTGCCAAGCGCGGCGTTTTGCACAACACCGCGCATCGCAATGCTCATTTTGCCCTGCTCAGTTGCCGGGGGTCCAGGCATCGTAGTCGCCGGTTACGCGCGGACGCTCGCCTGCGACCGCCAGCGATCCCTGTGGGCGATAGGCCTTGGATGTGCCGGTGAGGTTGGCCTGATGCGCCTTCTGCCATTCCCGCGGAACATATGTTTCCTGGCTCGGCGGCACGTCGGTGCGGTAGTGCATCCAGCCATGCCAGCCGGGCGGAATGGCCGAAGCTTCGGCATAACCGTTATAGATCACCCAACGGCGCGGCATGCCCCAGGAGGTGGTGCCGCCTTCGTAATAGGTGTTGCCCAACTCGTCCTGTCCGACCTTCTTGCCGAAACGCCAGGTGTGAAACCGCGTTCCGATCGTCTGGCCGTTCCACCAGGTGAAGATTTGCGTCAGGAGAGTCTTCATTATGCGTTCCTCGGGCTTGAATGCGCCGCAGCGATTTTCCGTGCACGGCACAAGACAAGCTTATGCCGCCCCTCACGGCGATTGTCCAGTATTTCCCGATATATCCGCGCTATTTCAGCTTCATCCTGAAACCGAAATGCCGCTTCTCGAAACCCAGCCGCTCGTAAAAGCGATGGGCATCGAGCCTCGCCACGTTGGAGGTGAGCTGCACGGCTTTCATGCCACTGGCGCGCGCTTCATCAAGGCAATAGTTGATCATGACCGCACCTATGCCACGGCCGCGCATGTCGGGCCGCGTCTGCACCGCTTCAATCACCATGGATTTGGCGCCGCGCCCGATAAGCTTGGTCAGGATGGCCGTCTGGAAAGTGCCGACGATCTCGCCGTCCAGTTCCGCCACGTAAAGCGTCTCGGTGGGGGACGCCTCGATATCGCGGAAGGCCGCGAGATAGTCCGGCAGCGCCGATTCGTCGGCGGTATCGCCGTGGCCTCCGATTTCGTCAGCGGCATAGATGGCCGCGAGTGCGGGAACATCCTCTTGCCGTGCCGTGCGGATTATCAGCGTATCTAATGTCGCATTCATCGTTTCAGGCTCTTTTCCATGACGATACCGGGAAAACCATCGATACCCGCCATGCGCTCGATTCGGTCAACCTCGGTAAATCCGACGCCTTCATAAAAGGCTATTGCGACAGTATTTTTGGGCTCCACTTCCAGACGCATGATTTCCGCATCCGGAAAGCAGGTTTCAAGCTCGGCGAAGAGATCGCGGCCGACGCCCTGACGCTGGAATTCAGGCCCGACATAAAGCTGGTGCAACAGGGCCGTCTTGCTCATCTTCGCAGACATGGAAGCATAAGCCATACCGCCGATCTGCCGGCCATTGTCGGCCACCAGAAATTCGCCGCCCTTTTTCTCGATGCGGTCCTTCATGGCCTGTGGCGAATGCCATGCGGCAATCAGCTCCTTCACCTTGTCTGCGCCGTAGATCGCGTCATAGGTCGCATGCCAGGTGGTAGCCAGAAGCGCCCGGACCGGCTCGATATCGCGCTGGCTTGCCGTGCGTATGAAAAACATGATGTTTGCTCCGTCTCGAAACAGAAATGCCGGGCGTGATCCCGGCATAAATCAATGTCAGACCCAGTGCTCGACGTCATCCTCGGGCTTATGCCGAGAATGACGGATGAGAACTTGCTACTTCAACGCCTTTGTACAGGCACGGGAAGCAGCGTCCGCTTACTCGTCCTCGATGCCGAGCTTGGCCTTCACCAGCGCCTGCACGGCCTGCGGGTTGGCCTTGCCGCCCGTCGCCTTCATGACCTGGCCGACGAACCAGCCGGCAAGCGCTGGCTTCGCTTTCACCTTCTCGACCTGATCGGGGTTGGCGGCGATGATCTCGTCCACAGCCTTTTCGATGGCGCCGGTATCCGTCACCTGCTTCATGCCGCGCGTCTCGACGATTTCGGCCGGGTTGCCACCCTCGTTCCAGACGATTTCGAACACATCCTTGGCGATCTTGCCGGAAATGGTCTCGGACTTGATGAGATCGATAATGCCGCCCAGCTGTTCGGGAGAAACCGGCGTCGTCTCTATGTCCTTGCCTGATTTGTTCAGCGCACCGAGAAGATCATTGATGACCCAGTTGGCGGCGGCCTTCGGATCGCGGCCGGCAGCAACCGCCTCGTAATAATCGGCGATCGCCTTTTCCGAAACGAGGATCGAGGCGTCGTAGACCGACAGGCCAAGATCGGCGACGAAACGGGCCTTCTTGTCATCAGGCAGTTCCGGCAGATCGACCTTCAGCGCCTCGACGAAAGCATCGTCGAACTCGAGCGGCAGCAGGTCCGGATCAGGGAAATAGCGATAGTCATGCGCGTCTTCCTTGGAGCGCATGGAACGCGTCTCACCCTTGCCGGGATCGAACAGGCGAGTTTCCTGATCGATGACACCGCCGTCTTCGAGAATGGCGATCTGGCGGCGCGCCTCATATTCGATGGCCTGGCCGACGAAGCGGATGGAGTTGACGTTCTTGATCTCGCAGCGCGTGCCGAAACCTTCGCCGGGACGGCGCACGGAGACGTTGACGTCGGCGCGCATCGAGCCTTCGTCCATGTTGCCGTCGCAGGTGCCGAGATACCGCACGATGGACCGCAGCTTGGTGAGATAGGCCTTTGCCTCATCCGACGAGCGCATGTCGGGCTTGGAGACGATTTCCATCAGCGCCACGCCCGAACGGTTCAGGTCCACGAAGGACATGGTCGGGTGCTGGTCGTGCATGGACTTGCCAGCGTCCTGCTCCAGATGCAGGCGCTCGATGCCGATCTCGATATCCTCGAAATTGCCCTGACGATCCGGACCGAGCGAAATCGTGATGATGCCCTCACCGACGATCGGGTCCTTGAACTGCGAAATCTGGTAGCCCTGCGGCAAATCCGGATAGAAGTAGTTCTTGCGGTCGAAGATCGAACGGTTGTTGATCTTGGCCTTCAGGCCGAGACCGGTGCGCACCGCCTGCTTGACGCATTCCTCGTTGATGACGGGAAGCATGCCGGGCATGGCGGCGTCCACCAGCGACACGTTGGAGTTCGGCGCATTGCCGAAAGTGGTCGAAGCGCCGGAAAACAGCTTGGAATTGGAGAGAACCTGCGCATGCACCTCCAGGCCGATCACGATTTCCCAATCGCCGGTGGCGCCGGGAATGAAGCGTTTCGGGTCGGGGGTGCGCACGTCTACAAGGGTCATATGAAGCTCACGATATACGGGTTCTTTGGCCTTGGTGGGTAGAACAAATGGAGCGCGGGCGCAAGACATCTTGCACCCTGTCGCGCCAGGCACCGGATTTTCGCCGGAACCGGACACGCGTTTTTTACGGTTCTCAGTTTCTATTCACGTCATGACCATGATCGCTCTCTGCTTCATGACCTATATGGCCTTCAATCTTTTCGTCTTTCTTGTCTATTGGTGGGACAAGGAGGCGGCGAGAAAGGGTGGCTGGCGCATTCGGGAAAGTACTCTGTTATTGCTTGCTTTTATTGGCGGCAGCATGGGCGCAGTCTCGGCTCAACGCCTGCTGCGGCACAAAACCCGCAAGGAACCCTTCCGCAGCATCCTGATATCCATCGTAATTTTACAGGTGGGCCTTGTCGCGTCCCTCGCCATCATGCCGGACTGGCCGATACGGCTTGTAACCGGCCTGCAGACGCTCTCTCAGAACCCCGGCCCATAAAGGCCGCTCTCGACCTCGACCAGCTGCTTTTGCAGGCCGACGGATTGCACGTCGCGATCAAGCTTCGGCGCATAGGAGACGGAGAGCCAGTGGACGCTGTAACCGTGATGACGGAAAAAGGCGACCGCCGGTTCGTTCTGCGCATGGGTTTCAAGCCGGATGGTTTCGAAATCACGTTGCAATATCTGCCGTTCGATATCCGCAAGCAGGAGGCTGCCCATACCTCTGCGCTGAAAATCCGGATCGATCCAGAAATCGGAAATCGCCTCGTTGAAATGTTCCCGTGCCGCCCATCCGGCAACCGCGCCCCCGAACTCGGCCACGCGGATGGCAAGCCAGGACGAGCGGGTGAAATTGGAAAAGGCACTGGCTGCGTTATCGTAAAGCGTCGCGGTAATGCCGAGCGCGGTTGTGGCCTGCCGCCATGCCCTGAGGCCGATGGCTGCCAAAACCTCCGCTTCCTGCTCCTGCGCATTGCGAATGACGATCAAGCCGCGCCCTCCATGGCCCAACGAAGTAAAGCACCGGCGGTGCGATTCGGCCAGTGCGGTTTCCACACCGCCCTGCCCGCCGGGTCGGGTGATGCCCCGTGGGACTTGACCGCACACGTCTCCCCCGCTAACCAAAAAGAGCAAACAAGGAGCTTTTATGTTCGCTCAATCGGAGTCC
The DNA here is from genome assembly GCF_000381165.1 of Agrobacterium sp. 10MFCol1.1. Taxonomy (NCBI): domain Bacteria; kingdom Pseudomonadati; phylum Pseudomonadota; class Alphaproteobacteria; order Hyphomicrobiales; family Rhizobiaceae; genus Agrobacterium; species Agrobacterium sp. 10MFCol1.1. The sequence goes on along the minus strand of NZ_KB906075.1, from coordinate 287,032 downwards.
CGGTAACGGCCCTGCCCGCAAGTTTCTTGCGCGCCGGGCCATGATGAAACCGACCTGGATGCCTTAACGGCACCCGGACTTGTTTTCATGCGTCTAGAAGACGCCGACCGGATTTCCGACAATGGACATTTCCCGCGCCGAACAGCGCATTCTTCACCTGCTCGCCCAGGGCGGCAGCATCGAACTCGTTCGAGACGACCATCACAAAATCGAAAAACTCGCGCTCTATACGCGCGACGGCTGGATTTTCAGCGGCCTCGATCTCCTCACCTTCCGCAAACTGAAACGGAAGAGAGCCATCGCCTCGTCAGGCGGCAAGCCTTACCGCATCACGACGCGTGGCTTGGAACTCGTACGGGGTGAGCTGGACAATCGATAAAAACAAACGGGCGGCACTTGATGCCGCCCGTGACAATTATAGAGCTTTTGTTCAGCCGCTTACCACCACTTGGCAGGCGTGAACTTGCCGGCAGCCTGCTCAATGGCATGCGCCGTCTTGAAGAGCGTCTCTTCTTCGAAAGGCTTGCCGATGAGCTGCAAGCCGAGCGGCAGGCCCTTGCCGTCCAGGCCGGCAGGCACCGAGAGGCCGGGAAGACCGGCCATGTTGACCGTGATGGTGAAGACGTCCTGGAGGTACATCTTCACGGGATCGGAAGCGAGTTCCTCATCACCGACAGCGAAGGCGGAAGACGGGGTAATCGGCGCCAGAATGGCGTCGACGCCCTCATGGAAGACGTTTTCGAAATCGCGCTTGATCAGCGTGCGGACCTTTTGCGCCTTCAGGTAATAGGCGTCGTAATAACCGGCTGAAAGCACGTAGGTGCCGACCATGATACGGCGCTGCACTTCCTTGCCGAAACCGGCTGCACGGCTCTTCTCGTACATGTCGGCAATGTCCTTGCCGTCGACGCGCAGGCCGTAACGTACGCCGTCATAACGAGCGAGGTTGGACGAAGCTTCCGCGGGCGCGACGATGTAATAGGCAGGAAGCGCGTATTTGGTGTGCGGCAGCGAGATATCGACCACTTCGGCACCGGCTTCGCGCAGCCATTCGACGCCCTTTGCCCAGAGCTTTTCGATTTCTTCCGGCATGCCATCGACGCGATATTCCCTGGGGATACCGATCTTTAGGCCCTTGAGCGACTGGCCGATGGCCTTTTCGTAATCCGGCACCGGCAGGTCGACGGAGGTCGTATCCTTTGCGTCAACGCTCGCCATCGTCTTCAACAGGATAGCGGCGTCGCGCACGTCACGTGCGATCGGGCCGGCCTGATCGAGCGAGGAAGCATAAGCAACGATGCCGTAACGCGAGCAACGGCCATAAGTAGGCTTGATGCCGACGGTGCCGGTAAAGGCCGCCGGCTGGCGGATGGAGCCGCCGGTGTCGGTTGCCGTGGCGCCGGCGCACAGATGCGCGGCAACGGCTGCGGCCGAACCGCCGGAGGAACCACCGGGCACCAGCTTCTGCTCGGAGCCATTGGCGCGCCAGGGGTTGATGGCCGGACCGTACCAGGAGCTTTCGTTGGACGAGCCCATGGCGAACTCGTCCATGTTGAGCTTGCCGAGCATGACGGCGCCCTGGTCCCAGAGGTTCTGGGTGACGGTCGATTCGTATTTCGGCTTGAAGCCATCGAGAACATGCGAACATGCCTGCGTGTGCACGTCACGGGTGGCGAAAAGGTCCTTCACGCCGAGCGGAACGCCTTCCAGCTCGCCCGCCGCGCCTGCGGCGATGCGGCCATCGGAGGCTTTCGCCATGTCGCGCGCCTTTTCAGGCGTCAAGGCAACATAGGCGTTCAGTGCGCCGTTGGCTGCGTCGATGGCGGCAATATAGGCGTCGGTCAGCTCGAGGGCGGAAAACTCTTTCGCCTTCAGCTTTTCGCGGGCTTCGGCAATGGTCAGGCTCGTCAGGTCGGTCATGGTCGGCAACGGCTTTCGAAATCTTGGAAAAATCGGGCGGCAAACGGCGGTCGGATTACTCGACCACTTTCGGAACCATGAAGAAGTCCCGGTCGGTCGCAGGCGCATTGGCGACGATGTCTTCCGCCTTGTTGCCGTCGGTGACGACGTCGGCACGCTTTTTCATATCCACGGGGGTAACGGAGGTCATCGGCTCGACGCCGTCAACATTCACTTCCGAAAGCTGCTCCACGAAACCGAGTATGCCGTTCAACTGGCCAAGCATATTTTGTGCTTCGTCTTCAGTAACAGCGATACGGGCGAGGCGCGCAACGCGCTTTACGGTGGCGAGATCGACGGACATGGTTCTACTCCGGTCAGAATTTTCCTAACCGCTATAATCACCATGTCCGCCATTCGCAACGGTAGAAAGCATGTCGCGTAAAACTGTGTAGCGGTTTTGCTGTAGCGACATGCGTCAGCAAAATGTCAGAAGGACAGTATTTCACCCGGCTTCGGCGTGTGGACGCGCGCATCCGAGCCTTCCATGCCGGCCACGAACTTCTCCGGCGTCTGGTCAACGATCGGGAAGGAACCGTAGTGGCAGGGAATGACGTTGGCGAATTTGAAAAAGCGCTGGCAGGCGAGTGCAGCCACCGCACCACCCATGGTGAAGCGGTCGCCGATTGGCACGAGACCGATATCCGGCTGGTGCAATTCGTTGATGAGCTTCATGTCGGAGAAAATATCCGTATCGCCCATATGATAGACGGCCGGACCGTCTTCGAAATGCAGCATCAGTCCATTGGCGTTGCCGAGTGAATGAGAAACTCCATCCTCGGTGATCTGGGCGGATGAATGCAGCGCATTGGTGAAGGTTACGGAAAAACCGTCGAAATGTACCGTGCCGCCGGTATTACCCATATCGACCTTCGCCACGCCCTTGGTGGAAAGCCAAGCGGCGAGATCGGCATTGGCAAGCACCGTCGCGCCCGTTTCGCGAGCAAGCTGGACGGTATCCCCCACATGATCGCCGTGGCCGTGGGTCAGGAGAATATGGGTGATGCCTTCAGCCGCGCTTTTCGCATCCTGTCCGGCAAAACCGGGATTGCCGGTGAAAAACGGATCGATAAGGATCTTCGCGCTGCCGTTTTCAAGGCGGAAGGCGGAATGGCCGAGCCAGGTGATTTTCATGGGAAGTTCTCCTTTGTATTGCCCGTATATTATGACATAGGACGGCTTGAACAACCGCACTACCGATATTTCAGAGAGGCGACAATGGCCGCGGATAATGACGATTACGTGTATGACGAGGCGACCGGCGAATGGCGGCCTGCGTCCGAGCTGGCCGCAGAAGCTTTGCGCGCGAACGAAGTGCGCGATGCTGCAGGCAACGTGCTTGCGGATGGTGACCAGGTAACGCTGATCAAGGATCTGAAGGTCAAAGGCACCAATACGGTCATCAAGCAGGGCACTGTCATCAAATCGATCCGCCTGACCGGAAATCCGGAAGAAATCGATTGCAGGCACGAGACGGTCAAGGGTCTGGTGCTGCGCACCGAATTCGTCCGCAAAAGATAAGGGACAGCATACGACATGGCGATACTTACCATCGAGGAGCTCGCGGAAACGCTTCAGCCGGCACAGGCGATTGCGGGCCTCGACCTTGGGACGAAAACCATCGGACTTGCCATGTCGGACCTGTCGCGGCGCTTCGCCACGCCGCGCCCCGTCATCAAACGGGTCAAATTCACTCGGGATGCCGAGGTGCTGCTGGCCTTTGCCGAAAAGGAAAAGGTATCCGCTTTCATCATCGGCCTGCCCATAAACATGGATGGATCGGCCGGACCACGCGCGCAGGCAACACGCGCCTTCGTTCGTACCATGGGGGAGAAAACCGCCCTGCCCTTCATTTTCTGGGATGAACGGCTTTCAACCGTCGCCGCCGAACGTGTGCTTCTGGAAATGGATGTCTCACGCGCCAAACGGGCCGAACGCATCGATTCGGCAGCTGCAAGCTTCATTCTTCAGGGCGCGCTGGACAGGCTTTCGGCACTCGCCCGCGCAACGGGCTGACATCCCTGCCACCAATTGGCAATTTGTTTTCGCTTGCGGAAAGCAAGGATCGCAAAAACAATCAGGCTGTCGACCGCTATGGCGCGCGCGACCAGCGGCGGCAGGCTTTCCGGCGGCAGGCCGAGGATATTGCCGTAAATCTGGAATACCAGATCATGCGTCTGGCGCGTCAGCATGAAGAAGCCGAAGCTCAAGTCGTAATAGGATAGCCAGTACCAGCTGCCGAGAAATGCAACGGGACCGGCCCAGAGGATCAAAAACCACTTCATGCAGTCTGCTCCCGCGTGAAAATCGTATCGGGAATGCCAGCAAGCACCGCCCAGCGCACCAGAGCCATCAGGCAAAGGTTAAACGCTGGCGCGTCAATATCCAACGGCAGCATAGCAAAAAACGTCATCATGACGCCCAAAGCTGTCCAGCGGCTCACTTGCGGCTCCCTTATACGCAGTCATTGCGCATGGTTAACATTTTGTTAATTCACACTGGACCGGTAACCATGGCTAAGCAAATGAAAGCTGTCGGTATGGTTAACGGTGGCGGGTCCGGCTGTGGAAAACACCCCTCACGAAGCCAACGGCATGCGATGCCGCAAGGTTGCCGGACCGCTGAAAACATGGTTGATTTTTCGTTAAATAACGGCCGATTTTGTTAGGGTGACCGTCTCGCCCGGCTCGTTACGCCAGGTTCAGCCGTAAACGCCGCGCACCAGTCTTTTGACGGCGGTTGCAATCTTGTCCCAGTCCTTGTCCGACTTCAGCGGCACGCCGGCGAACTGGCCGCTGGTGGCGGCGGAAATCACGAGATGCTGGATGGCGGCGAACAACACGGCATTGACAGCTGCGGTATCTACGCCCTTGGGTGCTGCCAGCGATCCGCGCATGCGCTCCAGCCATTTGCCGAGCGATTTGGCACGGGCTTCGGCAAGCTGCCTGACCTGCGGCGAGCCATCCGACACTTCCCAGGCAATAATCTTGCAGACGAGAGGATCGCTGCGCAGCGCATCCATGAAATAAAGCGCCAGCTTTTCCATGAGATCGCCATAGGTCAACAGGAACATGCCGCCGGTATCTTCAGGAATACGGTCTTTCACCCAGGATCCGAGATCCTCGCCGATCGCCTCGATCAACCCTTCCAGACCGCCGAAATAACGGTAGATCAGCTGCTTGTCGCATCCGGCGCGGCGGGCAACGGCATTGATGCCAAAACCCTGAAAGCCCTCTTCGGCCAGAAGCGACCGGGCCGCCTCAAAAATCGCCTTTTCGGTCGCAGCGCGATCCTTGATGCGCTTTTCCGGCTTGTCGGCTGAAATCACCTCTGCGGTCGCCAGCATGCTTCCCTACCCGTCTTTTAAAAGGCCTGACCCAACGGGTTAACAAAGCATGAAGACGAGGACAATGCAGCGCAGCGGCTGGGGAGAAGGTTCCTGTGGATGAATGAAGATCGAGGACCCGTACCCCGCAAATAATCACTCCAGCGCCATTCCAAACCACACGGTGCCTGGTGTGTCGTGGGTTTCGAGACGTTTGAAGCCGCGGGTTTCCCAAAAGCGAATACCCGCCTGGTTGCGCTCGCTGGCGCCGAGGTGGATGCCGTAGACGTTGTTTTGTCTCGCCATATCGAGCCAGCGCGACAAAAGCCGCGTGCCGCCGCCCTTGCCCTGCGTGCGTGGCAGAAGGTTCAGGTGGATATGGGCCGGAAACGGATCGGTCAGCCAGGTTGGCGTGTGGCGCGGGTGGTGGATGAAATGTGCACGGCGCTGATCGGCGTCCCATGTTTGCTGGTCGCCAACGGGGTCGGGATAAAGGGCGCGCAGATGCGGCCACCACTCATGCTCCAGCCGCTCATCATGCAAGGCGGTATCGAGCGCGCCGGCGATGTAACCGCAGACACCCTCTTCGTCTTCCGCCACAAAAACGGCATCGGGCCACAGATGCAGATAAGGCACGGAATAGATATGCCCCACCATGCGGCCATCGCGATAAAGCGGGGTGGCATCCTGCCCGGCATCGCCGGTGGCAAGACTGATGGCGTAGAGCGCCTCTTCATCTTCAGGACGGGCGGAGCGGAAGGTCAGCATCTGCTATCGACCTCCATCTCCATGCGCGCGCACGCGCCCAACGACTTAAAGACAGAAATACGCCCCACGCCAACGCCTTTTCTCAAATCCGATACCCCTCCCACAGGGACTGCAACAACAGCTTTCCACCCTTTATCGGTCAGGACGCGGGCGGATACAATAAATCGATTATATAATTCGGATCAAAGCGAGAATCGAGCATGCCGTAAGTATGTCGCCAACCACCCGCCAGACGGGTTTCGAGGAAGGCGTCTGCGATCTTGCCGGCGCCGAGCCGGCAAAGCTCTGCGGCAGCGGCAGCAAGTGCGAATTGCTCCACCAGCAGGCGGGCAGCACCCTCATCGCGTTCGGCAAGCGCGATTGCGGCGCGCAGCACATCCGTGGTCTTTTTTCCGGCGGGTCCGAGGTCGCGCTCCAGCGTCTGGAAAACGAGATCGAACAGATCCTTGCCGCGCTGAAGAACACGCAGCACATCCAGCGCCATGACGTTGCCGGAGCCTTCCCAGATGGCATTGACCGGCGCTTCGCGGTAGTGGCGGGCAATCGGCCGTTCTTCCACATATCCGTTGCCGCCAAGGCACTCCATCGCCTCGTAAATCAACGCCGGCGCGATCTTGCAGCACCAGTATTTCACAATCGGCGTCATCACCCGCGCATAGGCCGCCTCGGAGGCATTGTTGCGGGCGGCATCGAATGCCGATGCCAGCCGGAAGGAGAGTGCCGTTGCTGCTGCGACATCCAGCGCCATATCGGCGAGAACGCGCGTCATGATCGGCTGGCTGACCAGCGTCTTGCCGAAGACGGAACGGCCGCGTGCGAAATGCACGGCTTCGGCGAGCGAAGCGCGCATCATGCCTGATGATGCCAGCGCGCAGTCGAGCCGCGTCAGCGTCACCATGTCGAGAATGGTGCGCACACCGCTGCCGGGTTCACCCAGAAGATAACCGAAAGCATCGGTGAACTCGACTTCGGCGGAGGCGTTGGAGCGGTTGCCGAGCTTGTCCTTCAGGCGCTGGAAATGCAGGCCGTTGGCGGAACCGTCTTCCAGATAACGCGGCACCAGGAAACAGCCCATGCCGTCGCCCATCTGCGCCAGCATGACGAAACCGTCGCTCATCGGCGCGGACAGGAACCATTTGTGGCCGGACAAGCGATAGATGCCCTCGCCCACCCGCTCCGCCGTGCTGCGGTTGGCGCGCACATCCGTGCCGCCCTGCTTTTCCGTCATGCCCATGCCGACGGTGACGGCGGTTTTCTGCAAGGCCGGCTTCTGCGAGGAATCATATTTCCGCGACAGTATCTTCGGCACCCATTCCTTCTGCACACGCGACGAGGTCATGATGGCTGCGACGGAGGCGCTGGTCATGGTCAACGGGCAGAGATGCCCGGCCTCGAGCTGCGAGGTCAGATAAAATTTGGTGGCGCGCGCCTTGTGTTCATTGCCGCGCGTTTCGGCTGCATTTTCCCAGACGCTGGAATGAAGACCCGATGACATGGAACGGCGCATCAGTGCGTGCCATGCGGGATGGAACTCAACCTGATCGAGACGTTCGCCGCGCGGGCCATGCGTGTGCAGCTGCGGCACGCCCTGATTGGCCATGCGCGCCAGTTCCTGCGCTTCGTGCGAGGTGACGTAACGGCCGAGCTGGTCGAACTCGTCCCTCAGATTGCGTGACAGGCCGGATGTGAGGTCGACGATCAGCGGATCGGAACGATAGGCATTGATACCGGACCATAGGCTAGGCTGGTTTAGTTCGGCGAGCGATTCTTCTGTCCGGTTCATGCCTGTCATTCGCATCCTTCTATCGGGATTCGTGCTTTATTGCGTGTATATGCCAAAACCCGGCTTATCGCATGCTTGCCCGCAAAGCCACCTGTCTTTATAGACCCGTTGACTATTGCGACCCGGAGGACAATTTCCATGGTCTATTTTCCCCACCGCCATCTCCTCGGCATAAAGGGGCTTTCCCATCAGGATATAACCCTGCTTCTCGACAAGGCCGACGAAGCGGTGAAAATCAGCCGTCAGCGCGAGAAAAAAACCTCGACGCTTCGGGGCCTCACGCAGATCAACCTGTTCTTCGAAGCTTCGACCCGGACACAATCCTCCTTCGAGCTTGCCGGAAAACGGCTTGGCGCCGATGTGATGAACATGTCGGTCAGCAATTCCTCGGTGAAGAAGGGCGAAACGCTGATCGACACGGCGATGACGCTGAACGCCATGCGCCCCGATGTGCTGATCGTGCGTCACTCCTCGGCCGGTGCCGCAGCCCTTCTCGCGCAGAAGGTTGCCTGCTCCGTGGTCAATGCCGGCGACGGCCAGCATGAACACCCGACGCAGGCCCTTCTCGACGCGCTGACCATTCGCCGCGCCAAGGGTGATCTTTCGGGAATAACGGTGGCGATCTGCGGCGACGTACTGCATTCGCGCGTTGCCCGCTCCAACATCATCCTGCTCAACCAGATGGGCGCGCGCGTGCGCGTCGTGGCTCCCGCGACGCTTCTTCCCTCCGGTATCCGCGACATGAGCGTCGAGGTCTTCCATGACATGAAGGAAGGCTTGAAGAACGCCGATGTTGTGATGATGTTGCGCCTGCAGCGCGAGCGCATGTCCGGTTCCTTCGTGCCTTCGGTGCGCGAATATTTCCACTATTACGGTCTCGATGCCGAAAAGTTGAAGGCAGCGAAAGAAGATGCGCTGGTCATGCATCCCGGCCCGATGAACCGTGGCGTGGAAATCTCATCCGAAGTGGCTGATGGTCCGCAGAGCGTCATCGAAAGCCAGGTGGAAATGGGGGTTGCCGTGCGCATGGCTGTCATGGAAACCCTGCTTGTCTCGCAAAATCAGGGTGAGCGCGTATGAGTGCCGTGACCGTTCTCAAAAACCTTCGCATCGTTGATCCCTCCCGCAATCTGGACGAGGTGGGCAGCATCGTCATCGGTGCCGACGGCACGATCCTCGACTCCGGCGGGCAGGCACACAACCAGGGTGTGCCCGAGGGTGCGACGGTTCGCGACTGCAAGGGGCTGCTGGCCGTTCCCGGTCTGGTGGATGCCCGCGTCTTTGTCGGTGAGCCGGGTGGCGAACACCGTGAAACCATCGAATCCGCTTCCCGCGCGGCAGCGGCCGGCGGCGTCACCAGCATCATCGTCATGCCGGACACCGACCCCGTTATCGACGACATTGCGCTGGTCGAATATGTGAAAAAGGCGGCACGCGACAAGGCGCTCGTCAATGTGCATCCCGCCGCAGCCCTGACCAAGGGCCTCAACGGCGAGGAAATGACCGAGATCGGCATGCTGAAGGAAGCCGGTGCGGTTGCCTTCACCAATGGCCGCAGGGCGCTTTCCGACACGCTGGTGTTGCGCCGCGCCATGACCTATGCGCGCGAATTGGGTGCGGTGATTGCACTTGAGACCCGCGACAAATATATCGGCGGCGGCGACATGAACGAGGGGCTTTTCGCAAGCTGGCTCGGTCTGTCCGGAATCCCCAAGGAAGCCGAGATCATTCCGCTGGAGCGCGACCTGCGCATTGCCGGTCTGACGCAAGCGATCTATCACGCCGCCAAGATTTCCGTGCCGGAATCGGCAGAAGCGATCCGTCTTGCCCGGCAGCGGGGCGTCAAGGCGACCTGCGGCATCTCGATCAACCATCTGACGCTGAACGAGAACGATATCGGCGAATACCGTACCTTCTTCAAGCTCTCACCTCCCTTGCGCGCCGAAGACGACCGCAAGGCCATGGTCGAGGCGCTGAAGGATGGCACGATCGACATCATCGTTTCCTCGCACGACCCGCAGGACGTGGACACCAAGCGCCTGCCCTTTTCGGATGCGGCAAGCGGTGCGGTGGGGCTGGAAACCATGCTGGCGGCGGCGCTTCGCCTTCACCATAGCGGCGAGGTTCCGCTGATGCGGCTGATCGATGCGCTTTCCACCCGCCCGGCGAAAATCTTCGGACTGGATGCGGGAACGCTTAAAGCCGGCGCGAAGGCTGATATCACGCTGATCGACCTGGACGAGCCTTGGCTGGTTGCGAGAGATCAACTGGTGTCGAAATCCAAGAATACGCCGTTTGAGGATGCCCGTTTCAGCGGCCGCGCTGTCGCCACTTATGTGGCTGGCAAAGCGGTTCATTCCTTGGCATAAGATCACGGGCATGGGATCACGCAGGCGCGCGACGAGAGGGAACGTTGAATGAGTGCTTTGACTGACTGGCAGACGGCGCCTGCCCTTCTCGCGCTTGCGGCGCTGATTGGCTATCTATTCGGCTCGATACCCTTCGGCCTGCTTCTTACCCGCATGGCGGGGCTGGGCGATGTGCGCAAGATTGGTTCCGGCAATATTGGCGCCACCAATGTGCTGCGCACCGGCAACAAGAAGCTCGCCGCAGCGACATTGCTGCTCGATGCGCTGAAGGGCACCGCCGCAGTGCTCGTCGCCAATGCGCTCTGGGGTTACGAGGCGTCGCTGGTTGCCGGTTTCTTTGCCTTTCTCGGCCATCTGTTTCCGGTGTGGCTCGGTTTCAAGGGCGGCAAGGGCGTGGCGACCTATATCGGCGTGCTTTTAGGCGCTGCCCCCCTGATGATGCTGGCTTTTGCGCTGATCTGGCTCGCAACCGCGTTCATCACCCGGTATTCCTCGCTGTCGGCGCTGGTTGCCATGCTTGTGATCCCGGTCGCCCTATGGATAGTCGGGCCTGAAAAGACGGCGCTTCTGGTAACGTTGCTGAGCGTGATTTCCTGGTGGAAACACCGGGAAAACATCGCACGGCTTCTGGCCGGCACGGAAAGCAGGATCGGGCAAAAGGGCTAAGGCCAGCTTTAGGGATACGTCATGCCGCATGAGGAAACGACACGGCAGGGCATCGAGCTTTCCGCGCGGCAGCGGGTCGCATGGCTTCGGCTGATCCGCAGCGACAATATCGGCCCCGTCACCTTCCGCGAACTCATCAATCATTTTGGCAGCGCTGAAAAAGCGCTCTCTGCCCTGCCCGATCTTTCAAGGCGCGGCGGTTCATTGCGCAGCCCGCGCATTGCCACACAGGCGGAAGCGGAAGACGAAATCGAAACGGCTGAAAGATTCGGCGCTCGCTTCGTCGGCATCGGTGAGCCGGACTACCCGCCTGCCCTGCGACAGCTCGACGGCGCGCCGCCACTGATCGCCATGAAGGGCTCGGCTTCCACCGCAACAAGACCTTGCGTCGGCATCGTCGGATCACGCAACGCCTCCATCAACGGCGCGAAATTCGCCGCGATGCTGGCGCGCGATTGCGGTCGTGCGGGCTATACGATCGCTTCCGGGCTGGCACGCGGCATCGATGCGGCAGCGCACCGGGCAAGCCTTGCAACCGGCACGGTGGCCATGCTGGCGGGCGGTCTCGACCGTCCCTACCCGCAGGAAAATTTCGGGCTCTTGCAGGACATCTACGAAGAGGGCGGCGCGACGATCAGCGAAATGCCCTTCGGCTGGGAGCCACGCGCTCGGGATTTCCCCCGCCGCAACCGGCTGATATCGGGCGTCTCGCTCGGCGTCGTCATAGTGGAAGCGGCGGAACGATCCGGTTCGCTGATCACGGCGCGGCTTGCCGGCGAAGCGGGGCGGCTGGTTTTCGCCGTACCAGGCTCCCCACTCGATGCGCGCTGCGAAGGCACCAACCGGCTGATCAAGGAAGGCGCGATGCTGACCACGGGGGCGGTCGATATTCTCGATGCGCTACGACCGCTGATGGAACCGCAATTGCCCTATGACCGCAAGGTCGAGGAACCACGATCCGATGAGGAAATGTCACCACCCGGAGATGACGAGCGTAGCATCGTTGCTGCCGCTCTCGGGCACTCGCCCGTCGAAACGGACGATATCATTCGCCACACGGGTTTTTCCGCAGCCACGGTTCACATGGTGCTGCTGGAACTCGATATTGCCGGGCGGTTAAACCGGCACGCCGGGGGGCGGGTTTCGCTCCTCGCGGATTGATAGCTTGCGCCGCCCGCTCTGGATATCGCCGACTTCCACATAGGCCATTTCAATCAGATAGCACAGCATGTCGGCGCCCTCGCGATTGGCGACGAGCCTCAGTTCCGCGAGCATCTGGCGAATGTAAGCCAAGTTCTCTCTGGTCCCTTCATTATCGGCATTATTGTTTGTTGCGTTCGGGACCATATATCTATCCTGGAATTTCAACCTGAAACAAAGATCATTACGTCAATTCAAATCATGTTGGTCACTATAACAAATTTACCAAAGATTGCAATACAACGACAGATTATCCATAGGTTGCAATTGCCTTGGAGCGATAAAATCGGGCTTGCCTCTTGACCCGCGCGCATTACCTGTCCATGTCGAATTATAAAGAAGGCGAATTGCGGCATTATGCCGTGACCCGGCTATGTTAACGGACCAGTTCCAGAGAAAAACAATATGAATGTCGTCGTCGTAGAATCTCCTGCCAAAGCCAAGACGATCAACAAGTATCTTGGTCCGGGCTACAAGGTTCTTGCATCCTTTGGCCACGTCCGGGACCTTCCCGCCAAGGACGGATCTGTGCTGCCCGACCAGGACTTCGAAATGTCCTGGGAGGTCGATAGCGCATCCGCCAAGCGCATGAAGGACATTGCCGACGCGGTGAAATCCTCCGACGGCCTGTTTCTCGCAACCGACCCGGATCGCGAGGGTGAAGCGATTTCCTGGCATGTGCTTGATCTCTTGAAGAAGAAGCGCGTTCTCGGCGACAAGCCGGTGAAGCGCGTGGTCTTCAACGCCATCACCAAAAAGGCGGTACTGGACGCGATGGCGAACCCGCGCGACATCGACGTGCCGCTGGTCGATGCCTATCTTGCCCGCCGTGCGCTGGATTATCTTGTCGGTTTCAACCTGTCGCCGGTTTTGTGGCGCAAGCTGCCGGGCGCCCGTTCCGCCGGCCGCGTGCAGTCCGTTTCGCTGCGTCTCGTCTGCGACCGCGAAGCCGAGATCGAGCGTTTCGTCTCCGAGGAATACTGGAACATCAGCGCGCTGCTGAAGACACCGCGCGGTGACGAGTTCGAGGCGAAGCTGGTTTCCGCCGATGGCAAGAAGCTGCAAGGCCGTTCGATCAAGACAGGAGATGACGCCAACCGCCTGAAGGCGCTCCTTGAAGGCGCGACCTATATTGTCGATACGGTCGAGGCGAAACCCGTCAAGCGCAATCCCGGCCCGCCCTTCACCACCTCGACGCTGCAGCAGGCTGCCTCCTCGCGCATGGGCTTTTCGGCCTCGCGCACCATGCAGGTGGCCCAGAAGCTTTATGAAGGTATCGACATCGGCGGCGAAACCGTTGGTTTGATCACCTATATGCGTACCGACGGCGTGCAGATGGCGCCGGAAGCGATCGATGCCGCACGCCGCGCCATCGGCGAGCAGTTCGGCGACCGCTATGTGCCGGAAAAGGCGCGCTTCTACTCGACCAAGGCAAAGAACGCGCAGGAAGCGCACGAAGCCATCCGTCCGACCGATTTTAACCGCACTCCTGATCAGGTGAAGCGTTACCTCGATGCCGACCAGTTGCGTCTTTACGACCTGATCTGGAAGCGCGGCATTGCGAGCCAGATGGCATCTGCCGAAATCGAACGTACCACGGTGGAAATCCTTGCCGACAAGGACGGTGAAAAGGCCGGGCTTCGTGCTGTTGGTTCCGTCATCCGCTTCGACGGCTTCATCGCCGCCTATACCGACCAGAAAGAAGATGGCGAGCAGAGCGACGACGGTGACGATGAAGGCCGCCTGCCACAGATCAATGCGCGCGAGAACCTCGCCAAGCAGAAGATCAACGCCAGCCAGCACTTCACCGAGCCGCCGCCGCGTTATTCGGAAGCATCGCTCATCAAGAAGATGGAAGAACTCGGCATCGGCCGTCCTTCCACCTATGCGGCGACACTGAAGACGCTAAGCGACCGCGAATATATCATCATCGACAAGCGCAAGCTCATTCCCCATTCGCGCGGACGGCTGGTGACGGCTTTCCTCGAAAGCTTCTTTGCCAAATATGTCGAATACGACTTCACCGCCGATCTGGAAGAAAAGCTCGACCGCATTTCCGCGGGCGAACTGGACTGGAAGCAGGTGCTGCGCGATTTCTGGAAGGATTTCTTCGCGCAGATCGAAGATACCAAGGAGTTGCGCGTTACCAACGTGCTGGATGCGCTCAATGAAGTTCTGGCCCCGCTGGTCTTCCCCAAGCGTGAGGACGGTTCCGATCCGCGCATCTGTCAGGTTTGCGGCACCGGCAACCTTTCGCTGAAGCTCGGCAAATATGGCGCTTTCGTCGGTTGCTCCAATTATCCGGAGTGCAACTTTACCCGCCAGCTCACGTCCGATGGTTCGGAAGCCGAAGCTTCCGTATCCAATGAGCCGAAAGCGCTGGGTGCCGATCCGATGACCGGCGAGGAGTTGACGCTTCGGTCTGGCCGTTTCGGCCCGTACATCCAGCGCGGCGATGGCAAGGAAGCCAAGCGCTCCTCGCTGCCCAAGGGCTGGAAGCCTGAGGACATCGACCACGAAAAGGCGCTGGCGCTCATCAACCTGCCGCGCGATATCGGCAAGCATCCCGAGACCGGCAAGATGATTTCCGCCGGGCTTGGCCGCTACGGACCCTTCCTGTTGCATGACGGTTCCTATGCGAACCTCGAAAGCATCGAAGACGTGTTCTCGATCGGCCTCAACCGTGCCGTTACCGTCATTGCCGAGAAGCAGAGCAAGGGACCGGGGCGCGGCCGCAACGGCACGCCCGCGGCGCTGAAGGAACTGGGTGATCACCCCGATGGCGGCCCGATCACTGTCCGCGACGGGCGTTACGGCGCTTACGTCAACTGGGGCAAAGTTAACGCCACCATTCCAAAGGGGCAGGATCCGACCTCCGTGACGCTGGACGAATCGCTGGTGCTGATTGCCGAGCGTATCGCCAAGACAGGAACCGGCGGCAAGCCCGCCAAGGCCAAGAAACCTGCTGCCAAGAAGGCCGATGGCGACACAGCCGCAAAGCCGAAGGCGACAAAAGCCAAGGCCGCAACGAAAAGCAAGACGGCTGCCAAGCCGAAGGCCGCAGCCAAACCCAAGAAGGCAGAATCGTGAGCAAGGCGCCGCGTCAGAGACAGGGTTCCGCCAGCGACGGCTTCGGACGTACCGGGCGCGGCAAGCGGGCAAATGAAGGTGAAGGCATCATCCATGGCGAGGTGCCTTCCCGCGAAGTGCTGCTGAAATTCATCGCCGAGCATCCGCAGCAGGCCTCCAAGCGCGAAATCGCCAAGGCTTTCGGGCTGAAGGGCGACGACCGCGTTGTGCTCAAGGCACTGCTGAAGGAGCTTGAAACCGATGGCATGGTGCAGAAGAGCCGCAAGACGCTGACGCGACCGGGTGGCCTGCCGCCGGTGACGGTTCTCGACATCACCACCCGCGACAAGGATGGCGAATTGATCGGCCGGCCTGCCGAATGGCCTGAAGATCAGGGCGCGGCCCCCGCCGTGCTCATCCGCCAGTCCTCGCAGGATCGCAATAAGAAAGCCCCTGCCGCCGGTCTCGGCGATCGCATTCTGGCAAAAATATTCCCTTCCAAGGACAGCGTCGGCCCGGCCTACACGGCACGCGTCGTCAAGCTGATCGACCGTCGTCAGAACGCATTGCTTGGCGTGTTCAAGGAAACGGAAGGCGGCGGCGGACGCCTGATGCCGATCGACCGGCGCGGCGAGGAAATGGTCATCGACCCCGAGGGTGTCGGCGATGCCAAGGACGGCGACCTGATCGAGGTGGAAACCTCGCGCAACAGCGGTCGTTACGGCCTGACACGCGCAAAGGTTCTTTCGGTCGTCGGCTCAGTCGCCTCGGAAAAGGCGATCTCGATGATCGCGATCCATGCCCACGGTATTCCGCACATCTTCCCGCCGAATGTTCTGGCCGAGGCGGATGCCGCAAAACCCGCGACCATGTCGCACCGCGAAGACTGGCGCGACCTGCCGCTGATTACGATCGATCCGGCCGACGCCAAGGACCATGACGACGCGGTCTATGCCGAACTCGACCCCTCGCCCGACAATCCTGATGGAGTGATCGTCACCGTCGCTATCGCCGACGTGTCCTGGTATGTGCGATCAGGCGCACCGCTCGACCGCGAGGCGCTGAAGCGTGGTAACTCCGTGTATTTCCCTGATCGTGTCGTGCCGATGCTGCCGGAACGCATCTCCAACGATCTCTGCTCGCTGAAGGAAGGCGTCGACCGTCCTGCCCTTGCTGTGCGGATGACCTTCTCGAAGGAAGGCCGCAAGGCGAGCCACACTTTCCATCGCATCATGATGAAGAGTGCCGCCAAGCTCTCCTACCAGCAGGCGCAGGCCGCAATCGACGGCCGCCCGGACGACAAGACCGGCACGCTGCTGGAGCCGATCCTGAAGCCGCTGTGGCACGCCTATGCCGTGATGAAGCGCGGCCGCGATCGCCGCCAGCCGCTGGAACTCGACATGCCGGAGCGCAAGATCCAGCTCAGGCCCGACGGCACTGTGGACAAGGTAGTCATTCCCGAACGCCTCGACGCGCACAAGCTGATCGAGGAAATGATGATCCAGGCGAACGTCGCTGCCGCAGAGACCCTGGAAAAGAAAAAGCAGCGGCTGGTCTACCGCGTGCATGACGCCCCCACACTTACCAAGCAGGAAGTGCTGCGCGAATTCCTCGGCACCATCGGCATTTCCATGGCCAAGGGTGTCGCGATGCGCGCCAATTCCTTCAACGGCATTCTGGCGCGCGCACTCGACACGCCGCACCAGATCATGGTCAACGAGATGGTGCTGCGCAGCCAGAGCCAGGCGATCTACAGCCCGGAAAATATCGGCCATTTCGGCCTCAACCTGATGAAGTACGCGCATTTCACCTCACCGATCCGCCGTTATGCCGACCTGATCGTACATCGGGCGCTGGTCGGATCGCTAGGCCTCGGCGAAGGCGGCATCACCCCGCAGGAAGAGGCGACGCTTGACGATATCGCCGCCGAAATCTCGACCTTCGAGCGCCGCGCCATGGCCGCAGAGCGCGACACCATCAACCGGCTGATCGCGCACCATCTTTCCGAGCGCGTCGGTGAGGAGTTCGATGGCCGCGTCGCGGGTGTCACCAAGGCGGGACTATTTGTCGCGCTGCCGCAGTTTGGCGCCGACGGGTTTGTTCCTATATCTACACTTGGAACCGACTATTTCCTCTACGACGAAGCCCATCAGGCTCTGACGGGGGAAAAGACGGGTCTCGGTTATCAACTCGGCGATACGGTTCAGGTGCGGCTTGCAGAAGCGGTACCCTTGGCTGGTGCGCTGCGGTTTGAAATGCTGAGCCCGGGGCGCAAGATGCCGGTCGGCTCGCGGTCGTTCCACAAGGCAGGCCGGCGGACATCACGTCCTTCCGCCAAGCCGGGAACAAGGCCGCCGAGAGGACGTCGGTAACAAGACCGCGTCAAGCGGTTAAGACAAACGGGAGAAGGACTTCAGGATGAGTGCAAATCAGGGCTCGGAAACGGTTACCTTCGGAGATGGAAGCGCGGAGCGTCCGCTTGGCCGCTCGATCATGCGGGGCATGGCCAATCGCTGCCCGGCCTGTGGCAGCGGTCGCCTGTTTCGGGCCTTCCTGAAGCCAGTGGACAATTGCGCGGCCTGCGGCGAGGAAATGCATCATCACCGCTCCGACGACCTGCCGCCCTATATTTCCATCGTCATCATCGGCCATATCGCCGTTGGCGGCTTCATGATGACCGATCTCGTGCTTTCCGTTCCCATGTGGGTACACTTCGCCATCTGGGTGCCTATCACCATTCTGGCCGCGCTTCTGACGCTGCAACCGATCAAGGGTGGTGTCATCGGCCTGCAATGGGCACTTAGAATGCACGGCTTCGACGGAAAACAGCCAAAAGTGCAGATAGACGGCTCCTCCCACTGACGGCGGGCGGGAATTTGCAAGTGTCCGAGCTTCCCTCGAACACCCAGGCGGCGAGCGGCCCGTTGCGGCCGCGCGATGCCGCCTCGATCATCCTGTTTGATCGTTCCGGCCCTGCTATTCGCGTGCTGATGGGCCGGCGCAGTAACGCCCACATATTCATGCCCGGCGCTTACGTGTTTCCCGGCGGCAAACGCGATCCACGCGACCACGCCCTGCCCTTCTCCGGCGATCTGCACCCCGCCGTGCTGCGCAGCCTCACCTCGTCTGCCGCGCGCCGCCTGAGCGCTGCCGGGGCACGGGCGCTGGCGCTTGCCGCCGCGCGCGAGCTCGTGGAGGAAACCGGCGTCGATATGGGCATGGACGCTGATGGTCCGGATCTTTCGCGTTTTCGATATGTGGCGCGCGCAATCACCCCGCCCGGCAATATCAGGCGTTACGACACGCGATTCTTTTGCTGTTACGCCGACGAGTTGCGGCTGGATACCCGGCTAATCAGGGATTCAGATGAGCTGCACAATGTGCAATGGCTTGACATGACAGCGCTTTCCAGTCTGAACATGCCGAAAATCACACGCACGGTTCTCGAAGATGTCACAAAACTCATGATAGGTGATCCGTCACTGCCCTTTGAAAGCCCCGCGCGGCTCTATGTCACGCGCCACGGCCGATTCATTCGAGACTTTGTATAAAGGCCGTCATGTCACAAATGAAATGCGAAGCGGACGCCATTCACTGGCCCTCACTGATCGCCGCCATCTCCGCCATCAGTGCGGTCGGTGTCGCCATCGGCCTGGGCCTGCCGCTCCTGTCGATCATCCTTGAGAAGCGCGGCATCTCCTCCACCATGATCGGGGTAAATTCGGCAATGGCCGGCGTTGCGGCGATGATGGCAGCGCCGGTGACCACCAAGATCGCCCATGATTTCGGCGTGGCGCGAACGATGCTATTTGCCGTTGTCGTGTCGGCCCTGAGTGCGCTCTGTTTCTATTTCGCCGACGCCTTCTGGATGTGGTTTCCGCTGCGAATCGTCTTCCATGGCGCAACCACCACGCTGTTCATCCTCTCCGAATACTGGATCAACATGACCGCACCGCCGAAAAAACGCGGCATGGTTCTCGGCATCTATGCCACCGGACTTGCGGTTGGCTTTGCGGTTGGCCCATTATTGTTTTCCGTGGTCGGCAGCGATGGCATCCTGCCATTTCTGGTCGGGGCGGCAATCATCCTGCTTGCCGCGATCCCGATCTTCCTTGCGCGCGGCGAAAGCCCGGAGCTGAGCGAAAGGCCGAACCACCATTTCGCCCGTTATATATGGCTCGTGCCGATGGCTTCTGCGGCGGCCTTCGTGTTCGGCGCCGTGCAAGCCGGCGGTCTGTCGCTCTTTCCCATCTATGCGACCCGCGAAGGCTTCAACGAATCGCAGGCGGCACTTCTGCTGACCGTGATGGGCATCGGCAACATGGTCTTCCAGATACCGATCGGCCTGCTTTCGGACCGGATGAAGGACCGGCGCACAATGCTGGCGCTGATGGCCTTTGCGGGCGTTTGCGGCACGCTGGCGCTGCCCTTGCTGGTGGATAGATGGATTCTCGTCGCGGCCCTGCTGCTGTTCTGGGGCGGCCTCGTATCCGGCATGTATACCGTCGGCCTTACCCATCTGGGATCGCGTCTCAAAGGGGCCGATCTGGTGGCCGCCAACGCCGCCTTCATCTTCTGCTATGCCATGGGCACTATAGCCGGACCACAGGCCGTCGGCATTTCCATGGATGTTGCGGGTACCGATGGTTTCGCCTGGGCGCTTGCCGTGTTTTTCGGGCTTTACGTGGTGCTTTATGCCTTCCGTTTTGTTTTCAGGGCAAAACAGACTTGACTTTTCAGGCGCGATACGTAGTTTCGCGCCAGATTTAGCCGAGGTGAGAAGCGCCTGCGGCTTCTCTTTTGTTTAAAGGCAGGACGACCATGGCGAAAGCTACAACAATCAAGATCAAGCTGCTGTCGACAGCCGACACCGGTACCTTCTACGTCACCACCAAGAACAGCCGTACGTTCACGGACAAGATGACGAAGACGAAGTATGACCCGGTTGTACGCAAGCACGTTGAATTCAAGGAAACCAAGATCAAGTAATTCTTGATCGGGTTCTCCGGCAAAAGCGCGCCCAACGGGCGCGTTTTTTGTTTGTACAGAAAGGATTGCCGCCAACGGCATTCTTTGCGCCAGCGCCCTCGCAAGGCCCGCCACGGGCCAACGAATCGCAACCTTCCTAGTTGCGGTTCTTGAGTTTGGAACCCAGTCGGCGCTATCGGCACTGCGGGAAAGCTCTTTATCACCGTCTCGCCTAACCAGCGTCTCGCCTAACCAGCGCCTCATCGGCCAAATGCGCCAACCGCTGCGACAGCGCGCAGCCGGATGCGCTGCGCTATAAGCGGCAGCACAAGCACAGAATATTTTCGGAGATAAGGCGGTCGGCCAACGATGTGATCACGGCACGAGGAACCGATTCGGACATCGTCAGCCGACCGACCCCACGATCCAGGAGATGCGGCGGACCTGAGCATCATGGGGCATTCAAAATACGCAATACCAGCCCCTGACGACCGAAACATCAGCGGTGTAAACCGCTATCGTTTCTTCATCACTAGACGGAAAAACCGCCGGAAGAACTGTTATTCTCGATTGGGAGTGTGCGCAGAAGTAAAATAAAAATCAACAAATTCTTAAGCCAGAGATACATCACCTGGAAAACATGGTTAAATATACAACGCTGGCACACTATAGTTCCGTGAGCGATTGAATTCAACGTATTTTTCAACTTGAACTCTATTAACCCTGTTAGACTTCACCCCCTCATTGCAAGAAGATAAAATACTGGCAAGGTCAGGGACTTTGCGCTCGCCACAGTTTGCCGTCAGGTCTTTGGGCGGCTATCAATAACAATAAATGTCGAAAGTCTCAAAAGGCGGCACGGATTGTCAGCGTCATGGTTCTGCGCCTTTAGGCGGCGGCCGCCACGACGCGGTTGCGTCCTGTGTGTTTCGCCTCATAGAGCGCCCTGTCGGCCTGCTTCAGAAGCTCGTCCGGCGCGCCGAATGCTCCGCTGCTGGTGGCGATGCCGAGCGAAGCCGTGATACTCAACTCGCGGTCGATGGAACGAACGTGAAACGGCTTGTCCTCGATGATTGCCCGCAGGCGTTCGGCAACGCTTGTGGCAAGCTCCATCGGCGTGTCGGGCATCACAACCACGAATTCCTCTCCGCCATAACGGCAGGCAAGATCGGCGCCGCGCACCGTGCTGCGGATGCGGGCTGCAAACTCGCGCAGAACCTCATCGCCGACATCGTGGCCATAGGTATCGTTGACCAGCTTGAAGCGGTCGATATCGGTCATGCAAATGGAAATCGGGCGGCCACGCACGGCGGCGCGGTCGAAAAGTATTTTCAGGTGATTGTCGAGATAACGGCGATTGTTAAGACCAGTCAGCCCATCGACGATAGCAAGCTCCATCGTGTGCTGGAGATTGAGCCGCAGATGCTCGTTATAGCGCTTGCGCCGGATCTGCGTCAGAGACCGGGCGACAAGTTCGTTGGGATCGATCGGGCGGAGAATATAATCGTTCACGCCAAGATCGAGCGCCCGCGCCACCATGTCGTCCGCCCCCTGTTCCGCTACCAGAAGCAACGGCAGGAACCGGGTACGCTCCAGCGAACGAAGCTGCGAACATAGTCTCAGCGGATCGTAATCCTCAAAATTGGAATTGACGATGACAAGCTCGAAGGGGTTGCTCGCGGCCTTCAACAGGGCCGCCTGAGGCTCCGTGACGGCATCGACCTCGGCAACCGGCTTCAGCGCCCTGACGATGCGTTCCTGCGAGCTGGCGCGGCCATCCGCCACCAGAACGCGGCCAGGCGTCTGCATGAGGCCATCGCTGCGCAGCATCTCCTCGATACCGATCTCGCGCGCGGTCTCGGCCCGCAGCCGCAATTCGTCACTGACGGCCTTGAGGCGCACGAGGCTTTTGACACGGGCGATCAATTGAAGGTCGTTAACGGGCTTGGTAAGAAAATCATCCGCGCCGGCTTTCAGGCCGCGCACGCGGTCTGAGGGCTGATCGAGTGCGGTGACCATGACAACAGGAATATGCGCCGTTTTCGGATTGGCCTTCAGCCGTTCGCAGACCTCGAAACCGTCCATGCCAGGCATCATGATGTCCAGCAGGATGATATCGACCTGTTCCTGGTCGCAGATATCAAGCGCCTTGAAACCATCCTCGGCGGTTACGACGTCGAAATATTCCGCGACAAGCCGGGCTTCGAGAAGCTTTACGTTTGCGGGTATGTCGTCAACAACCAGAACTCTCGCCGTCATAACAGTTCCCCAACCGCCTTACGCATCGCCTAGATAGGTCTTGATGATTTCGATGAATTTCGGAACGGAGATCGGCTTGGACACATAGGCCTCGCATCCGCCCTGACGAATGCGCTCCTCATCCCCCTTCATGGCGAAGGCGGTTACCGCGATGACCGGAATGACGTGCAGCTCGTCATCTTCCTTCAGCCATTTCGTCACCTCCAGCCCGGAAACCTCCGGCAGCTGAATATCCATGAGAATGAGGTCGGGACGGTGCTTGCGGGCAAGATCCAGCGCTTCCATGCCGTTGCGCGTCTGGATCGTCGTATAGCCAGACGCCTCGATCAGGTCACGAAAGAGCTTCATATTCAGCTCGTTGTCTTCGACTATCATGACCTGCTTGGGCATGGTGGGCAGTCCCCGTTTCGCTTTGAAACCTTCTCCCAGACATATAGGGTGCCAGAGAACCGATTCCATCGTCCATTTGTTGCGCAAGGCTAGAACGATTTGGTTTCAAAATAGGTAACTTCGGTAGAGAAATGCTGAGAGATACAAAAAACAAAGACAATGCCGGAAAAGATCCGCAAGAAACGGCGGCCGCCATACTTGGCTGGCTGGCAAACGAGCCGGAAATGCTCGGGCGTTTTCTGGCGCTGAGCGGATTGCAGGCCAATATGCTGCGTCACGCCGCCCACGATCCCGGCTTTCTGGCGGGGCTCACCGATTTTCTGATGAGCCACGAACCAGACCTCATGGCCTTCTGCGCGGCGACCGACACATCCCCCGAAACGGTTGCCGCCGCCTGGCACCATTTTTCCGGCCCGGGGCTGGATTCGGGTGAGTATTGACAGGCCACCCCTTGAGCCACCGTCACGGCCGGAGTATGGTTGGCGACGTTCTGGTTTTGTTTTCGGCCCATGTCCACGTCGCATCTCTATGATCCCGGTTTTTGCCGCGACTGTCTGGCCGGCCAGCCAGCGGGCCTGAGGCGTTGTCGCGCCTGTGGCAGTCCCCGCCTCGTCTACCATGACGAACTCTACGACCTCAGCATCGCCCATATCGATTGCGACGCCTTTTACGCCTCCGTTGAAAAACGGGACAATCCCGAGCTTGCCGACAAGCCGTTGATCATCGGCGGCGGAAAACGCGGCGTGGTTTCCACTGCCTGCTACATTGCCCGCATCCAAGGCGTGCGCTCCGCCATGCCGATGTTCAAGGCGCTGGAAGCCTGTCCGGACGCCGTGGTCATCAAGCCCGACATGGAAAAATACAGCCGCGTCGGCCGTCAGATCCGAACAATGATGCAGGATTTGACGCCGCTCGTGCAGCCGCTTTCCATAGACGAGGCGTTTCTCGATCTTTCCGGAACGGAGAGGCTGCATCACGATCCACCTGCCCGGGTTCTGGCGAAATTTGTGAAACGGGTGGAAAAAGAAGTGGGCGTGACCGTCTCGGCCGGGCTGTCCTATTGCAAATTTCTGGCCAAGGTCGCGTCCGACCTTAAAAAACCGCGCGGTTTTTCGGTGATCGGCGAAGCGGAAGCGCTTTCCTTTCTGGCAGCACGGCCGGTCACGACGATATGGGGCGTTGGAAAGGCGTTTGCGGCGACGCTCGAGGCGGACGGCATCCGCATGATCGCGCAGTTGCAGGAGATGGAGGAAGGCGACCTGATGCGCCGCTATGGCGTGATGGGACAACGGCTGTTCCGGCTTTCGCGCGGCATCGATGAACGGCACGTGCACAATAACGACCCCGTGAAAAGCGTGTCTTCCGAGACCACCTTCTTCAACGATATTTCTCGCCACGAGGACCTCGTACCGATCCTGCGGTCGCTTTCCGAAAAAGTTGCCTGGCGCCTGAAGAAGAGCGGCATTTCCGGCCAGACGGTTGTACTGAAAATGAAGACGGCCGATTTCAAACTCCGCACCCGCAACCGCAAGCTTGATGACCCTACCCAGCTTGCCGACCGCATATTCCGTACCGGCCTTTCGCTGCTTGCGAAAGAAACCGACGGCACCAAGTTTCGCCTGATCGGCATAGGCGTCAGTGATCTGCGCGATGCGGACCTTGCCGATCCTCCCGATCTCGTCGACAGGCAGGCGGAACGGCGGGCGGCGGCGGAAGCGGCAATGGACAAGCTGCGCGACAAGTTCGGCAAGGGCAGCGTCGAGACCGGCTACACTTTCGGCACACGCAAATAGCGGCCATGCCGCTTGCAAACGCCGTGAAACCCTGCGGCCTGCAACACCCCGCCCCTATTTTAGATATTACACAAATTAGTGATGTGGCAGACGCCTTATCCTTAAACTTCATTAAACTTCGCGTGGTTGAGTAAACGAAGTTTTGTGCATGTGGTGTATTGCGTCATGTCCCTTCGCTTCCGTCTTCTGACCGGCATGCTGTCGGCCAGCATTCTTGCCTTTCCGGCGCTTGCCGCCGACAACAAGTCCCTGCAGATCGTCGTTTCGAAAAGCGATCAATCGCTGGCGCTTTACGAGAACGGCGAGATCGTTGCTACATCCAAGGTCTCAACCGGCAAGGCCGGGCATGAGACGCCGAGCGGCATTTTTTCGATTCTGGAAAAACGCAAATACCACGAATCGAACATCTACTCGGCCGCGCCCATGCCTTTCATGCAGCGACTGACATGGTCGGGCATCGCGTTGCACGAAGGCAAGGTGCCGAATTACCCGGCCTCGCATGGCTGCGTGCGCCTGCCTTCGAAATTCGCGCAGTCGCTGTTCGGCGAGACCCGCTACGGCGTGCATGTCATCATCACCGACCGGCCGGTTTCTCTGCGCTCCGTACAACATTCAGCCCTGTTTGAGCCGCGGGACGATGCCGATGACGGCAAGCTGCTTTTATCCGACGTCGAGCTGCGCCCCGCGACCTTCGACGCCGCATTGGGCACCGTTGAGGTGGCCGTAAATGAAAAAACGCAAGCCATCAAACCGATGGCCAAAGGCAAGGAGCCCTCGCCCTTGCGCATCCTCATCACCCGGCGCGGCGAGCGCGAAAAGGTGATGGATATTCAGGCCGTGCTGACCCGCCTTGGCTTCGATGCCGGCGCACCGGACGGCTATACCGGAGAAATGACGATCAGCGCCGTCAACGGGTTCAAGCGCTGGAAGGGGCTGAAAACCACCGGGCCGCTACTGACCGACGATTTCGTCGCTACGCTTTACGCATCCGCCGGCGAAGATCATCCACCGAATGGCCAGATCATGGTGCGACAGGATTTCAAGCCACTATTCGAGGCTGCGATCGACATCAAGGATCCCGAGGTGGCACTCGGAACGCATTTCTTCGAAGCCATTGCTGTCAACCGCACAGCCGGAACCGCCGAATGGAATGGCGTAACACTGGAAAACCATCTGCCGGCCGCAGCCCGCAAGCGGCTCGGCATCACCGTTACCGAAGCGCCCGGTGGCTTTGACCAGCTAAGCGCCGTGCTCGATCGCCTCGAAATACCGGCTGAAATTCGCTCCCGAATCGAGAAAGAGCTTTCAACCGGCAGTTCGATTACCGTTTCCGACCTCAGTCACCAGATGGAGACAGGGATGGGAACGGACTTCATTACCGTGACAAAGGAAGGGCCGGTTTGAGGGTTTGAGGCCTCACACCAGCTCCACATCAACAACGCCGGGGGCAGAGCGAAGTGCGGCGGCGATCTCAGGGGAAATACGATATTTCTCCGTCAGCTCCACCTCAATCTCACGGCTCCCCTCGTCCTTGATGACGATGAAATAAACCGATCCGTCACCTTTGGTATTGAGGTGGCGGGCAACGGTTTTCAGCGGGCCTGAATCTCGCACATAAACCCGCAACGCCTTCTGCATCTGCACGGATTTTTCCTCGAGCGATTGCGCCGTCTGGATGCGAAGACCGATGCCTTCCGGGCGCTCTTCCGCCTGCACGGTGATAACAAGGGATTTGCCCACCTCGAGCAGATCGCGAAACTGGGCAAGCCCTTCGGAAAACAACACCGCCTCATATTGGCCGGAGGCATCGGAGAAGGTGACGATACCCATCTTGTTGCCAGTGCGGGTCTTGCGTTCCTGCTTGCCGGTGACGGTGCCGGCCAGACGCCCGGCGGTCGCACCCTGTTTCACTGCGGCGGAAAAATCGGCGAAATTCTGCACCCGCAACTTTTCCAATACGGGGCGGTAGGTATCGAGCGGATGTGCGGTCAGGTAAAAACCGAGCACCTGATATTCGCGCAGCAGTTTTTCCGAGGCGAGCCACGGCTGGAAGGCAGGCAGGATGAGCTTTTCCGGACCGCTTGCGCCGCCGGAGCCGAACATGTCCGACTGGCCGGTAACGCGGCTTTCCTGCGCGCGTTGCGAATAACCGATAATGCGGTCCAGCCCGCCGATCATCTCGGCGCGGTCGCGGCCAAAACAATCGAAACCGCCAGCGTTGATGAGGCTTTCGAGCACACGCCGGTTGATCTGCTTCGGATCGATGCGCAGGCAGAAATCCTCCAGGCTCGCAAATGGCTTGCCGTCGCGCACGGTAACGATGTGTTCCACCGCGCCCTCGCCCACGCCCTTGATGGCGGCCAGCGAATAATAGATGCGGTTCTCACCCGTCTCGAACTGCCGGAAGGACGTCTGCACCGAAGGTGCCACGACCTCTATACCGAGACGGCTGGCATCCTGGCGGAAATCATTGAGTTTTTCCGTGTTGGCCATATCCAGCGTCATGGAGGCCGCAAGGAACTCAACCGGATAATGCGCCTTCATATAGGCGGTCTGATAGGACACGATGGCGTAAGCGGCGGCGTGGCTCTTGTTGAAGCCGTAATTGGCGAATTTCGCCAGAAGGTCGAAGATGGTGTTGGCCTGCGGCTTCGACACGCTGTTTCTGATCGCGCCGTCCACGAAGCGCTCGCGCTGCTGGTCCATCTCCTCCTTGATCTTCTTGCCCATGGCGCGGCGCAGAAGATCGGCTTCGCCGAGCGAATAACCTGACAGAACCTGGGCGATCTGCATCACCTGTTCCTGATAGACGATAACGCCCTGCGTTTCCTTCAGGAGGTGGTCGATGGTGGGGTGGATCGACTCCAGCTCCTCCTCGCCATGCTTGCGGGCATTGTAGACCGGAATGTTTTCCATCGGACCCGGACGATAAAGCGCCACCAGCGCAATGATGTCCTCGATGCAGTCCGGGCGCATGCCGATAAGCGCCTTGCGCATGCCGGCACTTTCCACCTGGAACACGCCGATGGTTTCGCCGCGTGACAACATCTCGTAGGTTTTGGCGTCGTCCAGCGGAATTGCGGCGAGATCGACCTTGATGCCGCGTTTGGCAACGAAATCGACGGCAACCTTCAGCACCGTCAGCGTCTTCAGACCGAGAAAGTCGAATTTGACGAGGCCGGCGCTTTCCACCCACTTCATGTTGAACTGGGTAACCGGCATGTCGGAGCGCGGATCGCGATACATCGGCACCAGCTTCGACAGCGGCCGGTCACCGATGACGATACCGGCAGCATGGGTGGAGGCGTGACGGTAAAGCCCCTCGATCTTCTGGGCGATATCCAGAAGTCGGGCAACGACGGGTTCCTTGTCCGCCTCTTCCTGCAGACGCGGCTCTTCCTCGATCGCTTTTGACAGCGGCGTCGGATTGGCCGGGTTGTTGGGGACCAGCTTGCAGATCTTGTCCACCTGCCCATAGGGCATTTCCAGCACGCGGCCGACGTCGCGCAATGCCGCGCGCGCCTGCAACGAACCGAAGGTAATGATCTGCGCCACCTGCTCGCGGCCATATTTGCGCTGCACGTAGCGGATCACCTCTTCGCGGCGGTCCTGGCAGAAGTCGATATCGAAGTCGGGCATCGATACGCGTTCGGGATTGAGGAAGCGTTCGAACAGCAGCGAGAAGCGCAGAGGATCGACATCGGTGATGGTCAGCGCATAGGCCACGAGCGAGCCTGCACCCGAACCGCGGCCGGGGCCGACTGGAATATCCTGCTGCTTGGCCCATTTGATGAAGTCCGCAACGATCAGGAAGTAACCGGGAAAACCCATGCGTTCGATGACGCCAAGCTCGAAATCCAGCCTGTCGCGATATTCCTGCTCTGTGTAGCCAGGTGCCATGCCGAGGGCCGCAAGGCGAAGATCAAGACCTTCGACGGCCTGACGGCGAAGCTCTTCGGCCTCTGCCCGTTGCGCCGCTTCGGGATCGTCGCTGGCACCGGTGAAGCGCGGCAGGATCGGCCCACGCTTCTTCAGCACATACGAGCAACGCATTGCGATTTCGACGGTGTTTTCCAGTGCCTCCGGAAGGTCGGCAAACAGCTCCGCCATCTCCTCACGGCTTTTCATATAATGGTCGGGGGTCAGGCGGAACCGGCTGTCATCCGAAACGATGGCGTTATGCGCCACCGCCATCAATGCATCATGCGCCTCATAATCGGCCCTCGAAGGGAAGAACGCCTCGTTGGTGGCGACCAGCGGAATATCATGTTCATAAGCAAGCCCGATCATACGCCGCTCATGGGCGCGGTCGAAACCGGACTGACGCTGCAATTCGATATAAAGCTTGTCACCGAAGAGTGATTTCAGCGCCAGCAGGCGTTCTCTCGCCTGCGCCGTATGCCCTTCCTTCAGAGCCATATCCACCGGACCACCGGAGGCACCCGTCAGCACGATCAGCCCGGCATTGGAGGCTTCCTCCAGCCATGCACGGGTAATATGCACGGACTGGCCACCGCTTTCGCCCTCCAGATAGGCGCGGCTGATAAGGTCCACCAGCCGCTCGTACCCTCCAGCATCAGCCGCGAGCAGCACGATGGCTGGAAGCTTGGCAAGGTGGCTGTTGTGGTTGCGGCGATCATCCACCGCATCCTGCATGTCGATCGACACCTGACAGCCGATAATAGGCTGCAAGCCCTCATCACGCGCCTTTTCGGAAAACTCCAGTGCGACGAAAAGATTGTTGGTGTCGGTAATGGCTATGGCCGGCTGGCCGTCTGCAACGGCCTTGGACATAATTTTCTTGAGGGGTAAAGCCCCCTCAAGCAGGGAGTAAGCGGAGTGAACCCGCAGATGGACGAAACCGGGTGTTTTCAGCGTTTCGCCAGAGGTCTCTCCACGCGTAACCGTCTCGCCCATATCGTCATCCTGTCATTCTGAATCGAGGGGGCGATTTTCCGATTTTCGGCCTTCAAAGTCCACCGCCTTTCGGCGTCTATACAGGCTTCTGCGCCGGTGTGCCCTTCACAGGGCAGTGAGGATCACCGAAAAGCTGGCGACGAACACAGCGATGGAGGCGAAAGCGGCAACGTCACGGATGAAATCAGTCATTGGTCTCTCCTTACTCGTTATGTTCTAACTTTGTTCTCATTTTGTTCGATTGTCAACAGGCTTTTATTGATAGTCTCCTTGCTAACGCGGCAGAATCGGCTGCGGTTCCACCTTCGTGAATGGCAAGCCACTGACTCCAAAGCAAAAAAACCCGGAGGCAAAAACACCTCCGGGTTCGTGAAAATTCAATTGTGGAAGGACGGGTGGCCTCGCGGGAAACCTGACCGTAGACAGACTCAGCCGCAGAAAAGATCGCAAAGGCGGCGTTATGGTCGCCTTACTGCATCACGATCAGAAGTCTACGATCTTGCCGTCTGCAAGCGTCACGCGGCGGTCCATGCGGTTGGCAAGCTCGTGATTATGGGTGGCGATCAGTGCGGCAAGGCCGGACTGGCGCACCAGCGCCTCCAGCGCATCGAACACGTAATGCGCGGTCTCGGGATCGAGATTGCCGGTCGGCTCGTCGGCGAGAAGCAGGAGCGGTGCGTTGGCAACGGCGCGCGCAATCGCCACACGTTGCTGTTCACCGCCGGAAAGCTCAGCCGGGCGATGTTCGCCGCGATGGCCGACGCGCATGTAATCGAGCAGCGCGCTCGCACGCTTGCGGGCCTCGCCCTGCGTCAAACCGGCGATGAGTTGCGGCATCATCACATTCTCCACCGCCGTGAACTCCGGCAGCAGATGATGGAACTGGTAGACGAAGCCGATGTCGCTGCGGCGGATCGCCGTGCGCTTTTCATCCGGCAGACCATTGCAGGGCGCGTCATTGATGAAAACCTCGCCAGCATCCGGATGTTCGAGAAGCCCAGCGAGATGCAACAGCGTGGATTTGCCGGTGCCCGAGGGGGCAACAAGCGCCACCATCTCACCACTCTTCAACTCGAAATCGGCCTTGCGCAGAATGGAGAGCGACGTCTCGCCCTGACCATAGGTCCTCTCGACGCCGGTAAGCCGCAGCACTGATTTTTTTGCCATATTGTGAAGCGGTCCTTATTCGTAACGCAGGGCCTGCACCGGATCGAGCTTGGAAGCCCGCCATGCCGGAAAGATGGTTGCCAGGAAAGAAAGCGTCAGCGCCATGATGACGACGGTAATGGTCTCGCTGATATCCATTTCGGCCGGAAGCTGGCTGAGGAAATAGAGCTGCGGATCAAACAGCACCGTGCCTGACACCCAGGAGAAGAACTGCCGGATCGATTCCACATTGAGGCAGACGATGACGCCAAGTGCCACACCGGCGAATGTGCCGACGGTACCGATGGCAGCTCCCGTCATGAAGAAGATTCGCATAACCGCGCCGGAACTGGCGCCCATGGTGCGCAGAATGGCGATATCGCTGCCCTTATCCTTCACCAGCATGATGAGGCCGGAAATGATGTTGAGCGCCGCCACCAGAACGATGAGCGTCAGTATCATGAACATCACGTTTCTTTCCACCTGCAGGGCGGAAAAGAAGGTCTGGTTACGCTGTCTCCAGTCGGTGATATAGATCTGCCGCTCAGCTGCCTGCTCCACCAGCGGGCGGATGCCGTCTACATTGTCGGGGCGACTGACGTAAAGCTCGATGGATTGCACCAGGCCTTCGGCATTGAAATAAAGCTGGGCTTCGGACAGCGGCATATAGATCATCGACGCATCATATTCCGACATGCCGATCTCGAAGACGCCCGAAATCTTGTAGGATTTGACGCGGGGGTTGACACCCATCGGCGTCACATCGCCTTCAGGCGAAATGAGGGTGATATCGTCACCCGCCGTCACGCCAAGCTGTGCGGCAAGCCTTGAGCCAACCAGAACCCCGTCGCCCGCCATGAAGCCGACGAGATCGCCGGTCTTGACGTTAGTGGCGACTTCCTTGATCTTGTCGATATCGTCCTGGCGAACGCCGCGCACGAGCGCACCCGAGCCGGCGCCACCGCGACCGGAGGCCAATGTCTGCCCCTCTACCAGCGGCAGGGCCATCGTCACGCCCGGAATGGCGGAGAACTTCTTCGCCAGCTCATCGTAATTGTTGAAGGGCTGGTCGATCGGCTGGACGATCATATGGCCGTTGATGCCGAGAATGCGCGAAATCAGCTCCGTGCGAAAACCGTTCATGACAGCCATGACGATGATAAGCGTCGCGACGCCCAGCATGATGCCGACGAAGGAAAAGCCGGCGATGACGGATATGAACGCTTCCTTGCGCCGCGACCGCAGATAGCGCCAGGCCACCATGCGCTCGAAAGCAGAAAACGGCCGGGCGGTCCTTTCCCGGGCGGAAGGAGCCGCACCCTTGTCAGCCTCGGCTTTTGCCATGTCGTCTCCCTGATCTGAACTTGAAAGGCCGGTTTTCACAAAAAACCGACCCCTGATCTTGATCTCATAAAGCTGGAGCGGATTTCAGGCGAAAACCGCTCGTCACTTTCACCATTTCGCGCTTAGCCAAGCACCCTGTTCATTGCCGCTTCGATTGTGACGGTTTCACGGTCGCCGGTCTTGCGATCCTTCACCTCGACTTCACCGTTCGCTGCCGAACGTGGGCCGACGATGATCTGCATCGGCACGCCGATCAGGTCAGCAGTCGCGAACTTCTGGCCCGCGCGGTCGTCCGTATCGTCATAAAGAACATCCTTGCCGGCATTGGAGAGCGAGTAATACAGCTTTTCGCACGCCGCATCACAGGCTGCGTCACCTGCCTTCATGTTGATAATCACGACATCGAAAGGAGCGACCGAAGCCGGCCAGATGATTCCGTTTTCGTCATGCGATGCTTCAATGATGGCGGGAACAAGGCGTGTCGGGCCAATGCCGTAGGACCCCATGTGAACGGGGTGTTCCTTGCCATCAGCACCCTGCACCTTGGCGCCCATCGGCTCGGAATATTTGGTGCCGAAATAGAAGATGTGGCCGACTTCGATGCCGCGCGCGGAAAGGCGCTCGCCGTCGGGAATGGCGTCATAAGCAGCTTCGTCGTGCATTTCCGAGGTGGCGGCATAGTCGGCCGTCCATTCGTCGAAAACGCCCTGAAGGGCTGCGACGTCGTCGAAGTTGGTATCATCGGCGGGGATGGCGCGGTCGAGGAAGCTCTTGTGGCAGAAGACTTCGGATTCGCCGGTATCGGCCAGAATGATGAATTCGTGGCTGTGATTGCCGCCAATCGGGCCGGTATCGGCACGCATGGGAATGGCGCGCAGGCCAAGGCGCTCAAAGGTGCGCAGGTAAGCCACGAACATCTTGTTATAGGAGTGGATCGCGTCTTCCTTGGTGAGATCGAAGGAATAGGCATCCTTCATCAAAAACTCGCGCGAGCGCATGGTGCCGAAACGGGGGCGCACCTCGTCGCGGAACTTCAGCTGAATATGATAGAGGTTCAGCGGCAGGTTCTTGTAGGATTTCACATAGGACCGGAAGATGTCAGTGATCATCTCCTCGTTAGTGGGGCCATACAGCATCTGGCGGTCCTGACGGTCCTTGATGCGCAGCATTTCCTTGCCGTAATCGTCATAACGGCCGCTCTCCTGCCACAGCTCAGCGGTCTGCAGCGTCGGCATCAGAAGCTCGATCGCGCCCGAGCGGTCTTGCTCTTCGCGGATGATCCTGTTGACCTTGTCCAGAACGCGCTTGCCGAGCGGTAGCCAGGAATAGATGCCAGCCGATTGCTGCCGGATCATGCCCGCACGCAGCATGAGGCGATGGGAGACAATCTCCGCTTCCTTGGGGTTTTCCTTCAGGATGGGCATGAAATAACGGCTGAGACGCATGACGACTTCCATTGGTATGGGCAACAACACGCAAAGGCGCGGGAATCGCCCCGAATAGAGGGATATTGGCGCCGTACATAGCTGTTTCTGACCAAGAAGAAAACCCGCCATGCAAAGACCTGCCGAGGCGATTTCGCGGCATTTTCGCGATAGCTAATTCGCGTCAAAACGCTTTGGCCGGAATATTATTCTTGATCCGGTGCGACAAATTGCACCACAGGGAATTTTTTGCCGACTGTAACAAATATGCAAAAAATGAGATGACAAGCATGGGTGATTGGGCTAACTTTAGCTCACAAAAGAGGCAGGAAGTCTAAATTCTTGCCGTTTTCGCGGTCAGTCTTGGGAGGATTCGATCTTAGGCGCGCTTGTCGCTGCCCCGGTAACGGTTACAGATCACGCGAAACCTGAAAAACAAGGCTGAAATGCCTTGTTTTTTTTTGATTCCGGCGAAGTTCACAACCCCGAATGCTTATTCCGGTAAAATTGTGACAGCGAATTGCCCGCCAGACACGCTCATGGTGTGTGCACGACTGATATGACATCCATGTGACAGCACTGGCGCATCTTGTGGCGACCGTTCATAAAACGGCAGCACGGCTCATATTGCCTTAAATCGCATCACGAAGCCCGCCACGCTGCAAAATTCTGCGGCGCGCTTAATCCTAGGCCGTGGGTGAAGTGCTCAGTCGAAAACCGGGATAATTCTCGGAAGGTCGTCCATGCTGACGCCGAACCACCAGGTTACGCCGTACCAGAGCCCGCAGATCAAGGCCGATATCAGCGTTGTCCACAAGACGATGCGCCCGCCCCTGAACCTTGACGGGGCGCTTGCAACCGTGCCGATCGCCACATCGCCGTCTTCTTCCTGGGTGCGAAGGCCAATCGGCAGCACAACGAAAAGCACCGTCCACCAGACGATGAAATAAATGGCGAAGACCGAAAGAAGCGGCATGACGTCCTCCTGCGTGATGCGCCCCTTGTAACGCATTCATCCGCGAACCGGAATCACTTCCCTGCAAGATGTATAAAAAGCTGCAAGAGAGGAGAAGGAACGATCGCGGACAGCGATTGCGTCATGTCCGAGATGGTCCGGACATGACGGGGCGTGACGGTTTGAAAACCCGGGATTTTCCGGTTCAGACCTTGGTGACGAAAACCGTCACGATCGGCTTCTTGCCCCATGCCTGATTGGCAGCGGCGCGTACGGCGCGGCGCACTGACTCGCGCAGCAGCGCAAGGTCCTTGCGGCGGGCCCGGGGGATGCTTTCCACGGCGCCGAGTACGGCGTCATAGAGCGTATCTTCCATGTCCTCGCCCTCATCATCGAATTCCGGCAGGCCGAAAGGTACGACATCGGGATCTCCGAGGAAGTCGTAGCGGCTGTCCAGCAGCACATTGACGGAGACATGGCCAGCGAAGGAAAGCTTGCGGCGGTTGCTGATCCCCATCTCGTCGAGGTCACCGATGAGGTTGCCGTCCTTGAAGACGCGGCCGTGCGGTGCGTCGTTGATGACTTCCGCAGGACCAGGCGCCAGACGCAGAATGTTGCCGTTACGAACCTTCGGCACCTGAGAAATGCCGGCCTGTTCGGCCAGTTCCTTCTGCGCCACCAGATGCGCCGCCTCGCCATGCACCGGCACCAGGATTTGCGGCTTGGTCCATTCGTACATCCTCAGCAGTTCGTTACGGCGGGGATGGCCGGAGACATGCACCAAAGCCTCATTGTCGGTAACGATATGGATGCCCTGCTCTATCAGGCCGTTCTTGATCTCGATGATCGCCTTTTCGTTGCCCGGAATGGCGCGCGAGGAAAATACCACCGTATCACCGGCAGCCAGCGCCACATTACGCATCTCATCGCGCGAAAGCTTGGCAAGGGCTGCCCGCGGCTCACCCTGCGAACCCGTGAGAATGACGACCACCTTGTTGCGCGGAATATAGCCGTATTCGTCTTCAGCCAGGAACGGCTTGATACCTTCCATGATGCCGAGATCCTGCGAAACGTTGACGACGCGCTTCAGCGACGAGCCGAGCAGCAGCACTTCGCGTCCGGCAGCTTCCGCAGCCTGCGCGATGGAGCGGATACGGCCAACATTGGAGGAGAAGGTGGTGATGGCCACGCGACCCTCGGCATTTTCAATGATCTGGCGCAGCCCCTCAGACACTTCGTGCTCCGAAGGCGATACGCCGTCACGCAGCGAGTTGGTGCTGTCGCACATCAACGCCAGCACGCCCTCCTCGCCGATGGCGCGGAAACGCGCCTCATCCGTCAACGGACCGAGAGACGGCGCCTCGTCAATCTTCCAGTCGCCCGTGTGGATGACATTGCCAAGCGGCGTGCGGATGACCAGCGACATCGGCTCGGGGATCGAATGGTTGACGCCGACGGCCTCGATTTCGAAAGGGCCGACATTGATGCGATCACCCGCCTTGAACGGGGTGATTGGAATTTCGGCACGACTGCCCTCGTAGGCGCGCTTTGCCTCCAGCATGCCGGCGGTGAAACCCGAGGCATAGACGGGCACGTTGAGGCCCGGCCACAGATCGTTCAGCGCGCCGTAGTGATCCTCATGGGCGTGGGTGATGATGATGCCTTTGAGGTTCTTCTTCTGCTCGGCGATATAGCTGATATCGGGAAGAACCAGATCGACACCAGGCAGATCGAGGCCGGCAAAGGTAACGCCGCAATCCACCATGATCCATTGGCGCTTGTTTTCCGGACCGTAGCCGTACAGCGCCAGATTCATGCCAATTTCGCCGACGCCGCCAAGCGGCAAAAATACCAGTTCGTCCTGTTTAGTCATTGTTCTTCTTATCCACTCACGAGAGCGCGCTGGCGACGGCAATATGCCGCGCCCAGCCGCCCGTTTAACAGCATCGGACATGAAACATCATCTGATCGACCGGGCCGATGCGGAGCCGGTCTGTCACCCTGCTTTTCATGAGCAGCAGGAAAGCTCCAACCTGTGGGAAGAGGTTCGGCGCGGGTCTTTGAAGACACGCCGTCCACCTCATCCAAAAAACACGTCGCCGGCGGCGATGGAGCGCCTTGTGCCCTCATCCTCATCCAGCAGCAGATAACCATTATCATCAATTCCAACGAAACGCCCGCCGATCGAGCGATCCGGAAAATTGACGGTGATATGTTCGCCGATACCGCAGGCAGCCGCCCGCCATCCGGCCATGACACCGGAAACGCCCCTGCCCTCATCCCAGCTTTGCAGCACATCCGCTGTCTCGCGGAAGAGATGCGCGAACAGCTCGTCGGGGGAGCACGACGCCCCGTGTTCGGACAGCATGGTGACGGGATAAAGCGGATTTTCAGGCTTGTGGGCGATATTGATGCCGATGCCGATGACGATGGCGCGGCGTCCATCCGGCAGAAGTTCGGCTTCCATCAGAATGCCGCAGGTCTTCCGGCGCCCGATCAGCACGTCATTCGGCCATTTTATCTCTAGCGGTTCGCCACCCGTCGGCAGCACAGCGCGAATGGCGCGGTAGACAGCGAGCGCAAAGGCAAGCGGCAATGAACCGATGCGGTCCATTGGCGCGGGATCGATGAGAAGAAGCGAAGCGTAGAGATTGCCTGGTTCAGACACCCAAGGCCGGCCGCGGCGACCGCGCCCGCCAGTCTGGCGGATGGCGGTGATCCACAGATTGCCGCCATCGCCTGCCCTTGCCCGGGCGAAACATTCTATGTTGGTCGATGGCGTTTCCGCCAACGCCTCGTGCCGGAAGTCATCGATGGACATCCGGCCCGTATGCTTGTGCGTATTGCTCAAAAGAACGTCTTTGCCGCAACCGTGACTGCATTGCCGAGCGCACCACCGAAGACGATGAAGGCGACGACGAACAGTCCAGACAGCGCATAAACGATTTTCAGTTCGCCAGCCGGACGCTCGAAGCTGCCCTTGGCTTCATCGAACCACATGACCTTGACGACGCGGATATAATAATACGCGCCGACAACCGAGCCGATCACACCGATGACGGCAAGCGGATAGAGTTTGGCTTCGATGGCAGCAAGGAAGACGTAGTACTTGCCGAAGAAGCCGGCGAGCGGCGGAATGCCGGCAAGCGAGAACATCAGGATCGTCAGAACAACTGCCATGAAGGGGTTGGTGGACGAAAGCCCGGCCAGATCCTCGACATTTTCGACATTGCCGATTTCCTTGCGACGCATGGAGAGAATGCAGGCGAAGGTGCCGAGCGTCATGACCATGTAGATGGTCATGTAGAGAATGACGCCCGAGATACCGGCCTCGGTGCCCGCCGCAAGACCAACCAGCGCGTAACCCATGTGACCGATGGAAGAATAGGCCATCAGGCGCTTGATGTTCTTCTGGCCGATTGCCGCGAACGAGCCGAGCAGCATGGAAGCGATGGAGATGAAGACGACGATCTGCTGCCAGTCGGCAAAGACCGGCTGGAAGGCGTCAACAACGATGCGAACGAAGATCGCCATGGCGCCGATCTTGGGAGCGGCAGACAGGAAGGCCGTGACCGGCGTCGGCGCGCCTTCATAAACATCCGGCGTCCACATGTGGAACGGCACGGCGGAAATCTTGAATGCCAGACCGGCAAGAACAAAAACCAGACCGAAGACGAGGCCCAGCGAACGGGTCTCCGCCGTTAGAACCTGGGCGATTTCGGTAAAGCCGGTATTGCCGGTAAAGCCGTAAACCAGCGACATGCCGTAAAGCAGCATGCCCGAGGAGAGCGCACCGAGAACGAAATATTTCAGGCCCGCTTCGGTGGAGCGAAGGCTTTCCCGGTTGATGGCGCAGACGACGTAGAGCGCAAGCGACTGCAGCTCCAGCGCCATATAGAGCGAGATCAGGTTGTTGGCCGAAATCATCAGCAGGATGCCGAGCGTCGCCAGAACCAGAAGGACCGGATATTCGAACCGGCCGACCGGCTCAAAACGGCTCTGGCCGACAGAAAGGATCATGGCGGTGATCGAGCCGATCAGCGCCAGCACCTTCATGAAGTTGCCGAAGGCATCGGCGACGTAAACGCCGCCGAAAGCCACACCCGAAGCGGGCGCAAAGACGATCCAGAGACCGACGACGAGCAGCAGGGCCACGGAGAGGCCCGTGACCGTCGTTGTCGACTTGTCGCCCGAGAAGACGCCAATCATGAGCAGCGCCAGCGCGCCGACCGCTAGGATCAGCTCGGGCGTCGCGATGTGCAGACTGGCAAAAAGAATTTCAGCGGTCATGTCCAACGGGTCCTGTCGTCAATTCATAGAAAGCGCAACATTTTGCGCCGCCTGCAATGCAGCCGTATAGTTGTTTACCAGAAGATCGACCGAAGCGGCTGTCGCATCGAAAACCGGAGCCGGATAGACGCCGAAGAAGATCGTCAGCGCAACCAGCGGATAAAGGATGACCTTTTCGCGGGTTGACAGATCGAGCATCGATTTCAGGCTTTCCTTCTCAAGCGCACCGAAAATCACGCGGCGGTAAAGCCACAGCGCGTAAGCGGCCGAGAGGATGACGCCGGTTGCCGCAAACAGCGCGACCAGCGTGTTGGCGCGGAATACGCCGATCAGCGTCAGGAATTCACCAACGAAGCCGGAGGTGCCGGGCAGACCGACATTGGCCATGGTGAAGATCATGAAGGCGACGGCATATTTCGGCATGTTGTTCACGAGACCGCCATAGGCAGAGATCTCACGGGTATGCAGCCGATCGTAAACGACGCCGACGCAGAGGAAGAGCGCGCCCGACACGATGCCGTGCGACAGCATCTGGAAGATTGCGCCCTGCACGCCCTGCACATTGGCCGCGAAGATGCCCATGGTCACGTAACCCATGTGGGCGACGGAGGAATAGGCGATCAGCTTCTTGATGTCGTCCTGCATCATCGCCACCAGCGAGGTGTAGATAATGGCGAGAACCGACAGCGTGAAGACGAAGGGTGCGAAATAGTCCGACGCCAAGGGGAACATCGATAGCGAGAAACGGATGAAACCGTAACCGCCAAGCTTCAGCATGACGCCTGCCAGAATGACGGAACCCGCGGTCGGCGCCTGCACGTGCGCATCCGGCAGCCAGGTGTGCACCGGCCACATCGGCATCTTGACCGAGAATGCCGCGAAACAGGCAAGCCATAGCCACGTCTGCATGCCGGCCGGGAAGCCGTATTTCAGCAATTCCGTCATATCGGTCGTGCCGGACTGCCAGTACATCGCCATGATGGCGAGCATGGTCAGAACCGAGCCAAGCAGCGTGTAGAGGAAGAACTTGTAGGATGCGTAGACGCGATCCTTGCCGCCCCAGACGCCGATGATGATGAACATCGGGATCAGCGTTGCTTCGAAGAAGACGTAGAAAAGAACGGTATCCAGCGCCACGAAGACGCCGATCATGACGACTTCCAGAAGCAGGAAGGCGATCATGTATTCCTTGATGCGCTTTTCAACCGACTGCCAGCTTGCCAGCACGCAGAAAGGCATGAGGAAGGTGGTGAGGATGACGAACAGCATGGAGATGCCGTCGACGCCCAGATGATAGGCGGCGATGTTGCCGAACCATGCGTGTTTCTCCACCATCTGGAAACCGGGGTTCGAATTATCGAAGCCGATCCAGACGAACAGCGAAACCAGGAAGGTGAAAACGGTCGTCAGCAGCGAGACGTTGAGAATGTTGCGGCGACCGTAAGGGCCGTTCTCATTGGTCAGCAGCAAGAGCACCACGCCGACGAGCGGCAGAAAGGTGACCGTTGAAAGAATTGGCCAATCGGTCATCAAAACGCACTCCCGAGCATCATCCAGGTGACAAGCGCCGCGATGCCGATCAGCATCGCAAAGGCATAGTGATAAAGGTAACCGGATTGCAGGCGGACCATGCGGTTGGTCACGTCAACCACACGCGCTGCAATGCCGTTCGGTCCGTAGTGGTCGATGACGGCCACGTCGCCCTTCTTCCACAGGAAGCGGCCAAGCGCCTTTGCGGAACGCACGAACAGGAAGTCGTAAAGCTCGTCGAAATACCACTTGTTCAAGAGGAACTGATAGAGGCCGCGATGGGTCGCTGCCAGACGCTTCGGCGTCTCCGGCGACTTGATATACATGTACCATGCGGTGACAAAACCAAGCGCCATGGCGAAGAACGGGCTCCACTTGACCCACAGCGGAACATGGTGGAACTCGTCAAGGATTTCATTTTCCGGAAGCGTGAAGAGAGCACCCTTCCAGAACTCGGCATATTCATGGCCGAAGAAGTAACCTTCGAAGACAACACCGGCGAAGATCGCGCCGACGGTGAGGATGAAGAGCGGGATCAGCATGACCATCGGCGATTCATGCACATGGTGCATCACGTCAGCCGAAGCGCGCGGCTTTCCGAAAAAGGTCATGAACGCCAGACGCCAGGAATAGAAGCTGGTGAACAGCGCGGCGATGACCAGCAGCGTGAAGGCGAAACCTGACAGCACCGAATGGGACGCATAAGCGGATTCGATGATCACGTCCTTCGAGAAGAAGCCGGCAAAGCCGATCATCGTGCCCGGAATGCCCACACCTGTCAGCGCCAGCGTGCCGACGGTCATCGTCCAGAAGGTGATGGGGATATGCTTGCGCAGGCCGCCCATGTAACGCATGTCCTGCTCGCCATCGACGGCATGGATAACCGAACCGGCGCACAAGAACAGCAGTGCCTTGAAGAAGGCATGCGTGAAGAGGTGGAACACGGCCGCGCCATAAGCGCCGACGCCAAGTGCCACGAACATGTAACCGAGCTGCGAGCAGGTCGAATAGGCAATCACGCGCTTGATATCGTTCTGCACGAGACCGACGGTCGCTGCGAAGAAGGCGGTGATGGCACCGACCAGCGTCACGACGGTGAGCGCATCATGCGACAATTCGAACAGCGGCGACATGCGGGCAACCAGGAAGACACCGGCGGTGACCATGGTTGCGGCGTGAATGAGGGCGGACACAGGGGTCGGGCCTTCCATCGCGTCCGGCAGCCAAGTGTGCAGCAGGAACTGCGCCGACTTACCCATGGCGCCCATGAAGAGCAGCAGGCAGACGCCCGTCATCGCATTGGCCTTGTCCAGCTGCATGCCGAACAGGTTGATGACGGTTTCGGTGGAAGCTGCACCTTCAGCCGGCAGATAGGTGCTGGCGGCAGCGAAGATGGTTTCGAAATTGATCGAGCCGAACAGCACGAAGACGCCTGATATGCCGAGAATGAAGCCGAAGTCGCCAACACGGTTGACGATGAACGCCTTCATGGCAGCAGCAGACGCCGAAGGCTTCTTGAACCAGAAACCGATCAGCAGGTACGACGCCAGACCAACGCCTTCCCAGCCGAAGAACATCTGCAGCAGGTTGTCGGACGTCACCAGCATCAGCATGGCGAAGGTGAACAGCGAAAGATAGGCAAAGAAGCGCGGACGATGCGGATCGTGGTGCATGTATCCGATCGAATAGAGGTGCACCAGCGTCGAGACGGTGTTGACGACGACGAACATGACGGCCGTCAGCGTATCGATGCGGAACGCCCATTCAACGTCGATGCCGCCGGACTGGATCCAGCGCAGCACAGTGACCTTGATCACCTCGCCCGGCTCGCCATGGGCAAGCGCGACGGAGAAGAAGACGATCCACGACAGGACGGCGACCACGATCATCAGACCGGTGGTGATATATTCCGATGCCTTGGCGCCGATCGACCGGCCAAACAGGCCGGCAATCAGGAAGCCGATCAGGGGAAGAAAGACGATAGCCTTGTAGATCATAGCCTTATCAGCCCTTCATCATATTGACGTCTTCGACAGCGATCGATCCGCGGTTGCGGTAGAAGACAACGAGTATTGCAAGACCGATGGCCGCTTCGGCGGCTGCGACGGTCAGAATGAACAGTGCGAAGACCTGGCCGACGATGTCGTTCAGGAAAGCCGAGAACGCCACCATGTTGATGTTGACCGCCAACAGGATGAGTTCGATCGACATGAGGATGACGATGACGTTCTTCCGGTTGAGGAAGATACCGAAGATGCCGATCGTGAAGAGGATCGCGCTGACCGTCAGGTAGTGGGAAAGACCGATTTCCATATTCTGTTTCCTTGGATCCGTTCGCGCCTTCAGATGCCCTGGCCCGGCTTGACCTTGACCGTGGTGACGGCGGTCTTCGGGTCACGTCCGACCTGCGTGGATATGTTCTGCCGCTTGATGTCGGTGCGGTGACGCAGCGTCAGCACGATGGCGCCGATCATGGCCACCAGCAGCACGAGACCGGCAAGCTGGAAGAAGTAGACGTAATTGGTATAGAGCACGTCGCCCAGCGCGGCCGTATTGGTGCGCACGGCCGGTGACGGGATCGGCATGGTAATCGATTTGGCCGCCTGCGGGTTAAGCACGCTGCCGCCGACCACGACGATCAGTTCAGCCGCGAGGATGATACCGATCAGCGCACCGATCGGCGCATATTGCAGCACGCCGGAGCGCAGCTCCGCAAAATCCACATCCAGCATCATGACGACGAAGAGGAAGAGCACCGCCACCGCACCGACATAAACGACGAGCAGGATCATGGCGAGGAATTCGGCCCCCGTCAGCAGGAACAGCGCGGCTGCGTTGAAGAAGGTCAAAATCAGAAACAGCACCGAATGAACAGGGTTCTTCGATGCGATGACCATGAACGCAGACGCCACGGCGACGAAAGCGAATATATAAAAGAATACAGCGTGCAGACCCATGTTGGTGCCTTCTTGTCCTCATCCGGGCAAAGACCGCGCAATCGCGCGCTCTACCCGTTTCGTCCCCGCCGGCGATAACCGTGCAGGCTCTTTTACTCTTTCTTCGCTTCCCGGAGTCTCCCCCGGAAAGACGGTTGCGCCTTAACGGTAAGGCGCATCCAGTGCGAGGTTGCGCGCAATTTCACGCTCCCAGCGGTCGCCATTGTCGAGAAGCCTTTGCTTGTCGAAATAGAGCTCCTCGCGGGTTTCCGTCGCGAATTCGAAGTTCGGGCCTTCGACGATGGCATCCACCGGGCAGGCTTCCTGGCAGAAACCGCAATAGATGCACTTCACCATGTCGATGTCGTAACGCACCGTGCGGCGGGTGCCGTCATTGCGGCGCGGACCGGCTTCGATGGTGATCGCCTGAGCGGGACAGATCGCCTCACACAGCTTGCAGGCGATGCAGCGCTCTTCACCGTTCGGATAACGGCGCAGCGCATGCTCGCCGCGGAAGCGCGGAGACACCGGGCCCTTTTCGAAAGGATAATTCACCGTGGCCTTCTGCTTGAAGAAGTGGCGCATCGTCAGGAAGATCGCACCGACGAACTCCTTGAGGAACAGTGAATTGACGGCTTGGGAAAGGCTTGCCATCTCAAACTCCAGATTTCTGAGCGAGGCGTACGGACATCAACCGGCCCACCCCGTCAGCTTCAATACGAATGCAACAATAACGACCATGGCGAGCGACAGCGGCAGGAACACCTTCCAGCCAAGGCGCATGAGCTGGTCATAGCGGTAACGCGGAACGAAGGCCTTCACCAGAGCGATCATGAAGAAAACCATGCAGCCCTTGAGCGCGAACCAGACAATACCCGGAATCCAGTTCAGGAACCACACATCCACGATCGGCAGCCAGCCACCAAGGAACAGGATCGTCGTCAGGCAGCAGATCAGAACGATCGCAGCATATTCGCCGAGCATGAACATCATGTAAGGCGTCGAGCCATATTCGACCATGTGACCGGCAACCAGTTCCGATTCCGCTTCCGGAAGGTCGAAGGGCGGACGGTTGGTTTCGGCAAGGCCCGAGATGAAGAACACGATGAACATCGGGAACAGCGACAGCCAGTGCCAGTCGAGGAACGAGGCCGGCAGACCGATCATCGTGCCGAGGCCGGTGCGCTGCGCCAGAACGATATCCGTGAGGTTGAGCGAGCCGACGCACAGAAGCACGGTGACGATGACGAGGCCGATCGACACTTC
The DNA here is from genome assembly GCF_000381165.1 of Agrobacterium sp. 10MFCol1.1. Taxonomy (NCBI): domain Bacteria; kingdom Pseudomonadati; phylum Pseudomonadota; class Alphaproteobacteria; order Hyphomicrobiales; family Rhizobiaceae; genus Agrobacterium; species Agrobacterium sp. 10MFCol1.1. Next base: position 242,675 of record NZ_KB906075.1, on the reverse strand, counting down.
GTAGGACACCATCTGCGCCGCCGAACGAAGCGCGCCGAGGAACGGGTACTTCGAGTTCGAAGCCCAGCCGCCCATGATGATGCCGTACACTTCAAGCGAGGAAATCGCGAAAATGTAGAGAATGCCGACATTGATATTGGCAACGACCCAGCCATCGGCAAAGGGGATGACCGCGTAGGTGGCGAGCGCCAGCGTTACGGCAACCAGCGGCGCCAGAAGGAAGACCGCCTTGTTGGCGCCCGCCGGAATGACGGGCTCCTTCAGGATGAATTTCAAAAGGTCGGCGAAGGACTGGAACAGACCAAAGGGGCCGACGACGTTGGGACCACGGCGCAACTGCACGGCTGCCCATACCTTACGGTCGGCAAGCAGAAGGAAGGCGATGGCCACCAGAAGGCAAACGAGAAGCAGCAGGGACTGGCCGACCATGATCAGCGCGGGCCAGACGTAGCTCCAGAAAAACGATTCCATAATCCCCTACCCTTACTCTGCCGCAGCCTGGAAATTGTTGCGGGCCAATGCGGAACACTCGGCCATGACGGCGGATGCGCGCGCAATCGGGTTCGTCAAATAAAAGTCTTTTACCGGCGAGGCAAACGCAGACTTATTGAGGCTGCCCGCGCGAGCGGCAAGTGCCTCGACATCCGCGCCGTTGCCGGCAACGATCTCATCGGTTTCCGCCAGATGCGGATGCGCGACATAAAGCTGGCCGCGCAGCGCCGACAGCGAATCGAACGGGAGCTTCTTGCCGAGCACGTCGGAAAGCGCACGCAGGATCGCCCAGTCTTCTCGGGCCTCGCCCGGTGCGAAACCGGCGCGGTTGCCCACCTGAACGCGGCCTTCGGTGTTGACCCAGATACCGGATTTTTCGGTGTAGGCCGCACCCGGAAGGATGACGTCGGCGTTCATCGCGCCATGGTCGCCGTGGCTACCGATGTAGACGGTGAACTTGGCGCCCTTGTTCGACAGGTCGATTTCATCGGCGCCGAGCAGGAAGAGAACGTCCATGGACGTTACCATTTCGGCAGCAGCAACACCGCCCTCGCCCGGCACGAAGCCGATGTCGAGACCACCGACGCGGGCAGCTGCAGTGTGAAGCACCGAGAAGCCGTTCCACTCTTCGCTGATTGCGCCAACCGAAACGGCGAGCTTCGCAGCGGCCGCGAGAACGGCTGCACCATCGGCGCGTGCCAGAGCGCCCTGGCCGATGATGATCAGCGGGTTCTTGGCGGACTTCAGCTTCTCAATGAAACTGTGAGAGCCATTGGCGAGATCGGAAAGCGTTTCCGCGCCAGAGCCTAGATATTCGTAGTTGTAGCGCAGCTCACCGGCTTCGCCGATCACGCCGATCGGGAAACCACCGCGACGCCAGCGCTTGCGGATACGTGCATTGAGCACGGCCGCTTCATAACGCGGGTTGGCGCCGACGATCAGCAGCGCATCCGCGTGCTCAATGCCTTCGATTGTGGAATTGAACAGGTAGCTGGCGCGACCCAAAGACGGATCAAGCGCTGCGCCATCCTGACGGCAATCGACATTGGCCGAGCCGAGCGACGCCAGAAGCGACTTCAGCGCGAACATTTCCTCGACGGAAGCAAGGTCACCGGCAATCGCGCCGATCTTGCTGCCGCTGGTTGCGGCAACCGCCTGCTTGATAGCGCCGAAGGCTTCGCCCCAGCTTGCGGGCTGCAAGCGGCCATCCTTGCGGACGTAAGGGCGGTCGAGACGCTGCGTCTTCAGGCCGTCCCAGATGAAGCGGCTCTTGTCGGAGATCCACTCTTCGTTGATCGCCTCGTTGACACGCGGCATGACGCGCATGACTTCGCGGCCACGGGTATCGACGCGGATTGCCGAACCGAGAGCGTCCATCACGTCGATGGTTTCGGTCTTGTTCAGTTCCCACGGGCGGGCAGTGAAAGCGAAAGGCTTCGAGGTGAGCGCACCGACCGGGCAAAGATCGACGACGTTGCCCTGAAGCTCGGAGGTCATAGCCTGCTCGAGATAGGTGGTGATTTCAGCGTCCTCGCCGCGGCCGATGAGGCCGAGTTCGGCTATGCCGGCAACTTCCGTTGTGAAACGGACGCAGCGCGTGCAGTGGATGCAGCGGTTCATCACCGTCTTGACGAGCGGGCCGATATATTTGTCTTCAACCGCACGCTTGTTTTCCGCGTAACGCGAACCGGCAATACCGAAGGCCATGGCCTGGTCCTGCAGGTCGCATTCGCCGCCCTGGTCGCAGATCGGGCAATCGAGCGGGTGGTTGATGAGAAGGAACTCCATCACGCCTTCGCGGGCCTTCTTGACCATCGGCGTGTTGGTGAAAACTTCAGGCAATTCGCCATTCGGGCCGCCGCGAACGTCGCGCACGCCCATGGCGCAGGATGCGGCGGGCTTGGGCGGTCCGCCCTTCACCTCGATGAGACACATGCGGCAGTTACCCGCGACCGACAAGCGCTCATGAAAACAAAAGCGCGGAACTTCAGCACCAGCCTCCTCGCACGCCTGCAACAGCGTGAAATGATCCGGAACCTCGATCTCTTTACCGTCAACCTTGAGCTTTGCCATGGTTCTACTTACGTCCTGTTGCCTGTTCGTCCCGTGTCTCTCACACGGTCCGCAACAAATCCTTAATCGCGCCCGACACTTCATCTCGTCGGTCAGGCGCTTCATGGTTTTCCGGCGCCGGGATCATCCCCGCGCCGCATGCAAACTGCGAAAAGCTTATTCGGCAGCTTCCAGAACAGCGCCATCATCCATGGCCCTGTAGGTATATTGGTCGATGCGCTTTTCGATTTCCGGACGGAAATTACGGATCAGCGCCTGTACCGGCCATGCGGCGGCGTCGCCGAGCGCACAGATGGTGTGGCCTTCGATCTGCTTCGTCACTTCGAACAGCATGTCGATTTCGCGCTTCTGCGCGTTGCCCTTCACCATGCGTTCCAGCACGCGCCACATCCAGCCGGTGCCTTCTCGGCACGGCGTGCACTGGCCGCAGCTTTCATGCTTGAAGAACGCCGCGATGCGGGCGATCGCCTTGATGACGTCGGTGGACTTGTCCATGACGATCATGCCGCCGGTGCCGAAGGACGACTTCACTTCGCGCATGCCGTCGAAGTCCATGATGGCGTCCTTCATGTCCTCACCGCGCACGATGGGGCAGGATGCGCCGCCGGGAATGACGCCAAGCAGATTGTCCCAGCCGCCGCGAATGCCACCGCAATGGTGTTCGATCAGTTCACGGAAGGACAGGCCCAACGCATCTTCGAAGGTGCATGGACGCTCGACATGGCCAGAGACCATGAACAGCTTGGTGCCGACATTGTTCGGACGGCCGATAGACGAGAACCATACCGCACCTCGGCGCAGAATCGTCGGAGCAACGGCGATGGATTCGACGTTGTTGACGGTCGTCGGGCAACCGTAAAGACCCATATTGGCCGGGAACGGCGGCTTCAGGCGCGGCTGGCCCTTCTTGCCCTCGAGGCTTTCGAGCAGTGCCGTCTCTTCGCCGCAGATATAGGCACCTGCGCCGTGATGGACGTAGATGTCGAAATCCCAGCCGTTCTTGTTGCTCTTGCCGAGCAGGCCCGCATCGTAACATTCGTCGATGGCGGCCTGAAGCGCCTCACGTTCGCGCATATATTCGCCGCGCACGTAGATATAGGCGGTGTGCGCACCCATGGCGAAACCGGCGATAACGCAGCCTTCGATCAGCGTATGCGGATCGTTGCGCAGGATTTCGCGGTCCTTGCAGGTGCCGGGCTCGGATTCGTCGGCGTTGACCACGAGATAATGCGGACGGCCGTCGCTTTCCTTGGGCATGAAGGACCACTTGAGACCCGTCGGGAAGCCTGCGCCGCCGCGACCGCGAAGGCCGGAAGCCTTCATCTCATTGATGATCCAGTCACGACCCTTTTCGATGATCTGCTTGGTGCCATCCCAATGGCCGCGCGCCATCACGCCCTTCAGGGACTTGTCCTTGAGGCCGTAGAGATTGGTAAAGATGCGATCCTGATCTTTTAACATGCTTCACCCTTTACCGCGGCTTCTTGCCGAAGACCCTGATATACTCGGCTTCGCCACCCTTGGCGAGCGCCTCGGCCTGCTTGATCCACTCATCGCGTTCGATGCGGCCCTTGAAATTCAGATAACCATCCACCCAGTCGCACTCGGCCTTCTTCCAGCCGGCAATCTGCGCATAGGTGAAGATACCGAGCTCGTTAAGCGTGCCTTCGATCTTCGGGCCAACGCCTGAAATGAGTTTCAGGTCATCGGGCGCAGCGGGCTTTTCAATGCCTGCCGGACGGTCGGCCGACTCAAGCGACGGTCTGGATGCTGTCGCTTCCTTGCCTGCCGATTGCTGTTCCCCTGCCTTTGCGTTTTCCGCAGCAGCCTTGGGCTCGTTCGCAGGCGTCTTCAGCTTCGGATCGGTTTCCGGTGCGTCCGTCTTCGGCTTGGCGGCATTCGAAGGAAGAACGGGGGCTGCTTCCGCCGGAGCTTCCGCAGGCTTGTCGAGATTGGAGCGATCTGGCTTGATCTCTTCCGTCAGCGTCGTCAGGCCGCCAACGGGCACCGACTGGTGACGGTCGATCTGGGGACCTGTCTTGACCGTGTCACCCTTGCCTGCCTCGAACGTGTCGATGATCTCTTCCAGGCGCTCGGGCGTCAGATCCTCATAGGCATCCTTGAAGATGATGACCATCGGCGCGTTGACGCAGGCGCCCTGACATTCCACTTCTTCCCAGGACAGCGTGCCGCTCTCGTTGGTGTGCAGCGGATCATGGTGGATCTTCTTGCGGCAGACATCCATCAGCGCTTCGGAGCCGCGCAGCATGCAGGGCGTGGTGCCGCAAACCTGAACATGGGCGCGTGTGCCGACCGGCTTCAGCTGGAACTGGGTGTAGAAGGTCGCTACTTCCATGACGCGGATATAGGCCATATCCAGCATGTCGGCGATTTTTTCGATGGCGGCGCGGGTAACCCAGCCGTCCTGCTCCTGCGCACGCATAAGCAGCGGGATAACCGCCGATTGCTGGCGTCCCTCCGGATATTTCTGGATCGTCTTTTCCGCCCATGCGGTATTATCCGCGTTAAAGGCAAATGCCACGGGCTGGAACTGATCTTCGGCTAGTCGACGAACGGACATACTTCCTCACGCCTTTTCAGTTTAACGTCTCACAACGCGATCTCGCCACCGTGACGAATTCGCAGGCATAAGCCGCCTTGTCTTTCTGCATGAACACGATGAACTTGCTGCCATTGGGAACCGAGGCCTTGATCTCGTATCCCGAAGACAGAAGCTGCTTGATGGTGGAACCGCCGCTGCTTGATAGCGATACGCCCCCCTCGTCCGTCGCCGTCTGGGCGAGAGCGGAGGTCGACATCGCAGCAAGAAAAGCCAAGATGGCCAGCGGCAGACGCATCAGCGGTCGACCTCCCCGAACACGATGTCGAGGGAGCCGAGCACGGCTGTAACGTCGGCAAGCTGATGGCCCTTGCACAGGAAATCCATCGCCTGCAAATGTGCATAACCCGGCGCGCGGATCTTGCAGCGGTAGGGCTTGTTCGAACCATCGGCGACCACGTAGACGCCGAACTCGCCCTTCGGCGCTTCGACGGCGGCGTAAACTTCGCCGGCCGGAACGTGATAGCCTTCGGTATAGAGCTTGAAGTGATGGATAAGAGCTTCCATCGAACGCTTCATCTCGCCGCGCTTGGGCGGAACCACCTTGCCATCCAGCGAGGAGACCGGGCCGATGCGGTGCTTGCCGGAGAGAAGATCGACGCACTGCTTCATGATCTTCACCGATTCGCGCATTTCCTGCATGCGGATCAGGTAACGGTCATAGCAGTCGCCGTTCTTGCCGACGGGTATATCGAACTCCAGATCGGAATAGCACTCGTAGGGCTGCGCGCGACGCAAATCCCAGGCAGCACCCGAACCGCGCACCATGACGCCCGTGAAACCCCAGGCAAAGGCGTCTTCAAGCGAGACGACGCCGATATCGACGTTACGCTGCTTGTAGATGCGGTTGTCGGTCAACAGGCCTTCGATATTGTCGAGAACGGTAATGAAGGGATCGCACCATTTGCCGATGTCTTCCACCAGCTCCGGCGGCAGATCCTGATGCACGCCGCCCGGACGAACATAGGCCGAGTGCATGCGGGCGCCACAGGCGCGCTCGTAGAACACCATCAGCTTTTCACGTTCCTCGAAGCCCCAGACAGGCGGAGTCATTGCGCCGACGTCCATGGCCTGAGTCGTCACGTTCATGATGTGCGACAGGATGCGGCCGATTTCCGAATAAAGCACGCGGATTAGCTGGCCGCGCATCGGGATTTCGAGACTCAGCAGCTTTTCGACGGCGAGCGCGAAAGCGTGTTCCTGGTTCATCGGCGCGACGTAGTCGAGACGGTCGAAATAAGGCACGGCCTGAAGGTAGGTCTTGGTCTCGATCAGCTTTTCGGTGCCGCGATGCAGAAGACCGATATGCGGATCGACGCGCTCGACGATTTCGCCGTCCAGTTCCAGAACCAGGCGCAGCACGCCGTGCGCGGAAGGGTGTTCCGGACCGAAGTTGATCGTGAAATTGCGGACGTTATGCTCAGTCATTCTAGTGCTCCGCCGAGGTGATCATGGCGATGAATTCGGGGCCGGTCATGTTCTGCGTGGTTTGCGCGAAAGAATAGCTCGAAGGCTTCTCATCCGTGAAAATCTGCGACGCAAAATGGAAACTGGAAGGGTTGTCGAAAGCCTGCAACGAGACGGCAAAATGCTTGCCATCCTTGGAGCGCCACATCAGCGTGCTGCCGCAATTCCTGCAGAAGCAGCGCTCGCCCCATTCCGACGAGGTATAAACACCGAAATGTTCCTCGTTCTCGATGGCGACGTCAGCGCATTCGACAGCCAGAAATGTTCCGCCGGACCAGCGGCGGCACATCGAGCAATGGCAAACGCCGAATTCGCGGGCGCCGATGCTGGCATTGAAGCCAACGGCGCCGCAAAGACATTGTCCGTGCTCTGTCGCGGGGGCTTCGCTCATTGCTTGGCCTTTTCGTCACCCGGGAGAACATAGTCAGTCCCCTCCCAGGGAGAGAGGAAATCGAAATTGCGGAATTCCTGCTTCAGTTCGACCGGTTCATAGAGAACCCGCTTCAGAACGTCATCGTAGCGTACTTCCACAAAGCCGGTAACCGGAAAATCCTTGCGCAGCGGATGACCTTCGAAACCGTAATCGGTGAGGATTCGGCGAAGATCCGCATGGCCTTCGAAAGGAATGCCGTACATATCCCAGGCTTCGCGCTCGAACCAGTCTGCACCCATGTAAACGGAGGTTGCCGAGGGAACGCCCTCGTCTTCCGCCACCTGCAGCTTGATGCGCACGCGCAGATTCTGGCGCGGCGACAAGAGGTGATAGACGACGTCGAAACGCTTCTCGCGCTGCGGCCAGTCGACGCCGCAAATATCGATGATGTTGACGAAACCGCACTGCACATCGTCACGCAGGAACGTCAAAAGCGCGATAACGCTTTCCGTCGTCGTGTTCAGCGTCAACTCGCCATAGGCGATATCGGCCGAAACCACGAGGGAACCACGCGCTTCCTTAACGTAAGCAGCAAGATCGTTTAGAGCTTCGCTCATTCCTTAATCCGTCCTTTGCCCTTAGCGCTCGATCGTACCGGTACGCCGGATCTTCTTCTGCAGCAGAAGCACGCCGTAAAGCAGCGCCTCCGCCGTGGGGGGACAGCCCGGAACGTAGATATCCACCGGCACGACTCGGTCGCAGCCGCGCACGACGGCGTAGGAATAATGGTAATAGCCGCCGCCATTGGCGCAGGAGCCCATGGAGATGACATAACGCGGCTCGGGCATCTGGTCATAGACCTTGCGCAGTGCCGGCGCCATCTTGTTGGTCAGCGTTCCCGCGACGATCATCACGTCCGACTGGCGCGGCGAGGCGCGCGGGGCGACACCGAAGCGCTCCATGTCGTAACGCGGGCCGGAAGCCTGCATCAGACCCTCGACGGCGCAGCAGGCAAGACCGAACTGCATCCACATCAGGGAGCCGGTACGCGCCCAGGTGATCAGCTCGTCGGTCGAGGTGACGAGAAAGCCCTTGTCGGCCAGCTCGTCGTTGATTTCCGTGAAGTAGGCATCATTGCTGCCGACAGGCTTGCCGGTCGCGGGATCGATGATCCCCTTCGGCTGCGGCGCAACGAGCGTGCTGTTGTTCTGGCTCATGCCCATTCCAGCGCTCCCTTCTTCCACTCATAGATAAAGCCGATGGTGAGAACGGCGAGGAACACCATCATAGACCAGAAACCGAACCAGCCCATATCACCGAAGGACACAGCCCAGGGGAACAGGAAGGCGACTTCCAGGTCGAAGATGATGAAGAGAATGGACACCAGATAAAACCGGATATCGAACTTCATGCGGGCGTCGTCGAAGGCATTGAAACCGCACTCGAAAGCGGAGAGCTTTTCCGGGTCCGGCGCCTTATAAGCGACAGCGAAAGGCGCGATGAGAAGCGCCAGGCCAATGACAAGAGCGATACCGATAAAGATTGCGATCGGAATATAGGAACTGAGGAGTTCAGTCATGGTCTCTTCCCTGTCCGGCCGGGTGCCGGACCTGCCTTTGCGACTGAAAGTCTAAAGGCGCACAAATATGTTGCAACGCCAAAGTGGTTAGCGCAGCCGCGCTCTCTCTGCAAGAGTTTAGGCACCATTTCAAGACACCTGCCGCATTGATTGGCAACAATATTGCCGGAATTGACGCAAATTTGGGCCACAATTCCGGGCTAAGCCCCTCAAATACAATAATAATCGATTGAACGACGCAACCGCAAAAAAGTCACACGAATTTTACGTCAAAATGGAAGCGAAGTGACGATCTCTCGATATCGAAACTTGACTAAAAACAGCAGGAAAAACCGCGCTCGCGAATGCCGGAAACAGGCGCTGAAATCGCCATTGCCGACATGGCAGGACGACGCCTGCTTGCTTCGTTTGGGAGTGTCATTTCGATGAAAGAAATGGCGCGAGTGACGGGGCTCGAACCCGCGACCTCCGGCGTGACAGGCCGGCACTCTAACCGACTGAGCTACACCCGCGCTCCACAGACATTCGTCTGCGTTTTTTTCCGAGGAACAGGATGGCGCGAGTGACGGGGCTCGAACCCGCGACCTCCGGCGTGACAGGCCGGCACTCTAACCAACTGAGCTACACCCGCTTATCCTGACCGACAAGACCTTAGTCTCGCCGTACGAACCAGCCTCGGCTGTTCGTTGAGCGGCTAACTACGGCGTTCGTGCGGGGGTGTCAAGCAGGTTTCACGACAAAAGAATAAGCTTCTTCATTTTGATCGGAAAAAACTGAAAGGCCTTTGACCGGCATTGCAGCGAATGCCTTGTTTTCCGGGCTTTTCCCAACAAAAACAAAAAACTTGTCCACAGCCGGGGCGTCCGTAACGCGATTCCAGCATACCGCCGAGGGTAACGGCCGGGCGTTGTTTTTATCGAAAAGCCCGCAGTTCCCGGCTTTTTGCCGATCACCTCTGCCAATGGGCAAAGCTGTCCGGAAAAAAAACAAAAAAACTTCACAAAAGCCCTTGCGGTTTTTTTCCGATCCGAATACATCACGGCCACCGACGCGGCAGACACGATCTGCAAGACGCGAAGGGCGATTAGCTCAGTTGGTAGAGCGCCTCGTTTACACCGAGGATGTCGGGAGTTCGAGTCTCTCATCGCCCACCATTTTCCATATTCTTCAAATTGTGCGCATTACCAAGCCGAAACTCTTTCGGATGTCGGTGCGTTTTACCGTAAACTTCCTGCATCGGGAATCACGGCCCCTGCCCCCGATTCTGTAGACGGCCGCGGCCTTGGGCTGGTGAAGCGGCTTTTCCGGCGTGAGTCTATGCCAGATCGGCACTTCTGTTCCACATTCATACAGGCCGGCTCCAATAGGTGTGCCACCCCGCAACATACCGAAAAATAAGCAGATTCAGACTTTTTAAAGAGATTTCATGCATTGTTTCCGAGCCGTTTCATGATGAACGGTATAAATGATGGATGAAACCATGTCGGTCGACGCGTTTGTAACACTCGCGCTTATTGCGCTGCCTGTTTATATTTTTTTCCGCTGGGTCCAGCAGGACTCGGAAAAAGACAGCACTCCCAAAAGCAAGAATTCCATGGGGCGGTGATCTCTAGCGATCTGGTCCATTGCACATTCATGGAAGTCCTCCGGATAACACCCTCGATTATGCGATAGCGACGCGACCATGCCGGTTTTAACGGCTGGTATGCGACTCATCGTGGGGAATCGGCATTCCCCAGATCGGGGTCTTCCGCCGCACAAAAAAGCCGGGCTATGCCCGGCTTTTCTCACTTGCGATTCTATTCGGACCGATCAGTTGATCGCCTTCAGATCGACGGTAAAGAACAGCGTTTCGCCGGAAGATCCGTCGACGCCGTCATTGTCAGTGACGACATAGGCCGTTCCTGCCTTGTCGAAGGTGAAGCCTTCCAGCTTGTCAACGGTATAGCCATTCGTCTGGGCCTTGAGGTCCGGCAGGAAATCATGTGCTTCCTGCTTGGCCACCAGCGGCAGTTCGCCACCGATCTTGCCCGGCTTCAGGTCAGCGTTCGCGACGCGGTAAAGCTTCTTGATCTTTGCCTTGTCACCGACCTGATTGTCGCGCTCGACGATATAGACATAGTCGCCCTGTGCGGTGATTTCAGAAAGGCCGACCCAGCCTGCCTCGGTCTTGTCGAGCGGGTAACGCACGGCGCCCCATTCCTTGGACTTCGGATTGTAGGAGACGAGCTTGACGAAACCCTTCTCGTCCGTGCCCCATTCGCGCTGTACGGCCATCCACAGCGTCGCGTCGTCGCCCTTGCCGATCATGGTCACGCCTTCGAAACCGAAGCGGGTTTCGCCAGCCAGCAGTTCCTTCGGCAGAGCGATCTCAGCCTTGATCTCGCCCTTGGCGCTGACATTGTAGAGTGCGTGGGGCACGAGCTTGGCACTGTCACCTTCCGAGGCCAGCCAGAAGCCGCCCTTACCGTCAAGCGTAATGCCTTCGATGTCGAGTTTCTGGGCTGCGATACCGTCGCGCTTGATGCGCAGGGCGCTGGTGATGGTGGCGGGCTTCTTCGTTGCGTCGATGGTGTAGATTGACGGCTGGTTTCCATAGACCGAGTCGGACACGGCATAGAGGATGCCAGGCTTTTCAGCATCGCCCACCAGACCGGAGAGAGCGCCCCAGCCGATCGGTGCGCCGTCAACGGTGGCGGAAGCGAGCTGCGGGTAGGCAATCTGGCCTTCTGCACGTTCATAGATCATGACATGCGAGCGAGCGCCGCCATCTTCGACGAGATCGGCTTCGTTGGCAGTGACGAGGAGATTGCGCGACGGAATGGCGACGGCGCCTTCAGGCGAAATGCCCGAGGGCAGAAGCTGGACCAGTTCCGGTGTGCCGCCCGTATCCTTGTAGACCGCAGCGAGAGACGCGCGCTCGGCAAGAACGAAGAAGTACTTCTGGCCATCGAAGGTTGCCGTCTCCAGACCTTCCGGCTCGATGCCCTTGGCCTTGGAGCGCTTTTCCGGATAGTGGCCGATGCTGGCGGCGGCGTGCTCAAGGGTGGCACCGGCTTCATAAAGAAGCTTGCCGGTCTTGTCGAAAATGGTGAAGCCGCGCGCGCCGCCCTGCCAGTCACCCTCATTGGCGATGACGATTCGGTCATTGTCCAGCCACTTCACGGCATCTGGCTCACGCTTGCGGCCTTCCTGCTTGTCGGTGAATTTGATCTGGCCGTCCGTCTTCGTGTCGACGCCTTCCAGATCAACCGTGCCGGCGGAGAAATGCGTCTTTACCGTACCGGTCTTGCCGTCGATGATGACGATGTGGTTGTTTTCCTGCAGCGTGAGCGCGATCTCGCCATTGGCATTGATCGAGACGAATTCCGGCTCCGGATCTTCCGGGGAGATTTCGGCAAGGCCGGTCACGTCGATCTTCTTCAGCGTCGCGCAGTCGGCAACGCCGTTTTTCAGACCGACCGTCACCAGATAACCGGCCGGCATCTGTGGCAGGGCGCCTTCGTTCACCTCTTCATCGCGTTCGTTTTCGATCGCGATAGCGGCGAAGGTCTTGTCCGGGGAAATTGCGACAGAATCTGGCTGGCCGCCGAGATCGCAGCTCGCTTCAATCTTCTTGGTGGCGATATCGACCGTCACGAGCTTGCCGGACGGCTTGGCGCGGTTTTCGGACGTGTTGACACCGGCCAGAACCTTGGCGCCAGCAACGGCAACCGAGGTCGGTTCGCCTTCCAGCAGCAACGCGCCGCCAGCCTTGGGTGCCTTGGCGTCGGTGATGTCAACGAATCCAATGCCGCCAAGCGGGCTGTCCGAATAGATCAGCGTCTTACCGTCTTCGCTAGCGGTTACGATTTCAGCTGAAGTGACGGCCTTCGCGTCCTTGTCCGCTGGCAGGTTCTTTACGACCGGGAAAGATGCGATGCGGTTGAAAACCGGCTCGGCAGCAGCCGGAAAGGCCGCGGACGTGAGCAGAGCAGCAGTCAAAGCCATCTGAGAAAGTCGGAACGCCATTATAAATCCCCCTTGGATCCAAAAAAACACCCTATGGCTTCTGCGTCAGAGACATGACAGCGGCATGACATTTCCTGTCGGAGGAATCAAAAAGCCCGACCATGAAGGCCGGGCTTTCCTGTTCGTGCGCACATTCCGCGTATCAGAGCGCCGTGTGACCGGATGGAGGCTACACAGGCGCGCTCTCCTACTTTCAAGTACATCTTGCCGGTTCGAAAAAAGGGCTATCCGAAAAAGCATTTCGAAAAGCCGCCCGGTTTACGTGCCGGCATGATGGCGTCAGGGCGTCAAAACATGTTTCCTCGTGAACCTGAAAAGCCGCCCGCCCGCCGCCGGACGCCACGGCCTTTCGGAAACCTTACGAGTTGACGGCGTCCTTCAGGCCCTTGCCTGCGGAAAACTTCGGTACGTTGCGAGCCGGGATATCGACTTCAGCACCCGTGGAAGGGTTACGACCCTTGGAGGCTTCACGACGGCTTACGGAGAAGCTGCCGAAGCCAGCGAGACGGATGTCGCCACCGCTCTTCAGTTCGTTCTGTACGGTTTCGAATACGGCATCAACAGCGGAAGCAGCATCTGCCTTCGTGAGACCAGCCTTTTCGGCAACAGCAGAGACGAGCTCGTTCTTGTTCATGTTTCCACCCCTTTCAATGGTTTGAAACGACTCAAATTAAGCCGGCGCAGAATACGTCTGTATCCGCGCGCAGCAACTCAAAAGCGCTGGAATCGCCTGAAAAACAAGGGGTCTGCGGGGTTTTTCACAAAAAAGGCCGACATTTCTGCCGGCCTTTCCCTTAAACGTGCCAATTTCGCACCAGTTCTGCGAGCATCAAAGAAGCATCGCGCCTTTCGGCATCTAACACATTGAATCTACGCACAGGTGTCGCGAAAACCGATTCTGGCTTTCACAACCACTTGGCAATCAATGTGCGATCGTCTGTCCGCCCTCGTCGACACCGTCGACAGTTGCGATAACAGGCGTTTCGATGCTGCCGTCCCACTCGATTGGCTCGGGCATGCGAAGCAGCGCGTGCTTGATGACCTCACCCATGCGAGAAACCGGGATGATCTCCATCTCGTTCTTCACATTATCAGGAATATCCGCCAGGTCCTTGGCGTTTTCTTCCGGGATGAGCACCTTCTTGATGCCGCCGCGAAGCGCCGCAAGCAGCTTTTCCTTCAGGCCGCCGATTGGCAGCACGCGACCACGAAGTGTGATCTCGCCCGTCATCGCCACATCCTTGGAGACCGGGATACCGGTCATGATGGAGACGATGGCGGTTGCCATGGCGACACCGGCAGACGGTCCATCCTTCGGGGTAGCCCCTTCCGGAACGTGAACGTGGATGTCGCTCTTGTCGAAACGCGGCGGTTCGATGCCGAAGTCCACGGCGCGCGAGCGGACATAGGATGCCGCTGCCGAAATGGATTCCTTCATCACTTCCTTGAGGTTGCCGGTGACCGTCATGCGGCCCTTGCCGGGCATCATCACGCCTTCGATGGTGAGCAACTCACCGCCGACTTCCGTCCATGCCAGACCGGTGACGACACCAACCTGATCCTCACGCTCGGCCTCGCCGTGGCGGAACCGCGGAACGCCCAGATAATCCGGGACATTGGCTGCGGTGACTTCCACGGACTTGACCTTGCCCTTGATGATCTCGGTCACGGCCTTTCGCGCAAGCTTCATCAACTCGCGCTCGAAGCTGCGCACGCCCGCCTCGCGGGTGTACTGCTGGATCACGATCATCAGAGCGTCGTCGCTTACCGAGAACTCTTCCGGACGCAGGGCATGTTCCTTGATCGCCTTCGGCAGCAGGTGACGCTTGGCGATTTCGCGCTTTTCGTCCTCCGTATAACCGGCGATGCGGATCACTTCCATACGGTCCATCAGGGGACCTGGAATGTTCAGCGTGTTGGCCGTGGTCACGAACATCACGTCGGACAGGTCGTATTCCACCTCAAGATAGTGATCCATGAAGGTGGAGTTCTGTTCCGGATCGAGCACCTCCAGCAGTGCGGAAGACGGATCGCCACGGAAATCCATGCCCATCTTGTCGATCTCGTCGAGCAGGAAGAGCGGATTGGACTTCTTGGCCTTCTTCATCGACTGAACGATCTTGCCCGGCATGGAGCCGATATAGGTACGGCGGTGACCGCGGATTTCCGCCTCGTCACGCACACCACCCAGCGCCATACGCACATATTCGCGGCCGGTCGCCTTGGCGATCGACTTGGCGAGCGAAGTCTTGCCGACGCCGGGAGGACCGACGAGGCACAGGATCGGGCCACGGATCTTCGAAGCGCGAGCCTGCACGGCCAGATATTCAACGATGCGTTCCTTGACCTTGTCCAGACCGAAATGATCCTGATCGAGGACCGCCTCGGCGCTGTTGAGATCAACCTTGACCTTCGACTTCTTGCCCCAGGGCAGGCTGAGCAGCCAGTCCAGATAGTTGCGCACGACAGTCGCTTCCGCAGACATCGGGCTCATCTGGCGAAGCTTCTTCATTTCCGCCTCGGCCTTATCCTTGGCCTCCTTGGAAAGCTTGGTCTTGGCAATGCGCTCTTCCAGTTCGGCCATCTCGTCACGGCCATCCTCGCCGTCGCCGAGCTCCTTCTGGATCGCCTTCATCTGTTCGTTCAGATAATATTCGCGCTGCGTCTTCTCCATCTGGCGCTTGACGCGCGAGCGGATACGCTTCTCGACCTGAAGCACGGAAATTTCGCCTTCCATGAAGCCGAGCGCTTTTTCAAGCCGCTGCTTCACGCTGACGGTTTCCAGCATTTCCTGCTTTTCGGTGATCTTGATCGACAGGTGCGAAGCAACAGTGTCGGCCAGCTTCGAATAATCGTCGATCTGGCCGGCAGCGCCGACAACCTCGGGCGAAATCTTCTTGTTGAGCTTCACATAGCTCTCGAACTCCGAAACGACGGAACGCGACAGCGCCTCGATCTCAACCGGGTCTTCCGCAGGCTCCTGCAGCGGCGTCGCAGACGCTTCGTAGAAATCCTCGCGGTCGGTATAGGCCTCGATCTGGGCGCGGCCCTTGCCTTCCACAAGCACCTTCACGGTGCCGTCGGGCAGCTTCAGAAGCTGGAGAACGTTAGCGACCGTGCCGACCTTGTGGATGGCTTCCGGGGACGGATCGTCATCGCTGGCGTTGATCTGGGTAACAAGCATGATCTGCTTGTCCGAGCCCATGACCTCTTCGAGAGCGCGAATGGATTTTTCCCGCCCGACGAACAGGGGAACGATCATATGCGGGAAAACGACAATGTCGCGCAGGGGAAGTACCGGATAGATACCGCCGGATGCCGCAGACGTGATGTTCGTCATATCATTTCCTTTCATGGTCCCTTTCAGGACACTTTGCCTGACGTCTTGGGGCGTCCGGCATATTCATTTCTCGAGACTGAAAGTGGAGTTTCGGAACGCCGATTTCAAGTCACCGGAAGAGACGACCCCGCGCAACGGCACGGCCGTAAAATTCAAACAAATACAGCGCCGGCTATTACTCCCGACATTTCCGGTTATCCCACAGGATCAGGAACCGGGTCGCCGACGGTAATTCACATTTCCGTCATATCGCGCTGCAAATCAGTTTTAAGACTTTATCAGCAAAGCGCAATCCGCTCCAAACGCAAAATCGGGTTACTCCAAGTTAGCGGCAAGTTTCGCACCTGCCACAACAGAAAAGGCCCGCACGAGTGCGGGCCTTTGGAATTCATCAAAGCGTCGGATCGGTCAATCAAGCCGAAACATTGGCCTTTTCTTCCTGACGATCCGCATAGATGTAGAGCGGGCGAGCGATGCCGCTGACGACATCGTTGGAGATCACCACTTCGCGCACGCCTTCCAGCGTCGGCAGTTCGAACATGGTATCCAGAAGGATCTTTTCCATGATCGAGCGCAGACCGCGGGCACCAGTCTTGCGGGTAATCGCCCGGCGGGCAATCTCGCGCAACGCGTCCTCGTGGAAGGTCAGTTCCACATCTTCCATCTCGAAAAGACGCTGATACTGCTTGACCAGCGCGTTCTTCGGCTCGGACAGGATCTGGATCAGCGCATCCTCGTCAAGGTCCTCCAGCGTCGCCAGAACCGGCAGACGACCGATGAATTCCGGAATAAGACCGAATTTCACCAGATCTTCCGGCTCCAGTTCGCGCAGCACCTCGCCAACGCGGCGATCGTCTTCCGCCTTTACGGTCGCACCGAAGCCAATCGAGGTCTTTTCGCCCCTGGCCGAGATGATCTTGTCCAGGCCGGCAAACGCGCCGCCGCAGATGAAGAGAATGTTGGTCGTATCCACCTGCAGGAATTCCTGCTGCGGATGCTTGCGGCCGCCCTGCGGCGGAACGGAAGCGACCGTGCCTTCCATGATCTTCAGAAGCGCCTGCTGAACGCCCTCGCCCGACACGTCACGCGTGATCGACGGGTTGTCCGACTTGCGGGAAATCTTGTCGACTTCGTCGATATAGACGATGCCGCGCTGGGCGCGCTCGACATTGTAATCCGCAGCCTGCAACAGCTTCAGGATGATGTTTTCCACGTCCTCGCCGACATAACCGGCTTCGGTCAGCGTCGTTGCGTCCGCCATCGTGAAGGGAACGTCGATGATGCGGGCGAGCGTCTGGGCAAGATAGGTCTTGCCGCAACCCGTCGGACCGACGAGCATGATGTTCGACTTCGCAAGCTCGACATCGCCATTCTTGGAGGCGTGCGCGAGGCGCTTGTAATGGTTGTGAACGGCCACCGACAGGATCTTTTTCGCCTGCTTCTGGCCGATGACGTATTCATCGAGGATCTTGATGATGTCCTGCGGGGTGGGAACACCCTCGCGCGACTTCACCATCGACGTCTTGTTCTCCTCGCGGATGATGTCCATGCACAATTCGACGCATTCATCGCAGATGAATACCGTCGGTCCGGCTATGAGTTTCCGGACTTCGTGCTGGCTCTTGCCGCAGAATGAACAATAGAGTGTATTCTTAGAGTCGCCGCCGTTGCTGCCGCTGACTTTGCTCATATCACTTTCCTTCCAGCACGCCGCAGGTCCGCCAAACGGATCGCGGTCAACTTACCGCCCGCCGATACGGCCGCCCTTGGGTGCATCGCCGTATCCGCCTCGTTTCCCGGGGTACTAACCGGTATCAGATACATGAGCTGACAACCGGCTGCAACGAATTCCCCATCAAACCAAAGGCCACGTCATAAAAATTCAACACAGCCTTTATATATACTAATATCGCTTTCTGTTGCGGTTGAAAGCCCCGAAATTACTTTGCGGGGTTAAACAACCGTCAAAAAGCGTCGCGCCTTAATTCGCGGCGGCGCCTTCCATTTCCTGGCGCGAGGTGAGGATCTTGTCGATCACACCCCAGTCCTTGGCCTCGTCGGCATCCATGAAGTGGTCGCGATCAAGGGTTTTTTCAACCTCTTCCAGCGTGCGGCCGGTGTGCTTCACGTAGACTTCATTAAGGCGACGCTTCATTTTGATGATGTCGCGGGCGTGACGCTCGATATCCGAAGCCTGCCCCTGGAAGCCGCCGGAGGGCTGATGCACCATGATGCGGGCGTTCGGAGTTGCGAAACGCATTCCCTTTTCGCCAGCAGCCAGAAGCAGCGAGCCCATGGATGCGGCCTGGCCGACGCAAAGCGTCGAAACGGCAGGACGGATGAACTGCATCGTATCGTAGATCGCCATGCCGGCGGTCACGACGCCACCCGGCGAATTGATGTAGAGCGCGATTTCCTTCTTCGGGTTTTCAGCCTCGAGGAAAAGCAGCTGCGCGCAGACGAGCGAGGCCATCTGGTCTTCCACCGGTCCGGTGAGGAAAATGATGCGTTCCTTGAGAAGACGGGAAAATATGTCATAGGAGCGTTCGCCGCGATTGGTCTGCTCTACGACCATCGGCACCAGAGCCATGGCGGTATCAACTGGATTTTTCATGTCCGTCCTTTGTCAAACTCTGCCCTTCGCGGAAAACCGCTCCGGAATCACTTCTAACCTTCGTTCTCCCTACATAGAGTGTCCCTGCCCGGTACTTCAAGACACGAAGCCGCATATCCTTAACGGCTCAACAGCGTTTACGGGCGTTTTCCACCCGTGGGGTAACGGCTATGGACAAGCCGATGCCAGCCGAACCATTCTCTGTCGCCCGCATTATTTTTTAACAGGAGCAAACCGCAAACGCAAAAACCGGTGTGTTGCCCAGATATAACTTCTCACTGGCAAGAACTCGTTAGGTATTTGCGGCTGATACTACGCCCGCGAATTTCCGGTTTCCCGTCAGGGGGCGGGAGCCTCTTTTGAGGCGAAATGGCATCTCCACCAATTCGGCGGGCATTGCGCACATCGTGCCGCGAACCGCTTTTACGGCATGATAGCGCAGATAGGATTTTGCAATGCTGGATGCAAAGACGGGCATGCTGCTTTGGGCGTCGGAAACGCTGACCCTTGCCCTGCTGCTGGGAACCCTGTGGCTGCACCGCCCTGCCCGCCGGCACAATATCTATTTCGCCGCCGGTTTTGCCGCAACGAGCGCCGGCACGGTGATGGTGGCGCTGCGCGGCGATATTCCCAACTTTCTGTCGATCGAAGTCGGCAATACGCTTGCCCTTTCGGCCTTCAGTTTCTGGCTCGCCGGTCTCCTGTCCTTCGAACAGCGCAAGACCGCCGGCTGGATCGCCATTCCGGCGCTGTTATGGGTGGCGGGCATGCTGATCGGCCCCGTACGCGAAAACATGGTCCCGCGCATCCTGCTCTATCACATCTGTGCCGCCACCGGTTATTTCATGCTGGCCGGCATTCTTCTGGCCAGCAAGGCACGCGCGTCATTCAGCCGCAAGGTGCTGGCGGCCACCTTCATCGTGCAGGCATTTTGCGGGGCGCTCGTGGCGTCCATCGTCATTCCCGTCAACGCCGCCGCCCCCAACGCCATTCCGCTGACGGCAGCGCTCGCCTTTTCAGGCATTCTCGGCTTTACCATCATCGTCATGATGAGTGCCAAGATCATCATGGAAGATACGGAAACCCGCCTGCACCGGCTGGCCATGACCGACCACCTGACCGGCGTCCTCAACCGGCGAGGGCTGCTTGAAGAGTTCGAACACATCAAAAAAAGGTCGCCCGGCTCCAGCCGTTACGTGGCGCTGGCGCTGTTCGACATCGACCATTTCAAGAAGATCAACGACAAATACGGCCATCAGTCGGGAGACGCGGTGCTTGTGCATTTTTGCAATATGGCGCAGCGGGTCATCGGTGAGCGCGGCCTGTTCGTCAGGATGGGCGGCGAAGAATTCGCGCTCGTCGCCGAAGTGGAAAGCCCCTCCAGTACCGTGACGCTTGCGGAAGCCATCCGCAGCAACCTGCGCCTTTCAAAGATCAGCGCACGCGGCGAAAACATCGAGGTCACGACCAGCGTCGGCATATCCGAAGCCATGATCAAGGATGCGGATCTGAGCGTAATGATGACGGAGGCCGACCGCGCGCTTTACGCGGCCAAGAAGGCCGGCCGCAACCGCACTGTGATCCACGTCAATTCAGCCAATGTTGTCATCCCCTGTCCGGACCGGAACGAAAACCCGATGGACAACAATGCCAACCGGCAGGTTGCGGCGCTGAACCGGATAGCGGCCATCGCCAACCGGTGACAAAGTAACCACACAGTGACATGCGGATAAACACACGGAACGGCACTTTCACGCCCTTCCCAAAGTGCGGCGCGCGGAATAAACCATGGACATGACAGCGACATTTCCCTTTCTCAAAATCGATCCTGCCACGCGTCGTGTTTCACTCGATGCCCGCAATCCGGCTTTCTACAACGATCCGAACCCGGTCTATGCTGCCCTGCATGCCCAATGTCCCACTTTCTATTGGGAAGAGCAGCGGCAGTGGTTTTTCACCGAATACGACCATGTCAGCGCCCTATTGCGCGACCGCCGGTTCGGACGGCAGATCCTGCATGTTGCGAGCCGCGAGGAGATCGGTCTGGCAGAGCCGCTCGAGCATGTGAAGCATTTCGACGCCGCAGAGCAGCACTCGCTTCTGGAGCTGGAGCCGCCGGAACACACACGGCTGCGCACCCTCATCAACCGCGCTTTCGTTTCGCGGCATGTCGACAAGATGAAGCCGGAAATAGAGGAACTCGCCAACCGGCTGATCGACGCCTTCGAACGAAACGGCGAGACGGAACTGCTTTCCTCCTATGCCGATATCATCCCGGTCACGATGATCGCGCGCATGATCGGCATTCCCGAGGAAATGGGACCGCAGCTTTTGAAATGGTCACATGCCTATGTCGGCATGTACATGTTCAAGCGCACGCCCGAGGACGAGCTTCTGGCCGACAGGGCCGCACATGAGTTTTCAGACTATGTGCGCAGTGTGATCGCGGAGCGCCGGGCGGAGCCGAAAGACGATCTGCTGAGCCACATGATCCATACGGAGCACAAGGGCCAGTATCTGACCGACGACGAGCTGATCTCGACCACCATCGTTCTGTTGAACGCCGGGGACGAGGCGACGGTGCACCAGATCGGCAATTCCGTGCGCATCATTCTGGAAAGCGGCATCTCGCCCGACACACTTTTCCACGACGAGACGGCAACGGAACGCACGGTGGAAGAAACGCTGCGTATCTGCGCGCCCGTCCATATTTTCCAGCGCTGGGTTCTGGAGCCGGTCGAGATCGATGGCGTGGAATTCAAACGCGGCGACAAGGTCAGCCTCATTCTGGCGGCCGCCAATCTCGATCCGGCCAAGTTTTCCGATCCCCTGGCATTCAGGCCGGACCGAAACGAAGGCGCCAACGTCTCCTTCGGCGCCGGCATCCATTTCTGCATTGGCGCGCCGCTGGCAAGGCTGGAGCTGAACCTGGCCTTGCCTCTGCTTTTCAAGCGACTGCCGGGACTGAAGATTGCCGAGCCACCCAGGGTCAAGGACGTCTATCACTTCCATGGTCTGGAACGGCTCGATCTCAGCTGGTGACAGCCACGCCGGGAACAACCTTTATCCCGGCGATGGACCAATAGAAATCATCCGGCCCCTACAACCGGATGACATAATCCTTGCGGGTCGTTTCGACGACCTCCCAGGTTCCCTTGAAGCCCGGCCGCAGGACCAGCCTGTCGCCCGGTTTCAGGTCGCGCGGGGATCCGCCATCCTCCGTCAGGATCGAGTGACCCTCGAGAATGTTAAAATATTCCCATTCGTCATAGACCACCCGCCATTTGCCGGGCGTCGACTGCCAGATGCCGGCATAGATGCCACCGGGCGCTTCCTCCAGATTCCACGTGGTGAATTTGGGGTCGCCGGAAATCAGCCTTTCCGGTGCGGGTGCACTGTGCTCCACCTCCGCCTCGACATCACTGGCCGTAGCGGTTCGTGTATCTTCGAATGCGAGAAAATTCGTCATGACGACCCCGGTCTCTCAGAGCTTCGCAAGCGATTGTTCGAGATCGGCGATGATGTCCTTGACATCCTCGATGCCGATCGAGAGGCGCACCACATCCGGTCCGGCACCCGCCGCCGTCTGCTGTTCCGGTGTCAGCTGCGCATGTGTCGTGGAAGCCGGGTGAATGACGAGAGAGCGTGTATCGCCGATATTGGCGAGATGGGAGAAGAGTTGCAGACCTTCCACCAGCGCCTTGCCGGCGGCATAACCGCCCTTGATGCCGAAGGTGAAGACGGAACCAGCGCCCTTTGGCGAATAATGCTGCTGGATTGCGTAGTTGTCGCTGTCCTCCAGCCCGGCATAATGCACCCAGCCGACCTTGGGATGCGCCTTCAGCCATTTGGCGACGGCCAGCGCATTGTCGGAGTGGCGCTGAACGCGCAGCGGCAGGGTCTCTATGCCCGTGAGGATGAGGAAGGCATTGAAGGGTGAGATCGCAGGGCCGAGATCGCGTAAGCCAAGAACGCGGCAGGCAATCGCGAAGGCGAAATTGCCGAAGGTCTGGTGCAGCACGACGCCGGAATATTCTGGGCGGGGCTGCGACAGCGACGGATATTTATCCGTGGCCGACCAGTCGAAAGTGCCGCCATCGACGATGATGCCACCCATGGAATTGCCATGGCCGCCGAGGAATTTCGTCAACGAATGCAATACGATATCCGCGCCATGCTCCAGCGGCCGCAACAGATAGGGGCTTGCCATGGTGTTGTCGACGATGAGCGGCAGGCCGTGGCGATGAGCGACATCGGCAATCGCGGCGATATCCACGAATGTGCCGCCCGGGTTGGCCAGGCTTTCGATGAAGATGGCACGTGTGCGGTCGTCGATCTGCCGTTCGAAACTTGCCGGATCAGCCGCATCGGCCCAGCGCACCTGCCAGTCGAAACCCTTGAAGGCGTGGCCGGACTGGTTGATGGAGCCGCCATAAAGCTGGCGTGCCGCGACGAAATTGTCGCCGTGTTGCAGCAATGTGTGGAAGACCAGCAATTGCGCGGCGTGACCGGATGCAACGGCAAGTGCCGCCGTGCCGCCTTCAAGCGCTGCGACACGCTCCTCCAGAACAGCCTGGGTTGGGTTCATGATGCGCGTGTAGATATTGCCGAATTCTTTTAATCCGAACAGCGCGGCTGCGTGATCGGCGTCACGGAAGGCATAGGCCGTTGTCTGGTAGATCGGCGTCGCGCGCGCACCGGTGGTCGGATCGGGCTGTGCGCCCGCGTGCACGGCCAACGTTGAGAACCCGGGATTGCTGCTCGGCATGATGTTTCCTCCAATGATATTTTGGAGGGATCATAATGCCTTGCCGCCAAATGATAAGTCCAATCCGTACCAACTATCGCACAATATTGAGACGCGGATACTCAATTGCGGGGCAACGGTCCATCACCACGTTCATGCCGTAGGCCTCGGCCTTGGCCGCCGCATTGTCGTCTCTGACCGAAAGCTGGCCCCAGATCACCGATGGCCGCTGCGGCAGCAATATCGCCTCTTCGACAATTGCCGACAAATATTCCGGCGCCCGGAACACATCGACCATATCAACGGGTTCGGGAATGTCGGCAAGCCGCGCATACACCTTCTGCCCCAATATCTCCTTGCCCGCCTGACCGGGATTGACCGGAAACACGCGGTAACCCTTGGACAGCAGAAAGCGCATGACGCCGTGGCTCGGCCGATCCGGATTGGGAGAGGCGCCAAGCAGGGCGATGGTCCTGACATCCGTCAGAATTTTTCTGAGGTAATCCGGTTCATAGGTATCATGCTGCATGTCAACTTTTCCCTCTGCCATATCGCGCGGTTCAAGGACCTCATGCGCCGGCTCGACGCTCAATGGCCCAGCGAGAATTGCCTCTCCCGCATAAATCCGCGGACGAGCTTTTCGCACCGCTTTTTTGCGGCCGCTTTCCTAGATCTAGGAACCCTCATCCTTCTCTTGAACCCCCGCCCGAATGAAAATATTGAACAAGCCGGACTCGTGGTGTCACGAAAGTACACCTAGTTTGCGCAAAATGATTTCACAAAAACACCTTAAGCGGCGTTGTGCTGAGTATTTTTATCCAGTTTTTCAAAAGCATACATTTCGATGAATATTTGCTGAAACAACATTTGCGTGCATCTTATGCGCCCTTCGTCTCCTGTTTGTTTTCATTCCGTTCACCGATGCATTAGGCGTATCTAATTTTCAGAAAGTTATTCTGTAAATCAAGTTATAGGTAAAACTGTAACGTTGTAGCGAGCCATTCAGTAATGAATTGAAACTTCTTTTCATTTTGAGCCTGCATGTGCTCGCTTGATTGATACAGTTTTATCTTCTGGATATGGGCAATTTTGAGCAGGAATAATCGCCGCAATCGGTCGCATTTTTTCAAAAAACACGTTCCACAGCAAAACCATAAGCTGTGCATCCGGCATCGGCGCGTATGTCCTGCTGATGAAATCGTGAGCACGGCCGCATATCGCCTCTCGCACAGTTACCCACTCCATCCCGCAACACGCACAAACCCGAAACTTGACACGCGTCATAATCCGCAAAGAAGCAACCGCTTACGACAGGAGGATTTGCATCTCCCACAGCCACCACGGAAAATGGATTCCGGTTTTCAAGCCGATGCTGTAGGTTGCCTAGAATAGCCCATGAGCGAGTCTCTATCGTGACATTTGACATTCTAATTCTGGTGCTTCTGGGCGCGATATTGCATGCCGGATGGAATGCGCTGGTAAAATCCGGATCCGACAAGTCGCTGGACGCCTCGCTGATCGCGGCGGGCGCCGCAGCTTGTTCTTTACCCTTCCTGCCCTTCCTGCCGTTTCCTGCGCCGGTGGCCATTCCCTTTCTCATCGCCTCGGCCGTTCTGCAATTTGCCTATTTCCGCCTAGTCGCCGCCGCCTATACGATCGGCGATATCGGCCTCGTCTATCCCGTCATGCGTGGCGTGGCGCCGCTGATCGTCGCAGCGACGAGCAGCCTTTTTCTCAGCGAGATTTTAAGCCCGCTTGCGCTTGCCGGGATTGCCATCATTTCCGGCGGCATCCTGACGCTTGCCTTCGAGGCGCGGCGCGGCGGCGGAAAGGCGATCATTGTCGCGCTCATCAACGCCTTCGTGATTGCCTCCTACACCTTCGTTGATGGTGTCGGCGCAAGGCTTTCCGGCAATGCGATTTCCTATACGCTGTGGATGTCGCTTCTGCCGCCCGTCCTCCTCTTTGGTTTCGCCTTTTACCAGCGCGGCGTAAGCGCCGTTACGCAGCACGTGCGGCGAAACTGGTGGCGCGGCCTGATCGGCGGCGGCGGCTCCATCCTCTCCTACGGGCTGGCGCTCTACGCCATGACCAAGGCCCCCGTCGCCGTCGTCGCGGCGCTGCGCGAAACCTCAATTCTGTTTGCGCTGGTGATCTCCGTCGTCATCCTCAAAGAACGCGCCAGCGTCTGGCGTTATCTCGCTGGCGGCATCATCGCAGCGGGTGTTCTGGTCATGCGGCTGGGATGAAACAGGTAAATCTATGTGGTAAAATAATACCACATAGTCAAACCATTGTTTTTATTGATTTATTTTTACAGTCAGCAAAATCCGTCATATTGACGCTTCATCCAGCACACCGTATAAGCGCGCCAGATCGGATTCCAAAGGGAATATGGTCATTTGCGGTCGCCTTCGGGTGACCAAACCAAGCAACAAGAAACGCCCGTATGCTCTTACTTTAAAAGAGGATGACGGGTCCACGTTAGAAAGTGAAATCCATGTCTACTTTCGTTCAGAAGCCTGCTGAGGTGGAGAAGAAGTGGGTCATCATCGACGCCGAAGGCCTCGTTGTTGGTCGCCTCGCCACCATCATTGCAACCCGCCTGCGCGGCAAGCACAAGGCCACCTACACCCCCCACGTCGATGATGGCGACAACGTCATCGTCATCAACGCGGAAAAGATTGCCTTCACCGGCAACAAGTACGCCGACAAGAAGTACTACTGGCACACCGGTCACCCGGGTGGCATCAAGGAGCGTACGGCTCGCCAGATCATCGAAGGTCGCTTCCCGGAGCGCGTCGTTGAAAAGGCCGTCGAGCGCATGATCCCGCGCGGCCCGCTCGGCCGTCGTCAGATGAAGAACCTGCGCGTTTACGCCGGCTCGAACCACCCGCACGAAGCACAGCAGCCCGTCGTTCTCGACGTAGCCGTGCTCAACAAGAAGAACGTAAGGAGCGCCTGATAATGGCCGATCTTTCCTCTCTGAAAGACCTCGCCCCTGCATCGGAAGCTTCTGCTCCCGTGCACGTCCGCAAGGTTGACACTCTCGGCCGCTCCTACGCGACCGGCAAGCGCAAGAACGCCGTTGCCCGCGTCTGGGTAAAGCCGGGTTCTGGCAAGATCATCATCAACGGCCGCGATTTCACCACGTATTTCGCACGTCCGGTTCTGCAGATGATCCTTCAGCAGCCGATCGTTGCCGTTGCACGCACGGGCCAGTTCGACATCATCGCTACCGTTGCCGGTGGTGGTCTGTCCGGTCAGGCCGGTGCCGTTCGTCACGGTCTGTCCAAGGCCCTCACCTACTTCGAACCGGGCCTGCGCGCCGTTCTGAAGAAGGGTGGCTTCCTGACCCGCGACAGCCGCGTTGTCGAACGTAAGAAGTACGGTAAGGCCAAGGCCCGCCGTTCGTTCCAGTTCTCCAAGCGCTAATCGCTTCTCGGAACCGTTCGTTCAAAACTTCGAAAAGGCGGGGCTTCGGCTCCGCCTTTTTTCATTGCCATCCTCCTTGTTTTTTCGGCGAGAAGACAGCACCCTCAGCGCAAACCGCAATGGGGTGATCAATGCCATCAAAAACCATCGACCATGCCTTCACCGCAGCAACGCTGACATCGGCTGCGACCGACCCGACCCATGCGGGCGTCCTCTCCTTCATGCGGCGCAAATATACCAAGATCCTCAAGGGCGTATCGACGGCCGTCTGGGGTGTCCCCTTCGATGCAGCGACATCCAACAGGCCGGGTGCACGCTTCGGGCCGCAGGCGATCCGCCGCGCCTCCGCGATTTTCGACAACGACCCGCAATATCCCTTCGCCCGCGATCTTTTCGCCCATATGCCGACCATCGATTATGGCGACTGCCTGCTCGACTACGGCAATCACTGGAAAACGCCTGATACGATCGAAAAGGAGGCACGCAAGATCATCTCCAAGACGGATTATCTGCTGACGCTTGGCGGTGACCATTTCATCACCTGGCCGCTGCTGAAGGCGCATGTGGCAAAGCACGGCCCGCTGGCGCTGGTGCATTTCGATGCGCATCAGGATACCTGGTTCGACGACGGCAAACGCATTGACCATGGTTCCTTCGTGGCCCGCGCCGTGCGCGATGGTCTGATCGATGCCGATCGTTCCATCCAGATCGGCATTCGCACCCATGCGCCTGAGGATTTCGGCATCCGCATTCTCCACGGTTACGAGGTGGAGGAGATGCGGGCGAGCGACATCGCCTCGCTGATCATCAAGCACACGGCAGGCATGCCCACTTATCTGACCTTCGATATCGATTGCCTCGATCCAGCCTTCGCGCCCGGAACCGGTACGCCTGTGGCCGGTGGGCCGACAAGCGCCAAGATATTGTCCGTGCTTCGCGGACTCGGCCAGCTCGATATTCGCGGCTCCGATGTGGTGGAGGTCGCGCCCGCTTACGACCATGCTGACATCACTGCCATTGCCGGAGCGACCGTTGCAATGTATATGCTTGGCCTGCGCGCCGAACGGCTGGCGAAGGCCGGCTGAACCGACGCCCGGGCGCTTAGCAAACTGAATCCGATTACACTCGCAACCCTCTGAAAAGTCAGGACAAGGACATGACAGCGAAGATCTTCATCGATGGCGAACACGGCACAACGGGTCTGCAGATCCGCACGCGCCTTGCTGGTCGCCGCGATATCGAGTTGCTGTCCATTCCCGAAGCCGAGCGCCGCAACGCCGCTATCCGCGAGGACATGCTCAATAACGCCGACATTTCGATTCTCTGCCTGCCGGATGATGCTTCCAGAGAAGCTGTCACCATGGTGGCAGGCAACAACAATGTCCGCATCATCGACACCTCGACCGCCTATCGTATCCATAAGGACTGGGCTTACGGCTTTGCCGAAATGGACAAGGAACAGGGCGAAAAGGTTCGTTCCGCCCGCTTCGTCGCCAATCCGGGCTGCTACCCGACCGGCGCGATCGGCCTTCTTCGTCCGCTGCGCGCCGCCGGCATTCTGCCCGATGGTTATCCCGTCAGCGTCAACGCCGTGTCCGGATATACCGGCGGCGGCAAGCAGATGATCGCGCAGATGGAAGATCAGAGCAGGGACGATGCGATCAGTGCCAACAACTTCCTCTATGGCCTGACGCTTGCACACAAGCACGTGCCGGAAATGACCATTCACGGCCAGCTGGACCGCGCGCCGCTGTTTGCACCCTCCGTCGGGCGCTTCCCGCAGGGCATGATCGTGCAGGTTCCGCTGTTTGCCGCCGACCTCAAGGACGGCGCGACCATCGAGACCGTGCATGCCGCGCTCACCGCCCATTATGCCGGACAGGACATCGTCAGCGTCGTTCCACTTGCCGAAAGCAAGGGGCTGTCCCGCATCGATGCCGAGGAACTGGCGGGCAAGGACACGATGAAGCTGTTCGTCTTCGGCACGCCGGGCGGCGAACACATCAATCTCGTCGCGCTGCTCGACAATCTCGGCAAGGGCGCATCGGGTGCGGCTGTCCAGAACATGGAGCTGATGCTCTCGGCATGAGGCTTTCTGCGTGAGCCGAGCTATCCCCTTTTTTCCGGCCTCGTGGAATATCGAGGCCGCAAAACAGATTGCCGATACGCCGGCCGGGGTGGTTTACGAAGTCAGACTTGGCAATGGTTCCCTTGCCATCGCCAAGGTACTTAAACACAAGGTTCTGAAAGACAGCCTTCGCGGGGCGGATTTCATCGAATGGCGGGCAGGTGTCGGCTGCGTGAAGCTGCTCGATCGCTCCGACGACATATTGCTCATGGAACATGCCGGCAATGAGACATTGCGCGACGTGCTTTTTCGCGACGGCGACGATGATGCCACGACCGCAATCGCCGCCGATGTTCTCCTTCACTATCACCAGCCTTCAACGCAGACGCCACCAGCAAGCCTGCTGACGCTGCCGCAATATTTCGAAAGTCTGTTCCGTAAAGCCGAGCACGATCGCAGCGAAGGCACCGACAGCCCCTACATCGAAGCCGCTTCGCTTGCCGAGGAGCTTATCGGGCACCAAAGCAATATTCGACCGCTGCACGGCGATCTGCATCACGAAAACATCATGCGCAGTTCGCGTGGCTGGATCATCATCGACCCGGCAGGCCTGATCGGCGATGCAGCACTCGACGTCGCCAACATGTTCTCCAATCCGCTCGACCGCTTCGATCTGACACGCAGCGAGGCACGCATCGCCTCCATGGCGTCGACTTTTGCGAAAGCGCTCAAACGGAACGAACGGGTGCTTCTGCAATATGCGTTCGCCTACGGCTGCCTTTCGGCGGCATGGCACGAGGAAGATGGCAACACGCGCGAACGCGACGACGAACTGGCCGTCGCGACAACCATCAAGTCTGTCCTGAAGCAATTTTAATGGTTTTCAGTCCCTGATCTCAACCGCGACAGGTGCCGGGTATTCGCCGAGGAAGCCTCGCCAATGGGCGACTGCAAAACCAAGCACCAGCAGCGCCATGCCCTGATGGGCGAGCGCCACATGAATGTCCACATGCATCAGAAGCGTGGTGATGCCGAGCGCCGCCTGAATGGAGATCAACACGAAGAACAGTACGGCGCGGCGGGCATGCGGCGTGCCGGGCAAGGCGCGAGCCAAGGACACCATATGCCACAGCGTGGCGGCAAACAGCGTATAGGCGCCGAGGCGGTGGACGAACTGCACCGTCTTCGGGTTTTCGAACAAGTTGATCCACCAGGGCTGTTGCAGGAAAAGATCGCCGGGCACCAGGGAGCCGTCCATCAGCGGCCACGTGTTGTAGGACAGGCCGGCATTCAGCCCCGCCACCAGCGCGCCGAGATAAATCTGGAACAGACAGAGGAAGGTCAGCAGCGCGGCAAAACGGCGGCCGGTCGTTTCATTGGCAGCATCTGGCGAATGGTGCGACAGGCCGCGCAATATCCACATGCAGCCCGCAAAGATGAGGCACGCGATCGTCAGATGCGTTGCCAGGCGATATTGCGAGACATCTGTACGGTTGACGAGGCCGGAAGACACCATCCACCAGCCGACGAAGCCCTGAAAGCCGCCAAGCCCCAGAAGGCCGATGAGCGGCAGGCGCAAGCGCCTTTCGATGCGGCCGGTCAGCCAGAAGAAGGCGAGCGGCAGGGCGAAGATGAGACCGATGGCGCGGGCAAGCAGTCGATGCGCCCACTCCCACCAGAAGATCGTCTTGAACTCATCGAGCGACATGCCCCGGTTGATTTCCTGATATTGGGGAATACGCTTGTAGAGCTGGAATTCCTCTTCCCATTCGGCAACGGAAAGCGGCGGAATGGCGCCGTGGATGGGCTTCCATTCGGTAATTGACAGGCCAGACTCGGTCAGCCGCGTGGCGCCGCCGACAAGCACGAGACAGAACAGAGTGAAGAGGACGACGCGCAGCCAGATGCGCAGCAGGCGGCGATCCTTCTCCTGTTTCTGCAGGGCAGCCTCCACCACCATTTCCGCAGAACCATTTGCCATCGTCATGCCGCTCGAATGCATCTTTGAGGTCTCCATCATACAGTCATGTTGATTAGCCCCAACCGGCACAACAAAACAAGGCCTCAGGGTTTGCGGCATCCGGTCGCGGCGGTATAGTTTCGCCAGACACTAGATCGTCCTGTCTCTGCTTCGAATCACCAATACGATCTAGATTTTTTGTTTTACGCATGTCTTTTCCCCAAAACCGATGACACTTTTGGGATACATGCTCGGTTACGGAAGATTTCATGCACCCTCGCCTCAGATCGCTCATCGGCACCATCGTCATCATCTGCCTCGTCGTCATCTACGCCGTAGCGGCGACAGCCATCGCGTCGGCGACGCTGGCGCAATCTCCATGGTGGGTGCATCTTGCCTACTTCGTGCTGAGTGGGCTTTTGTGGATACTGCCCGCCATGCTGGTCATCAAATGGATGGCCGGCTCCAAAAAACAGGAATAGGCACCTGCCTTCTACGGGACATCCAGAGGTCGCAATTTTATAAACCTCTTGTTTGCCGCTCAACGATATAGTCTCACCGAAACAACCGGAGAGCGTGGATGGCGGCTGAAGCGCCGGTCATAGTCAGCGAGGGTGAAGGACCAGCCGCCGTGCAAAACGAGCGGCGGGGCGCCGATCGCCTGGCTATCGATCTCGTCGACGATGCCTCCACTATCCGCGCCGACTGGGAACAGCTGGAGAGCGACCCGCTCAATTCGCTGCATCAGGGTTACGGCTGGTGCTCCATCTGGGGGCAAACGCAGGACAGACCCCTCCTCATCATTCGCGGCAGGCAAAGCGGAAAGACCGTGTTCCTGCTGCCGCTCGAAATCGTTCTGGAAGGCGGCATCCGCAAAGCACGTTTTCCCGGCGGCCGTTTCAACAATATCAATACCGGGCTTTTCGACCGGTCCTTCGCCGAAGCAGCCAGCCACAAAACGGCGGCAGCCATTGCCCGCGAAGCGCGAAAGCTGCTGCGTGGCCAGGCGGATATTCTGGCCCTGCAGAACATACCGCTGATCTGGCGTGGCAGGACCAACCCGCTCTCGCATCTGGCATCCGTCGAAAACCAGAACCCGGCCTTCCAGATTCCCTTACTGGCAAATTTTGAGAGCACGCTTCGGCAGATCAACGCCAAGAGGCGCCGGAAGAAATTCCGCATCCAGAGCCGGAGAGCCGAGGAAATGGGTGGTTACAGCCATGTGATCGCCCGTTCGCCACGGGAAAAGTGCGAATTATTGCAGACGTTTTTCCGACAGAAGGCAGCCCGGTTCGCATCGCAGGGCATTCCGGATGTTTTTCGCGATCAATCGGTAAAAGACTTTTTCTATGACCTCGCAAATTTTCCGGAGATCGGCAGAGACAGTCTTCTGGAACTGCACGCCATTCGTCTGCATGGTCAAAATGAAGGTTTCATCGCTGCCATATCCGGCCTTTCGCGCAAGCAGGATCACATCATCTGCCAGTTCGGTTCTATCGATGAGACCTTCGCGGAAATCAGCCCCGGTGAGCTGCTGTTCTGGCTGATGATCGAACGGGCTTGCAGTGAAAATGCGGCGATCTTCGATTTCGGCGTCGGTGA
This sequence comes from Agrobacterium sp. 10MFCol1.1, assembly GCF_000381165.1. NCBI lineage: Bacteria > Pseudomonadati > Pseudomonadota > Alphaproteobacteria > Hyphomicrobiales > Rhizobiaceae > Agrobacterium > Agrobacterium sp. 10MFCol1.1. The sequence goes on along the minus strand of NZ_KB906075.1, from coordinate 210,294 downwards.
CCAGCCCTACAAGCGCAGCTGGTGTCCGCTTTTCACCGTGCAGCATGATATTTTCCTGCCGGTGACGTTGAAGGGCCGCGCGGCGGCCTCTGCCTATGTTGCCATTGCCCGGACAAAGAGCCTGATCAAATCCAATCCGGCACTCTATGCGTTCATTCAGCGTTTCCGCGCCGGTCGGCCGAGCATGGACGCAACGCCCGCTGCCGACTGACCGGTTATCGGCCACAGCATCTCAGGCGGCGCTCAGACGGTCCGGTTTGCGCATGCCGGTCATCGGCAATGCCTGCTCGTAGCCGTGGGCAACCAGTTCTCCGAGGGTCTTTTCCAGCAATTCGCTATCATTACCGGGAACGGACACGACGATTTCCGCCGGCAGATTGCGCAGCATTTTCTCAAGGCTCGATATCTGCACCGCGCCGCACTCCACGAGAACCGTGTCATAGGCGTCGGAAAGCGCGCTGAGGATCATGGTCAGCCGGTCGATGGCACGCATGGCCTCACGCGGCTGCGCATTGCCGCGCGGCACGATATGGGCATCGGAAAGCCGGTCGCCGTGAATGGTTTCGCCAAAGGCGGCGGCACCTGCCAAAAGGTCCATGACGCCCGGCAGTCCGGTCTCAGGCGCCATCAGGCGCGTCGGACAGGCCGATGCCGTCATATCGACGAGAACGACCGAACGGCCCATTTCGGAGAGGGCGCGCGCCAGCATGACGGTGGTGGTCGAACCACTATCACCAGCTGGAGACACGACCGCTGCGACGGATTTGGCAAGACGGGTGGCGAGGAAAGACGCGACGGCGTCGATCGAGAAATTGTCGGCGTTGTCGATCTCTTCTTCCGCAGCGTCCACTTTCGCAGCCGCAGCGTCTGCAACCGGCAGGGCCGATTTGGCAGCAACGGCTGCGACCGGTATGCGCGCTTCCTGTTCGACAATGGACTGGCGGGCAGCGGCAGGCATGGAACGAACCGCAGGCGGCGCATCCTCTTCACGTGCGGGAAGCAGTTGCTCCGGCGTATCCGGTGTCTCATCCGTGTCAGCACGCGCTCTCGCGGGCGGTGGTGGATCGGACAGCGGCGGGACATGGGTCTTGCCAACCGGCTTCAACGCCCGCCCGGTGAACAGTTCCACGAGCATGACAACGATGCAGGAGAGAAGGAAGGCCGCCAGCGTGACGACAATGGTGATGGCGCCGGTCTTCGGGAAGTAGGGTTCGCGCGGCTCCACTGCAGTTGAAATCACGCGGGCATCGGCGGGCGTGGATTCGGCTGAACCGGCGCGCGACGTCGCCTCGCGGTAACGGGCGAGATAGGTTTCAAGAAGCTGGCGCTGGGCCGACGCCTCGCGCTCCAGGTCGTTGAGGCCAACCTGCTGCTCACCGGCGCGTACACTTTCCGTTTTCAGCACGTTCAACTGCTGAACCAGCTGCCGCTCCCGCAGGCGGGACACATTGGCCTCGTTTTCGAGACTTGCGAGCACCTTGCGGGTCTCTTCCTGAATCTGCCGCTGTATGCCGTCAATTTGGCTGCGCAGCGCCTTGATACGCGGATGGCCTTCCAGCAGCGAGGAAGACAGATCGGAAATCTGGCTGCGCATGGCAGCCTCGCTTTCCTTCAGTCTCTGGATCATCGGCGAGGCTACGACGTCGGGGAAAGTATCGAGTGGGCGACCGCTCGAAAGCGCGTTGCGCACGCCCTCTGCCCGCGCCTCCGCATTCGCCCGCTCGCCGCGGATACGGCCAAGTTCGGTCGAGATATCGCTGAGTTGCCGGGTGGCGAGCGTTTCGCCCTGCCCTGCCGACAGAATATCGGACGAGGCGCGGTAATCCGCGACCTTCCTGTCCGCATCGCGAACCTTCTCACGCAGACTGGCGATTTCCGGCTCCAGCCAGCGTGCCGCCTCCGTGCTTGTGTCCAGTTTCGCGCCGCTCTGCAGCGCGATATAGGCCTTCATCATCGCGTTGGGGACTGCTGCCGCAAGCATGGGGTCCTCGGACGAGAACTCGACCGTGATGACGCGCGAGCTTTCGACCTGGTAGACCTGCAACCTCTCCTGGAACGCCTTCAGTATCCGTTCCTCTGGCGGCACCTGCTGCGGATCTTTCTTGACGCCGACAGCAACCAGCAGCTTCGAGACGAGAGAAGGACGCGCCGCCGGGTCAAGCTCCTGCCGCTCATAAAGCTTCATATCTTTCGCGACCTGCTTGATAAGGTCGACCGATTGCAGGATCTGCACCTGGCTGGAGATGGTCAATTCATCGAGCACGGGTTCGGCGGGCGCATTCGACTGCTGCGACGCACCGAAGGAGGCCGCGCGCGATTCGATGAGGACGCGCGCCTCGCCCTTGTAAGCGGGCGACATCATGCTTGCGACAACGAAGGCGGCGCCCCCGGCAAGCAGCGTGATCGCCGCTATCCTGCCCTTGCGCTGCCATATGGCAGCGACGAGCCGCGCGAGATCGATATCCACATCCCTGTCATCAATGCGATCGCCGTTCATACGCGCTCCGTAACCGAGACACACCTCGGGCGCTCAAATATAGAGGCCAATTTTCGCGAAGTTTAAGTCTTTCCGGTAACACAACAGTTAATTGTGACGAAGCCCACGAAATAAAGCCGATATTACCATCCTTGCGACTGGCTGTTTACCGCCCATTAACCCTAACAGAACGATAAGAATGCTCATAGTTCGACTCGGAGCCAGATGAGATGCCGCTCGCCGGATCACGACATGTCACCGCACTGACGCTTGCCGTTCTAACGGCCCTTTCCGGTTGCGCGGCATATCAACCTGCGCCCAAGGCGTTTCACGAGGGCGCCCTGCAGCCCTATCATGTCGATAGCGGTGACAGGCTGCGCATCAACGTGTTCGAACAGACCGGGCTGACAAATACCTATACGGTCGATCAGGCTGGTTATGTCGCCTTCCCGCTCGTTGGTCAGGTTCCCGCCCGAGGCAAGACGCTGCCGCAGCTCGAAGCCGCCATTGCCGCCAAGTTGCGCCAGGGTTATCTGCGCGATCCCGATGTGACGATCGAGATCGATCGTTATCGCCCCGTCTTCATCATGGGCGAAGTCGGCCGTCCTGGCCAATATTCCTACGTGCCGGGCATGACGGCGCAGAACGCCATCGCCATCGCCGGCGGCTTCACGCCACGCGCCAATCAGGCCGATGTCGATATCACCCGCAAGATCAATACCGAGGTGATGACCGGCAGGATCGGGATCACCGCACCAATTCTTGCGGGCGATACGGTCTATGTGCGTGAACGCTTCTTCTGAAAAACGGAGCGGCTGACATGGCGGATGACGGTCCTCCCCTGCGCATCATTCACTGTTTCCGCTCTCCCGTCGGTGGCGTGTTCCGCCATGTCCGCGACCTGATCGAAGAACACGTCAAGCAGGGCCACAAGGTCGGCATCGTCTGTGACAGTTCGACCGGCGGCGCGCATGAGGAACGGCTTTTCGCGCAGATCGCCCCGATGCTGGAGCTAGGGTTGACCCGCCTGCCGATCAAGCGGTCGATCAGCCCCGGCGACCTGTGGGCGCTCGTTAAGTCCTACAACCATATCAAAAGTTTGCGGCCGGATATTTTGCATGGGCACAGCGCCAAGGGTGGCGCTCTGGCCCGGCTGATCGGCTCACTGTTGCGGGTGAACAAGTATCGCGTAGCCCGCCTCTATTCGCCGCACGGCGGCAGCCTGCATTACGATCGCAAAAGCCTTAAAGGGCAGCTGTTCCTGCGTATCGAGCGGTTTCAGGAGCATTTCACGGACGCCCTGTGTTTCGTTTGCAATTTCGAACAGGAAACCTACGAAACCAAGGTCGGCAAACCACGCACCCGCACGGCGATGATCTATAACGGCGTGCAGGAAAGCGAGTTTGAAACCGTGCCCGCCCGCGAAGGGGCCGCGCGCTTTCTCTATATCGGCATGTTGCGTGACCTGAAGGGGCCCGACATCTTCATCAAGGCATTTGCCAAGATGGAACGCAGCATCGGCCAGCCCATGTCCGGCGTCATTGTGGGCGATGGGCCGGACAGGGACAAATATGCTGATATGATCGCCAAGGCCGGACTTTCGCAGCGCATTTCCATGCACGCCGCCATGCCCGCCAGACAGGCATTTGCGCTGGCGACGACTGTTGTCGTTCCCTCACGCGCCGAGGCGATGCCTTACATCGTGCTGGAAGCGCTTGCTGCGGGGAAAACCGTCATCGCCTCGCATGTTGGAGGCATAGCTGAGGTTCTGGGAGAAGACAGCGAGGCGCTCGTTCCGGCTGGAGACGCCGATGCGCTGGCAAAGATAATGGTCAAGGATGCCGAGAGCCCGGACTGGGGGAAACGGGTGATGCCCCGCCCCGACAGCTTCAAGGCGAAATTTTCAACGCCTGTCATGGCCGACGATATGATGAAGCTCTATCGTCACCTGCTTTCGCTCTAGAAACATTTCAAAAACACGATTTTTAATTGTATATTCCGCCGTCCTGTAGAAACTCATCATAAACGTTTCTTAGCATGTTTCGGCTAGTTTCCTGCTCGTAGAGCGCACGTATCCGCACGGATGCGAAAACTGTGCTCTACCACTTTGAAGTTGCGCATCGTTCCCTTCGAAAATCGATTCCGGTTTTCGGGCCGATGGGCTGGAGGGTGCGGACCAAAGCAATGACCAAGGCTGACAAGGGAAGACTTGAATTCGATCTGGCAACGTTGCGCCAGCAAATCTCCGAGCGCGATACGGGTGAGCCTTCCGCATCGGAAAGCGTTGTTCTCAATCCACTTGCACGGCAGATCGCCAACCAGCTTCGCGCCGGCAACCATTCGCCAAACATGGTCATAGGCCAATTGCGTCTTCTCGAATTTTCGATGCTTGCGATCATCGCGGCCATCGTCAACGGCATCGCTGCGCGGCAGGGGCTTGAAACCTTTCTTGCGGTTTTCGGCATTGGGGTGCTGGGCGCGGCGGTTTGCGTGTTTCTTTTGCAGGCCGGCGACTGTTACCAGTTGCCGACGCTGCGCGCGCCGCTGAAAATGTTTGCCCGCATTCAGGGCGCCGTCTGCCTGTCCTTCGTCACCGTCGCCGGCATCCTTCTCCTGTTTTTGCCAGAAGCGCTGCATTCCTGGCAGACTTTTGCCATCTGGTACGCCACCGGCGCAATCGCCATTTTCACCGGACGGCTGATCCTCGGCTTCGCCATTCGCCACTGGGGCCGCAACGGCGTGATGGAGCGTCGCGCCGTGATAGTCGGTGGCGGCGATGCCGCCAAGGACCTCATCCGCTCGCTCGAACAGCAAACGGACAATGATATCCGCATCTGCGGCATTTTCGACGACCGGAAAAGCGAGCGTTCGCCCGATGTGGTTGCCGGCTACCCCAAGCTCGGCACCTTCGCGGAACTGGTGGAATTCGCCCGCCTGACGAAGCTCGACATGCTGATCATCGCCCTGCCGCTCAGTGCCGAGGCGCGTATCCTCCAGCTCCTGCGCAAGCTGTGGGTGCTACCCGTCGATATCCGTATCGCGGCCCATGCCAACAAATTGCGTTTCCGCCCCCGCGCCTATTCCCATGTCGGCGCGGTGCCGATGCTCGACGTGTTCGACAAGCCGATACGCGACTGGGATTCGGTCGGGAAAAGGGTGTTCGACATCGTCTTCAGCATTATCGGCATCGTTCTGTTGTGGCCGGTGATGCTGGGCGCGGCTATTGCCGTCAAAACGACATCCAAAGGCCCGGTGTTCTTCAAGCAGAAGCGTCATGGCTTCAACAATGAAACGATCAATGTCTGGAAGTTCCGTTCCATGTATACGGAACTCAGCGATCCCACGGCAAAAAAGGCCGTCACGAAAAACGATCCGCGTGTCACGCCGGTCGGGCGGTTCCTGCGAAAATCCTCGATGGACGAGCTGCCACAGCTTTTCAACGTTCTTTACGGCGATCTTTCACTGGTCGGGCCGCGTCCGCACGCCGTGCACGCCCAGACGGGCGACCTGAAATATACCGAGGTGGTGGAGCATTATTTCGCCCGGCACAAGGTCAAGCCCGGTGTTACCGGCTGGGCGCAGATCAATGGCTGGCGTGGTGAGATCGACCACGGCGACAAGATCAAGTTCCGCACCGAATACGATCTCTATTATATCGAGAACTGGTCGCTGCTTCTCGATCTCAAGATCCTGTTCCTGACACCGATCCGGCTGCTCAAATCGGAAAATGCCTATTGACCCACACCGGTTACCAGCACGCACCGGATTTTGACGCACCGCTTGCCGCCATGCGGCTGGTCGGCGCGTTCTTCATTGCCTTCGGCGTCTTTCTTTCCGGCTTCGTGATTTCCGAACCGGCGCCCTACGAGCTGATGATGGTAGGGCAAGTGGCAATCTGGTTCCTGCTGGGCTTGCGCCTCTCGCGCACCGTCGTCCTGCTTCTGTGCCTGCTGCTTGCCTTCAATGTCGGCGGTTATCTTTCGCTCACCACCATGGCCAATCTTGACGAGGGGCCGCTTTATCTCGCCGTATCGACCTTTCTGGCGCTGACCTCGGTTTTTTATGCTGCCATCATCGAGGACAAGCACCAGCGGCTGCTGCTGATTTTCCGGGCCTGGCTCGCCGCAGCGTTGATTACCTCCCTGCTCGGCATCATCGGATATTTTCACGCCATTCCCGGTTTCGAGGTCTTTACCCTTTATGATCGCGCCAAGGGCGCCTTTCAGGACCCGAACGTCTTCGGTCCCTTCCTGGTGACGCCGTCGCTGTACCTGATTTACGGCCTGCTCTCCGGCAAGGCGATGCATGCGCCATGGCGGATCCTTGGCCTGCTCATTCTGTCTCTTGCCGTGTTCCTGTCGTTTTCACGCGCCGCATGGGGCCTTTTCCTGTTTTCGGCCGTGCTTCTGGTTTTCGTCATGCTGCTGAAAGAGCGTACGGCGGCATTCCGGCTGAAAATCCTCGTTCTGTTTCTCGTCGCCGTGGCATTGATGGTGGCAGCCGTCATCATCGCCCTGCAATTCAAGCAGGTAGCAGACCTGTTCTCCAGCCGCGCCTCGGCGGTGCAATCCTATGATGGCGGCCATCTCGGGCGTTTTGCCCGCCACTATCTCGGTTTCCTGATGGCGATGGAACATCCGCTCGGCATCGGCCCCATGGTGTTCGACGACATCTTTCCCGCCGCGGAACATAATATCTGGCTGAAGAGCCTGACCACGCATGGCTGGTTCGGCTTCGTCATCTATCTCACGCTGATCTGCTGGACCATTGCCGCCTGCTTCAAACTGCTGCTGCGCCAGCGGCCCTGGCAGCCGTTTCTCATCATTTCCTGGGTAACCTTTGTCGGGCATGTGATGATCGGCAACGTCATTGACACCGACCACTGGCGGCATTTCTTCCTGCTGCTCGGCATATTGTGGGGATGCATGGCTCTGGAAAAGCGCGAAAACCTGCGCCGAAGCAGAAGTGCCACCTAAAGTCCTTACCCTTACGGAACCTTACATTATTTCATGCGTTTAGCCCGCGATCATGATTGTCAAACGGGGAGACATCCTATGACGCAGACGAACAATCTCTATTTTATCATTGGCGCACTTCTGGTGGTTCTTGTCGGGCTTGGAGCCTATGTCTGGCACGAAGAAAGCAAACCGAAGGGGATCGAGATGAATATCGGCCCGAACGGTGTTTCCGTGCAGGAAAACTGAGCACTTCCAGTAAAATGCGTAGCGGTTTCATGACTGAAACCAAGGCATTGAGTGCGTCCAACGCTTCCGTTCATTAGAGACGCACTATATGTCCGCAAGCGTCGCGCAAAGTTCGGCTATTAGACCGGGTGCATCCCAAGCTTGAGACGGCTGGGGATACACCCGGTCTTCTTATGAGAGGAGACGAAAGGCGGGATCGAGAATCTTCGCCGAGCCGGTTCGGTATGCATGACGTGTATCGGCCTGATCATGGAAACAGTGAGCGCAATGGTCTCCTCCGTCGACCTGTCCACACGCATCAACTCCACCAAACTCGCACTCAAGGCCATCAAGGAGCAGGAGGACAATTCCGCTTCGACCTCCTCGCCACGAACTGCGATCCTCGACTCCTACGGGATCGACACCTCGCCCTCCTCCACCAATACGCGGCTGACACAGCTTCTGGCGCAATATGCGCAAGTCTCCGGCACTGACGCGGAGACCGACGACACCAGCACGCAGGCGCCCTCCGGCGACATTACACAGGCCAGTTTCATGACAAGCCTGAAGGCGACGCTGGAAGAACTCTCCAAGGATCCGAGCAAATCTACGCAAGCCAAGGCAATGCTGGAAGCGCTGGCCGCTGGAACGCTGACCGTCTCCGATCCGACCGAAGGCGCAAAGATAAAAGCCTGGGACGTGGAGGCCGACAAGACAACCACCTCAAAACCGGCAACCGAGATTACCACGACCGGCTGGAGCGATTTTCTGAAGGACCACCTCAAGCGCGACGGTTCGGCTTATGCAAAGACCACCGGTGGCGCCTATGTCGACAGTATTTCCGGCGACAACGCATTTTTTGGCAATGTCGGCAGTCGGTATTATTATCTGACCTGGCCGCAGGCGAAAACCGGAACGCTGACGGTTTAAGCCAACGTTTCCGGCACGGGTCGCAAAGAGCGCCGCCGCACTTTCATAGATCTGCTGCGACATGAAACATGCCGCAGCATCGTCTCTCTGCATCGCTCAGACGGCAGGTGCTGCGGCTTGTTCCGTTCCGCCGGAAAGCGCCTTTTGCAGTTGCGCTTCCTGCTCTGGCGAAAGCGAAGTTTTGATGACCCGCCCACGAAGACCCTCCAGTTCCGCCATCACCTTTTCCGGCTGCACCTTGCGGATCAGCACGAACAACGCCGAAGAGCCATTCGGGATGGTTTCACCCAGAGATTTGATGAAATCGTCGTCGATGCCGTAATCCGTCAGCGACCCCGCAAGCGCACCCGTTCCCGCACCGATCGCGCCGCCAATCGCAAATCCCGCGAGCGGATTGAGGAACAGCAGGCCAACGAGGCCGCCCCAGAGACCACCGGAGAGAAAACCGGAGCTTGCACCGATCGCCGTCAGATTGACGCTCTGCTTCAGGTGCACCTTGCCGTTTTCATCGCGAACGACGACGACGGCATCTTCCAGATCGACCAGATATTCTTTTTTCATTCCAGCAAGTTTCAGAAGGACCCGGTCGGCCTCTTCCGTTCCGTCAAAACCGACAACGACGAGTTCGGACATGTTTCATCTCCCTGAATTTCAGTTTCGCTTAGATTGGAACGCCAAAGAACACGGCAGGTTCCCGCCATGATGGAAGGATGATGTGTCACGCGTTTGACGGGCAACATCTTCGGGAAGAAAGTCCCCTACCCACCGTCCACAGCCTTTGTTCCTTTTTTCAAGAAAAGGCTATTTTCCGCTTGCGCCCTAACAGGCTTATATATAAACGGCTTTCAGGTTCGGAGCGTAGCGCAGCCCGGTAGCGCACTTGACTGGGGGTCAAGGGGTCGTGGGTTCGAATCCCGCCGCTCCGACCATTAAAAACAGATAGATAGCCAGTTCCCCCAGAGCTGGCTATAATTTTTTCAGCCACATTCTCGCCGGCGCCATGCGCGAATTGACAAGATGCGGTGTGGGTGTGCGTTTATCCAAGCCTGAGAACGAGGTGTGCTGTGATGGTCAAAAAAACAAAAATTGAACACTCGGAATTCTCAGGCGAATTTGAAGACGACGGTATCACGGTTCTGGTTGATATCTACCGGCCGGCCGGCACCCAGCAGGATTGGACGCTCGAGGTTATCAGCGAGCATGATGATGTCACCACCTGGGAAGAACCTTTCACGACAGACAAGGACGCCTGGGAAGAATTCCTGGCCACCTGTGAGAAAGATGGAATTCGCAGCTTCCTGGACGGCGAAGATCCATCCGTTCATTGACGCTTGACACTGCGGTGCGAGGCTGTGGCGGGCGCGAGTGCATTCAACGATAATTCCAGAAATATACTCTTATTGCAAAGCCTGTGACCGTCCAGAGACGGCACGCATTTGCCTTGTTGACTCTCTGCTAAAATTAGAACATTTAGTGAACAAACGAGAGGTCAACCGATATGCCCGATGCGGAAAAAATCACCCCTGTACGGCCTGACGACATAGCTGGATATGTCATCCAGTGTCATGATGGCGATGCGAAGGCGGCTGTTGAAACGCTGCTGGGCGAAATCGAACATTTGCAGGAACAGCTTTCCCTTGCGGTTGCCATCATGGGAAAAGGCTATACGCGTGGATGGACGCCGGATTTAGGAAGTGACTGAACCAGCCACAAGCTGCGTTTGATGCAGCTTGTGGAATATCAGTGAATGCTGCGCAGCTTTCAGGCCTTTTCAGCCAGTTCGCCGATTTCGCGGTCAATCAGATAAAGCGCATTGGGACCGTCACCGATCAGCTCGATCTTGCCCATTATCGTGCGGCACAGGCTGTCCTCCTCATGCTGTTCGTTCACGAACCATTGCAGGAAGGATGTGGTCGCATGGTCTTTTTCAGACCGCGCGAGATCAACCGCCGCGTTGATGGCGGCGGTGACACGCGATTCGTGTTGCGCGACAATTGCAAACAACCCCTTGATATCGTTTGCAGTGACCTGTGGGGCAGGCAGCTCGGTGAAAATAACTGGAGCTCCGAGATCGTTCAGAAAGCTGAAGATGCGGTGCATATGCTCCAGCTCTTCGGCAGCATGGCCAAGCAGAAACTTGTAGCAACCATCGAGATTGCGCTCAGCCGCCCAGGCGGCTGCCTGAAGATAGGCGTGGTGGGCGCGCAATTCGCCGTTGAGCAGGTCGTTCAATGTCGTTTCGACTAGTTTATTTGCCATTGGTTTATCCTTGTTATGGTGATTGCAGCCAATTTTTTCGTGTGGGCTGCTTCACACACCCGGCGAGCGAGATAAGAGGGATCGAGCGTCCCATCCGGTCCAGCACGGAGATGGCGTCATTGCGCCGGCGTTACCTGTGCCAGAGCCGCGTCCAGCCTTTCGCCCTTCATGACCAGTTTGGGGCGCAGCTTCTCCGCCTTTTGCCTGACCGCTTCCAGATTGACGGGCTTGCCGACCTGGATCACACCGATCATCGCCATCATCAGATGCGGCGGGCAATAATAGAGATAGACGCCTTCCTTCTCGACGGTAACGTTGAAGGCCTCATCGAGCTTGCCTTTCCAGGGCGTTACGCCTTCCGGAACGGCATAGGACTGCACGTAATGGCTGGAATTTTGCGGCACGAAGGTGATGGTGTCGCCGGGCTCTGCCTTTACATAGGAAGGCTCAAACACCATGCTGCCGTCCGTGCCGTAATTGAGCATCAGCACCTTGTGTTCGGCAGCAAAGGACGGCGCGACAGAAAAGGTTACGGCCAAAGCCGCGGCAAACGTCATCAAAAATCGTTTCATGCAATTATTCCTTCAAGGGTTTTCAAATGTTCGGGCAGCGGGTCGCCAGCCGGCTGAATAACGGGATTGCCGCGCCGGTCCCGCAAAACTTCCACCGCCACCCCGTAGGTCTCGGAAATGAGCTTCGGCGTGACGATATCTCCCGGCGCGCCAGTCGCCTTCAATGCGCCATCGGAAATCACCAGCAGGTTGTCGGCATATTGGCAGGCGAGGTTGAGATCATGCAGCACGACCAGCGTTACCCAGCCATTGGCGCGGGTTTCCTGCCGCACCAGATCGAGAAGCGCCACCTGATGTTTGAGGTCCAGCGCGCTGACCGGCTCGTCCAGCAGCATCGCCTGCGGCTCGCGCATCAGAACCTGCGCGAAAAGCGCCATCTGCCGCTGCCCGCCGCTGAGGGAGGCGATCTCCCTGCCCGCCAGATGCGCTATTCCCGCCTGATGCAGGCGTGTCATGGCCAGGTCGAGCGTCTCGTCATCAATATGCAGCGACAGACGCCCGAAACGGCCGAGTGCCACCCCCTCCAGCACGCTGAGCGCAATATCGGCCGTGGTGTCCTGCGGCATGTAGGCAAAGCCGTCGCGCCACTGCCTTATATACCGCCCCACCCTCTCCCCGGCCCGAAGGCGGCGGTCGCCGAGGCTGATCGAACCGGCAGCAAGTGGCAGATCGCCGAAGATCGCTCTCAGAAGGGTCGTCTTGCCCGTTCCGTTTGGGCCGATGACGGCATGAATATGCCCCGCCTCCAGACGCGCCGACAGCCCTTTCACAACAGTCTGTCCGCCGCGCTCGGCGGAAATCGAATCGAGAACCATCATCAGCCGCGCCTCTTCGGAGCGAAAATCAGCCACATCAGAAACGGCACGCCGACAATGGCCGTGACGATGCCAACCGGGAACAGCGCACCAGGAACGATCGATTTGGAGAGGATCGAGGCAGCCGACAGCATCAGCGCGCCGCTCAGCACCGACATGGGCAGGAAGAAGCGCTGATCCTCGCCCACAGTCATGCGGGCGATATGCGGCGCGACCAGCCCGATAAAACCGATGACGCCGACGAAGCTGGTGGCCGTCGCGGTCATGATGGCAACGATGACGAGAACCTTCATGCGCAGCCAGCGGACATTGATGCCGAGGCTTGCCGCCCGCATCTCCCCCATTCTGAGCGCGGTCAGCTTCCAGCAATCCGCCATCAGCAGGGCGCAGCAGAGGGCGGTCACGGCAGCGGTCAGGCCAAGCGTCGGCCAGGTCGCCTTGGTCAGGCTGCCGAACAGCCAGAAAAGGATCTGCTGTGACAGCTCCGGTGAGGACAGGAACTGGATGAGCGACAGCAGCGACTGAAACAGGAAAAGAAGCGCGATGCCGCCGAGAATGATGGTTTCGGTCGTCATCTGCCGGATGGAGGCCAGCGTGAAGAGAAAAAGTGCTGCGAGCATGGAAAAGACGAACGCGCCCAGCGGAACGGCAATCATGGCATCCAGCCCGAGACCGCCAAGCGCCAGTACCAGCGCCGCACCGAAACCGGCCGCTGCGGCCATACCGAGCGTATAGGGGCTCGCCATAGGATTATTGAGCAGGGTCTGCATTTGCGCGCCGCCTGCCCCGAGTGCCGCACCGACGGCAAGCGCCATCAACGCCATGGGCAGGCGAAGGCCGCGCACGATGGAATCGGTCATGGCGGCCCGTTCGCCAAGACCAGTCAGCGACTTCACCACTTCGGCGGGCGACAGCAGCGAAGGACCGGTGGCGATATCGAGAACGAGGCTCACCGCCATCAATACGAAGAAGATAGAGACGACACGCCAGCGACGGCGCTCGCGCAGCCGGTGCGCACCGATGGCCTCGGCGTTGCGGGCAGCAATTGTCATGAAAACCTGCCTGAAAGGACTGTCTGGAAAAGCGGACGCCGCAACAGCGGCGTTCGCGAGATTTCGCCACTGTGGCGGCGAAGAAAGCACGTTTCTGCGCCGCCACAGGCAAGCGCGATATCAATCCTTGACGGCGATGGCGAAAGTGCCTTGAGGCGTTAACGGAAGGTACTTCTTGTAATAGCCGAGATAGTTGGCGATCGGATCGACATCCTTGAACTGCTCGGGATATAGCTGCTTTGCGATGTACTGAACCATGGCGAAATCGGAGAGCGTGCGCGACGCACCCTGGTAGACACCGAACAGCTGGCCGTTCTTGATGGCGGGCAATTCGCTCCAGCCCTGACGGGCCTCAAATGCCTTGAGTTTCTCGCCTGCGTCTGCCGCCTTCACCGCCTGTCCCATGGGCAGCGCTGCCGGGTTTTTGTTGTTTTCGCGACCGGAAATGAAGATGGCGTCAGGCTTGGACGCCAGAACCTGTTCTGGATTGATCGGTCCCCACCATTCGACGAAGGGAGCGGCAATGTTGTCGCCGCCAGCCGCCGTGGACATGGCGCCCCACATGTTCTTGCCGTAGGTGAAAGAATATTCGGCCGGGCCCTTGTTGCCGAACTCGACATAGACCTTCGGTTTCGGCTTTCCGGACTTGGCGACCCGGTCAGCGACCTCTTTCAGCGAACCGGCATAGAAGTCGGCAATTTCCTTGCCACGCTTCTCCTGGCCGGTCAGGTCGCCAAAAAGCCGGGTCGAGGCGACGTGCCGCTCGACCGTCTGGGCGTTGTAGTCGACGACGACGACGGGAATGCCTTCTTCTTCCAGACGATCGGCATCGAGACCAAGCGCTTTGTATTGCCAGTCTGCCAGAATCACCAGATCGGGATTGAGGCTCAACACTTTTTCGACCGAGAAAGTCTGCGCTTCCACTTCACCGACATCGGCAATGTCGGCAAGCGAGGCGCGATGCGCGAGATGCATCTTCCAGTTGGCGGGTACCCAGCCTTCCCAGGCTTCGCGAGAAATGCCGACGACGGAATCATAGGCTTTCTCGCCGCCGACCGCCATGTAGTCCTCGAAGTAGAAACCGAGAACAACGCGCTTTGCTGGAAGGTCAACCTTCACTTCGCGTCCGATGACATCTGTGATGGTCTTTTGTTCAGCCATTACATAGGGGGCGGTAAAGAGAATAGACAAGAGCGATGCGGCAAGGCCGCTCATAAATGATTTTGGGGTCATGATGCGATCCAGAAGTTGAAACAACGTCGCTCTATAAAAGATGATTAAAGGAGTCAACTTAATTGTTGGATCGCATAAGTTACTAATATATAGACAAAAAATGTGATTTCCGACGAACCTTGAGAGGGAGAAAGCGGGTCGCCTGATGAAAGACAGGCTGCGTCGTTGATAACTCAACAGTTAAGAAACCAAGCGTTTGGGCCCCGTCCCGACCGTTGCGCGATCAGAACAGAACGCAAAATCCCGATTCAGGAGATCGATCAGCAATTTTGCGAACGCTATGCCCGACCGTTTTCAAAACTCGTTTGAAGCAATTGTGAAGTCGTCGGCGATCGACATGTGTTCGACATTTTCCCAGGTCTGGTCCATGGCATAGGTCTCAGACAGATAGGGGATGCCGATATGGCCGTAGCGGACGGAAAGCTGGCTCTCAGCCGCCTTCTCACCGAGATACGCGACGCGGCCGAGATAAAGCGCGGTCGCAAGGCCTGTCCTGTCCGCACCGGACTTGCAATGGATGAGGATGGGTTTCGGCGCATCACGCATGATCGCGACCAACTGGTTCACCTTGGTCATGTCGAGTTCGTGGCGGGCTGACATGCCAAAATCGATATGGGTCAACCCAAGCTCGCGCGAGGTTTTGATCTCATCCTTGTACCAGTCCTCGGATTCATTCTCTCCGCGCAGATTGATGACCGTCTTGATGCCATGGTCCCTGGTATAGCGGACCAGCTGCTCACTGCTTGGCTGGTTGGAGCGGTAAAGCTGCCCTGCCACCACCTCGTGAAAGTTGCCGAGAAGCTGGATGGCGAGGAGATAACCGCCTGCGGCAAGCACAGCAATACCCATGCCCCCCAAGGAGCACTTCCATAATCTTCGCATAATAAATCGGTTCTCTCATTGGACGAGACAACCGATACAGCTGGATTCTGACAGTAGGCTGAAAGTTATGCGACAGTATTGTAAGAGTAGAAAAACTGCGTTTCGTCAGCGCACGAAAACGTAGACCGCATAGATGGCGATGAGCGCTGCGGCCACAGCGGCGGCAATAACACCAAGGCGTTTTTCGATGAAGTGGCGCACCGGCTCACCGTATCTTTGCAGCAACCCGGCGAGGATGAAAAAGCGTGCGCCGCG
Organism: Agrobacterium sp. 10MFCol1.1; assembly: GCF_000381165.1. NCBI lineage: Bacteria > Pseudomonadati > Pseudomonadota > Alphaproteobacteria > Hyphomicrobiales > Rhizobiaceae > Agrobacterium > Agrobacterium sp. 10MFCol1.1. The sequence goes on along the minus strand of NZ_KB906075.1, from coordinate 194,637 downwards.
CGTGACGACAGCCGAGAGAATGAACAGGCCGAGGCTGATATTGGCCGCACCGGAGAGGATGGTGACAACCTTGATCGGCGGCAGATGCGCAAAGCCCGATGTCACCAGCAGGAGAATGATAGTCTCGTAATTTACCGAATTCTTGAGCTGCTCGAAGCTGTCCAGCTTGCCATAAAATTCCAGAATTGGCCGCGCGATACTCTCGAAAGCATAGTGGCCGAGAAACCAGCCGGCAATGCCACCGAGAACGGAAGCGACCGTTGCGACGAGCGCATAAAACATCGCCTTTTTTGGCTTTGCCAGCACCATGGGCAGGAAAAGCACATCCGCCGGCACAACGAAGACGGAGCTTTCGACGAAGGCCACGATCGCCAGCCACCACACGGCGCTTTTGCGCGCGGCAAGCGCCATCGTCCAGGCATAGATGTTTTTCAGCATTTAATGTCCTCGGGAAGATCGTTTTAGACCGAAGGCAAGGCGGGAGCCTAGACATCTCAGTGGCGGTTTGTCAGCGGCGGACGTTCTGACTATCGACCGCCGCCAAATCAGGATTAGAGACAACGCAAGAGAATGGCAAATGTTGGAAGATTTATTTTTTGCGTTGCGGCAAATGAGAAAAACAAACAATTCCAGACCGCAGCGGCGGATGGTTGCTGCGATGCGAAATTTCATCCTCAGGTAGATAAACCGGCCTTTTTGCGGTAGAATAAGGTGTGGCGGAAAGAGGAGGAAGTTATCATGGACTATGTAAGCTTCATTACGTCGATCAATCCGGTCATACTGGTCATCCTGCTGATTGTTCTTCTTGCAGGCGCCTACAGCAGCTGGGTTTCCCACTGACAAAGGCGGGCAACAGCACCGGCCCGAAAAGACGCTGATTTTCCATCGGCGGTAGGCATTCGGCCGGATGAATGTTATCAAACCCGGAGTTAAAGCAACTTCCGGGAAGCCTGATGTCGAACGAATTCGCATTCACTGATACGTCTGAAAAGCTCAGCACCACGCTCGAAAAGCTGATTGGGAAACTGCAAGGTCAGACGATCACATTGCGCGAGCTGATGGAGGCAATCGGCGAACAGGGCCTGCTGCTCATCTGTGCCATAGCTTCCCTGCCCTTCCTCATTCCGGTCTCCATTCCCGGCGTCAGCACCGTGTTTGGCGCAGCGATCATTCTCGTCAGTCTGGCCATCACCCTCAACCGTCTGCCATGGCTGCCAGCCAGGATTCTCGACCGGCAGATGGAAACGGCAAAGCTGGTACCGGCACTGCAGAAAGGCGTCGCCATAGTCTCCAGGCTCGATCGCTTCATCCGCCCGCGCCTTCCGGCGCTGACGGCGGGCATCGTCGCCAATAGAGTGAACGGACTTGCGCTGATGACCGCTGGCGTGTTGCTGATGATGCCGCTCGGCTTCATTCCCTTCTCCAACACCCTGCCTGGCGTCGCCATCCTGCTTTTTTCGGCGGGTATGATCCAGAGGGACGGCGTGACCGTTCTCGGCGGGTACCTGTTTCTCATCCTGACGGCGATTTATTTTGCAGCACTCGCCTATGCCGCCTTTTGGGCCGGACAGGGCCTCAGCAGCTCGATGGGCGGCTGAGGCTTATTGTCCACCTCTATTGCGGGTGTTGCGACCATTGCGTCGCGATGCCCACCAGACTGCCAGCCGCCGCCGCCTGCGGCGAACCGCCGGCAAATCGTGGGAAAGCACGATAAGACCAAGCGGGACCATCCAGAAACCGAGGATGGGCAAAAACCCGAGCGTTCCGCCCACCACCAGCGCCGAGCCGGTGGCGATCCTGCCGACGCGCGAACGCGGCATGGCAACGCTCCATTTTCCGAGATTGAGACGACCCGTTCTGTGGTCCATTCCAAATTTCATTCCATACTGCCCTTTAACATCTGGCCTGTGGATAATTTTTTCACCGTCGATAAGCCCGGAAAATCGGGACTCCGGCGAGATAAAACAAGATGAATGCGTTTTTTTTGAAAAAAGCGCTTGGCAAATCGGAAAAGCATTTGTATTACCCCGCTCACACCGCGCCAAGCAGCGCACGTTCCCTGGTAGCTCAGCGGTAGAGCATTCGACTGTTAATCGACAGGTCGCCGGTTCGAATCCGGCCCGGGGAGCCATCTTTCCAAAATATGGCATGATGAGCGAGATGCCGCAGCATTCGCTCTATATCGATCTTGGCATAGGCGCGAAGCTGGGCGTTATTGACCTCAGGTCTTCTTCGCCACACGCTTCGTCGCAGTAGACGCGTTGGTGAGTGCCGGCGGATCACTTGCCGGGAAACTTTCCTCCAGGCTTTCGGTCAGGTCGTCGTCTCTTCGGCTGGTCTCCGCTTTTTGCTCTTTCTGAAGAGATTTTACCGCTGGTGATTTGGCATTTTTTGCCGAAGCCTTATCCGCATTCACCTTCTTCTGGACCAAGGGCTTGGCGGCAGCGGGTTTCTTCGCGCCATTTTTGCCATTGGTCTTTCCGGTTTCTGTGCTTGCCGAGACCTCCCGTTCCGCCTCCATCCAGTGGCGTTCGTGATGTCCCTCCGGCCTGCCTTCCCTCTCCCATATTGCGCGGGCTTTTTCGCGGATTGCTGCTTCGCGATCATGGTTCATAACGTCCTCCTCTTTGCGTCGCATCGGCTTTGACTGTGCCAATTGAAAAACAGAAATGGCCGGAAATTGTTCCGCGTCCGGAGATTGCGCATGCGCATTTCCCTAAAAAAGGGAACCCTACTCACTGCAGGATCGTTTGTCCGGCAGGAACCCGCAGGAGGACCATCCATGAGCGATCCGAAACAGAAGAAAAATGAACCTCTTGATATCAAAGACGAAGATTTGCCGCGTTTCGAAACCGACAGCGAACTCAAATCTAAAGAAAGTGAGATTTACCCCGATGAATCGATAAGCCTGCGCGCACGCCGTCAGGCAGCGCGGCAACACGAGGATGCCTTCATCGTCGCCACAGACCTTGAGGACGATGACCAGCGCGATGCGGCACCCGGCACAAGGGAACAGCCATAGGGGCCTTAAAACGCATAAGGCGGGCCACAGCCCGCCTTTATAAGGATCGTCGTAAAGTTGGTCAGGTCTTCAGCGACGCACGGAAACGATGGCCTTGCGGTTGAAGTTCGACACCTGCACCCGGCCGGACTGATTGCCGCCGAGAATTTGCGCTGTCTTGCCGCTCATGCTCTTCAATATTCCGGCGTGATAACCGCGGCCGTTGCGAATGACGACAACATCGCCCGGTTTGGCGGCGGCGACGGGAACGGCATAACCGAATGACGTCCAGGATTTTGCAAATCCGTAGGATTTGGGAGATGCGCGCCCGGCCTTGCTGGCAACGGCATGCAGGAACAGGCCACACCACGGTGTGCTGCGGGGATTTGCCCCAAGAATATTCTTCAGGCTCTTGTTGTTTTTGGATTCATGCAGTCCGGCGTATTTTTCAGCCTGGTTCAGCATGCCAGCCGACGCGGGTGCCACGACTGTAAAAGCCAATGCAGCGGATAGAATTAACGCGGATACTCTCAAACGTCTCGCCCTTATGTTAGAGGGCGTCCGTGTATTGTGACAATTTAGCGACAATTTGACGAGAAAAGGGCAGAAATCAGACGGCTATTCATGTGGACTGATCTGTCATTGCTTTAAAACAGGCTGCCCTGTGCACCGTCAGCACGGCTGCGGCCGGCATTTTCGAGATCCAGCATACGTAATTTGGTGTTCGTTCCGCCCGGCGCGGAAAAGCCACCCAGCCGACCGCCAGCCGCCAGAACACGGTGGCAGGGAATGATCAGCGGCACGGGATTTTTCGCCATGGCCTGCCCGACGTCGCGGGCCTTTTCCATGGAGAGGCCCAGCGTTTTTACGATACCGCCATAGGTCGTCGTGCGGCCCCAGCCGATATGCCGTGCCACCTCATAGACATCTAGAAAGAACCGCTCCTGCCCAGCAAGATCAAGTTCCACGGGCGTAAAATCAATCTCTTCACCATCGAAATAGCGGGTAACCATCGCAATCGCCTCACGGGCGCGTATGTCGGGTACAGCAATGGAAGATGACGGCAGGCGTTTCTGGATAAGTTTTTCGGTTTCACCGGCATCTGCGCTGGGCAATTGCAGACGGGCGATACCGCGCTCTGCCCATGCGAGGCCGCAATGGCCGAGAGCTGTCGGGAAAACAATATAGCCGTAGTGGTTGGTCATTGCCGTATTCATCCGCTTTGCACGCGCACGATGCCATATCCTGCGTTCGACACAACCCGTTTCTGGCGGCGGATAAAACAAGGCCACCCGGCTTTACGGGTGGCCTTTCACATCTTAATCCCGGAACGCTGTCAGGATGCAAGTTTACCCTGATCTTCCACCTTGTTTCCTGCCTCCAGGAGGCATTGCGCCTGCCGGCTTGCGGTAACGAAGGCGGCGCGCGCAATCTCTCCAGCCACGTCCCCCATCAGCGAGGCGCGGCACAGACGCAGGGCCTGCTCATGCGCCTTGTCACCGCGTTGTGGCCATTCGTGCTGCAGAAAATCGAAGGCCTCGTAAACGCCGTTGAAAATCCGGGGAGCACCGTTTTCCAAGGATATGGTAACAGGCTTTTCCCACTTAACGTCTTTCAGCAACATTGATTGTACTTCCATGCTCTATTAACCAGCGAAAAACGCCGGCTCCTCCAGTTGGTTCCCTTCACTTTCGGTTTCAAGGTCGAAAAAATAGCCCTCGAAAAACCATGTGCCTCCAGCTTTCCATTCTACGCGATTTGAGGAACAAAGCGTTTCAACACTCGTTCAAGCGGAAGTGAACCGGATCCCTTCATGCCAACAAAATCCTCTCCTGTTATCGTCTGGTTCCGCAAGGACTTGCGCCTGGCGGACAATCTCGCCCTTCTCGCAGCTGTGGAGCATGGCGGCCCCGTCATACCGCTCTATATTCGTGAGACATCCAGCGGCCCGCTTGGCGGCGCGCAGGAATGGTGGCTTCACTATTCGCTTGCCTCTCTTTCCGCGGCGCTGGAGAAATGCGGCAGCCGTCTACTTCTCAGGAGCGGCAACGCAGAGGAGACGCTGCGCCGGCTGATAGCCGAAACCGGCGCGGATGCAGTCCTCTGGAACCGTCGCTATGAGCCGACCGGCATGGCAACAGACAAGACACTAAAAGAGGCGCTTGGGGACGACGGCCTGACAGTTCGCAGCTTTGCCGGACACCTGCTGCATGAACCATCCCGGGTGCAGACCAAATCCGGCGGTCCCTACCGGGTCTACACGCCCTTCTGGCGGGCTCTGGAGGGCGGCGAGGAGCCACATACGCCGGCGGATGCACCGCAGAGCCTGAAGGCACCTGAGACATGGCCAAAATCGGAGAAACTCGATGATTGGAAGCTTCTGCCGGTCAAACCGGACTGGGCCAAGGGTTTCAGCGAGATATGGACACCCGGTGAAAATGTCGCGAGGGAAAAACTCGATGATTTCATCGATGGTGCCTTGAAAGGTTATGAGGAAGGCCGCGATTTTCCGGCGAAGGACGCCACGTCGCTTCTTGCGCCGCATCTGGCGCTCGGCGAAATATCGCCCGCCGCCGTGTGGCATGCGACGAAGGGGCTATCACGCCATATCCCGTCCAACGATATCAGCCGTTTCCGCAAGGAACTCGTCTGGCGGGAATTCTGCTACCATCTACTGTTCCACTTTCCCGAGCTGGACGAGAAAAACTGGAACGACAGTTTCGGCGCCTTCGGCTGGCGGGACGATGACACATCCTTCAACGCCTGGACGCGTGGCATGACGGGTTATCCGATCGTGGATGCCGGCATGCGGCAATTGTGGAAACATGGCACCATGCACAACCGGGTGCGCATGATAGTGGCATCCTTCCTCATCAAACATCTACTTATCGACTGGCGCAAAGGAGAGAAGTGGTTTCGCGATACGCTTGTTGATGCCGATCCGGCCTCCAACGCTGCCAACTGGCAGTGGGTGGCGGGTTCGGGCGCGGACGCCTCGCCGTTCTTCCGCATTTTCAACCCCATATTGCAGGGGGAGAAATTCGATGCCGAGGGAGACTACGTGCGCCGCTTCGTGCCGGAGCTTGAAAGGCTTGAGCGAAAATACATCCACAAGCCGTTTGAAGCACCGAAAGAGGTGCTTAAAAAGGCGGGTATCGAGCTCGGCAAGACCTATCCCCTGCCGATCGTCGACCATGGGAAGGCACGGGAAAGAGCACTTGCAGCCTATGCCGAAGTGAAGAACAACGCATAAAATTGGGTATCGGCAAAATTTTGCGTGGCGAAGCCTAAGGCGGGAAGATAATTTCTTGCCTTGAGGCGGTTGTAACGGGACATAACGGCACCTAATTTCCGCTCAGACAAGAAGGCTCAATCATGACCATTCATCCCTCTGCGCTCAGTGCTATCGGCAACACGCCGCTTATCCGTCTGAAAGCTGCCTCTGAAGCGACGGGGTGTGAAATCCTCGGCAAGGCGGAGTTTCTCAATCCCGGCCAATCGGTAAAGGATCGCGCCGCGCTTTACATCATCCGCGATGCGGAACGGCGCGGACAGCTGCGGCCGGGCGGCACCATCGTGGAAGGCACGGCAGGCAATACCGGCATAGGCCTGTCGCTGGTGGCCAATGCGCTCGGCTACAAGACTGTCATCGTCATTCCCGAGACGCAAAGCCAGGAAAAGAAGGATGCGCTGAAGCTTCTCGGCGCAAAGCTGGTCGAGGTTCCGGCGGCACCCTATTCCAACCCGAACAATTACGTGAAGGTTTCCGGCCGCCTGGCAAAACAGCTGGCCGCGACGGATGAAAACGGCGCGATCTGGGCCAACCAGTTCGACAATATCGCCAACCGTCAGGCCCATATTGAGACAACGGCACCGGAAATATGGGACCAGACGGACGGCAAGGTCGATGGTTTCATTTGCTCCGTCGGTTCCGGCGGAACGCTTGCGGGCGTGGCTGACGGCCTGCGCGATTTCAATCCCGATATAAAGATCGGCCTTGCCGACCCTGAGGGCGCCGCCCTCTACGAATTTTACAAGCATGGCGTCCTGAAGTCGGAAGGCTCCTCTATCACCGAGGGCATCGGACAGGGGCGCATCACCGCCAATCTGGAAGGCTTCGCGCCGGACTTCTCCTATCGTATTTCGGATGCGGAAGCCCTGCCGGTGCTGTTCGATCTGGTCACGAAAGAGGGTCTTTGCCTCGGTGGCTCCTCCGGCATCAACATTGCCGGCGCAATCCGCCTTGCCCGCGAGCTTGGTCCGGGGCATACAATCGTGACGATACTTTGCGACTACGGTAATCGTTATCAGTCGAAGCTGTTCAATCCGGATTTCCTGCGCTCCAAGGGGCTTCCGGTTCCCCAGTGGCTGGCAACGAAAAGCGAGATTGCGGTTCCGTACGAAACCGTTTGAGGACATGCCGAAATGCCTGTGAATGCCCTGTTCCGTGACGATTTTTATCTTTCCACCGCAGAAGCGATCGTCACGGCGGTGCATGAGGATGGCGGCATCGAGCTCGACCAGACCTGCTTTTACGCCACGTCCGGCGGCCAGCCGGGCGACAGCGGCTTTCTCGAGCGGGCCGATGGTTCGCGCATCGAACTCGGCATTACCAAAAATGGCGCCGACAAGAGCGTTATCATCCATGTGCCGCTGGAAGGTCAGCCTTCCCCCGAAGTCGGTGAAAAACTGACCCTGCACGTAGACTGGCCGCGCCGTTACAAGCTGATGCGCATGCACACGGCCTGCCATCTGCTATCAGTCGTCTGCCAGTGGCCAATCACCGGTGCTGCCGTCGGCGAAGACGAATCGCGCGTCGATTTCGACATGTCGGAAACCATCGACAAGGATGAAGTGACGGCAAAGCTGATGGAACTGGTGAAAGCCAACCATCCCGTTTTCCTGCAATGGATTACCGACGAAGAACTTCAGGCCAATCCGGGCATCGTCAAATCCAAGAATGTGCGCCCGCCAATCGGCCTTGGCCGGGTCAGCCTTGTCTGCATCGGCGAAAATTCTACCATCGACAGCCAGCCCTGCGGCGGCACCCATGTTTCCGAAACGCAGGAAGTGGGCGATATTCACATTGCCAAGATAGAAAAGAAGGGCAAGGAGAACAGGCGGTTCCGCATTCGTTTCGGCACGCCTGAAGCTGCTGCCTGAAATCAGGAGAGACATCGTGAGCACGGATAAGAGCCGTTTCGTCGTTTCGGCGGACTGGGTAGAAAAGCAGCTCGGCACGGCCGGGTTTCGTCTCGTTGATGCCTCGTGGTATCTGCCGGCGCATAAACGCAACGGTGCGGAAGAATTTGCGGCGGGTCACCTGCCCGGTGCCGTGTTCTTCGATCAGGACAAGATCGCCGATCATGCAACCGGATTGCCGCATTCCCTGCCCTCGCCGGAGTTCTTTGCGGAACAGGCGGGAGAGCTTGGCCTCAGCGACACCGATACCATCGTGGTCTATGATGGCCCCGGTTTCTTTTCCGCACCGCGCGTGTGGTGGATGCTGCGGGTGATGGGCGTGCGCAAGGCCTACGTGCTGGATGGCGGTCTTGACGGCTGGAAGCGCGAAGGCCGGCCGCTAGAAACCGGCACGCCGGAAATCGAGCCTGCCACCTTCACACCCGATTTCAACGAAAAGCGCGTGACCTCGCTATCGACCATGCGCGGCATCGTTGACAGTGGTGAAAAGCAGATTGCCGATGCCCGCGGCGCGGGACGTTTCACCGGCGACGAGGCCGAGCCGCGTGCCGGCATGCGTTCGGGCCATATGCCTGGTGCTCGCAGCCTGCCCGCCACCGCATTTTCCGAGAACGGCCACTTCAAGGACCTCACCGCCATCCGCAAGATGGTGGCGGATGCCGGTATCGATCTTGGCAAGCCTGTGGTGACGAGCTGCGGCTCGGGCGTTACCGCCGCCGTCATTATGCTGGCGCTGGAATCGCTCGGCCACCAGGATAATTCGCTCTATGACGGTTCGTGGTCGGAATGGGGTGGACTGGAAGACACGCCTGTTGTCACCGGCCCTGCCGAACCTCTTCCCGTGGTGTCACATGGGCCGTTGAAGGCGCATGTCACGCAGCTTGAAATGACGGCGCCGCCGAAGGTCAGCCTTGCTATCCCCGTCAACATCCAGACGGCACTGATGCGGGTCACCGATATTCCCTTGCACTTCTACCGCTACATGTACTGGCGGGTGGGAAAACGTTGGCACTGGCAGAAACGCATGCGCATGAGCGATGCGGAACTGTCCGCCGTCCTCAAGGACCCGAAGAACAGCGTCACCGTCCTTTATATGAATGGTGCACCCGCCGGTTTCTTCGAGCTGAACAAGGCAAGCGACGAGGTAACCGAGCTTTCCTATTTCGGGCTTCTCGAAGAGGCAATCGGTGCTGGCGTCGGCAAGTGGTTCCTGTTGCAGGCGCTTTACGCCGCCTGGCAGGACAATCCGAAGCGCGTGACGGTGACCACCAACACGCTTGACCATCCCCGCGCGCTGCAACTCTACCAGATGATGGGATTTTCGCCTGTTGGTACCTATGAGGCCTGGGTAGAGCCGCTGTCCGATACGGAGCTTCTGGAAATCTCGCTGCGCAACTGAGTTGCCGGCGATTGAGAGCGACACGCGTCATTCTTCGGTCGCGTGTGATCCCTTCTCCCTCATTCCTGTGCTCGTCACAGGAATCCAGCCAGCCCAAGTCCTTGGGCTGGAAGTACGCTCTCGCCGCGCAGACGCGCGTCGGCTGGATTCCTGTGACAAGCACAGGAATGAGGGTGGGGGAAGCGTCAACGCAGAAAACCGCTACCCGGTGTTGTCAGGACACCCTGAACGGTGCAGAAATCAACCTTTATCGATTATCAGATGTGTGGCTCCCTCACCCGCCACCGTCCCGGTACAGCGGTAACCGAGGGCGGGCAGGTCCAGCCCCTCGCAGAGACTTTCGCCCCTACCGAGAAACACCGGCGCCGATGAGGATATCCTTGCCCACACTCCAGGGGTAACCTGAGAGGGAATAAGCACTGTCTTTAGAAGAGATATTTTACAAAAAATACTTAAATTTCATGTACTTAATACAATATATAGCGTATAATTAGGTCAATAATCAACGCATCCAAGAGGCGCGCAATGAAACTGAAAAACGGCTTTAATCTTCGGTTATTTTGTGGTAAAATTGCTATGAAAATCAGATACTTAGCGATCCTTCGCAAGGAGGCAGCAATCTCTCCGAAGACCGCTCGACAAGCTCGCTTTGCTGCCTCCTTGCGAAGGACAGCGGAGTAGCGTATTTTTTAATAAAAGTCAATATAGTTCGGAAAAATATCCCACCTTACTTTAGCTTTCTCTTACCTAGTCTTGCCTGTTCTTTATACCGAACCCGAGACCATTCGCCTCTATAAGCCGTTGATAGGTTGTCATCCACCTTATCGAGGCGACCTCTTCTCGGTAAAATCCTCATTGATGCAGCATTTCGCCATTCACACCCAGCGGGTTCTGAAGACTTTGATCCGGCCCGGCACCATATCCGTCAATCGAAATGGCGAAATTTCGAACGACAACCTTCGGCATGGCAATATCCTCCCGTTTCAAGAGGACAGGTTGCCGTGCATCCGGTAACTGGCCTCAGATTTCTCTTTCCAGAGTGACGGCCGTCGGGGTATGCCCGCCGGCGGAACCTTTGTCTTCGGTAACGCTGTTGAGGAGATGATCGGCAATCAGCTCCGCCTGGAATTTACCCAGCTCGTAGCAATAGGTGATCTCACGTTTTTCGGCCGACCAGTAGACATCGGGACGCCCGCAGGACTTCGCCGTCAACTTGACCTCGCCTTTCAAGCCGTAAACGCCGAAACTGCGGCTGATAAGATCGAGAACCTTCGATTCCTTGACCATGATGGCGTAAGGTTCCAGCTCCGGATCGCGCGGCGGCACGTAGCTCACAGTAAATCTGGATGGTGTCTGCGCGCGGTGGGGCGTCAGAAAATCCTCCCACGCCGATGCGATACGCGGATAGGCGGCGCCACATTTGGCAAATTCGTCATTGGCAAGCCCCATCATGGTGGCAAGATCACCATAGCCGTCTTTGTCGCGGCCGACCATCAGGCAGGCCATGTTGCGATCGCGGCTCCTGTCGGGAACAAGCGCCGAAAACACCGGTGCTTCGTGCTGGGGCAAAGCCTCCGTCTCGCGCGCCAGATACCAGCTGTCGGTAGCGTTGACGAGTGCGGTATCAAGCCATTCCTCGTTGGCCTGAAGGATGAGCGTGCCCGCCAGCTGATCGGCAGGTGCTTGCGCGCTGCCGGTCTCCGGCGCGCCGAAATCCGATATCAGCATGCGTGCACCCTCGTGATAAAGCGAGAAGATCGCATTGCCGATGACGAAATTGACCGCTTGCTGGAGCTGATCGTCGGACAGGCCATCGAGACCGGAGGCGACCTGCGCCTGCGTGTCGATCGGAACCGTCAAAGAAACGAAAGCCAGCGGAACAGCGGCCAGAAAACGACGGAACATAAAATCAGACCTTCCGGGATCGAGGAGCGCCACTGATTCCCGATGCTAACGAGTCACGCAATGGGCTGGTTGCATCACCCGTCAAGAATCGGGTGGATAGAGGTCTGTTTCGGGATCATAGCTGCAAAGAAGCAACGCCGATCCCAACAGAAGGACCTCGCCATGACCGATCTCGTCTTTACAGCAATGCCGGCTAAGGAAGCTGAGGCTTTCCGGGCGGGAGCCGCCGACGCCTATGGCAACCCGCCGGAAAAGGCCGTTTCTCCAGGTGGCATGCCGTGCCGCCATTGCCTTTCCCAGATTGATGAAGGCGAAGGAATGCTGATCCTCGCCTACCGGCCCTTCCCTTCGCTCCAGCCCTATGCGGAAACGGGGCCAGTCTTTCTTCACGCTGAGGCCTGTGAGCACTATCCGCAGACGGATGCCCTTCCCCCAATGCTTAACAGCCCCGATTATATCGTTCGCGGCTATGGCACTGACGACCGCATCGTCTACGGCACCGGAGCGGTGACGGCGACGGACGAAATCCTTTCACGCGCAGCGCATCTTCTGGAGCGGGCAGACGTCGCTTATGTGCATGTGCGCTCCGCCCGCAACAATTGCTACCAGTGCCGTATCGACACAGCATAATCGCGCGATTACTTGCAATTTTAAGCAAACGGCTAAACGGCTCTCAAACTTTCTACGTCATGATGCAAGCATCGGAAACAATTGATTTGAGTAGCGACATGGCAAACAACCTCAATATGGCGACCCGCACTGCGACCCGTAGCAAGACCCGGATCTACGCGACCGTGCACTATTTCAGCCAGTCGACCCGAGGCCGCGTGGTGGACCTGTCCGCCACCGGCATGGCGCTGGAACTGGACGGACCTTTCGCTGCCGCCAAGGGAAGCCGGGTGAAGGTGCAGAGTGAAGATCTGGGTTTCATCGAGGGTGTCGTGCAATGGCAGCACATGAACCGGCTCGGCCTGCAACTCAAACTTTCCACCAACACGCTGGCACAGCTGTCGTCTTATTTCCGCTTCTTCCACGAAGAAGTAAAACCGACTCTCGCCCGCTAAGCAGACGTTTCCGATAAGGGGAATGCGCAGACCGGACATAGCGCATTCCCGAAGCACGCCATGCGCGCGCGGCCACCTTGTGACAAAAAATTTATCAAACGGTTGAAAACTGGCCCGTCCGTCACGGGCTTGTCATTTTGATGATGGACTCCTCGGGGATTGCTTCTACCTTGTCGTTTTCCTGACAGAGCAAGCTTCATACGAAGGAGTTCCCATGTCGTCGCTTCTCGCTCTCCACCCCATCACTCGCCGTTCGCTTCTGGGTGGCATCGCCGCCTCTTCGGCTCTGGTGCTGTTGCATCCCTTCGCCGCACGCGCCGCAGCCAACCAGGCGCATCTGCGCATCATGGAAACGACTGACATCCACGTTCACGTCTTTCCCTATGATTATTACGCCGACAAACCGAACGACACGATGGGTCTGGCGCGCACCGCTTCGATCATCGGCGCCATCCGTGCCGAGGCCGGAAACTCGATGCTGGTGGACAATGGCGACTTCCTGCAGGGCAATCCGCTCGGCGACTACATCGCCTATGAGCGCGGCATGAAGGCCGGCGACAAGCATCCCGTCATCAACGCCATGAATGTCCTTGGCTATGATTGTGGCACGCTTGGCAACCACGAATTCAATTACGGCCTCGACTATATGTCCAATACGCTGGCGGGCGCCGGTTTCCCTTATGTCTGCGCCAACCTCACCAAGGGTCAGCTGGCTTCCGATCCCAAGCAGGATGAGCTGTTCTTCAAGCCTTACGTCATCCTCGAGAAACAGATCCGCGATGGTGCAGGCGTAACCAGCCCGGTCAAGGTAGGTATCATCGGTTTCGTGCCGCCGCAGATCATGATGTGGGATTCCAAGAATCTGGAGGGCAAGGCCCAGACGCGCGATATCGTCGAGGCGGCTAAAGCCTGGGTTCCGGTCATGAAGGAAGAAGGTGCCGATATCGTCATCGCGCTTTCCCATTCCGGCATCGATGGCAAGGGCCAGACCGATCGCATGGAAAACGCCTCGCTTTATCTGGCGGGCGTGGAAGGCATTGACGCCATCTTCACTGGTCACCAGCATCTGGTCTTCCCCGGTCCGAAGACATGGGACGGCATCGAGGGTGCGGATGCGGTCAAGGGTACGCTGATGGGCAAGCCGGCCGTGATGGCCGGTTTCTGGGGCTCGCATATGGGCCTCATTGACCTTCTGCTCGAAAAGGACGGCAAAAGCTGGAAGATCGTCGATTTCACCTCCGAGGCTCGGCCGATCTACCACCGCGACGACAATCGCAAGGTCGTTGCAGATGTCACGGACAAACCGGAGGTAATAGCCGCCGCCAAGGCAGATCACGAAGCGGCGCTCGCCTATGTGCGTCGCCCGGTCGGCAAGACGTCGGCGCCACTCTATTCCTACTTCGCGCTGGTGGCCGACGACCCGTCCGTGCAGATCGTCTCCAATGCCCAGACGTGGTACATCAAGGACATGCTGAAGGAAGGGCAATATAAGGATCTGCCCGTGCTTTCGGCAGCAGCGCCATTCAAGTCTGGCGGTCGCGGTGGTGCGGATTATTACACCGATGTCCCTGCCGGTGACATCGCCATCAAGAACGTCGCCGATCTCTACCTCTACCCCAACACGGTGCAGGCGGTGCTGATCAACGGTGCGCAGGTGAAGAACTGGCTGGAAATGTCCGCCGGCATGTTCAACACGGTCGAGGCCGGCGCAAAGGATGCGCCGCTCCTAAACGCGGATTTTCCGTCCTATAATTTCGACGTCATCGACGGTGTCACCTACCAGATCGACATTTCCAAACCGGCAAAGTTCGACAAGGACGGCAAGGCCGTCAATCCCGACAGCAACCGCATCGTCAACCTGCAATTCGACGGCAAGCCGATCGACCCCGAGCAGAAATTCGTGGTGGCGACCAACAATTACCGTGCAAGCGGCGGCGGAAAATTCCCCGATATCGCCGCCGACAAGGTGATCTTCGTGGCGCCCGACACCAACCGCGACGTGATCGTGCGCTATATCATCGATCAGGGCACCATTAACCCGTCGGCGGATGCCAACTGGTCCTTCGCCCCAGTTGCCAATACGACCGCCATCTTCGAGACTGGCCCGAAGGGTCGCAATTACGCGGCTGACATCAAGGGCGCAAAAATCGAGGATGCCGGCGACGGCGCCGAAGGTTTCGCAAAGTTCCGCCTCGTTCTCTAGAGCTTGCAGCCCTCCCGGCGTTTCATCGGCCGGGAGGGCATTTACTCAATTGCGGTCACTGACGATACGCAACAACAGTGGCAGTTCCGGCGGTGGCTTCTGCTCGATGCGTTGATAGTCGCTGCCATCGCGGTTACGGCGGATGAGCCGGAGACCCGCCATGTCACGCCGCAGCATCGCGGCATCTCCAAACAGGTGCAGACCATCGAGAAAGCTGCTGAATTCGCGCTCTGAGAAACTGCGACCGGCTGGTATTCTTGCCCACAGATACCAGAGGCACAGTTCCTGCTGGGAGCGGCGGGCCGGCCATTGCACCAATCTACCGGCAGCATCGAAAGTCCGCGCGGTCTTCAGCACCCTGCCCTCATTGGCAGGCATTGTCTCCGGTCGTGTCTGCGGTGGCGGCAAGCCACTTGTTACGGGTGGCGTGCGAGAGGCGCGCAGATGCTGAAAGTTGCGAAACCCGGCAGCCCGGCTCAGGAGATTGAGCATCTCCACATGGCTTGGCTGGCGGTCCAGCCTGCCGATTTGTTCGCGTAGCGATTTGGCAAAGGTGGAGAGGTCGGCGATATCAATGGAAAAGATCGAACGTGGCATGACTTACCCTCGAGTGCCATTCCGAAGAGGTGTCGCTGATCGCCGGCTTCCGACTAGGCACGGGATAAGTGCTGTCAATCTTTCAAAATGCAGGTTTAGCTTCCCTTGCGGGACGGCGATGCCTCGGTGAACTGCTGACCGTGTTTCCTGTATAAGGCAGGCCATTCACCTTCGTCAATTGGTCACTCAGTCAACCCATGTCACTCGGCGGCGACAGAAATAGTCCGCTGTTTGCCTCCGGCAATTATCCTGTTGAAATCCTTCTGGTTCGGGCATGCCGACAGACGCTGCTGAAAGGCCGTGGCAAGCCACTGGCCAGCGGGACCGGCGGGTGAATCCACCCGGCGCAGCGCAAAGATCGGATATTCGCCCTGCTCATAAGCTTCGAGATCAAGTGCCTTCAGGCTGCCATTGGTCAGGTCGTTGCGCACGATCGATGCGGGCAGACCGCCCCAGCCGAGACCGCCCTTGATGAGCTGGTATTTCGTGGCGATGTCGCTGACCCGCCATGTCTTGTAGGACAGCACGTTGAAATCGCGCCCCTTGGTCAGCCCCGACGCATCGGTGACGACGAGCTGGACCTCCTCGCGGACATCGCCCAGAACCAGCGGCCTCTCGATCTGTGCCAGTGGATGATCGGCGGCGACGACCGGCAGCATGAAGGAATGGCCGACCTTTTCGACGACGAGTTCGTCATCCTGGCGCAACAGCGCCCCGCCGATGCCAATGCCAGCCTTGCGGGAGAGCACCATATCCATCACCATGCCCAACTCACCCACATTGAGGCTGAGGGTAACGGTGGGGAATTCCTTGCGAAAATCGCGAAGCACCGCAACGACGGCTTCCGCCGGCACCATGGTGCTGATGGCGACAGAAAGCTCGGCCTCCAGCCCCTGCTTCAAACCCTTGGCACGCGCACGCATTTCCTGCAGACCGGCCACGATGCGCCTTGCATCTTCCAGCATGGCGCGACCCTCGTCCGTCAATCGAGGCTGGCGTACGCCATTGCGCTCGAACAGGCTGACTTCAAGCTGCGCCTCGAGATTGGCGATGGTGTAGCTGACAACGGACTGGGCGCGATTGAGCGCCCGTGACGCGGCAGAGAAACTTCCGGTTTCGGCAACCGTCAAAAACACCTGCAATTGGTCGAGCGTCGGGTTCGCGTCCATGTTCCATCCATTTCATCGATAGGTCGCTTCCACATTATCACAGTTTTCTTGATGGCATCAATTGGTCATATAGGGGGCAAAGGAAGGGCATCGTGCTCTCCCGCCCTCCCAAGGCGCCCGTCAATTCATCGCTTATGCAAGGAAAGACCATGTCCAACATTCTGCTCATCACCTCCAGCCCGCGTGGCGACGAGTCGGTTTCCAACAAGTTTTCCGGCGAACTCGCAAACAAGCTGAAGGCCAAGTCGGCTTCCAACACCCTTGTCCACCGCGATCTTGCTGCCGACCCCATTCCGCATCTCGACACCGTCAAGACCGCTGCGATCCGCAAGGCTCCAGACCAGCGCACGGCTGAAGAAGCGGTTGCAGCCGATTATTCCGACAAGCTGGTTGCAGAGCTTATGGCCGCCGACACTGTTGTCATCGGCACCGGCCTCATCAACTTCAATATCTATTCCGGCCTGAAGTCGTGGATCGACAACGTCGCCCGCGCTGGCCAGACCTTCAAGTACACAGAAACCGGCCCGGTTGGTCTTGCCACCGGCAAGAAGGTCTACATCGTGCTGGCCGCCGCCGGCGTTTATTCCGAAGGCCCGGCTGTGTCGATGAACCACGCCGTTCCCTACCTCAAGACCGTTCTTGGCTTCATGGGCATGACGGATGTTGAAGTGATCTATGTCGAAGGTCTGGCATTTGGCCCGGAAGCCGTTGAGAAGGCTGTTGCGGCAGCCGAAGCAAAGGTTGCCGAACTGGCGCAGGCCGCCTGAGGCGCCATTTGACACGTGGTGATGCCGGCTCGATTGCCGGTATCAGCCGACCCACACTCCGTAACGGCCGTGCACCTGATCGCGGCCGTTATTTTTTGCCGCATAGAGCCGCGCATCTGCTTCCGATAGCAGCGCGCGGAAAAGCTGCCCGTCCTCGAAAGCCGTGGCGACGCCGATGCTGACAGTCAGCGGCGAACCGTCCGGCCGTTGCAGATCCTTCAATATCGCCGTCCGCAGACCTGCTGAAAAGGCAAGTGCCCCCTCATGGGTCATCGTCGGCAACAGGGCCACGAACTCCTCGCCGCCGAACCGGTAGAGATGGCCGTGCGGTTGCACGATGCGTTTCAGAACGGCGGCGAATTCCCGCAACATCTCATCGCCCTGCAAATGCCCAAAGGTGTCGTTGACGGTCTTGAAGTGATCGATATCGACGATCAGCACGCTGACGGGACGTTTCTTTTCCAGACATTCCACGACGACCGACGGCGCATCGAGTTCCATGCGGGCGCGGTCAGACACACCGGTCAGCATGTCGCGGCCGGAACGGGACAGAAGCTCCTCGTATCGTTCCCTGAAGGTGAGGTCGTTGAAGACATCGGCAACGCTGCGGCGCGTCAGGAAGCGGCCTTTCGCCGCCGTTAACTTCAGATAAATGGCAAAGAGCAGAGCATAGATGGCAACGGCCACCATCTTCGCTTTCCAGCCATCGTAAAAGACATCGACCGGCGCGTTCAGCATATATCGCAACGCCGCGTAAAAGCCTGCCTGATCCAGGCTCAAAATCACCACGCCACAGATTGCAAAGCGCAGGACAATATGGCGCTGCAAATAGCGTCCCAGCTTTTCGTAAAACAGGATGATGGCGATGGCGTCGATATAAAGCAGGCTGGTTCCCCAGACCATCAGCACGCCCATCTCATCCAGAAATCCGGTATCTACCGACTGTCCGGGGACAATTGCCACCGTCGGATGGAAGCGGATGATCTGCACCATGATGATGGTGAGTATATTGCCGAGAAACAGGCCGTAGATCGGCTGGCGGACGACTGCCGCATCCTCGCGCATATAGAGCATGAGGATCATCATCAGTTTGCCGGCAAAAAGGATCGAGGAGCCGGGTGATACCACGCCAAAGGGCAGCTCGACGTAAAAGACCGCCGCCAGGTAGGTTTCCAGGAAATGCATGACTCCCAGCGCGGTGAGAAAAACACCGATGCCGAGAATATGCCGGTAATGAAGGAATGCCGTCATTACCGAAAAATAGACTATGGCTTCCGCCACGAAGAGGGCCAGATTTGCCCATTGCATCGGCATACGCCCTATCGATCCACATCGCGCCGGTTCATCGGCGCGACTTCATGCCCTCTGAAGACGATAGGCCGAAGCAACCAACGGAATCTTAATGTCCAGCAGAAGAAACCGCCATCATTTTCCTGGGAAAAGCGATGCACCGTTCTGGTCGATGATCAGCTTTGCCTTACGGATGGTGAACTCAACCGCATCGTCCATGCTGGTGAAGACATCGGCGCGCACGAATTCATGCACGAGCGTTTCCTCGCCGTCCTTTTTCTCGATGCGGCCCGCCAAACGGAACTGGCCGCCTTCCTTTAGCGGCGTCGCATAGATCAGATAGTCTCCATGCACATGCGGTTCCGACTGCGCTGCCTTCTGCGGCACATCCGCGGACTGGCCGGAGCCGAAGGCCGAAAGGATTTTGGAAAAAAACGATGCCATGGCTTTCACTCCCTTAATCTGTCTCGCATTTCGAGGGGCGGATATGCTCCGCCCTTCCCCGTCGCTCTTATCCCGATCAGATGATCAGGTTCGACAGGATCTCGTTTTCGGTAATATCCTCATAGCCGAGGCCCGCAGCCTCGAAACGCTCTAGAAGCCCTGCAAAGTTTTCCTGCGCGTTGGTTTCGATGCCGATCAGGATCGAACCGAAATTGCGGGCCGATTTCTTCAGATACTCGAAACGGGCGATATCGTCGTCCGGGCCAAGCAGATTGAGGAAATCGCGCAGCGCGCCGGGGCGTTGCGGCAGGCGCAGAATGAAGTATTTCTTCACGCCGGTGTAACGCATGGCGCGTTCCTTGACGTCAGGCAGGCGCTCGAAATCGAAATTGCCGCCGGAGACGACGACGATAACCGTCTTGCCTTCCAGTTTCTCGCGGCCGAGCTTCTCCAGCGCGGCAATGGACAGCGCACCCGCTGGCTCCAGCACCACGCCTTCGAGGTTCAGCATCTCGATGATGGTCACGCAGATGGCGTTTTCGGGGATGAGCAAAACCTGCTCGGCCGGAAAATCCTTCAGCGCCTGGAAGTTGAGATCGCCGATGCGGGCAACGGCGGCGCCGTCGACGAAATTGTCGACCTTGGGGAGCGTTACCGCTTCGCCGCGCTCGAGGCTCCTTTTCAGGCTCGGCGCGCCTTCCGGCTCGCAGAACACGAAGTTGCCCTTTTCAACGGTGCCCGCCAGAAAGCCGGTAAGGCCTGCCGAAAGCCCGCCGCCGCCAACCGGCATGACAACCATATCCGGTTTGGTGCCTTCGGGAAGCTGGTCCATGATTTCGGCAGCAACCGTCGCCTGGCCTTCGATGATATCCTGATGGTCGAAGGGCGGCACCATGTAGGCGTCATTGTCTTCGACGTATTTGCGCGCGGCGGCGTAACATTGGTCGAAAATATCGCCCACCAGACGGATGCTGATGAATTCACCACCGAAGATACGGGTCTTGTCGATCTTCTGCTGCGGCGTGGTCACCGGCATGAAAACAACACCGTGAACGCCGAAATGGCGGCAGGCGAAAGCAAAGCCCTGCGCATGGTTGCCGGCCGAAGCACAGACGAAAACCTTGTCCTTGCCAGCCTTCGCAACAGCCTTGCGGAGAAAGTTGAATGCGCCTCTAATCTTGTAGGAACGAACCGGAGACAGATCCTCACGCTTCAGCCAAATCGACGCGCCATACCGACGGCTGAGATGTTCATTCAACTGCAACGGCGTTTCCGGGAATATCTCCCGCACTTCCCGCCGCGCTGCCTCCACAAGCTGCTTGTCCACGATTGTCAATCCATTGAAATTCATAATGGCACCCGCTATGCCATAGGAAGGCGTCAGAGACAAAGACTCATTTCACGCTGCCACGAACCCTGGGTTTCATTTCTTGAACAGCAATCTTCTGCGCTCGGTCATATATGTGGCGTCCATCTTCGGGCTCTATCTCGCGACGGCCATGTTCCTGCCCGCGCTGACGGACCTTTATTACGGCAATGACGACTGGACGGTGTTTGCGCTTTCGGGCTTCATGTGCGGCGGCTTTGCACTTGCCTGCGCGCTGGCCACGCGCGCACCGATCGCGTCCTTCAACAAACGTTTCGGCTTCCTGCTCGTCAACGTGCTCTGGCTTGTATTTTCCATTGTCGGAGCGGTTCCGCTCTATCTGTCCGAGCTTGACCTGACGCCCGGTCAGGCCCTTTTCGAATCGGTATCGGCCATCACGACGACGGGATCGACCGCCATATCCGGCCTCGATAATGCGCCGCAGGGCATTCTTCTGTGGAGGTCGTTGCTCTGTTGGCTCGGCGGCATCGGTATTGTCGCGCTTGGCCTCTTCATCCTGCCGCTCTTGCGCGTCGGCGGAATGACCTTCTTCCGCATGGAATCATCCGACACCGGCAATGACCGGCCCTTCGCGCGGCTGGCAAGCTTCACCCGCGCTTTCGTGGCGATCTACATCATCATGACCATCGCCTGCACGGTGGCTTTCGATTTTGCTGGCATGTCGCATTTCGATGCCCTCAACCATGCCATGTCGACGGTTGCGACCGGCGGTTTTTCGACCCACGACGCCTCGTTTGCCTATTTCAACAACACGGCGCTGCTTTGGATTGCCACCATCTTCCTGATCTTCGGCAGCCTGCCCTTCTCAGTGATGATCCTGCTTGCGGTGCGCCGCAGGCTGGAGACGCTGCGCGACCCGCAGATAGCCGTCTTCCTTGGCTATCTCTGCGCGATTTCCATCGCTGTCGGCGTTTATCACCACCTTAGAAACGGCGTGCCGCTGGATACTGCGCTCAGCCACTCCTTCTTCAACATGACATCAATCCTCTCGACCGGTGGCTTTGCGAGCGACGACTACACCCTGTGGGGTCCGTTCGTTGTCGTCGTTGCCTTTTTCGCAACCTTCATGGGCGGCTGCTCCGGCTCGACGGCGGGTGGTATCAAGGCCTATCGTTTTCTGATCATGTTCAATGTCGTTCGGGCGGGCCTCAAAAAGCTGATCTATCCGAACGCGGTTTATTCGGTCCGTTACGGCCAGCAGGTGGTCGATCCCGACACGATCCGGACGATCTTCCTTTTCGTCAGCTGTTTCATCGCGCTCTGGATCGCCGGTAGCCTCGCCATGAGCCTGATGGGTTACGATTTCCTGACTGCGACCTCGGGCGTTGCGACCGCACTTGCCAATGTCGGCCCCGGCATCGGCCCGATCATCGGGCCTGTCGGCAATTTCTCCACGATCAGCGATCCAGCGCTCTATCTCCTGTCTGTCCTGATGCTGCTTGGACGTCTGGAAATCCTCACCGTTCTCGTGCTGCTGATGCCGATTTTCTGGCGCAACTAAAATGCCGGTGCGCTTATTTTGGCTGCCTTAATAAAGCGCTTGACCTTCCCACGTTGGAATAGTCCAGGCTCCTGCTGTTACAAGTTCCAACCCAAGGAGAACCGCCTATGTGCACCGCCCACCAGCATCACCCCGAAACCGCTGCCGCACCTGTTGATGCCGACCTTTCTTTCCACGTTGAAGACATGACCTGCGGTCACTGCGCCGGTGTGATCAAGGGCGCAATCGAAAAGACCGTCCCCGGTGCCGCCGTTCATGCTGATCCGGCAAGCCGCACGGTTGTGGTTGGCGGCGTCTCCGACGCGGCACGTATTGCTGAAATCATCACCGCTGCAGGCTATACGCCGGAAGCGCGCGCCTGATTTGACGAGATGCCGGCGGCGGCCTTCATCCCTGCCGCCGGATCGACCTACCTGCCCCCGCTTCACGCCGAGCTTGCGTGACAGCCACTGGACGATACCAACGTCCGCCCCTTCTTACCTCCCCCAGGCTGCATATGCCCTCTCCCTTCCCGGGGATAACAGCGGAGGTTTTCCGGATTTCAAACCCGTATTCGTCAAACGCCGGCATCAATCGTCTCTGTGCACACGAAAAACCCGGCTCTTGCGAGCCGGGCTGAGCTTCATCGGTAATGTCGCACGCCTTACTCCGTTGCCAGATCCTTGGTCATGACGAAGTAGTTGATGGGATGGGGCTTATAGTTTGCAAGCTTCTCCGAATAGGCGTCGAATACGGTCTCATGGATCAGGAAGACGGTGACGGCCTCCTCATACAGCTTCTTTGCCGCCTCGCCGTAAATTGCATACCGCTTGGCAGGTTCGGCCGTCGCATAGGCCGATTTGATCAGCTTGTCGGTGTCTTCGTTGCAATAATGCGAGATATTGTAGCTGCCGCCGCAGGTATAGTCGGCATTTAGGAAGCCGGCCGGTTCGGCAACATCTGTGGC
The DNA here is from genome assembly GCF_000381165.1 of Agrobacterium sp. 10MFCol1.1. NCBI lineage: Bacteria > Pseudomonadati > Pseudomonadota > Alphaproteobacteria > Hyphomicrobiales > Rhizobiaceae > Agrobacterium > Agrobacterium sp. 10MFCol1.1. Next base: position 171,762 of record NZ_KB906075.1, on the reverse strand, counting down.
ATAACCGCGGGACAGGAGCGCCATGTCGAAATTACCGGACAGCAGATCTGGCTCGATTGCACTGTAATCGGCGACGCGAACATCAACCTTGATGCCGACTTCCTGCAACTGGGCCTGGATAATGGCCGCGACATCCTTCAGTTCCGTTTTTGCCGTATAGGCGAGGAGCGCGATCTTCAGACTGCCTGGCGCTACGCCTGCCTCTTTCAGCAGAGCCTTGGCTTTCTCGACATTATAGGCGGGCTCGACTTCCTTCGCGGCCCATGGCTCTCCCGCTGCGAACGGCAGGGTAGCACCCTTTACCGCGCCTTCATAAATGCTGTCGGCGATACCGGTGGTGTCGATGGCCGCCTGGATCGCCTGACGCACTTTCACATTATTGAAAGGCGCCTTCGCGTTGTTCAGCAGGAGTTCCGTAATGCGCGGCGAAGGAATTGGCGCGACCTTGACGCCGTCGGTGGATTCGATGGTCTTGACCGTCCATGGTGGCACGAGGCGCGAAATCTGCGCTTCGCCGGTTCGGACCTGGGTGGCGCGGGTGTCGGCATCGGGAACGAAGTTGACGCGGCCTCCGGAAAGCTTCGGCATGCCGCCCCAATAATCGTGGTTGGCGGAAAGAAGCATATACTGGCTGGGGTCGACCTCCGTGATCTTGAAAGGTCCGGTGCAGGTCCCGACCGGATCGACTTTCCCGTCCTTATAAGCGGCGGGGGCAAGGATTGACGTGGCAGGGCTCGCCATTTGCGCCGGTAGCATCACCGATGGTTCGATGGTGGTTATCTTCACGCTGTCGTCGCCGCTCGCTTCGACTGAAGCAATCAACTTCGGCGAAAAGGCGCGGGCTGGAACCGGCGCCTTCAGAAGATTGGTCAGCGCATTGACTGCGGTTGCGGCATTGAGCGGCTCGCCATTCTGGAACTTCACACCCTTGCGCAGCTTGAATTCCCAGACCTTAGGGTCCGTCTGCTTCCAGCTTTCGGCAAGACTGGCCTCCAGTTTCATGTCGTAGCCGACCCGCACGAAGCTTTCGAAACAACCCGCGCGTGAGCCGAGATAGGCGTCGTCCGACGCCATTTGCCAACCGGTCTTGACACCGAAATTGTCGTCATAGGTAATCGTATCGGCCTTGGCCGTTTGAACTGAAAACGAAACCACAATGGCGCTTGTCGCCAAAAGTACGTGCTTTATCATTGAATATTCCCCTTTTATTTTTGATGACACCGCTCAAAAGTCAGTCGTCTCAGGAGATTTAAGATTGTCATAAAATAAATCTCGCAAGACATAAGAATATCCTTCGGACGCTCCACGAACATCCGCTTGAATATCACTCATTTTATGTTTTTATACTCGGAATTTAATTCCGATATTAATTCACAAACGCACAATTCATCTGTTTTTACAGAACTAGAAGACTGTAACTGCGCTGCTTCTCAACCCCATTCGCGCCAGTGATGGCAACGAGCGAAATGCTCCCCGGCGACGTCTTCCAGAACCGGTTCCTGTTCGCTGCAAATCTGCGTCGCATATTTGCAGCGGGTGTGAAACTTGCAGCCACTTGGAGGATTGAGCGGGCTTGGCAGATCACCATCCAGAAGCATTTCCGGTGCATATAGTCCGGTTTCATCCAGCATGGACGAGGCAATAAGAGCCTTCGTATAGGGATGCTTAGGCGCCCGGAAAAGCTCCTCCCGGTCGGCGATTTCAACGATCCGCCCGAGATACATAACCGCGATACGGTCGCAGAGATAACGCACCACGCGCAGGTCATGGGAAATCATCAGCACCGTCAAACCGTGACGGCGCTTCATATCCATCAGCAGGTTCAGGATCTGCGTGCGCATGGAGGCGTCGAGCGCCGATGTCGGTTCGTCGCACACAAGAAAACTTGGATTGAGAAGAAGCGCGCGGCCTATGACCACGCGTTGCAACTGCCCGCCGGAGCACTGGCTCGGATAACGGTCATAATACGAGGCATCGAGGCCGACCTCCTCCAGCATCTTGAACACGCGCGCGATGCGTTCTTCGCGCGTGCCGATGCCGTGCTGGGCAAGCGGCGCTTCCATGCTTTGCCCTATGCGCATGCGCGGGTCGAGCGCGGAATAGGGATCCTGGAACACCAGTTGCACGACACGGCGCATGCGCCGCAGCGTCTCGCCCTGCATGTGCAGAATATCGTGGTCTCCGATGCTGACCTCGCCTTTCGTCGCGTTGGTCAACCGCGTTATCAGCCCGGCGACAGTGCTTTTGCCGCAGCCGGATTCGCCAACGAGACCAAGGACCTCACCCTCGCCGATCGTGAGAGAAACATCGTCGACGGATTTGACCACGCGATTGCCGAAACCCGATATCGGATAATATTTGCACAGGTTGTTTGCGACCACATAGGGCTTGATCTTGCCATCCGCCTGAGGCTGGTTCGGTGTTTTCACTGTCGATAGCATCGCAACCCTCCTTCAGCAGACTGTGTGACTGGCATGGCTGCCGGCATGGTCGTCGTCGACCGCCCAGCACCGCGCCTTGCGGCCTTCCGGCAAGGCATTCAGATCCGGCTCCGTTGCCATGCAACGGCCGCCCATGCCGGCCGACTGTGCAAGCGCGCAGCGGGGATGGAAACGGCAACCGCAGGACATGTCATGGGCCTGCGAGCTGGAGCCGGGGATCGTCAGCAGCTGCCCCTCGCTGTCGGTCGTCAGAAGCGAGCAGCTGATGAGCGCCTTGGTATAGGGATGTTGCGGCGCCTTGAGGATTGCCTGCGTCGGCCCCTCCTCGACAATGCGCCCAGCATACATCACCGCAATCCGGTCCGCGAAAGCGGCAACGACCGAGAGGTCATGGGTGATGAGCAGCGTGGCGAGCCGCCGCTTCCGACGCTCATCGTCGAGCAGGCGCAATATTTGTGCCTGGACGGTGACATCGAGTGCCGTCGTCGGTTCATCGGCGATCAGCAGTTGCGGATTGCCGGAGAGTGCCGCAGCAATCATGACGCGCTGCGCCATGCCGCCGGAGAGTTCATGTGCGAAGCATTGCGCCCGCGCCGACGGATCGGGAATTCCAACATCCGAGAGCATGCCGACAACCCGGCCTAGTGCCGCATGCCGGCTCATCTTGCGGTGGACCCACAGTGGCTCGGCGACCTGCGTCCTCACCCGGCTGGTCGGATCGAGCATGGCCTGCGGTTGCTGAAAAAGCATTCCGATATCGGCGCCGCGCAACGCATCAAGCTCGGAGGGCGAGAGCGCGAGAATGTCGCGCCCGGCAAAGGAAATGCGGCCGGAGTTGATTTCCGCGCCGTGCGGCAACAGCCGCATCAGCGACAGAGCCGTCATGCTCTTGCCGGATCCGGATTCGCCGACCAGTGCAACGACCTCTCCGGCATCGACGGAGAGCGTCAGACCGGAGATGACAAACTTGCGGCCATTTGCAGACGGCACCGAAACGTGCAGATCCTCGATTTCCAGAAGCGGTGTCCGTTCCGGGGCGATGGCCGTATTGGCATGCGTGTGTCCTTCGATATTCATAAGAGTTCCCCTTATTATTATTGCATCGGAGGCATGGGCGTATTTTCAGGCGGCTTCAGACGATAATACTCTCCTTGGGGCTATCGTGCCCTGTGTATGTTTGATCGGCGCGGGCGCCGGTCATTGCTCTAACCGCAGGCGTCAATGGCCGTTCGGTTTCCTGGTATCCATGTTCAGGCCGTGGCCGATCCATGTCACGCTCAACGCCGACAGGAAAATCGCCAGACCTGGTGCGATCACGAGAATGGGCATACGTTCCGCATAGGCCTGCGCATCGGCCAACATCAGCGCCCAGTCTGCGGCAGGCGGCTGCACGCCGAGGCCGAGAAACGACAGTCCGCCCACCGTGATCAGCTTGTGGCCGAAGCGCAGGAAGGCAACTGCTGCGATCGGCCAGATCGTGTTGGGAATGACATGCCGGAAAATAATGAAGCGGCGTGTGCATCCAAGCACCTCGGCGGCACGCATATATTCTCGGGAATTGATCGAAAGCGTCAGCCCGCGTGCCAGTCGCGCAAAAGGTGTCCAACCGACGATCGTCAGCGACGCGATCAACGTTCCATATCCCGGGCCGAAGATGGCGACGAGGAAAATGGCGATCACCACGTCAGGGATGGCGATGAGCAGATCCACCACCCGCATCAGGACTTCATCGACAACGCCGCGGCTGCGACCGCTGATGATGCCGATGAATGTTCCAATGGCGACCGACAGAATGACGGTGATGGCGGCAATCGTGACCGTGAAGCGTCCGCCGATAAGCAGCCGGCTCAAGACATCACGCCCGAGATGGTCAGTGCCCAGCCAGTAGGCGGCGCTTGGCGCGTTCAACCGCAGGCGAAGGCTTTGCTGCGCGGGATTATAGGGCGAAATCCACGGCGCGATGACGAGCAGCACGATGATGACGAGAAAAATCGCCGAACCCGCGTAGAACGTCCAGTGCCGCCGGCGGATGAAATCCGTGAACCGGAAAAGTGTCGACGGGCGCTTGGGCAAGGTCATTGGCATGGCGGCTACCGGCGCGCTCGGGAAGTGACTAATGGTCATGTTGACCTCGCATTGCTGGATTGATCAGGACATAGAGGCCATCGGCCAGGGTATTGATCAGGATGGAAAGGGCGACGATGCAGATGAAACCGCCCTGCAGCATGGGGATGTCCCGATTGACCACGGCGTCGTAAAGAAGCCGGCCCATTCCGGGGATGGCGAATATCACCTCCACGACCACCGATCCGCCAAGCAGGCCCGCAAGCCACAGGGCAAAGAAGGTGACGATCGGAAGCGAACCGTTGCGAATGCCGTGGCGCATGACCGTGCCATGCATGCCGAGACCGCGGCTGCGGGCCGCCGTGATGTAAGGCGCGCGCAGAACCTCAGCCATGGCGGCGCGCGTCACCTGCGTGAAATAGGCCAGTGGGCGCAGCGTCAACGTCAAAGCGGGAAGCACCAGCGAGCGCCAGCTATCCCAGCCCGCGGACGGCAACCAGCCGAGATAAAGCGAAAAGACGAGCGCCGACATCGGCGCAAACCAGTATTCCGGCGTGGCAACGAAGGTCTGGATCATCAGCGTTGCGAAATTGTCCAGCCGGCCACCCGGACGCATCGCCGCCAATGTGCCGAGCGGCAGGGCGACGGCGACCGCAATCGCCAGCGCGGTCAGTGCCAATGTCACGGACACGCCGAGAGAGCGCAAAAGCTCACCCGCCACGGGCTGGCTGCTGGTGAAGGAAAAGCCCAGATCACCGCGCAGCGCGCCCGACAGCCATGCGAAATATTGGACGTAAAGCGGCCGGTCGAGCCCGAGGCTTAACCGAAGGGCCTCGACTGCATGCGGATCGAGCGCCGTATCGCGCATGCGCGAAAACAGAATGGTGCGGGCAGGATCGCCACCGGCCATGTAGGGCAAAAGAAACGCGATGACGGAGACGATCATCAGCATAAGGCACAGAATAAGGAAGCGTTGTATTATCTGTATCCACATTGCCTGTTCTCCTTCGCCGAAAATGGCCATTGCACTGCAATTGATGATCGGTCCCCGCCGGGGAAATGCGGTTTATTTCATGAGGCGCGGCAAATCCGTCACCACACCGGACGTGCCCTTCAGCATGCCGGAACGCTTGGGCAGGATCGCCACCGGCGTAAAATCGGGGTCTTCAGATTGGGCAAGATCCTGAATGATCGGGCAATCCGGTTCACCATTGTCAGGGCAATAGGTCGCGATATTTCGCAGCGTGTCGGCCATCTCCCGAAGAGCATGCATCTTGGCCTCGAGATCTACGACATGTTCCATGACGATGCGCTTGACGTCGCAGGATGCACCGCCGGGATCGCGCCACAGGGTCATGAGCTGCCTGATCTTTTCGATCGAGAAACCGAGGTCGCGGCCGCGGCGGATGAAACGCAGCGTCTCCAGATCGTTGGTCGTATAGACCCGATAACCGGATTCCGTGCGGTTTGCGGATTTGATCAGCCCGATCGTCTCGTAGTGGCGGATCATCTTTGCGGAAACACCGGATGCGGTGGCGGCTGTACCAATGTTCATCGATCCTGCTCCTATCTTTCCGGGGTGAAAAACACGTCTGCATGAATGTCGGCGGTGCGGATGCCCCTTGCCAGGAGCTGCGGCACCGTTGCCTCGATCATCGCCGGCGGTCCGGCCAGATAGGCTTTCCAGCCATCGAGATCGTCGAAGTCGTCCGCCACGGCGGAACCGACATAACCGCGGCGCATCTGCGCATGGTATTCATTCGAGAGAACCGGAACGAAGCTCAGATTGCCGTGGCTTACGGCAAGTTCTTCGAAACGGTCGACCATATAGAGGTCACGCTCGGCGCGGGCGCCGAAATAGACATGGATCGGGCGTTGCCGGCCCGTGGTCCGATCAGTGGCGAGCGCTGCCTCTACCACCGCCTTCACCGGCGCCAGCCCCGAACCGCCGGCAATGCCAAGGATCGGTCCGCAATGCTTTTCCCGCAGGTACGAAGACCCGAAGGGACCGACCAGCACGACAGGGTCACCCGCCTTGGCGTTCGCGAAAATATGGCCACTCGTGACGCCGCCTGGGACATGCCGGATATGGAATTCGATCAGGTCCTCATCGATGCGGCTGGCAATGGAATAGTCACGCGGCGAACAGTCCGGATAAAGCAGGCGCACATATTGGCCGGCCTTGAAGGTAAACAGTTCGCGATCGTCGAGCCTGATGCGGATGAGCTTGATATCATGCGTCGCATCCACCGCTTCCGCGATGACGCCATCGAAGCGGCCGGCCGGAATATCGGCAAACTCATCCTCACCGTCGAGCCAGCCGATCGTCACGTCGCTCAACGGCACGGCGCGGCACGCGAGTGTCAGTCCTTCCGCCTTTTCCTCTTCTGTCAACGAAAAGGGCGTATGCTTGAGAAGGTCGATCTCGCCTGAGACGAGGTGCGATTTGCACGCCCCGCACCGGCCCATGCGACAGCCGTGCGGATAGGAAATTCCGGCGGCAAGGGCGGCCTGAAGGACGGTCTCGCCCTGCGCTGCCACAATGCTGCGTCCGATACGTGGCAAATAGACTGTGTTTTCAGGCGTCATAACATCCGCCCCCTATTCTGCCGCTGCGAGTTGCATGCCGGACGATCTGTCAAGCAGCGGCGGGCGGAAGCTTTTGAGACGCAGCGCGTTGGTCAAGACAAACACGCTGGAAAGCGCCATGGCTCCGGCAGCAAGGACAGGCGACAGCAGAACACCGTTGGCAGGATACAATATTCCGGCCGCCACGGGAACGAGCGCGGCATTATAGGCAAAGGCCCAGAACAGGTTCTGGCGGATGTTGCGGATCGTCGCCTTGGACAACGCAATGGCATTCGCGACACCGCGCAAATCGCCAGACATCAACACCACATCGGCGCTTTCTATGGCGACGTCCGTACCCGTGCCGATTGCGAGACCGACATCGGCCGCCGCAAGGGCCGGCGCATCGTTGATGCCATCACCGACGAAGGCCACCCGACGGCCATCGGCCGCAAGTCTTTTAACGGCCTCGACCTTGCCGTCAGGCAGTACTTCCGCCACCACTTCGTCGATACCAAGACGGCGGGCAATGGCTTCGGCCGTGCGGCGGTTATCGCCTGTTATCATCGTGACCTTGAGACCAAGCGCATGCAGCGCTGCTATCGCCTCCGGGGTCGTCGGCTTGATCGGATCGGCAACCGCGATGATGGCGGCCAGCCGGCCATCGACAGCGGCATAAAGCGGCGACTGCCCTTCCCTGCCCAGCCGGTCGGCCTCGTCGGCGAACTTCGCAATGTCGTAACCGAGCTTCACCATGAAGCGGTCGGCGCCCGCCTCGACCTTGCGGCCGTCAACCGTTGCCGCAACGCCGAAACCGGGGGTCGCCTCAAAGCCGGCCGCGTCGGCAAGCGTCAGGCCACCATGTTTTGCCGCCTCGACGATCGCTTCGGCTATGGGATGTTCGGAACGGCTTTCAAGCGAGGCGACAAGGCGCAACACCTCATCCTGATCGAAGCCTTCGGTCGTGGTGAAATGCACCAGTGTCGGCTTGCCGAGCGTCAGCGTGCCGGTCTTGTCGACGGCGATGACATCGGCATCACGCAAAGTCTGGAGAGCATCGCCGCGCCGGAATAGCACACCCATTTCGGCGGCGCGTCCGGTACCGACCATGATCGAGGTCGGGGTGGCAAGACCCATGGCGCAGGGGCAAGCGATGATGAGGACAGCGACGGCGTTAACCAGCGCAAAGGTCAAGGCCGGGTCCGGCCCGAGAATGAACCAGACGATGAAGGTGGCGAGTGCAGCGAGCATGACTGCAGGCACGAACCAGTTGGTCACCTTGTCCACCAGCGCCTGTATCGGCAGTTTGTCGGCCTGCGCTTCCTCGACCATGCGGATGATCTGCGCGATCAGCGTGTCGGCGCCGACCTTCGTGGCGCGGAACGTGAAGGAGCCGTTTCTGTTGACCGTACCGCCCACGACTTCGGACCCAGCCGTCTTGGTCACCGGCACCGGCTCGCCTGTAATCATCGATTCGTCGACATAGGAAGAACCATCAAGCACCAGACCATCGACTGGCACTTTCTCGCCGGGACGGACGACGATGACATCGCCAGTCGCAACATCCTGAAGCGGCACATCGATGGTTTCACCATTGCGCATCACACGGGCCGACTTGGCCTGCAGGCCGACGAGCCGCTTTATCGCCTCGCTGGTGCGGCCCTTGGCGCGCGCCTCGAGGAAACGGCCGAGCAGGATAAGCGTGACGATCACCGCTGCGGCCTCATAATAGACATTGGCCGTGCCTCTCGGCAGGATCTCGGGCACGAAGGTGGCGACGACCGAGAACCCCCAGGCGGCGGCGGTGCCCAGCACCACCAGCGAATTCATATCTGGCGCCAGCCGCAGAAGTGCGGGGATGCCTTTTTTGAAGAACCGCAGGCCCGGCCCGAAGAGGACAAGCGTGGTCAGCGCGAATTGCAGATACCAGCTTTCCCGCATGCCGACGGTTTCCATCACGAAATCATGGATGGCGGGCACCAGATGCGAGCCCATCTCCAGAATGAAGACCGGCAGCGTCAGGGCAACAGCGGTGGCCAGGCTGACTTTCAAACCGCGCAATTCGGCTTCGCGCCGGTCCGGCTCGTCAACCTTGGCCTTGTCAGCGACGATCTCGTTTGCCTTGTAACCGGCTTGGCTGATTGCTTCGGCCAACCTGGCGGCAGAGACGGCATTGCCGGCGACGCGGACGGTGGCCCGCTCTGTTGCGAGATTGACACTCGCGTCGGAGACACCGGAAACGGCCTTCAGCGCCTTTTCGACACGGCCGACGCAGGACGCGCAAGTCATGCCTTCGATATCGAGTTCGATGGTTTTCTCGTCGACGCTATAGCCTGCATTTCGCACGGCATCGACAACGGCCGAAACGTTGGGCGCTCCTGAAAAAGCAATATCGGCGCGCTCCGTCGCAAGATTGACCGAAGCCTTGACGACCCCCGGCACCTTGGCAATAGCCTTCTCGACACGACCGACGCAGGAGGCACATGTCATTCCCTCGATGGCTATCGAATGGTTCGCCTGTATCTGGATTTGTGACATGCGCATGACCTCTTTTTCTCTTTACAAAAAAAAGATAGGGCTTCCCATCGTGGCAAGGTCAATAGGCTCTTTTGGATGATTTTCACGGAGAAATGCCGCGAGCGTGAACAAGCCCATTTTTTAGGCTGACTCATGCATCATGATGCAATCGATTGCCCGGATATCGACTATCCCGGCGCAGAATCCATCCTGAATGCCCGCATGTCGCAGGAAAACGGCAGAGAAATCTTTTAATTGGAGATGGAAATGGTGCGGACGGCGGGACTTGAACCCGCAAGACCAATGGTCGGCAGATTTTAAGTCTGCTGCGTCTACCGATTTCGCCACGTCCGCATTGTCGCACCGCGTGCCATCAGGCCCCGGCGCTACAAAATTGCCTTGTCATTCCTCAGGCGCAGGATCGAACGAGACCCTGACCCCAAGCACCGACAGCGCCACATCTACACAGGCCGCACCGTTTCGGTCAACCGGGCCTTAGCCACACCAGGACTGATTTTTTGCCGAGACCGGATGAGCCAGGCCTTCCCGCACGAGTTGATCGGCAAAGGATACGCCCGAACGTGAAATCCGTTTGCGTTCCATGGCTTGCCCGCCGGCTGTTGCCGACGACGCCACATCGAATGCGCCGGCATTCAGCATATCCCGCAACCGCACCTTGGCAATGAAACCGCGCTGACGCTCTTCCATGCATCGCGCCCGGTCGATCTGCGGGACCTCGATGCCGGCGAGCTGCATTTTCACGCCCTTCATCCAGAAGGTATTGCCATCGGCCACGCAATTGGTGAGACCTGAGCGACCACAAAAGGCAAAGGCGCCGCTTTTTTCTCCCAGCGAGACTTTTTCGACCGAAGGGCGTGTTTCCGGCAGGATAGCGGCAACCTGGCTCTGCTGTGCCGCAGGCGGCATGGCAATCGAGCGTGGCGGCACCGGACCATTGATCGGTGAAACCGGCGATGCGGGGCGGATGGCCGCCACCTTCTCCGGTGCGGCCGTCTCGCGTTTGGCGGCTACGGCGATCTTGGGGGAATTTGTCGTCGTGGATGTTGCCTTCGCGACATGCCGCTGCGGCATAAGACTGTCGCGATGTTCGTAAGCCTGAATGCCACCAGCCACGACGCCCAGCATCAGCACCCAGGGCCAAACGCTGCCGCCGGCCGATTTCTTCGCCGTACGGCGTCGCGTTGTCGGTTTTCGATTGCTCACGATCAGACTCCTTTTTACGGAGCCGCATTATCGGTCAAGAGAGTTTCTGAAAGGTTGGCATTCCAGAGCGCCTTCGCTTTTTCTGAAAATGCTCGAATAGAGTTGTGGATAAACGATCAGCGAACCTGATCAAGCAGCCGCTTGCATTCGAGAAGATCGAACAGCGCCTCCTGCAACAGCGCTTGGTCATCCTTGCCGATGCCAGATTTGCCAACCGATATCTCGGTATCGCTGTTACCGCCACCGAAGCCGAAAAATCGGCCGCTCGGCTTGGCTTTCGGGCGGCCGACGACCTCGTCTCCGTCTGGATCCAGCACGCGCGGTTCGGCAACTTCCTTTTCGCCGCTCGCTGCCATGATGGCTTCCATGGTAGCAAGATCGCCTGACGCGATTGCCGCCACGAAACGGTTTCCGTTGGTTTTCAGAAGTTTCTGCACGCCTTTGATGGTGTAGCCGTGGTCATAAAGAAGATGACGAATGCCCTTGAGGAGATCGATATCATCAGGGCGGTAATAACGGCGGCCCCCACCCCGTTTCATCGGCTTGATCTGCGGAAAGCGCGTTTCCCAGAAACGCAGCACGTGCTGCGGCAGGTTCAGCTCATCCGCCACTTCACTGATCGTCCGAAACGCGTCGGGGCTTTTGTCCAAACTTCCACTCCCATCCGGACCTTGAGCGCCATGCACCCACCCGGACACTGAACAAGAACGCTTTTCACCAGCCGATACCGTGCATCATGTATTGCGAAAAATCGAACCCGATCCTCGCACCGATGCCCGTGGCGGCAAGATACCATTTATCTAAAATTGATTATGATGTGAGTCGACCAGATTTCAACGGCTTGCACGTCGAAATTCAAGCATGTTCACAAGAAGAATGGGGATAAAGGCTTGCCATGCGGCAAAAAACCCGCGTTACAGCCGGCTTACGCCCCGGCTTTCTGACCCTTTTGCTTGGTCTTGCGAGCCGTATGCGCCTTCAGGATTCGCTGTTTCAGCACGTTTGACGCCTTGAAGGTCATGACGCGGCGTGGCGAAATCGGAACTTCCTCACCCGTTTTCGGGTTGCGGCCGATACGCTCGTTCTTTTCCCTGATCTGAAATGTCGCGAAGGACGAGAGCTTGACGACCTCGCCGCGCGTGATCGCATTACAAATCTCGTCGATGATCGTTTCGACCAGTTCGGCGGATTCGGTGCGGGACAGCCCGACTTTACGAAACACAGATTCTGCAAGATCTGCGCGTGTCACTGTCTTCCCGGCCATTTTTCCCCACAAACCGTGTCTGAATTTTTCTCTAGGAGCCGCCGAGATTATTTCCCTTGTGGCGACCGGTCAAGGGATTGTTCCAGATTCATTTGAGGCTTTCGGCAATCAGTGCAATGGCTTAGAGCGACTGACGCGGTTTTGCCGCACGCGGGGGTCGCTTCAGCGCGTTTGAACGGGGTACTGCCGCAAAAATCACAACCGATTTTGTGCCAGCACCCCGGTAAACGCTAAAATTTGCCGTTACCAGCGCAGCAGCACTGCGCCCCAGGTGAAACCGCCGCCCATGGCTTCCAGCATGACCAGATCGCCTTTCTTGATGCGTCCGTCACTGGCCGCAACGGCAAGCGCCAGCGGAATGGATGCGGCCGACGTATTGCCGTGTTTATCGACGGTGATGACGACTTTTTCCGGATCGATATTGAGCTTTTTTGCCGATCCGTCGATGATGCGCTTGTTGGCCTGATGCGGGACGAGCCAGTCGAGATCATCAGCCGTCGTGCCTGTCGCCTCGAAAGCCTGTTCGATGACGTCGGTGATCATGCCGACAGCGTGCTTGAACACTTCCCGGCCTTCCATGCGCAGATGGCCGACCGTGCCGGTCGTGGAAGGTCCACCATCGACGTAAAGCTTGTCCTTGTGCGAACCGTCGGAGCGCAGCTGCGAGGTGAGGATGCCACGATCGCTGGAAGTACCTTCGCCTTCGCCTGCCTCGATTACGAGTGCGCCTGCACCATCACCGAACAGAACGCAAGTGGTGCGGTCCTTCCAGTCGAGAATGCGCGAGAATGTTTCGGCGCCGATCACCAGCACGCGCTTTGCCATGCCGCCGCGAATGTAAAGATCGGCGGTGGCCACGGCATAGACGAAGCCGGAGCAGACGGCCTGCATGTCGAAGGCGAAACCGTGGGTCATGCCGAGACGGTTCTGGATGTTTACCGCCGTTGCCGGAAATGTATTGTCCGGTGTCGAGGTTGCCAGAATGATGAGGTCGATGTCATCGGGCGTCAGGCCGGCATTGTCGAGCGCCGCACGCGCCGCAGCCTCGCCGAGCGAAGCGGTGGTCTCACCTTCTCCCGCTATGTAGCGCTGACGAATGCCCGTGCGCTGCACGATCCATTCATCGGAAGTCTCCACGACCCCTTCGATTTCACTATTGGTCATGACACGCTTCGGAAGCGCTGCCCCGAAACCACGTACGATAGAGCGGATCATTCCCTTATTCCTCGTCAGCCACGAGAGCTTCGGGCGCCGGGGGCGGAAGCCGTCTTGCGTGGTAAATCTTCAGATCGTTTTCAATTTTTGCCGTAAGACCGTTATGGACCATGTCGTAGCCGACATCGACCGCGGAGGCAAAACCGATGGCGTCCGTGCCGCCATGGCTTTTGATGACAATGCCGTTCAGGCCGAGAAACACGCCGCCATTGACCTTGCGCGGGTCCATTTTTTCTCGCAGCACATCGAAAGCGCTTTTCGCGAGAATATAACCGATCTTGGCAAAGAAGCTGCGGGAGATCGCCTCACGCAGAAGCGTGGTGATCTGGCGCGCCGTGCCTTCGGCGGCTTTGAGCGCAATGTTGCCGGTGAAACCTTCGGTCACCACCACATCCACCGTGCCCTTGCCAATGTCGTCACCCTCGACGAAACCGCGGTAATCGATGGTGCCTAGATCGGCCTCGCGGATCAGCCGTCCGGCTTCACGGACCTCTTCCTGACCCTTCACCTCCTCGACGCCGACATTCAGCAAACCGACGGTCGGACGGTCGATATCGAAAAGCGCACGCGCCATGGCGCCGCCCATCAGGGCAAAATCGAGCAATTGCTGGGAATCGGCGCCAATCGTGGCACCAACATCGAGCACGATGCTTTCGCCTTTCAGCGTCGGCCATATGCCGGCGATGGCCGGGCGTTCCACCCGCGCCATGGTGCGCAAACAGAATTTGGCCATGGCCATCAGCGCGCCGGTATTGCCGGCGGATACGACGACGTCCGCTTCACCGAGCTTCACGGCCTCGATGGCGCGCCACATGCTGGAGACATAGCGGCCACGACGAAGCGCCTGACTTGGCTTTTCGTCCATGGCGACCGAGATTTCACAATCGTGAAAGACCGATTTTTCCCGAAGTGCGGGATATTGTGCCAGAATGGGGTCGCACTTGCTTTTCTGCCCGTAGAGCAGAAAAGTCACATCGTTGTGCCGTTCAAGCGCCTTGGCGGCACCGGGTATGGCAACATCAGGGCCGAAATCGCCACCCATGACGTCAATCGCTATTCTGATCACTCGTCCCTTATCCTTTTTGCCGCCACTCAAGCGGATTTTGCGCGAAAATACCTGTTCCGGCCTGTGTTACAATAAAATTATTTCAGCCCGGCGGCGCATTCAGTCTTTTTTCCAGTCTTTCAACACGGCGAAAGGCGACGGACGCTTTTCTTCTTCAGGCTCATTTTCGGTCGTATCGGTAAATTCGATATCCGATTTGCGCGGATAGGGATCGATCGCAAGGGCTGCGAATTCCGCAACAGTCGCGCCAACATCAATGCTGTCGCCGGTGAACTGGTCGGGAATGTCAGGGCCATTGGGATCGAGTACGATCTCCCCTTCCTCATTGGTGACCATCCTCGCCAGCTTCGATCCTTCCGGAACGAAAATATGCTCGACGCTCTCGTCGATCTTGCTGGAAACCGGCTCCAGCGTCACGACGCAAGACTGGGTCACGGCCGCATGCACCTCGCCCTTGATCTTCACGCCATCCCTCTTCCAGCGGGTAACCTGCAGTTCCGCCTTCAGATATTCGACGGAAACCACATCCCAGAATTTCGCCAGCGCCTTCAGTTCCTCGGCATTGGCTTCAAGACCAATCCTCACCGGATTGGCGGAAATATGGCCTACCTTTACGGGGTAGGAAAAAGGCAGATCGTCATTTGCGGCGTGTCGCGCGTTCATCGTAAACCTCATAGTCCAGGCAAAGGCAGCTTCAGGCTTCCGGTTGCTATCGTTTCTTCGGAGCCTGCGGAAAGGGTGGAAGACGCCTCCATCATCCAGTCCGCAAGCCCGTCCAGTTCCGGTGCCTTCTCATCTGTCTGGGGGTATATATTGCGCCGGAGCGCTGCGGCAAGGGCAACGGGGTCGGATGCATCCAGCGCCGCCGCATAGGATTCGAGCCGCCCGTAGAACATACCGGCAAATTTCTTCATGCGCTTCGGCACGCCCTGGTCGCCAATGCCGAGCTCACGGATGGAATGGTCGATATCCTGAAAAAAGGCGTCGACGATCTCCTGGGCGATTTCCTGCCCGCTCACACCGGAGGATTTGGTGCGGCGGAAATAGAGAATCATGATGATCGACAGCATCTCGAAGCGGCCCATCACCGTGTCCGGAACGCCGAGATCAAGATAAAAAGCGGGCGTGCGGGCCGCAGCCGTCAGGATCGCATATTGCCGGTCTACTATGGCGCGGTTGTTGTTTTTCTGTCTGAACAGCCCGAATATCATCGTTTTTTTCCGAACGGGGCTGGTGAATTCGCTCACCCGCCTATCGCACTTGTTGCATGATCGCCAAAGCTGGTTTACCGAAGCATCCACGAATTGCAATGCTGTCGCGGTCACGTTCGTCTTTCGGCTGAAACAGTCTAAGAGACCGGAAGAGTTTCCAAAGGCCGTGAAAGCGTTGAATTTGGGGGGTGATCGGGATTTTCCGTCCCCGGATTGACACAATCATGTGCACAGACACTGTGCACCACGCAATGCCGGAAGGTGCCATTCATGATCGCAGTCGGGGAAAAGCAGTTGAGCAAGCAGAAATCCGCAAGTCACGGCAAAATTCTGGGCAAGACCGCCATCGCAATCGTCGTCGCGTCCACCCTGCTTTCCGCCTGCACCAGCACCACCGATGTGTTCCACAACGGCTACGTCATGGACGAGCAGTCGCTTCAGCTGATCCCGGAAGGTTCCAGCCGCGAGCAGGTTCTGCTGACCATGGGCACGCCCTCCACCACGGCGACGTTCGGCAACGAGGTTTTCTATTACATCTCGCAGAAGCGTGTGCGCCGCGCCGCTTTCATGAAGCCGACGTTGGTCGAACAGAACATTCTCGCGATCTATTTCAACAAGGACGGCGTAATCGAGCGTAAGGCCAATTACGCGCTGCAGGACGGCAAGGTCTTCGACACGATTTCGCGTACCACCCCGACAGGCGGCAAGGATCTCACCTTCCTGCAGCAGCTGCTGTCCGGCGGCACCTCGGGCGCCAACATCGCCAAGAGCATTCTTGGCCAGGGCGGCAACACCCCCTGATCGTTGAAGAACGGCAAAATCAAAGGCCCGGGGATCGCTCCCCGGGCCTTTTTCATTCGTCGGAACCTCAGCCTTCAGTGGGCGAGAACCGCCAATAGCAGCAGCGCCACGATATTGGTGATCTTGATAGCCGGGTTGACGGCCGGACCGGCGGTATCCTTGTAGGGATCGCCCACCGTATCGCCCGTAACCGACGCCTTGTGGGCGTCCGAACCCTTGACGTGGCGCACGCCGTCCTTGTCAATGAAGCCATCCTCGAAGCTTTTCTTGGCGTTATCCCACGCACCACCACCGGAGGTCATGGAAATCGCCACGAACAGGCCGTTGATGATGACGCCAAGCAGCGATGCACCGAGTGCGGCAAAGGCAGAGGCCTTGGAACCTGAGATAAGCAGCACGCCGAAATAAACGACGAGCGGCGCCAGAACCGGCAACAGCGACGGAATGATCATCTCCTTGATCGCCGCCTTGGTCAAAAGATCGACCGCCCTGCCGTAGTCCGGTTTTTCCGTTCCTGCCATGATGCCAGGCTTTTCGCGGAACTGGCGGCGAACTTCCTCGACGATAGAGCTTGCCGCCTTGCCCACCGCCGTCATGGCGATGCCGCCAAAGAGATACGGAATGAGGCCGCCGAACAGCAGACCGGCAACGACGTAGGGATTGGCAAGGCTGAAGGATATTTCGCCGATATCCTTGAAGTAAGGATAGGTATCGCCATTGGCAGCGAAATAGGACAGGTCGTTGGAATAGGCGGCAAACAGCACCAGCGCGCCGAGACCGGCAGAACCGATGGCATAGCCCTTCGTGACGGCCTTGGTGGTGTTGCCGACGGCATCCAGCGCGTCGGTCGCCTTACGTACATCCGGGTCGAGACCGGCCATTTCGGCAATGCCGCCGGCATTGTCAGTCACCGGACCGAAGGCGTCGAGCGCCACGATCATGCCCGCCAGACCAAGCATGGCGGTGACCGCGATGCCGGTACCGAAAAGGCCACCGAGCTGGTAGGTGCCAATGATGCCGCCGACGATGACAAGCGCCGGCAGCGCCGTAGATTCCAGCGAGACTGCAAGACCCTGGATGACGTTGGTGCCGTGGCCCGTGACCGAAGCCTGCGCGATGGAATTGACCGGGCGTTTGTTGGTGCCGGTATAATATTCGGTGATGACGACGATCAGCGCTGTTACCACAAGGCCGACCAGCCCGCACAGGAAGAGGTTTGTGCCGGTAATTTCCATTCCGGCAACCGTGCCGATGGTACCCCAGCCCACGGTCGCGTAAGTTGCCACGGCAAGCCCCGCAATCGAGAAGACGCCGGTGGCAATCAGCCCCTTATAGAGCGCACCCATGATGGAGTTGTTGGTGCCGAGCTTGACGAAGAAGGTGCCGGCAATCGAGGTCAGGATGCAGGCGCCGCAAATGGCCAGCGGATAGACCATCGCGCTTTCCAGTATCGGCGTTCCGGCAAAGAAGATCGCCGCAAGCACCATGGTTGCGACCACCGAGACGACATAGGTCTCGAAAAGGTCGGCCGCCATTCCGGCGCAATCGCCGACATTGTCGCCGACATTATCTGCGATGGTTGCAGGGTTGCGGGGGTCGTCCTCGGGAATGCCTGCTTCGACCTTGCCGACGAGATCGCCACCGACATCTGCACCCTTGGTGAAGATGCCACCGCCGAGACGGGCGAAGATGGAGATAAGCGAAGCGCCGAAACCGAGCGACACCAGCGCGTCAATCACCTCACGCGATCCGGGCGCATGGCCGAGCACCGAGGTGAGGATGAAATAATAGATGGACACGCCAAGCAGCGCGAGGCCCGCTACCAGCATACCGGTGATGGCGCCCGACTTGAACGCGATGTCGAGACCGGCGGCAAGGCTGTGGGATGCGGCTTGTGCGGTGCGCAGATTGGCACGGACGGAGACATGCATGCCGATGAAACCGGCAGCACCCGAAAGCACGGCGCCGATGATGAACCCGATGGCCGCGAGAGCCGACAGCAGATACCAGGCGAGAACGGCGACGATCAATCCGACGATGGCGATGGTGAGATATTGACGGGTGAGATAAGCCTGCGCACCTTCACGGATAAAACCTGCTATTTCACGCATACGCTCGTTGCCCTGATCGGCAGCGAGAACGCTCCTGGTCGTCCATGCCGCGTAAACCACGGACAGGACCCCACATAAAATCACTATGGGTATTACGGTCATGCGCACTTACCTCCCAAAAGGCCGGGTCTCACTCCCTCCCCGGCGTGGCGAACCATGTGCAAGGACAGGAGCGATCAAATGCGCGGCCTGTCCTGTCGTGGCCATTCTTCCCCTCCCAAGGAAAAATGACCTGCGCGGCAAGATTGCGTTGGCGAAAGGCGTGGCGTCAAGCCCACAAATTTGCCTGAAACATGAAAGGGGTAGAGATCGAAGGCGATCTTACGCGGCGTTTCTGCGCGGGGTCAGCAACAGCGACGCCACCAGCACGAGGCATAGGCCCGCAACCGGCCAGATAACGAGGTTCATGACCGACCAGCCCCAGGCCGTAAACACCTTGCCGGAAGAGAAGGACGACAGCGCTACCGTGCCGAACAGCACGATATCGTGAAAGCCCTGTACCTTGTCGGCCTCATGCGGGCGGTAGCTGGAGGTGATGATGGCGGTGGCGCCGATGAAGCCGAAGTTCCAGCCGAGACCGAGGAGAATGAGCGCCGCCCAGAAGTTCCACAATTCGATGCCCATATGGGCGACGATGGCGCAGGCCATCAGCACGACGAGACCGGCTGCAACGATTTTTTCCGCGCCGAATCGCGCGATCAACATACCGGTGAAGAAACTTGGGCCGAACATGGCGAGAACGTGCCACTGGATGCCGAGCGTCGCAAGTTCGGTGGGAAACCCGCAGCCGACCACCATGGCGAGCGGCGCGCCGGTCATCATGAAGGTCATCAACGCATAGGAACCGATGCCGCAGACCATGCCGGTGACAAACCGGTGCGTACGCACGATTTCCGACAAAGGCCGTGCCGCCTGCGCGTGGATAGAGGCGGCCTTCGGGTCCGGCAATTTCAGGAATGCCAGAATGGCAATCGCGATGATGCCGAGCGGCACCAGCGCGATGAAAGCACCCGCGAAGGTGACCGGTGCGAAGACATCCTTGCCGAAAATGGCAAGCTGCGGCCCGATGATCGCCGAGACGATGCCACCCGCCAATATCCAGGAAATGGCTTTCGGCTTGTAGAAAGAGGGGGATGCGTCGGCAGCAGCGAAGCGGATTTTCTGCGTGAAGCCGCCGGAAATGCCGATCAGCAGCAGGCCGATCGCAAACAGCCAGAAGTCGGAGCGCAAGAGTGCCACGGCAGCAATGCCGCCGCCGATGGAGCACATCAGCGCGCCGACCATGAAGCCCGCCTTGCGGCCGAGAAAACGCGATGCTGCGGCAACGCAGATGGCGCCCAGCGCCACGCCGATGTTGAAACCGGTAAGCGGCGCCGTTGCCAGCGACTTGTCAGCCCCGAGCAACTGGTAACCGGCAAGCGCGCCGACCGAGAAGCTCATAGGTGCTGCCGAGCCCATAATCGCCTGTGCGGCGGTCAGAAGGAAGACGTTGCGCTTCGCCTCGTCCAGTTGAACTTCAAGTCCGGGGACGGAAACGGCGCTCATATCTTCCTCACCTAACGTATTTTAGCGTTTTGCCTCGCCGCGTACCTGCTTGGCAATGCGGTCCAGAACCGCGTTCACCAGCTTCGGCTCGTCGTGCTCGAAGAAAGCACGGGCGATTTCGACATATTCCGTAACGATGACGGCGACCGGCACGTCCTTGCGCTCCAGAATCTCAAAAGCGCCGGCACGCAAGATAGCGCGAACGGTGGCATCAAGACGCGACAGCGGCCAGTCTTCCAGAAGTGCGGAGCGCACCAGTGGGTCGATCTTTGTCTGATCGCGGACGACGCCGGACACGATGGAACGGAACCAGGAAGGATCGGCCTTCAGATAGGTATCGCCATCGACTTCCTGACCGAGACGATGTGCCTCGTATTCCGCCACGACTTCCATCACGCCGGTGCCGCCGACATCCATCTGATAAAGTGCCTGCACGGCCGCGAGGCGCGCAGCGCCACGCTGGTTGGCGGGCTTTACCGAAGGCTGGCGCGGTTCGCCGCCATTTTCAACATCCGACATGCGTTCAGCCACCCAGTTTTTTCTTGAGCTCGATCATCGTCAACGCCGCGCGGGCCGCAAAACCGCCCTTATCCTTGTCAGAGCGGCGAACACGTGCCCATGCCTGATCGTCGTTTTCGACGGTGAGGATGCCGTTGCCGATGGCCAGCGATTCGCTGACGGCGAGATCCATCAGGGCGCGGGAGGATTCGTTGGAAACGATGTCGAAGTGGTAGGTCTCGCCACGAATGACCATGCCGAGCGCTACGAAACCATCATATTCAGTGCCTTCGTTGTCGCCGCCATCCAGCGCCATGGCAATGGCAGCGGGGATTTCGAGCGCGCCGGGAACGGTGATGACGTCATAGGTTGCGCCAGCCTCATCCAGCGCGAACTTCGCACCTTCGAGAAGAGCGTCTGCCATATCGTCGTAAAAGCGTGCTTCCACGATAAGAAGATGGGGTTTGGACATGGGATTTTCCTGAAAAGGTTCGGGCCGGATCATACCGGCTTTTGCGGCGGTCAAACCACGGCTGGCCGTTTTTGGCAAGTAATTTCATGTGTCACCCGCGCAAGAGGCCCCGTTTACCAGACAATTGCGCAGGTTTTCGCCTTATCCGGCGAGGCTTACGAAAATCAGGTTTTCTGGAAAGCCAGATGCACGCCAAGCCCCATCAGCACCGTTCCCGCAGTGCGACGGGCAAGCACCTGCACCCTGCTGGAGCGCTTGAGCCGCCCGACCATCGCGCCCGCCAGAAGCACGCCAACGAGATCGGCGGAGGAAAAGATGAAATTGACGGCAATACCGAGGATCAGCAATTGCAGCCAGATCGGAAAGGCCGCCGCCGGATCAACGAATTGCGGCAGAAACGCCAGAAAGAACAGCGCCGTCTTCGGATTGAGCACGTCGACGATGATGCTGTCGATGAAGGCACGCCTTGCCGATTTCGGTTCGATGGTCAGATTGACGGTCTCACCTTCAAGCTTGCTGCGCAGCATCGAGAAGCCGAGCCAGATGAGATACAGCGCGCCACACAGCTTCACGGCCAGATAAAGCCACGGCACCGCCTGGAACAGCACCGAAAGCCCCGCCGCAGAGGCGACGATATGGAAATAGCAGCCGACATGGATGCCAAGCACCGCCATCAGCCCGGCAAAACGGCCGCGCGCCATGGTCTGCGCCGCCGCATAAAGCATGGCCGGGCCGGGAATATAGGCAAACAGGGCGGTGGTGATGAAAAAGGCTGTCAGCAGTTCGAAAGACGGCATGTCGTAATCCCCCTACCCCGTTTGGGCCTAAAGACGTCTTTATAGTGTTTGCGCGTCAATCGAAAGCGGAGTGCGGGACAACAACTGATCTGTCGCGATGGCGGAGGACTGTAAAGTCTATCCGGCATTCTGGCCTTGAGAGGTAATCCAGTCAACGCGCGTCTGCGCGACGGCAAGAGTCTTTTCAGCCCAAGGATTTGGGCTGGCTGGATACCGGCTCAAGGCCGGGAGTGTATTTCAGCACAATAGATGCCGAACGGTGTTACGCCGAGGGGAACTCCGCAAGCCTTGCGGCATATCGCGCCATGGTGTCGACTTCGAAATTGACGAAATCACCCGGTTGGCGCTCACCCCATGTGGTGACTGTGAGCGTATGGCGGATCAGGAGCACGTCGAAATCCGTTCCGTCGACCGCATTGACGGTCAGAGAAGTGCCATCGAGTGCAATGGAACCCTTGGGCGCCACGAATTTCGCCAGATGGTCGGGCGCGCGCAGGCGGATACGGACCGCCTCACCTTCCGGCTCGACAGACAGAATCTCCGCCTTGCCATCGACATGGCCGGAAACGATGTGACCGCCAAGCTCGTCGCCAATCTTCAGGGCGCGCTCCAGATTGACGTGCGTGCCCTTCTGCCAGCCCGCAATCGTCGTCAGGCGCAATGCCTCTTCCCAGGCTTCGACCTCGTACCAGCGCTCGTTGCTGCCGTCTTCGGGCAGTTTGGTCACCGTCAGGCAGACGCCGCCATGGGAGATCGATGCGCCCATATCGATGGTCTTGGGATCGTAATTGGTCGCCACCCGCAGACGAATGCCTTCCGCCAGAGCTTCCAGCTCGGACACGGTTCCAACATCGGTAACAATTCCGGTAAACATCAAAGCGGCCTTTCATAATCGAAGCAGCGATCCGGCCCGTAGGCGGTTTCGCTGACCAAAACATAATCGCCCGGAATATCGGCACGGCTGAGCGGCGTTTCAATCCCGCCTTCACCAACCACGACCGGGCTTTCAAACAGCATGATACGGTCCACGAGATCGGCTTCAAGGAACGATTTTGCGGCAAAAGCGCCGCCTTCGACCAGAAGTTCCGACATGCCGCGTTCAGCGAGAATGTGAAGGAGGTTCTCGAGGGTTGGTGCTTCAAGGATTTCGACGCCTGCGTCGGTCAGTTGTTGGCGGCGGTGGTCGGGGCTAACCCCCTCTGCCCTGCCGGGCACCTCCCCCTCACGAGGGGAGATCGATAGGGCAGCATTTTTTCCGACACCAAAGGTGGGCGAATGAGTAACGGATTCAAGATCTGAACGAGTCGGTCGCGGCGAGTCGATCTCCCCCCTTGAGGGGGAGATGCCCGGCAGGGCAGAGGGGGGTAGCGCAGCAACGACAACCGGCAAGCCCCTCGCCGTCTTCACCAGCTTAGACGTCAACGGTAGTTCAAACTTGCGATCAAGCACGATTCGGACCGGAGAACGATCTTCGAGACCTGCAATTCGAACGGTCAGTTCCGGATCGTCCGCTATCGCGGTGCGGATGCCCACGAGGATGCAATCGCAGCGCGCTCTCAGTTCATGCACGGCGTGCCTGGCCTGCGGACCGGTGATCGCTACCTGCCCCTCCCCTTGTCTGCCGATCATGCCATCGGCAGAAATGGCAAGCTTCAGAATCACATGTGGGCGTTTTTTAACCTGGCGTGTGAGGTAACCCGCAAGCGCTCTCTTACCCTCATCCCGCAACAGGCCGGTTTCCACGACAATGCCGGCATCCCGTAAAATCGTATAGCCGCGCCCCGAAACACGCTCATCGGGATCGTCGACGGCAACCACCACGCGGGCGACGCCGAATTCCACCAGCGCATTGGCGCAGGGCGGCGTATTGCCCCAGTGCGAGCAGGGTTCGAGGGTGACATAGGCTGTTGCGCCGCGCGCCGCTTCGCCGGCGATTTCCAGCGCCTGGCGTTCGGCATGGGGGCGGCCGCCAATGGCCGTCACCGCTTCGGCGATGATTTTTCCGTCCTTGACGAGAACGCAACCGACGGATGGATTGGTCTCGGTTTGACCCTGATGGCGCAGGGAAACCTCGATTGCCCGGGCCATGAATTTTTCGTCATCGGCGCGGCTCGTCACGTCTATGCTCCGGCGTCTGTATCTCGGGCGATCTTGGCGTTGATTTCGGCAATCACGTTCTCGAAATCCTCGGCATGGCTGAAATCGCGATAGACCGAGGCGTAGCGCACGAACGCCACGTCATCGAGGCTCTTCAGCGCTTCAAGCACCTGGAGGCCGATTTCTTCCGAGGGGATTTCCGTCTCGCCGGAACTTTCCAGACGGCGGGCGATGCCGGATACGGCCCGCTCGATCCGGTCCCGGTCAACCGGGCGTTTGCGTAGCGCGATCTCGAAGGATCGCACCAGCTTTTCCCGGTCGAAGGGCAGCTTGCGGCCGCTTTTCTTGATGACCATCAGCTCGCGCAGTTGCACGCGCTCATAGGTCGTGAAGCGGCCGCCGCAATCGGGGCAGATGCGCCGCCGGCGGATGGAGGTGTTATCCTCCGCCGGACGCGAGTCCTTGACCTGTGTGTCTTCGGAACCGCAAAATGGGCAGCGCATCTCTCTACGTCCTTACATGTACGGATACATCGGGAAACGGTCAGTCAGGCCGACAACCTTTTCGCGCACCGCAGCTTCAACGGCAGCGTTGCCCTCATCCGAATTGGCGACCTTCAGACCATCGAGAACCTCGACGATCAGCTTGCCGATTTCGCGGAATTCCGCTTCCTTGAAACCGCGCGTCGTGCCGGCCGGCGTGCCGAGACGCACACCCGAGGTGACGAAAGGCTTTTCCGGATCGAAAGGAATGCCGTTCTTGTTGCAGGTGACGTAGGCGCGACCGAGAGCTGCTTCAGCACGCTTGCCGGTGGCGTTCTTCTTGCGAAGGTCAACCAGCATCAGGTGGTTGTCGGTGCCGCCGGAGACGACATCAAGACCACCTTCGATCAGCGTTTCGGCAAGCGCCTTGGCGTTCTTGACGACCTGTGCGGCGTAATCCTTGAATTCCGGCTGCAAAGCTTCACCGAAGGCAACTGCCTTTGCGGCGATGACGTGCATCAGCGGACCGCCCTGCAGGCCGGGGAAAACGGCGGAGTTGAACTTCTTGGCCAGATCCTCGTCATTGGTGAGGATCATGCCGCCACGCGGGCCGCGCAGCGACTTGTGCGTCGTCGTGGTGGCAACGTGGCAATGCGGGAACGGCGACGGATGCTGGCCACCGGCAACAAGACCAGCGATGTGGGCCATATCGACCATCAGATAGGCGCCGACTTCATCGGCGATCTCGCGGAAGCGCTTCCAGTCCCAGATACGGGAATAGGCGGTGCCGCCGGCAAGGATAAGCTTCGGCCGGGTTTCCTTGGCCTTGCGCTCTACCTCGTCCATGTCGAGCAGGTTGTCGCCTTCGCGCACACCGTAAGACACGACGTTGAACCACTTGCCGGACATGTTGACCGGCGAACCGTGCGTCAGATGGCCTCCGGAGTTCAGGTCGAGACCCATGAAGGTGTCGCCCGGCTGGAGCAGCGCGAGGAACACGGCCTGGTTCATCTGCGAACCGGAATTTGGCTGGACGTTGGCGAAGTTGACGCCGAACAGCTTCTTGGCGCGCTCGATTGCAAGCTCTTCAGCAATGTCTACGAACTGGCAGCCGCCGTAATAACGCTTGCCCGGATAACCTTCGGCATATTTGTTGGTCATGATCGAACCCTGCGCTTCAAGCACAGCGCGGGAAACGATGTTTTCCGAGGCGATCAGTTCGATCTCGTGGCGCTGGCGACCCAGTTCCTTCTCGATCGCGCCGAAAATATCCGGATCGACTTCGGCAAGCGGACGGGAGAAGAAAGCATCTTTGTTCGACATGGTGAAGGCTCCTGAAACAGTAATGCGATGGCGTCTTAGCGCCCTGCCCGAACAAGAGCAATACGGGCAGCGAGATTTGCCCGTCAAACTGCGACGTTGCGACAAAAAACGGCAGCTGTTTTTTCAAAACCAGCAGCGAAAATGAAAAAAGCCACACCCGACGGGGTGCGGCCTTTCACTTAAATATAAAAACCTGATGGCAGCGCCGGATCAGTTGCGCGGCAACAGGTCGTCGTCGACAGGTCCAGCCGGCTGTTCGATGCCGGTGGTGGTGTTGAGCGCCAGTTCGGCGTTGCCGTCCTTTTCATAGATGTCGTCGCGGAACTGCACCACGCCGTCCTTCGCCGACCATGCGGTGATGTAGACGAAATAGACAGGCACTTCCTGCGCCAGCTTGATCGGTGTGTTGACGCGGGTGGCGATGACGCGTTCCATTTCCTGACGCGACCAGCCGGGCGTGTCGCGCAGCAGCCAGCTTGTGAGGTCGCGCACGTTCTGTACGCGCACGCAGCCGGACGATTCGAACCGCATCAGCTTGTTGAACAGACCCTGCTGCGGCGTGTCGTGCATATATTCGTTGTTCGGATTGTGGAAGTTGATCTTCGTCGAGGACATGGCGTTGATCTTGCCGGGGTCCTGGCGGAACATCAGGTTCGGTGCCTTTGGCGCAAACCAGTCGACCGCCGTCGGCGAAACTTCCTGCCCCTTGCCGTCGATGAGGCGGATGTTGTTCCGCTCCAGATAGGTCGGGTCCCTCTGCATCAGCGGCACGATGTCCTTTTCGACGATCGAGCGCGGCGCTGTCCAGTAAGGGTTGAGGATGACTTCGTAAATCTTGGAATTGATGACGTGCGTCGGGCGGCTGGCGCGACCGACGACGGCGGTGTTGCGCAGGACGACGCGCTCATTCTCAACCGCCTCGATGGCAGCGGCCGGAATGTTCACCATCAGGTGACGCTGGCCGAGATCGCCGGACATGGACTGAATGCGCACGAGGTTGGTCTGCAACTGGGCCAGACGGATCTGGGCCGAAACATTGAGCGCCTTGGTCGTGTATTCGCCGCTGACACCATCGGCGGGAAGGCCGTGGCGGGCCTGGAAGCGCTTCAACGCACCATCGACGTAAGAGTCGAAGGCGCTGGAAATGCCAGCTTCGCGCGGCAGGTCGCCGGAGACCATCAGTCGCTGGCGAAGCGCCTGAACGGAAGGATCGGAAACGCCGATCTGGAGACGCTGCTGGGTGACGGGCACGTCCGGCCAGCCGCCATTCTGCACGATCTGCTGATATTGCATGATCGCCTGCTGCATGTAGACAGGCGCTTCCCGTCCGAGAACCGGGTTGTTGGAAACGACACCAACGGCGGAACGCGACGAATTCGCGTCGAACTGGTCATCCCAGTTGCCGCGGCGCGATGAGCCCATGAGATCGTTGAGCGCATTCTGCGCCAGGGCGGGCGCGGCAAGCGCGGCAACACCAACGGAAACAGCCGAGCGCAGAAGCGCACGGCGCGATACGGATTCGGAAACGGATTTTTTTGTCATTCTACCTACCAGCCACTCTCTTCGGCATTCTCAACAATGCCTAAATCAATATGATTAACAAACACGTACAACGTGTCTGCCGGCCGGTAATGCTCAATACCCATGGTCTGGGCGCTATTGTCTGGCAGAACAGTCGGGACTTGCCACGACAGCAGGAGAAACCGCCGGCTCCTTCACCTTTGCGGGTCCCATATCAATATGGCCAATTCGTGTCACGGACCTTTTCTCACGAAGCTGTGTATGCCTGCAAAACAGGGCGAAAGCGCACCTGAGAGACCGGGCTTGACACGCACAGGTGAACGGCGCCTCCAACACGAATCCGCAAGCCGGAGGCAAACCGATGCCCCCGGCGCTAACAGTGAAACCGCCGCGGAATTAGAGACGATAAGCGATCGAGTCGTTCCAGAAGCGATCGAGGCGCTGCAGCAGCTTGTTCATTTCGGAGAACTCGCCGGTGCCGATGCCGCCGACCTTTTCGATCGAGCCGACGTGGCGCTCGTAGAGGTGAGCAACCGTTTCGGCGATTTCCTGGCCTTTTTCAGTCAGGCTGATGCGGACCGAGCGGCGGTCGACACGCGAGCGCTGGTGGTTGATGAGACCGAGGTCTACCAGCTTCTTGACGTTGTAGGAGACGTTCGATCCGAGGTAATAACCACGCGAACGAAGCTCGCCGGCCGTCAGTTCGGAATTGCCGATGTTGAACAGAAGGAGCGCCTGAACGGCGTTGACATCATCGCGACCCTGACGATCGAACTCGTCCTTGATGACATCGAGGAGGCGGCGGTGGAGACGTTCCACCAGGTGCAGCGACTCCATGTAGAGCGAACGGATGGTATCTTCATGTGCGTCGGCAACAACGGCCTGCGGCTTTGCTTTGCTATTGATCATGACTGCCTCACTGTTTTGTTTGGCGGTGTGTTTGTTTGTCTCCCGCCTTGAGTGAGAACCTAATCAATGCGCATAAAATTCTACTTAAAAGCTACGATTAACAAATGCTTACCTGCATTTTCCCAAGTGGGTCAAACTTGTGGCGAAGCGGGACTGGCTTATAACCATGCATTATAAATCAAAGACTTAGCAATAAAATTCGACCGAAAACCAGGCTGAATTGCTTTATTCTTATGGTAAATCAATTCTTGCGCGCTCTTCATTCTGGCGCTGATCGAGCCAAAAAGCGACCAGGAATAGTATATAAATGGTTGCCACGAGACCGTGCATGACGGGTACAAGCGTGTTGGCGCCGAAGATATATGGCCACACCTTATACATGGCGATCTGGGTGCCGGCACCCAAGACCCACATGACCGCCCCCCAGGAGGCGCCGAGCCAGAGACCAAGCGCTGCCACCGGGAAAATCACCGCAAGCGCACTACCCGCCACTCGCCATGGCAGGTTAAGCATATCGAACCGCCCATGCCCGCCGAGAGAATATCCCGTCAGCATCGCCCAATATTGCAGGCCGAACCAGAAACAGGAAACCGCGACCAGCCTCATGAAGACCAGAAAGAGGATTTCCGTCAGCGGACGTTTCGGCAGAGGTTGAGAATCAGGTTCCATGGCCGGAAGATACGGTTTCGACGGGCGGGCGACCAGCCCATATTGAATTCGGCGGCTTGCCTTGTCAAAGCACCCTCGCCCACCGGGGAAGTCCAGGGGGAAACATTGTCGCATTCGCACGGCGCTTGCTTCGTGTTATGCAGCTTTCCTGACTTGGGTGGGATACGAAGGACATTCTTACATGCAGGACAAAACGCATCTGGTCGACGCGATCACCGGCCATCGCCGCATGCGCCGCAATCGCAAGGCCGACTGGACTCGCCGTCTGGTTCAGGAAAGCCGCCTGACCGTCGATGATCTCATCTGGCCGGTCTTCATCGTACCGGGCAGCAATATCCTCGATCCCATACCGGCGATGCCCGGCGTAAACCGCATGAGCGTCGACAAGCTGGTCGAAGCGGCGAAGGAAGCCGCCGATCTCGGCATTCCGGCGATTGCGACCTTCCCGAATATCGAGATGGACTTGCGCGACGAGACCGGCTCGAATGCGCTCGAGGCCAACAACCTCATCAATCAGGCGACCATCGCGGTCAAAAAAGCGGTTCCGAATATCGGCATGATCACCGATGTTGCGCTCGATCCCTTCACCAGCCATGGGCATGACGGCATTCTGCGCGGCGATGAAATCGTCAATGACGAGACCGTGGATCAGGTCGTTCGTGCTGCAATCCTTCAGGCCGATGCCGGTTCGGACATTATTTCTCCGTCCGAGATGATGGATGGCCGCATTGGCGCCATCCGCCGCGGCCTGGATGCGGCCGGGCACCAGAACGTCGGCATCATGGCCTATGCCACAAAATTCTCCTCCGGCTATTACGGTCCGTATCGCGAGGCCATTTCGACGGCCGGACTGCTGAAGGGGGACAAGAACAGCTATTACATCAGCCCCGCCAACGGCATGGAGGCAATCCGCGACGCAGCGCTTGACGTGGAAGAAGGTGCTGACATGCTGATGGTCAAACCAGGCTTGCCCTATCTCGACATCTGTTGGCGGCTGAAAGAGAATTTCGGGCTGCCCACATTCGCCTATCAGGTGTCCGGTGAATATACCCAGATCAAGGCAGCGGCCATGCATGGCTGGATCGACGGCGAGCGCGTGATGATGGAAACGCTTCTCTGTTTCAAGCGTGCGGGCTGCGATGGCATTCTGAGCTATTTCGCAGTGGAAGCCGCACGCAAACTCGCGAAGGGCTGACAGCCGACGCTTATTGTATTCGGTCGTTTTCTTCCCATATTGTTTGCTGACACGGAATGCTGCCTGACGAAAAGCGCGTTTCGAGCTGTCATGTCTTCTCAGGAGAAAACGACCGATGAACCTCGACCAGAACCCTACCTATGTCGCACCGGACGACTGGCGCGCCTATAGCGGCGTCCTGAGCCGACGCATCTTCGCTTTCCTGATCGATTACGCGATCGTTCTCCTGCTGTGCATTCCAGCCGCCGTGATCGTCTTCTTTCTCGGCGTGATTACGCTGGGTCTCGGCTTCTTCCTCTATCCGGCCTTGTTCGTCATCGTCGCGGTGCTTTATTTCGGCGTAACGCTCAGCGGCCCGTCGCAGGCCTCACCCGGCATGCGGGCGATGGGCATCGCAATGGCGCGCATGGACGGACGACGAATCGATTTCCTTTTGGCCACCGTGCACATTGCGCTTTTCTGGATCATCAACTCGGTTTTGACGCCGCTTATCCTGCTTGCAGGCCTGTTTACGGAGCGCTCTCGCCTCGTTCACGACTTCCTGCTCGGCACCGTCATGGTCAGAACCTACTGATATAAGGGAAAGCCACGAAAACGTGGCTTGCATATCAGGCAAATAGCGCATGGTGCAGTTGACGTTTTCCGTCATTTTGCCATTCTGTGACATTATGCATGTCGCTTGAAGCGTCGCCGCACCCCGTGAAATCGCGGCGCGCTTTCACAACAGACGCAGGAGGCGATCACGGTTCGATGAACACGCAGGCGACGCCCTCTCCCCAATTCTATCTTACGGCACCGGCCACCTGCCCCTACTTGCCGAACCAGATGGAGCGGAAGGTTTTCACGCATCTGGTCGGCCCGCGTGCGTCGGAAATGAACGACCTTCTGACCCAGGGCGGCTTCAGGCGTTCACAGAACATCGCCTATCGCCCGGCGTGCGAAACCTGTCGAGCTTGCGTTTCCGTGCGCATCCTTGCCGAACAGTTCCAGCCGACGAAATCGATGCGGCGCGTTCTCTCCATCAACAAGGATGTCGTCGCCACCGTTCATGCCGCTGAGCCATCCACCGAACAGTTCTCACTGTTTCGCCGCTATCTCGACCATCGGCACCAGTCAGGCGGCATGTCCGACATGTCGGCGCTCGACTATGCTATCATGATCGAAGACACGCACGTGAACACCCGCATCATCGAATACCGTGTGCGAGAGCCCGGCTCCGGCATCGATTCCAGCAAACGAGGTGAACTTCTCGCCGTAGCGCTGAGCGATGTGATGAGCGACGGGCTGTCGATGGTCTATTCCTTCTTCAACCCCGATCTAGAAAAGCGCTCGCTCGGCACTTTCATGATCATGGATCACATCACCCGCACACGCGCGCTCGGCCTGCCGCACGTCTATCTTGGCTACTGGGTCGATGGTTCTGAAAAGATGGGCTACAAGACGCGCTACCACCCGCAGGAGCACCTGACACCGCGTGGGTGGGAGGTTTATGTGCCTGCGGTAGAAGAATAGTTCGCCAGGTCCTGAAACAGTGACCATGGAAGACGTCCCGATTAATCGCTCGGGGCGTCGACGTCTTTTAGCTTTTACCCGCCAAATTTCCCGCTACGCGGAAAGCCCTTCGGTACGGTGCGGCCAACGGTGGCGCGGTCTGCCAGCCATTCGCGCAATTCCTCACCGACCTTGCTGAAGAGGCGCCCGGCCGTGTCGGACCAGCTCAAGCCGTCTGCGAGCGCGAAACATTTCACATCAACGACGCCGCCGTCCTTGTAGCGTTGCAGGCGCACGCCCTTGCCGCGTGACATTTCCGGCACCTGCGACAGCGGGAAGGCAAGCAGCTTGCGGTTTTCGCCAACGACGGCGACATGGTCGCCCGTAACAGGTACGGCGAGCTTGGCTTCGTCAGGCATGGCGACATTCATGATCTGCTTGCCCTTGCGGGTATTTGCGACCATTTCGCTTTCGGCCACGATGAAGCCGTTGCCGCCAGTCGAGACGAGCAGAAGCTTGCGCGACGGATCGTGAACGAAGGCCGTCAGGATGTCCTGATCGTTCTCCATATCGACCATGATGCGGATCGGCTCGCCGTGACCACGCCCGCCGGGCAGCTTGTCGGCGCCGAGCGTGTAGGCCTTGCCACCGGTGGTCAGCAGAAGCAACTTGTCGGTCGTCTGCGCCGGGAAGGCGAGCTTCGGGCCATCGCCCTCCTTGAAGGTCAGAGCCGACGTATCGGACATATGCCCCTTCAGTGCCCTGATCCACCCCTTCTGCGAGATGACGATGGTGACCGGTTCCTTCTCGATCATCGCCTGCTGGATGGCCTCGATGTCGGCATCCGGCGCATCCGCAAACTGCGTGCGGCGACGGCCGATCTCCGTTGCCTTGGCATATTTCTTTTTGACCTCGCCGATTTCCCAGGCGACGGTCTGCCACTGCTTTTCATCGGAGGCAAGCAGCCCCTCGATTTCAGCCTTCTCGCTGCTGAGTTCGTCGAACTCCTTGCGGATTTCGAATTCCTCAAGCTTGCGCAGATTGCGCAGACGCATGTTGAGGATGGCTTCGGCCTGATTATCGGTGAGCGACCACTTGGCCATCATCACCTGTTTCGGCTCGTCCTCCTCGCGGATAATACGGATCACCTCATCGAGATTGAGATAGGCGACCAGCAGGCCGCCCAGAATCTCGAGCCTGCGATCGATGGCCGCGAGACGATGGCGGGAACGGCGGACCAGCACGTCCTTGCGGTGTGCCAGCCATTCGCTCAGCACCTCGTTCAGCGCCATGACCTTCGGCACCCTGCCAAGCGACAGTACGTTCATGTTGAGCGGCAGGCGGCTTTCAAGGTCGGACAGACGGAACAGCGATTCCATCAGCAGCGTCGCGTCGACAGTGCGGTTTTTCGGAACCAGCACGATACGCACGTCTTCGGCCGATTCGTCGCGAACATCCTCAAGCAGCGGCAGTTTGCGGGCGAGCAGCAGCTCGGCGATCTTTTCGATCAGCCGCGATTTCTGCACCTGGAACGGGATTTCGGTGATGACGATCTGATAGCCGCCACGTCCGAGGTCTTCCGTTTCCCATTTGGCGCGCACGCGGAAACCACCGCGCCCGGTCTTATAGGCTTCGAGAATATTCTCGCGGCTTTCGATGATCACGCCGCCGGTCGGCAGGTCGGGGCCGGGAATGAATTCCACCAGCTTTTCAACCGTCGCATCCGGATGCTTGATGAGATGCAGAGCTGCGTCGCACAGTTCATGGGCGTTATGCGGCGGGATGGACGTCGCCATGCCGACGGCAATGCCGGAGGCACCGTTGGCAAGCAGATTGGGGAACGCGCCCGGGAGGACGACCGGCTCCTCATCTTCCTCATTATAGGTAGCACGGAAGTCAACCGCGTCCTCGCCGATGCCTTCGAGCAGCAGCGCTGCCACATCGGTCATGCGTGCTTCGGTATAACGATAGGCGGCGGCGCCGTCGCCATCGATATTGCCGAAATTGCCCTGCCCGTCCACGATCGGATAACGCTGCGAGAAATCCTGCGCGAGACGGACCAGCGCATCATAGACCGACTGGTCGCCATGCGGATGGAACTTACCGATAACGTCACCGACGATACGGGCGCATTTCTTGAAAGCCGAGTTGGGGCGGATGCCCATTTCGCTCATGGCGTGGATGATGCGGCGGTGAACCGGCTTCAGTCCATCGCGCACATCCGGCAGCGCACGATGCATGATCGTGGACAAGGCGTAAGCGAGGTAGCGCTCTTCAAGCGCCGCCTTCAAATCGACCGGATGAATGTTATCGTCTCCGCCTGACGGAGGTACAAGATTTTTTCCCATGGTGCTTGACTAGCGGAAATGCCGATTCCCGGCAAGGAATTCGGGGGTCTCGGCTGTGGACGAAACGACGCCTTTTGTGAGGATTTTTATTAACTGCGTTGCGAATGCCGCAATGCCGCCGTCATACGAATCGATCTAAATCCTGTAGACCTTTGAATAATCGCGAATATAAATGTCACCATTCACATTTAGAACACGGTGCACATCCGCACATTGAGGGAAGAAACACTATGAGACTGAAATCCACCCGGCAGATTCTTTTCGCAAGTGCCGCGCTTCTCGCGCTTTCCGCACCGGCATTCGCACTGGATGGCAACGACGTTCTGAAAAAGATCAATGCCGCCTACGCCGCGCAAGGCGGTGAAATTGCCGCCGGATCCGTCGCCGTCAACGGCGACACGGTGACGCTAAACGGCGTGACCTTTAATGCGGCTGCCGATCCGGCCAAAAAAATTCCGGTCGGCAACGTCACCCTTGAAGGCGTCGAGGAAAACAACGGCGGCTACAAGATCAAGAACGCGCGTTTCGACAATGTCGATTACAAGCAGGAAAACGTGGAGATCAAGGCCAACGACATCTACATGTCGGGTCTCACCATCCCTGCCGATGCGACGACGGGCACGATTGATGCGCTGATGTTCTACGACGAGGCGCATAGCGGTCCGATTTCCGTTTCCATCGACGGCAAGCAGGCTTTCTCGCTCGAGGAAAGCAGCGCAACGATGTCCGTCAGCGACGACAAGGCCTCGATCGGCTTCGATCTCGACGCATCCGGCTTCAAGGCCGATCTCAGCGAAGTCAACGATCCGGCCACGAAGGACGCAATTGAAAAGCTCAATCTGCAGGCCCTTTCCGGCAACATGACCATGAGCGGAAGCTGGGAAGTCGCCTCCGGCACCGTAGACGTCGAGGAATATGCCATCGACCTCGACAAGGTCGGCCGTCTCAACATGTCGTTCGGTTTTTCCGGTTACACACTCGCCTTCATCAAATCGATGCAGGAGACGGTGAAGGCGCAGGCTGCAAATCCGAACAAGGAACAGGCGGAACAGGCAGCGGGCCTTGCCATGCTCGGCCTGATGCAGCAGCTTTCCTTCGTTAATGCCGAAATCAGCTTCGAAGATGCCAGCATCACCAAGCGCGCCATCGACTACGCTGCAAGCCAGCAGGGTATGACCAGCGATCAGCTTTCCCAGACCATCAAGGGCATGGCGCCCATCATGATGGCTTCGCTCAACGTTCCGGAATTGCAGAACATGGTGTCGGCTGCGATCAACGCCTATATCGATAATCCGAAGAGCTTCTCTATCTCGGCCGAACCGGAAAAGCCGGTTCCCTTCCCGATGATCATGGGCGCCGCCATGGGCGCGCCGAACACCCTGCCGACAATGCTCGGCGTCACGGTGACGGCAAACGAATAGCACAACAAAAAGCCCCGGTTCCGCCGGGGCTTTTTACTTCTGGTCAGTGGATTGAGGCTGTCGCTCCACCCTGCTTGTCGTGCAGGGCGAAACGGTCGATCATATGGGCGCTCGCTTCGTTGACGCCGATCACCTCGACCGTCTTGCCGGTCTTGCGGAATTTCAGCACGACCTTGTCCAGCGCACCGACAGCCGAAATATCCCACAGATGCGCCTGTGTGACGTCGATGGTGACCGTTTCCACGTCTTCGGCAAAATCGAAGGCGGCAATGAAGCTTTCCGTCGAGGCGAAGAAAATCTGCCCATCGACGCGGTAGATGCGGTGCCGACCATCCGCGACAAGCTCTGGACGAACGTGGAAGAGTTTTGAAACCTTCCCAGCGAAAAACACGCCGGAGAGAAGCACACCTGCGAGCACGCCTTTTGCGAGATCATGGGTCGCCAGCACGGTCCCGACCGTTACCAGCATGACGATGCTGGAAGACGGTGGATTGCGGCTGAGATCGAGAATCGAACGCCACGAGAAGGTGCCGATCGAAACCATGATCATGACAGCCACAAGAGCGGCCATTGGAATGATGCGGACAAGATCATCCAGCACCAGAATGAGGAACAGCAGGAAGGCGCCCGCCACAAAGGTGGAGAGCCTGCCCCTGCCGCCGGATCTGACGTTGATGACCGACTGGCCGATCATGGCGCAGCCGCCCATGCCGCCGATCAGCGCGGAGGCGATGTTGCCTGTCCCCTGGCCGATGCATTCCCGGCTCTTGTTGCTGCCGGTATCTGTCATGTCGTCGACGATCTGTGCCGTCAGCAGGGATTCCAGGAGACCGACGGCAGCCAGCGCTGCGGAATACGGAAAGATGATCTGCAGCGTTTCGAAAGTCAGCGGCACCTGTGGCAGGGCGAAGACCGGCAGCGTCGAGGGCAGCTCGCCGAGATTGCCGACGGTGCGGATATCCATGCCGAAAAACACCGCCACGCAGGTCAAAACGACGATGGCGACCAGCGGCGACGGGATGATTTTCGTGACCAGCGGGAAGAGATAGATGATCGCAAGACCAGCCGCGATCATGACGTAGGTTGCGATAGGCACGCCTATCAGCTCGGGCAATTGCGCCATGAAGATCAGGATCGCCAGTGCATTGACGAAGCCGGTCATGACTGAGCGAGAGACGAAGCGCATCACCCGCCCGAGCTTTGCAAAGCCCGCAGCGATCTGCAGCACACCCATGAGGATGGTCGCAGCAAAGAGATATTGCAGGCCGTGTTCCTTCACCAGCGTCACCATCAGGACGGCTGTGGCGGCGGTTGCCGCGGAAATCATGCCCGGACGGCCACCGGTGAAGGCGCAGACGCAGGCAATGGCGAAAGAAGCAAACAACCCCACCTTCGGATCGACGCCGGCGATGACGGAAAAGCCGATTGCTTCGGGAATGAGCGCGAGTGCGACGACGATGCCGGAAAGCACATCGCCGCGAATATTGGAAAACCACTCACGTCTGTAAGTCTGAAATCTGTTCATTTGATTTTTTCGCAAAGTATGACGCACCGGCCGGAAACATGTCCGGTAGATTGAAAAAGAATGTCGGTGCTTTGCGTTGTCTGGCGGATCGGCGGCCAGAAGAGCCACCCGGAATTTCACCGGGTCCGTGGTGAATGCTCCACCTATAGACGGCAAAAAAGCGGGCAGCAAGTTACCTGCCCGCCTTTCGATGCTGGCGATGCGCCTTACGAGGCTTCGCTGCGACCAATATTGGTGTTGTGCTGGGTTGGGCCGGTTCCCGACCAGTCGACCCTGCGGGTTGCGAACATGGTGGCAGCAATGGCGATGAAAGATATCAACGCGCCGGCCAGTAGCGCATATTCATCCTCATTCAGAACCAGATACATGACCCCATAAGCCACCGCCAGAACCGTAAACAGGGCTATCCCGTTCTGACGGCTATCGGTTGCGCTTCCGAGATAGGAGGAGATCAGGAGCGCTGTCAGAAGCGACGCCGCAGCGTAGGCGATGGTGAAGCCCGTATGTTCCGCAAGTGCGAGCAGCAGCACGTAGAAAACGATCAGCGCCAGCCCCGTCAGCACGTACTGGATCCAGTGCACGCTGCTGCCGCCCCTCAGTTCGACGATGAAGACGGCCAGGAACACCAGAGAGATGAAGCCTATCGAATATTTGAGTGTCCGGGCGATGATCTGGTAGAATTTCACGGGCTCGACGAGGTTGATCCTCATCAGGCTGTCGGTCAGCGGCAGGCGCGAACTCTCGACCACGCGGTCTATGCCCCTTGCGAGATAGGGGATTGTCCAGTTGGCCGTGAAATCCGAGGCTGTGACGGTCTTTTCCTCCGGCAGGAACAGGCCTTCAAAGCCGGGATGCGGCCAGTTGGCCTTGGCCGCCAAACTGGTGGTCTGGCCGGCGGGCGCGACGGCAAAGCTGCCGGAACCATTCAGGGAGAAGGCTATATCGAAATCGAAGCCTTTCTCGACAAGGCCTCTTTCGATCGATCTGTGCACGCCGGCATCGGACCTGATGGACATGTCCTGCGCACCCGTGCGGGGCGCTATGACAGAGATATCACGCATGCCGGGATCGAACGGCAATACGGAACCGCCATCGATCCTGACACCGGCGCTCGAGCGAATGCCGGTCATATCCTGTATGCTGAGAACGAGAATGGCGCTGTCGAGGCGGGGCGTGCCGGAGAAGCGGGCGATATCCTGAAGGATGCCGGCACCGAACCGGCCTTTGAGGACAAGGTCGCCATTATA
Organism: Agrobacterium sp. 10MFCol1.1; assembly: GCF_000381165.1. Classification (NCBI taxonomy): domain Bacteria; kingdom Pseudomonadati; phylum Pseudomonadota; class Alphaproteobacteria; order Hyphomicrobiales; family Rhizobiaceae; genus Agrobacterium; species Agrobacterium sp. 10MFCol1.1. The sequence continues at coordinate 133,740 of NZ_KB906075.1, read as the reverse complement.
GACCGGCAGGCTGTAGATCGACAGCCGCTTCTCCTCGGTCTTCAGATCGGCCGTGACATCAAGCGTTTCCGGCATGACCAGCGCCCATTCGGTCGTGCGATCGACGATGCTCTGGCCGTTCACCTCGCGGCGTCTTTCCACTTCGAAAGGCACGGCGAGATAAGGGCCGTTTACCACCTGATCGCCACCCCAGCCGCTGGCGATACGGCCCGAAACATCCTCGGCCCGCGAGGCGCGCTCTTCCGTCAGCGCCCAGACGAGAAGCAGCGGTACGAGCAGAACCATCGATATGAAACCGATCATCAGAAACTTGGCGCCCGGTGAGCGCAGGCTGACGGCGAAGCCGTTGCGAGGCGGGGCTGGCGGCATCTGCCCACCGGCCGGGGCGAGGTCTTTTTCCGATTCATGTGCCATTCTGAAATCCTTATAAATATGATCGCGCCGCAACCCCAAGCGAAGTTCGGCCGGCGCTGCCCCAAGTTTAAAATCCCCGATAGTCTTTGCGTCCCCAAAATGAGCGCAAAACTATACTGGGATCGGATTCCGGCTGATTACGTTCGGAATTCCGTTAAACTCGCGGTAAAATTGTGACTTTCCCACGTTCGTTGCAGAAACAGAAAGGGCCGGCGTCGCCGCCAGCCCTTTTGTTCAAAACCCGTGGCGGTTGAGATCAGTCCTTCTTGGACGGAACCACGCGCAGCGCCAGCTCGCGAAGCTGGGTCGGCGTTGCCGGGGACGGCGCGTTCATCAGCAGGTCCTGTGCCTGCTGGTTCATCGGGAACAGCGTGATTTCGCGCAGGTTCTTCGCACCAACCAGAAGCATGACCACGCGGTCGATACCGAAGGCGCAACCGCCATGCGGAGGCGCACCGTACTGGAAGGCGCGGTAGAGACCGCCGAAGCGCTCTTCCACGTCGCTCTGCGACAGGCCGACCTTTTCGAAAGCCTTGACCATCAGCTCGGGCGACTGGTTACGGATAGAGCCGGAGGCGATTTCGAAGCCGTTGCAGACCGCGTCATACTGGAAAGCCTTGATGGAGAGCGGATCCTGTCCTTCCAGCGCTTCCATGCCACCCTGCGGCATGGAGAATGGGTTGTGGGCGAAATCGATCTTCTTTTCTTCGTCGTTGTATTCGAAGAAGGGGAAATCGACGATCCAGCACATTTCGAAACGGTCGCGGTCAATCAGGTTCAGCTCGTCGGCGGCACGGGTGCGCGCCTCGCCGGCAAACTTGTAGAACTTGGCGGGATCGCCCGCGACGAAGAAGCAGGCGTCGCCCGCCTCAAGGCCAAGCTGCTGGCGCAGCGCCTCGGTGCGTTCCTCGCCGATGTTCTTGGCAAGCGGACCGGAGCCGGCAACCTTGCCTTCTTCTTCCTTCCAGAAGATGTAGCCGAGGCCCGGCTGGCCCTGGCTCTGCGCCCAGGCGTTCATGCGATCGCAGAATGCACGCGACCCACCGGTCTTGGCCGGGATAGCCCAAACCTGCACCTTGGGGTTGGAGGCGATCATGTTAGCGAAAACCTTGAAGCCCGAGCCATCGAAATGTTCGGTCACGGCTTCCATGACAATCGGGTTGCGCAGGTCCGGCTTGTCGGAGCCGTATTTACGGATCGATTCGTCATAGGGAATGCGCGGCCATTCTTTCGTCACCGGCTTGCCTTCGGCAAACTGTTCGAAAACGGCCGTCATCATCGGCTCCATCGTGGTCCAGACGTCTTCCTGGGTCACGAAGCTCATTTCGACGTCGAGCTGGTAGAATTCGCCCGGCAGACGGTCTGCACGCGGGTCTTCATCGCGGAAGCATGGAGCGATCTGGAAGTAGCGGTCGAAACCGGCCACCATCAGAAGCTGCTTGTACTGCTGCGGGGCCTGCGGCAGCGCGAAGAACTGGCCTTCGTGGATGCGCGAGGGAACGAGGAAGTCGCGCGCGCCTTCCGGCGAGGATGCGGTGAGGATCGGCGTCGTATATTCGGCAAAGCCCAGATCGCCCATACCCTTGCGCATGGAGGAGATGATCTGCGTGCGCTTGACGATGTTCTTGTGCAGGGTTTCGCGGCGCAGGTCGAGGAAGCGATACTTCAGGCGAACATCTTCGGGATATTCAGGCTCACCGAAGACCGGCAGCGGCAGTTCCTTGGCAACGCCCAGAACCTCGATCTCCTGCGCATAAAGCTCGATCTCGCCAGTGGCCATGCCCTTGTTGATGGTGTCTTCGGACCGCGCCTTGACGAGACCGTCAATGCGGATCACCCATTCACCGCGCACCGTCTCGGCAACCTTGAAGGCCGGGCTATCGGGGTCGGCCACGACCTGGGTAATGCCGTAGTGGTCGCGAAGGTCGATAAAGAGAACGCCGCCATGATCTCGCACGCGATGAACCCAACCGGAAAGGCGAACGGTTTCGCCGACGTCGGACTTGCGGAGAGCGGCACAGGTGTGGCTGCGGTAACGATGCATTTTAATATCCTGGAGCGTGTCGTGGGCCAGATGGGCGGCACTGTCGAAATTTGCCGGAAAAGCGCATGACCAGCCCGATTTGTCAAGGCAAAGCACAACAATGTCGCGTTCAGCCTGTCCTTTCGCGCACCTTCGCTTTAGATAGTGCTTATTCAGCCCGCCAAACCGAGTCGGCCCGCAATGAGCCAGATCAGACCTCTTATCCCGCTTCTCGTCACCGCCGGCATTCTGATTGGCGGCAACGGTCTGCAGGGAACCTATATCGCGCTGCGGGGCCTGTCCGAAGGGTTTTCGGCCAGCACCATCGGCCTCATCAGCGCCGCCTACAGCATCGGATTCGCGCTCGGCTGCATTTCGGTGACGCGCCTTCTGCGCAAGATTGGCCATATCCGCACCTTCGCCACCATGGCGGCGGTCGCATCGGCCGCCTCGATCGCCATGCCGCTTGTCCTTCATCCCTTGTTCTGGATGTTGATGCGCTTCGTCATCGGTATTGCGGTCGCCTGCCTTTTCGCCGCGATCGAAAGCTGGATCAATGCGCAGGTGACGAATTCCAACCGTGCGCGCACGCTGTCCATCTATCGTTTCGTCGATCTCGGTTCCGTGACGCTCGCCCAATATATCATTCCCGTCGCCGGCATTGACGGGCCTGTGGTGTTTTCGCTGATCGCCATGGCGCTCACGCTGTCGCTGGTGCCGATCTCGATTGCCGACAAATCCAACCCCGCGCCGCCGAAACAGATCCCGTTCAATCTTTTCGCGGTGTGGCGCATCTCACCGCTTGCCGTCGTCGGCTGCGTGGCTGTCGGCCTCAGCATGGCGGCGTTTCGCAACATCGGGCCAATCTATGCCGAACAGATCGGCCTTTCCGTCACCGCCATCGCCACCTTCATGAGTGCGGGCATCATCGGCGGCGTGGTCTTGCAATATCCGCTCGGCGTCTATTCAGACCGTTACGACCGCCGCATCATCATTCTCGCCACCACGGCGTGCTCCGTGATTGTCGGTCTGTTTCTCGCCCTGTTCGCCGGCTCGGACGAATGGAGCAACATCATCGGCGTCTTCGTGTTCGGCGCCTTTGCCCTGCCGCTCTATTCACTGAGTTCCGCCCATGGCAACGACCATGCCAAAGAGGGCGAACATGCGATGGTGTCTGCCGGGCTGCTGTTCTTCTGGTCGGTGGGTGCAACCGTCGGGCCGCTGCTCGCCTCCGTCCTGATCGACCAGTTCGGTCCGAAAGCGCTGTTCAGCTACACGGCCGCGATCCAGATCGTTTTCATCGCCTACACCATATACCGGCTACGGGTGCGCGAGGGAGTACCCGTTGAGGAGCGGAACTGGCGGTTCCGCCCGCTTTTGCGCACCTCGGCCTATTTTCAGAAGCTGGCCGCCCCTGCACCACCCAAAAACGACGGGCCGACGCCAAAACCACCTGAGAAAAACGATCCTTGAGCCTTCAAAAGCGGGCTTTGTATTGACATGCGCCCGGCAAAGGGAAAGTAAGACGGATAATTTTCACGAGTGGCCATTTGCAATGATTGAAACGACTGCCGCCCTCGCCGAAGCCTGCACGGAACTGGCGAAATCGGAATTCATTACCATCGACACCGAGTTTCTGCGTGAGACGACCTTCTGGCCCGAGCTTTGTCTCGTGCAGATGGCGAGCCCTACCCTTGAGGTACTGGTCGACCCGCTCGCCAAGGGTCTCGACCTTACGCCGCTGTTCGAACTCATGGCCAATCCCGATGTCGTGAAGGTTTTCCATGCGGCGCGTCAGGATATCGAAATCATCTATCATCTTGGCGGGCTTATTCCGCACCCGATCTTCGATACGCAGGTCGCGGCCATGGTCTGCGGTTTCGGCGATTCGATCTCTTACGACCAGCTGGTCCAGAGGATCAAGAATGTGCAGATCGACAAATCCTCACGCTTCACGGACTGGAGCCGCCGCCCGCTGACGGAAAAGCAGCTGGATTATGCGCTGGCCGACGTCACCCATCTGCGCGATGTCTATCTGGCGCTCAAGGCGCAGCTGGAGCGTGAAGGCCGCTCGCTTTGGCTGACCGAAGAGATGGACATTCTGGAATCGCGCGAAACCTATGACATGCATCCCGACGATGCCTGGCTGCGGTTGAAATCGCGCCTGCGCAAGCCGACTGAACTCGCCATCCTCAAATTTGTCGCCGCATGGCGTGAACGTGAGGCGCGGTCGCGCAACGTGCCGCGCTCACGCGTGCTGAAAGACGATGCGATCTTCGAAATTGCCCAACAGCAGCCGAAGGACACCGAGGCGCTGTCGCGGCTTCGCACCATCCCGAAGGGCTGGGAGCGCTCTTCCTCCGGCACGGCCATCATCGAGACCGTGAATGCGGCGCTGGCACTTCCGAAAGAGGAAATGCCGAAGGCGCCCCGTCACAGCCACGCACCGGAAGGCTCCGGCGCTGCCGTGGAGCTGTTGAAAGTTCTCCTGAAGCTGACGGCAGACAAGCACGGCGTCGCAGCAAAGGTCATCGCCAACAGCGAAGATCTGGACAAGATCGCTTCCGAGGGCGAGGCTGCCACCGTGGCAGCGCTGACCGGCTGGCGGCGCGAACTGTTTGGCGATGTGGCGCTGAAGCTCATCAATGGCGAAGTAGCATTGCGTTTCGCCGGCAAGAAGGTCGAGGCGGTTGATGTGGCGGTGAGCGAGGCCTGATCGCCCGCGCCTCGCGCAGTTTTGCACATTGTCCGGACGCGAAAGCGCTTCTGCTTTTACCGGACCTGCGCCAACCCAAATTTTGCCCGCATCGCGGTCCATCTCTTTGCAAATGGTCTCGCTTTGAGGGTATTTCCATGAAACCTGCCCGTGCTCTGCTGTTGGCCGCATCTATCGCGGCCGCAGGCATTTTCCCTACTCTTTCATCCACGTCAGCGCGCGCCGATGACGGCAAGGTCGATCTTCAGGGCGAATGGACGACCGATTGCCTTGAGATCGGCAAGAACGACCGTCACGGCATCGTCACGCGCATCACCATACGCGGTGGCCGCATGCATGCTGTCTCACAGATTTACGCCCGCAGCAGCTGCCAGCAGCCCACGGTGCAGGTGCGTTACGAAGGCACGCTGGATGGTGGCCTGAAGGACAACGACAGCATGCTCTTTGCCCATACCGTCATCTCGATCGCCATGACACCCAACGACCCCGAGGTTGTCGAGCATTATAATGGTGACCCGAAGGGTACCGGCTGCGGGTTGACTGGCTGGAAAGAGAATATTCCCTTCGATGTCGATGGCCGGACCTGCGCGGCCATCACCTTTGCCGCAAAGGGAGAAACCCTGTTCGACCGGGCATGGATAGACGGCAACCGGCTGCGTTTTGCCGCCTTCCCCGTCACATGGTCGAACCGCTCGCCGGACGACCGTCCGCAATCGCCGCTTGAAACGGTCTATTACAGAACCTCCTATTAAGTAGTAGAGCCGGGTGCACAGCCCTTTTGCGGCAACGGGGCAACAGCCTTTCCAATCCTTCATGTGACCTTACCGAATGGTCACTTTTTGCAGCGCATTTTCCACATTAATGTCGCATATGACTTGAACAGAAGCTTCGCCTGACGGGGGCACGACGCTTCCCTTCCCCGAGATCAAGAACCGACATGAGAAAATTGCTGCCCATTCTGGATTACGTGGTGCTCTTCGTTGCCGTGGCCGGCAGCGGCGTGGCCTACGCGTTTCTGGAATATGGCGGCGGCGCGCTCATTGGCGCCACCTATGCGCTGTTCGCCTGTGCGCCCATCCTCGCCTTCGAGCGTGGTTACGTGCTGCCCGGTCTGTCGCGGCAGGTTAGCGCATTGCCGACACCGGCCTATATTGCCGTCGGCCTCATCATCTATGCCGTCCTCGTCTTCTGTGGCTTCGGGCTTGGCGGTACCATTCTGTGGGTTAGCGGCATATTTCCCGGCACTTGGAAACGGGCGGTGCATGCCGAGGTGCAGACACTGATCTTCACCCTCATCGTCTGCGGCATCATCGTTTTCATCATGCGCGTGCGCGAACTGCTGGGCCGTGACATCTTCATCGATCTCATCCTTGGGCGCTATCGCCGTCCAGTCAGCGAAGACCGCGTCTTCATCTTCATCGACCTCGTCGGCTCCACTTCGTTTGCCGAAACCCATGGCGACCTCAAGGCGCAGGAGTTTCTGGGCGAAATCTTCGCGAGCTACGCAGCCCCCGTCAGAAGACATGGCGGCGTCATTGACGACTACATCGGCGACGCGGCCATCATCACCTGGCCCTATCACATGGCGATAAGGCGGGCAGCCTGCGTGCGCTGTGTTTTCGATATCCAGGCGACCATCGAGGACAAGCGCGACATGTGGCTCGCCCGTTTCGGCGAAGTGCCGCGCCTTCGCTTTGCGATTCATGGCGGGCCGGTCATAACAGCCGAAATCGGCGTCGATCACCACAAGATCACCTATTTTGGCGACACGGTGAACACCACTTCGCGGCTCGAATCACTGAGCAAGATGCTCGGCCATCCCGTGCTGATTTCTGCCGATCTCGCCCATCAGCTGGTGCTACCCAAAGGTGTGCGCAGCGAATATCTCGGCGAACATGCTGTCAAGGGACGTGGGCAGACGCTCGGCGTGTGTACGCTCAGCCAATATCAGGCCCCAGCCGCCTGAAAAAACCCTGAAAACAAACGGGTGGCTTCGTTTTCCGAGGCCGCCCGTCATCAAAATTCATCAAAGCTTCAAACTGCAATCACCTGCCTGTCATGTGGCGCCCCTATCGCCTCAGTCCTGTCTTCAACAGGCATTGAGGGGTCTCCACCATGAAGCATATTCTTTTCGCACCTTTCGCCGTTCTTGCGCTCGCAACCGCATCCCATGCAGAGCAGGAGTTTCCGGCAAAGCTGGTCTCGCACGCCATTCTGCCCGCCAACACCATCATCGCAGCACCTGCCGATGCGCCGGAATACCTCAAGACATCCGCCAAGTTCACGACGGCCGACCGCAAGCGCGCCGAGGGTCTCGGCACCGTGCCCGGCAAGGATGGCGTTCGCCCGACCGGCCTCTCCATGCCGTTTAACGGCCAGGCCATGCAGGGCTTTTCCGGCATCAAGGCCATGGCGGACGGCAGCTTCTGGAGCCTTTCCGACAATGGTTTCGGCTCGAAGCTCAACTCCAGCGACGCCATGCTGATGCTCCACCACATCAAATTCGACTGGGATGCCGGCAAGGTCAACGCGCTGGAGACGGTGTTCCTTTCCGACCCGGACAAGAAAGCTCCCTTCCCCATCGTCATGGAAGGTTCGACCAAACGTTACCTGACGGGCGCCGACTTCGACGTCGAATCCATTCAGCCCGTTGCCGACGGCTTCTGGGTAGGCGAAGAGTTCGGTCCCTACATCCTGAAATTCACCCGCGACGGCAAGCTGACCGACGTCATCGCCACCAAGGCCGGCGATATCGAGGTGAAGTCCCCGGATCATCCGACCCTGGCACTACCCGGCAACCCCACGCAGAAAATGCCCGCTTTCAACCTGAAACGATCAGGTGGTTATGAAGGCATGGCGCTCTCCAAGGACGGCTCGAAGCTCTACGGCCTTCTCGAAGGCCCGCTATACACCGCCGAAGGTCAGGTCGAAAAGACCGAAGACGGCTCAACCGCCCTTCGCATCATCGAGCTCGATACCGCCAAGAAGGAATGGACAGGCCGCACCTGGCTCTACCCGCTGGCGCAAGGTGGCGAAGCCATCGGCGATTTCAACGTGCTGGACGAGAGCACCGCGCTGGTCATCGAGCGTGACAATGGCGCCGGCACCGCCGACAAAGCCTGCGCCGACCCGAAAAAGCCGGACGTAAACTGCTTTGCCGTACCTTCCAAGGTCAAGCGCATCTACAAGATCGAATTCAACGACGCCAATGCCGGCAAGGCGGCGCGCAAGATCGGCTATATCGATCTGCTGAAGATCTCCGATCCTGATAACAGGAAGCGTCAGGGCGGCGGCAACGGTTTCTACGACATGCCGTTCGTGACCATCGAGAATGTCGACCGTGTCGACGCCACCCATATTATCGTCGGCAACGACAACAACCTGCCCTTCTCGGCCGGTCGTGCGCTGGACAAGGCCGACGACAACGAGTTCGCCCTGCTGGAAGTCAAGGACCTTCTCGACGCGAAGTGAGGAAAGGGGTGCCGGAATACGTTCCGGCACCGTCAGCGCATCGGCGCAATCTCAACTGAACGGAGCGTTCCTGCGGCCTGAAAAAGGAAGCGAGGCGCTCCGTTACTGTACCGACCCAACCTGACCCGGAACCCGATTCCGAAACAGGAAAGACCCGTCATGCAGGACAATGCCGAACGACTGTATTACGCCCTGAGGAAAAGCTGGTCACTCGAAACCAGCAGCCTGTGGTCGAGAGAAAACCCAGCCAGGGGGCAAGGCGGCGTTACAGCTCTTGTGGTGCAGGATATTTTCGGTGGCGACCTCGCCAAAACCGTCGTTAGCGGCGCCGACCATTTCTACAATATCGTCAACGGCACCCGCTGGGATTTCACCTTCACCCAGTTCGATATTCCGGTCGGTTACGAGGACAGGCCCGCCACCCGCACGGAGGCGATGGCAAGGGCCACGCCCCTGCAATATGCCTATCTCAGCGCCTGTATCAGGAAGGCGCTGGGGCACGGTTGAATAATAACGGCTTGTAGCGAGGCGACCGGTTTGTCTCGTCGACAAACCGATTTCGGTCTGTCGTGTTTTTCGTTTGCGGTTTAAAATCCACAACTTCAGCTTCTCCTCTCAAAGCAGACACAATCCATGGCATAGTACCGCAGGTAAACGAGGTGTGCCGAGAGAAGAGTTGTGCGATGAGTGAGAGCTGCCCGGTCCTGACGCCCGCCGAACGGCAGGTTCAGGATATATTGCAACGGACAGAATCGGCGATGGTGTCCACTATTTTCGCAGCGCTTGAGCGTGCAAGCAAACAAGCTGCTGACGAACTCCAGTCAATCGGGTCTGAAATACAGCCACCGCCTCATGACTATTTTGCCGCTGTCGCACACCAGCAGCTTTTCCTGCTGCTATGCGGAGCCGACCTGGAAACATTCGAGGGCGGAGATCCCGAAGTCGCGCGTCACATCATTCAGAATGCCCAAAACATATCCGACCATTACTGGAAGTAAAAAAGCTGCGACTGCGGATGGTTCCGGCGGCTGACGGCGCTGTGTGAAGCCAGATTTCGTTCCACGCAAAGCGCGCACACGATCAGCATTTCAAAGGGATATCTGGCCTAATCGGCTTGCCTTCGCAATTTCACGTCATATGCCCTTCATAGTCGCCGGTTACGCAGGCCGAAATCCGGAGACAGGCATGCACTCAACCGCACAACTCAATCGCCCCAAGCTCGCAGAGACAGTTATCCATTCGACGGCAAGCATAAGGGACTCGAACATAGGTAGCTGCTGCGAAATTTTGGCCGATACCTCTCTGCACAACGTCGAACTCGGGAATTACTCCTACCTCGGACCCCGTTGTATTGTCGGTGATGCGACAATCGGGAAATTCTGCGCTATTGCCGCGGACGTCAGGATTGGCGCACCGAACCATCCAATGGACCGACCGTCCATGCACCGTTTCAGCTACTGCCCGGAATATTACGCTACAGAGGCGGTGCGCGACGACGCTTTTTTCGATCGCCGCAAGGAGGATCGCGCCGTCATCGGTCACGATGTCTGGATCGGTCACGGGGTCATCGTGCTGCCGGGCGTGAAGGTTGGAGACGGCGCCGTGCTCGCAGCAGGCGCGGTCGTCACCAAGGACGTGCCGCCCTACACCATCGTCGGCGGTGTTCCCGCGAAGATCATTCGCGAGCGGTTTTCGCAAACCGTGGCGGGGAAGCTTGCCAAAATCGCCTGGTGGGACTGGCCCTTCGAGACGATCATGGCGCGGCTAGCCGACTTTCAATCAAGCGATATCGACGCCTTTTGTCAGCGCTGGTCATAGTATAGCTCCACAACTGTCTGCGGTGCCAAATGGCCGGCGTCTGCCCGTTACTCGAACACAAACGCCAACCGCTTGCCCGTCAGTTTCGCCAGTTGCTGCAGGCGTCCGTCCAGACGCTCGCCGGCAAAATCGCAATAGGCGTGTGGTACGACGAATTCCAGATCCAGATCCGGATTGGTGGATTTGCGGAATTTCAGGTGATCGACGACACCGGGCATGGAGGCTGAGAAGAGGTAAACGACGCGCAGCAGGCCGCCGAGCAACTTGCCGAGTTCCAGCAAGCGGTCACCCGCCATGGCGGCGAGCGGCTGTGTGGTGCCGTTGTCGTTCAACCCTTCGAAGCGGTAATAATTGGCAAGCGCAATATAGGCGCGGCCCGGATGGGTGATCGCCACGAAGGAGGAGTGGGCGATGATGTTGAGCGCCTGCAGACCGCGATAGTCCGGATGTGCACGCCAGCTGATGTCTGCCAGAAGGCAGGCCGCCTGCCGGTAACGGCTTTCCTCTTCCGTCTCCTCGATGCCGAAGACCGGAAAGGTGCGGCCGCTCCAGTCGGCCAGTTCGCGCGCATGTTCGGGCGAACGGGCACGCAGAATGGCAAGCTCGTCGGCCGTGACCAGCAGCGGGTCGGTATCCCGCTCCGCTTCCGTCAGCAGCGAATAAAGATAACCTTCGCGCACGCCCTGCGCCGAGAAGGCGATCGTTGCCGGCTTCATCGCCTTTAGAACTTCACGCATGGCGATGGCGCCGAACGGCAGAAGCGAACGGCGGTTCTTGGAGACCGCCTGCCAGGCCGGGTCCTTGCTGTCCCTGGAGACGATGACTTCTTCCAGAAAATTCAGCATTTCCGCCAGCGGCAATTCATATCCCTGCATCATGTGCAGCGGATAACCTGTGATCTCCATGTGCAGCTTGGCGATGTTTCGCCACGTGCCGCCCACGGCATAAAAGGTACGCCCCTCGCCGGCCGCCAGCAGCTTTGCGAAGGATTTGACGTGCTTGCGGGCAATGGTCGTCGCCTTCTCCAGCGAGCCATCCGATTGCTCCGACAACCGAAGGCCGCCGAGCGGCAGGGTGATGCCCTCGCCGCAGTTCTTGCCCTTGATGTCGATGAGTTCCAGCGAACCGCCGCCCAGGTCGCCTGCAATGCCATCCGGGTCGTGGAAACCGCTGATCACGCCATAGGCGGAATAAAGCGCTTCCTTTTCGCCGGACAGGACCTCGATCTCGCAACCAAGTATGGCTTCGGCTTCGCGGATGAAATCCGGGCCGTTTTCCGCTTCACGCGCTGCCGCTGTCGCCAGCACGTAGAGTTGCTGCGCCTGCGCCTGTTCGGAAAGCGCATGGAAGCGACGCAGTGCCATCAAAGCCCGGCTAACGCCTTCCTCATGCATCCGGCCCGTGAGGGCCAGTCCCTTGCCGAGACCGCAAAGGACCTTTTCGTTGAACAGCACGGCGGGCGCGCGGGAAAGACCTTCATATACGACGAGACGAACGGAGTTCGAACCAATATCTATGACGGAAACGGGGGCAAGGCCGGTCAGCCGCCCCTGTGCTTCTGATCGAGTCATTCAGCCTGTTTCTTGCGGGAAGAAATCAACCCGGCAATCAATTTGGGCGCACTTGATTTCAGGGCTTCACCACGTCCGGAAAGGCTGGGATTGGTCATGAAATAGTGCTGCGCGTTGAACGGTTCTTCGCCTTTACGCACCTCGATGCGCCTCGACGTTCCGTCCGCAAGTATCTCGTAGCTCTGCTGGTTGTCAATGAGATTGCCCAGCATAATCTGTGAAAGAACCTGCTCGTGCACGGTAGGGTTGGTGAGCGGCACCAGCGTTTCAACGCGGCGATCAAGGTTGCGCGGCATCATGTCGGCGGAGCCGATATAGACCAGCGCCTTGTCGGACGGCAGGCCGAAACCATTGCCGAAGCAGAAGATTCGGCTGTGCTCGAGGAAGCGGCCGACAATCGATTTGACGCGGATATTGTCCGACAGACCCGCAACCTGTGGGCGCAGGCAGCAGATGCCGCGCACGACGAGATCGATCTCCACGCCAGCCGCACTGGCGCGGTAAAGCGTATCGATAATCTCGGGATCGACCAGCGAGTTCATCTTCATCCAGATCGCCGCCGGCGCACCGCGCTTGGCGTGCTCGATCTCTTCGTTGATGTGCTTCACGATGCGCGCACGCAGCGTATAGGGCGAAATGGCGAGCTTCATGCCCTCTTCCGGTTCGCCGTAACCCGTGATGAAGTTGAAGATATTCGCCATGTCGTGGGCGATCTTCGGGTTGCAGGTGAAGAAGGACAGGTCGGTATAGATCTTGGCCGTGATCGGGTGGTAGTTGCCGGTGCCGAGGTGGCAATAGGTTCTGAGCTTGCCGTCCTCGCGGCGCACCACCATCGACATCTTGGCATGCGTCTTGAGTTCGATGAAGCCGAACACCACCTGCACGCCGGCCCGCTCCAGATCGCGCGCCCAGCGGATGTTCGCCTCTTCGTCGAAACGCGCCTTCAATTCGACCAGCGCGGTAACGGATTTGCCGGCTTCCGCCGCGTCGATCAGCGCGCGAACGATCGGGCTGTCGTTGGAGGTGCGGTAAAGCGTCTGCTTGATGGCGAGCACTTCGGGGTCGCGCGCAGCCTGCAACAGGAACTGCACAACCACGTCAAAGCTTTCATAGGGGTGGTGAACCACCATATCCTTTTCGCGGATGGCGGCAAGGCAATCGCCGGCATGTTCACGCACGCGCTCGGGGAAACGGGCGTTGTAAGGCTCGAACTTCAAGTCGTCGCGCGGTGCGCGCACGATTTCCGAGATGGTGTTGAGCGCGAGCAAGCCGGGCAGAACGGCAACGCGATTATCAGGCACGCCAAGCTCGTGCACCACGAACTGGCGGAGCGACTGCGGCATTTCGCTGTCGGTCTCAATGCGGATAACCGAACCGCGGCGGCGGCGCTTCAGCGCGCTTTCGAAGAAGCGGACCAGATCTTCCGCCTCTTCCTCCACCTCGATATCGCTGTCACGGATGATGCGGAACGTGCCGAATCCACGGACTGTATAGCCCGGATAAAGACGGTGAATGAACAGGCCGACCACATCTTCTAGCGTGATGTAGCGGATGGCGTTTTTCTCATCCGGCAAACGAACGAAGCGGTCGAGCGCCGTCGGAAGACGCAACAGCGCTGTCATCGGCTCGCGGCCGTTGACGCTGTCGAGCTGCAGGCCCATCGAGAAACCGAGGTTCGGAATGAAGGGGAACGGGTGCGCAGGGTCGATGGACAGCGGCGTCAGCACCGGGAAAATACGTTCCTCGAACTCGGTGCCCAGCCAGGTACGATCCGCTTCGGAAAGTGCGGCAGGCCGCACGATGAAGATTTCTTCCTTGGCGAGATATTGCTGCAGAACCGCAAGCGAAGCCTGCTGCTCCATCTGCAGGTTGTCGATTTCCTTCAAAATGTCTTCCAGCTGCTCGGCCGGTGTCTTGCCGTCAGGTGTCTTGACCGTAATCTTCTGGCGCACCTGGCCTTCGAGGCCGGCGACGCGGACCATGAAGAATTCATCGAGGTTGGCGGCGGAGATGGACAGAAAACGCAGCCGCTCCAACAGCGGATGATCCGTGTTCAGCGTTTCTTCCAGAACACGCCGATTGAACTGGAGCCAGGAGAATTCGCGGTTGATGAAGCGCGCGGGGCTGTCCCAGAGGTTCTCGCCCTCGGTCATCGGCTGAACCTTGTTGAAGTCGTCCTGCACAATAGCGTCCATGTCCTGTACCATCCCCTGACTTTCCGTCCCGTGATCCTGCTGCATCCCGCGATCGTCCCTCTTGCCCGTATAACAGTTTGACGACGGAACTGTGACAGTCAATCGACCTCCAGCCCGCTACCCCTTGTCCCTTCGCCCATCGCGTTGAGGACTTCCGCCGCCAAGGGACGGGTTATCCTTGTTCCACGCGAGAGCGCCAGCCTGTCGATACGGTCCACAATCGTCTGCGCCGTATCGAGTGAACGCTCCATTCTGTTGACGATGTAGCCTATGAGTTTGTCATCCATATAAAGCTGCCGGTCGGCGAAGAGTTTCACCAGAACCTGTGCCAGAAGACCCTCGTCGGGCTCGCCTGTCTCCACCACAGTCACGGCTTTCAGGCGTGAGCGCAGGTCCGGCAAGGTCACCGGCCATGCGGCCGGCCATTGCCGGCTGGTCATCAAAAGCGTGGTGCCATGCTGGCGCACGCTATTGATGACATGGAAAAGTTCGGTGTCGTCAAAACCGCGGCGATCGGCATCCTCGAACAGAACCGCTCCGGTTTCGGCAAGACGCGCAGCGCCAACACCGGCTTGCGGGTGAATATCCTGCGCGCTGCTGATATTTTTCCAGATATTGGCGAGATGCGATTTTCCCGAACCCGGAGGCCCGGCCAGCACCACCACGGGCGAAGGCCAGTTCGGCCATTCATCCACAAGGCTGACGGCAGCCTTGAGCGAGTCGGACACGAGAAGATCGTCCCTTCCGGAAGCGGACTGGTGTGAGAATGCGAGCGGCAGCTGCTCGGCCTTCGACCGGGCGTTGTCGTTTTTGATTTGGTCAGTCATCGTTAGCCCTGAGAGTCAACCTTGCCGGAGGACGTTTCCTGTTCTTCCCAGGGAAGGTTGGCGGCGTGCCCATGGTAAAGATCGCTTTCAAGATATCGCGACAATGCAAAGCGGACAAGCACGCCAACGGCTGCCGCCGCCGGCACGGCGACCAGAAGGCCGACGAAACCGAAAAGCGCACCGAAGGCGAACAATGCGAACATCAGCCATACCGGATGCAGGCCGACGCTGCTGCCGACGAGCTTCGGCTGCAGGATGTTGCCTTCGATGAACTGGCCGGAAAAGAACACGGCAAGTGTCAGAAATACATAGATATAATCAGGCCAGAACTGCACGATGGCGACGCCGACGGCAAGGATGAGGCCGACCATCGAACCAATATAGGGAATGAAGCTGATAAGGCCGGAGAAAAGGCCGATCAGCAGGCCGAAATTCAGGCCCACCAACGACAGGCCGACAGCGTAATAAACGCCAAGGATGAGGCAGAGCGACCCCTGCCCGCGCACGAAGCCGGCAATCGTCCTGTCCATGTCGCGTGCGATCTGGCGGACCGTATGCACGTAGTCGCGCGGTATCCAGCTATCGACCTTGTCTATCATCCGGTCCCAGTCAAGCAGCAGGTAGAAGGCGACGACGGGTGTGACGACCAGCAGCGACATGACATCGACCAGCGATTTGCCGGAATTCCAGATCTGCGTCAGCAGGGTGCCGATGAAGCCCGCGCCTTCGGTCAGCAGCTTGGAAAAATTCTCCTTCACTGCATTGATCTGGTTGCTCACCCAGTCAGGCAGCAGATTGGCGTCCGCACCGGCGATCAACTGCTGCAGGGACGAGATATATTGCGGGATGCGCGTGATGAATTCGGATGCCTGGGCGGCAATCAGCGGAATGATGATAATGAGCGACAGCGCGAAAATCAGCACGAAGGTGACGAGGATAACGACGGTGGCCATCAACCGGCTCAGGCCTCGGCGCTCCAGCCAGTCGGCAACCGGATCGAGAAAATAGGCAAGTGCCATGCCCGCCACGAAAGGCAGGAGGATGGAGCTGAAGACCATCAGGAAAAAGATAAAGACGGCAAGCACGCCAATCCAGAAAAAAACCTGCCGGCGCAGGCTCGTACCGCTCACATGGGGTTGCATCCGTTCATCCTCTTGTCGCCGTGCCGTCATTGCCCATGATGGAGATAGGATGCGCATATGCACATGGTCAAGGCCGGTGGTCCGGCAGCGATAGACACGGCGGTTGCCAGGTCTGTGCAACGACGACGGGTTTTCAAGTCTGCGCTGCGCATATCGCCGTCGAGAGGCCCGAGGCACACAAAACGTCAAACCGTCGCAAAGCCGTTAAAAACCGGAGCTTTTGCCACTCAAACCCTTGCATCAGGCCCCGTCCCGTGCGAATGGCGACGCCAAAGGAACCAGCGGAGACGAGAGCGATGAGCCAGTCGGGCAAGAACGGTCTTACCTATAGTGACGCAGGTGTGGATATCGACGCCGGCAACCTGATGGTCGAAAAGATCAAACCGGCGGTGCGCTCGACGCGGCGTCCCGGCGCGGATGGCGAAATCGGCGGCTTCGGCGGCCTGTTCGATCTGAAGGCCGCAGGCTTTAACGATCCGGTTCTGGTGGCCGCCAATGACGGCGTCGGCACCAAGTTGAAGATCGCCATCGACGCGAATTTCCATGACACCGTCGGCATCGATCTCGTTGCCATGTGCGTCAACGATCTCGTCGTGCAGGGCGCAGAACCACTGTTCTTCCTCGACTATTTCGCGACCGGCAAGCTCGACCCGGATCAGGGCGCTGCCATCGTTTCCGGCATTGCAGCCGGCTGCCGCGAATCCGGCTGTGCGCTGATCGGTGGTGAAACCGCTGAAATGCCCGGCATGTATTCCGATGGCGACTACGATCTCGCGGGCTTTGCCGTGGGTGCTGCCGAACGTGGCCAGCTTCTGCCCGCCGGCGATATTTCCGAAGGCGACGTCATTCTCGGGCTTTCGTCCTCCGGCGTTCATTCCAACGGTTTTTCGCTGGTGCGCAAGATCGTTTCGATCTCCGGCCTTGACTGGGACGCCCCGGCACCCTTCGCAGATGGCAAGAAGCTTGGCGAAGCGCTGCTGACGCCGACGCGCATCTATGTAAAGCCGCTTTTGAAGGCAATCCGCGAGACCGGCGCGCTGAAGGCGCTGGCGCATATTACCGGCGGCGGCTTCCCGGAAAATATTCCGCGCGTTCTGCCCAAGCATCTCGCCGCCGAGATCGATCTCGACGCGATCGAGGTTCCGGCTGTGTTCTCGTGGCTTGCAAAAACCGGTGGCGTTGAAGCCAAAGAAATGCTGCGCACGTTCAACTGCGGTGTCGGCATGATCGCGGTCGTTTCGGCTGAAAATGCCGCCAAGGTCACCGATGCTCTGACGGCGGAAGGCGAGACCGTGTTCCCGCTCGGCCGCATGGTCGCCCGCGAAGAGGGTGCGCACGGCACGATCTACAAGGGCGCCCTCAGCCTATGATGAGTGCCGCCTCTCGATCTGGCCGCGCACGTGTCGTCGTTTTCATTTCCGGCAGCGGCTCCAACATGGTGTCGCTTGCCAAGGCCTGTCAGGAGACGGATTTTCCGGCTGAGATCGCCTGTGTAATTTCGGACAAGGCGTCGGCAGGCGGGCTGGAAAAGGCACAGGCGTTCGGTATTCCCACGCTCGTTTTCGAGCGCAAGACCTATGCCAGCAAAGCCGAGCATGAGGGCGCCATTCTGGCCGCACTTGGCGAGATTGCGCCTGATATCATCTGTCTTGCCGGTTACATGCGGCTGATCTCCGGGGATTTCATCGCCCCCTATGAAGGCCGCATTATCAATATCCACCCTTCCCTGCTGCCGCTTTTCCCCGGCCTGCACACCCACCAGCGCGCCATCGACAGCGGCATGAAGATTTCCGGCTGCACCGTACACTTTGTAACCGAAGGCATGGACGAAGGCCCGACGATCGCGCAGGGCGCGGTGCCGGTTCTTTCCGACGACACGGCCGAGACGCTGGCGGCGCGGATACTCACCGTCGAGCATCAGCTTTATCCACTTGCCCTGAAGCAGCTTGCGGAAGGCAAGGTGCGGATGGAAGGTGGGAAAGCCATTTCCAGCGGCGACGCAAGTAAATCTGAGTATTACAGCCTGATTTCTGCTTACTGATAAATATTTCACTAAAGTACAAAGATACTTAAAGTGGTATTTCCTCTAAAATAAACCGAACGTTTACCATAATCACCTTTAATGCCCGCAACGGTCCCGCATTTTGGAGCCCTCCGGTCATTCAGGAGCGATTATGCTAATTTCGAAGTTTTCCCTGCCGCTTTCGGCCGTTTTACTGGTGGGTACGAGCCTGCCGCTCGCCGCCGAGCAAAGCGGCATCACCGCTTCGCTCGATGCCGGTGTTCTAAACATCAAGGCCACAGAGACCTTTTACAACGGAAGCCACAAAAACAGTCAACTCGACTGGAAAACAACAAATGCCATGGCCTTGCGCGGATCGCTCGGACTTGAGCTGTCACCCGAGTGGCGCATAAAAACGGAAGGTCGAATCGGCTTTGCTGGCGATGGCTACATGACCGACTACGATTGGCTGCCTCCTTATTACAGGGATACATCGAAAACTGGATGGAGCGACCGCTCACAGCACGGCGACACTCGCCTCGACCACTACCTGACCGGAAGCATCGAACTCAACAGAACACTGCTGGAAGACCCGCTGCATCACCTCAGTGCCGGTATCGGCTTTCGCTATACCGACGTGCAGTGGTCCGCCTATGGCGGTGACTACATCTACAGTTGGAGAGGATTTCGCAATAATGTCGGTGAGTTCAACAATAGCGAAAAAGCCATCACCTACCGGCAGCAAATCCCCGTATTTTACGGCAATGTGACCGGTGGGCGCAAATTCGGGAACTGGTCGCTGAATGCCGGCCTCGAAGGCGGCGCAATGATCTATGCGAAAGCCACGGACGATCACTGGATGCGTTCGATCCGCTTCACCGACAAATTCCATGTTGGCGGCATGTTCGGAGCAAAAGCTGGCATCGCCTTTGCCCTGACTGAGAATGCCTCCCTCTACTTGGATGGCGCATACGAATATACGAGCTTCGGTCGCGGTGACAAAACCCTCACACCGACTGGCGGAACTACCGGCCTGTTTTATAAAGATACGGCGGGCGGCGATATGCAGTCGCTTTTCGTTGGGGCCGGCGTAAAGGGCAGATTCTGAGTTGACGGTTTCCGGTTGAGGCGGGAGAAGATGTTATTATCGCACGCAGAACGAAGCTGTGGCATGCCTCGTAAAAGCGAGCGATCCTCAATCTCGTCGACAGCTCATCTCTGCGATGCGGACAAAACGGTCGCAACGAAAAAAGACAACTCCGGATGAGGTCAAGGCGTGGAAAGAAGAAGGCCGCAAGTAATGGCCTTTGTCGTTGACGGCTCGGTAGTCGCGGCTTAGTTCCTGCCTGACGAGGACGGCACAATCGCCGATCACGTCTCTATCATCCGCCTGGCACAAAACATGCGCTTCCCGCCTATGATGCTGCCTACCTCTCGCTTGCGATTTCGCACAATGTGCCTTTAGCAACACATGACAGGAAGCTTGCGGCTGCGGCAAAGCTGGAAAACGTTGCGCTCGCTTAAGGTTTGCGTAGAGCCGCGCGGTTCAACATCGCCCACTGCAACAAAATAATCGTCTTGGAATCGGTGATTTCGCCGGACGCGATCATCGCGAAGGCTTCGTCGAGGCCGTAGGTCAGAACCTCCAGATCCTCGCCTTCGGTTTCCAGACCACCGCCGCTGCCAGCCTGCACGTCGAGATCGATGCGGGCGACGAACAGGCTGACTTTTTCGGTGAGCGTTCCCGGGCTGGCATACATGTCGAACAGGTATTCGACCTTTTCCACCCCGTAGCCAGATTCTTCCATCGCCTCGCGGCGAATGGCGTCGGCGGCGTTGTCGTCATCGAGGAGCCCCGCTGGCACTTCGATCATGAAGCTTGGATCGCCGTTCACGAAGACGGCAGGGCGGAACTGGCGCACCATCACCACGCTGTCGCGTTTGGCATCGTATAGAAGGATGGCGGCGGCGCTGCCGTGATCGTGGACTTCCCTGATGATGCGGATTGTCTTGCCATCCGGCATGCGCTGGTCGAAAATGAGCTTCTGCATATGCACGAAGCCCTTCCACACCGTTTCCTTTTCCACCAGCCGGACCCTGCCGGAATCAGTGTCGGCCGGAACGTTTTTCGCTTGCGTCTGTGTCACCGGATATTCCCTTGCCTGTCGCGGAAGTGTTCAGCTTGGCCCTGTTGCGGTGCAATATCAAGCCTTTCAGGCTTCCTCGTCGCGGTGGAGCCACACCTTATTGTCGTGGAAAGCCGCGCCGCCATAGGGGGCGACGGCATCGGCGCCCGTCAGAACATTGATACCCTCGCCGTCCAGATGCGCCTTGTTGGGCCACAACCCTTCGGCAACCAGAACGCCGGGCCTCGCACCCTCCACGATTTTCGCGTGAAGACGCACTTCGCCGCGGCCATTGCCGATACGCACGATGTCGCCATCGGCTATACCGTTGCGGGTGGCGTCCTCGGAACAGATCATCACTTCCGGACGGCCTTCCTTCTGCACGGAGGTTTTCGTTTCCGCGAAGGTGGAGTTGAGGAAGTTGCGCGCTGGCGATGTCGCCAGTCGGAAAGGATGCTCTCCGTCGGCGGTTTCGATGACATCTACCTGATCCGGGAATTTCGGAAATTGCGCAACCGGCCCCATCACGCCGATGTTTTTCGGCGGTTTGTTTGGAGACGGCCCTGTCGCCCATTCGGGGCTGAAACGGAATTTTCCGTCACCATAACCAAAGCCCTCGAGATAATGCGCCACCTCGAAAGAGGGCTGCGCATCGATCCATTTTTCTTCCGCCAACGTATCGAAATCGCCCCAGCCGCTGACTTTCAGCATATGATCGACATGGTCGCGGGCTGAAAGACCGAAGCCCGGCATATGGTCAATACCAAGACGTTTCGCCAGTTCTTCAATGACGAAGAGATTGGTGCGCACGGTTTCCGGCGGCTCCACCAGCTTGGGGCCAAGCAGAATGTGGTTCTGGCCACCGGCGCGGTAGATGTCGTCATGTTCAAGGAACATGGTGGCCGGCAGCACGATATCGGCCAACTCGGCCGTCTCCGTCATGAATTGCTCATGCACGGCAACAAAAAGATCGTCGCGCAGGAAACCCTGTTTCACCAGCCGTTGTTCGGGTGCGACATTGACGGGGTTGGTGTTCTGGATGAGCAGCGCCGTCACCGGGCCACCATGTCGCAGCGCTTCCGCATCCCCCGTCAGCACGCGGCCGATCTGCGACTGGTCGAGCTGGCGCACGTTGGGGTCGGCATAGGCTGTGCCCATCAGTTCCGCCTTGTTGAGCCGGAAGATATCGCCGTTATTGTGGAAGGCGCCGCCGCCTTCATATTGCCAGGAGCCAAGAACGGTGGCGATAGAAAGAGCCGCGTGCATGGCGACCGCGCCGTTGCGCTGGCGGGCGAAACCATAACCGAGCCGGAAGAACGTCTTTTTCGTCGTGCCCACGAGCCTTGCGAAATCCTCGATTTCCTCCACGGAAAGACCGGTGATTTCGGACGCCCATTGCGGCGTCTTCGATTTCAGATGCTCTTCAAGTCCCGCCGGATCGTCAGCGAAGCGCGCCATGTAATCGCGGTCGGCATAACCATCGCGGAAGGCAATGTGCATGATGGCGCAGGCCAGCGCCGCATCGGTGCCGGGACGCAGGACGATGCGCATATCGGCCTGTTTCATGGTCGGATTGTCATAGATATCGACGACGACGATCTTCGCGCCACGTTCCTTGCGGGCTTTTACCGCATGGGTCATGACGTTGACCTGCGTGGCGACAGCATTCGTGCCCCAGATGACAACGACATCGGCCTTGCCGATTTCGCGCGGATCGGGCCCGCGCAGCGCGCCTGTACCCATCACATAACCCGTCCAGGCCATGTTGGTGCAGATCGATCCGAAAAAGCCGGAATATTTCTTGGCGTGACGCAGGCGCTCGATGGAATCGCGCTGAACCTGTCCCATGGTTCCGGCATAGAAATAAGGCCAGATGGCTTCGGCGCCGTGCTTTGCCTCGGCTTTGACGAAGGCGTCAGCAACCTCGTCCAGTGCCGCTTCCCAGGATATCTCCTGCCAGTCGCCGGCACCCTTCGCACCCTTGCGGCGCTTCGGGGTCAAAAGACGGCCGGGATGATAGATACGCTCTGAGTAACGCGCCACCTTGGCGCAGATTACGCCGGCAGTATATGTATTGGTATTGGCGCCGCGGACGCGGCCGATGCGGCCATCGGCATTGATGTCCACTTCCAGCGCGCAGGCGCTCGGACAGTCGTGCGGACAGACCGTGTGGCCGATGCGCGTGGCACTTTCGGCTTTCGGGGCGGCGTTTTTAGCGGAAATCGGGGTCGCAAGGTTCATGTCTTTTCTATATTGCATCAGCGACGCGGCAAAAAGGCCGAAGTGACGTCCATCAAGAATATTCATCATCCCCATCGGGAAGCGAGACACATCCCATGAACTATCGCCACATCTACCACGCCGGCAATTTCGCGGATGTTCTCAAACACGCCGTTCTCGCCCGTCTCGTCCGTTACCTGCAGAACAAGGACAAGGCGTTTCGGGTGCTGGATACTCATGCCGGCATCGGCCTCTACGATCTGTCATCGGAAGAGGCGCAGAAGACAGGCGAATGGCAGACCGGCATCGGCAAGCTGATGGACGCCGATCTGCCGGCCCCTGTCGCCGAATTGCTGGAACCCTATCTTTCCACCGTGAGAGAGCTTAACCCCGAAGGCGGCATGCAGTTCTACCCCGGCTCGCCGAAGCTCGCGCGCATGCTGTTCCGCCCGCAGGACAGGCTTTCGGCCATGGAACTGCACCCGGACGACGCACGCGCGCTGGCGCGTCTGTTCGAGGGAGATTATCAAGTTCGGGTGACGGAGCTCGATGGCTGGCTGTCGCTTGGCGCGCATCTGCCGCCGAAGGAAAAACGCGGCCTCATCCTCGTCGATCCGCCTTTCGAGCTTGAAAATGAATATCAGCGGCTGGCGGATGGGTTGAACAAGGCATATCGGCGTTTCTCCACCGGCACCTATTGCCTGTGGTATCCGCTCAAAAAAGGCGCACCGATCAAGGATTTCCACGAGCGGCTGCAATCCTTCGACATACCGAAGATGCTGTGCGCGGAACTTTCCGTGAAAAGCGACCGGCTGGAAGGCTTGAGCGGCTCAGGCCTCATCGTCGTCAACCCGCCCTACACGCTGAAGGACGAGCTGCACACGCTGCTGCCATTCCTGAAGACGGTGATGGCGCAGGACAGATACGCCTCGCACCGCGCCTTCTGGCTGCGCGGCGAGGAAAAGCCGGAAGAGGATTGAGGGCTTACCTCACCCCTTCCGCGCCTGTGCAAGCTGCGATCGCTCAAAGAACAGGATCACGAAAAGCGCCATGATGAACGGGATGATGAGGTAGAACAGCCGGAACACCAGCAGCGCCGCAATCACGTCAGCCGGGTTCATATCAGGCAGGCCGGTGACGAACACCAGCTCCAGCACGCCAAGCCCGCCCGGCGCGTGCGAGATGAGCGCCGCTGAAAAGGAAATCAGGAAAATCCCGAGAATGATCATGAAACCGGGATTTCCGGCTTCCGGCAGCGCGAAATAGATGATGCCTGCGGCTCCGATCAGTTCGATCGGACCGATGACAAGCTGTTGCGCCACCAGTTTCGGCACGGGATATGGCAGAAAAAACGAACCGATTTTCAGCGGCCGCAACTTCAAAAGACTGCCGAGCACATAAAGTGCGACGATGGCGAGCAGCAGGACGCCGGTTGTCGTTGATGCTTCCACGGGCAGGATCCCGGTAAATCGCTCGGTAATGTCCGGTTCGTAGACCAGCACCAGACCGATGAGCATGATCGTTCCGATGATGAAAGTGAAGGAACAAAGGCCGACAAGAATGCCGACTTCGGCAGCGCTCAACCCTTTGGACGTATAGGCCCGGTATCGGACGACGGCACCGGAAAACACGGATGCCCCGACATTGTGGGAAAGCGCGTAGGTGGTGAAGGAGGTGAGCGTGATGAAGAACCAGTTTACCTTCCGGCCGAGGTGCTGGAGAGCGATGCGGTCGTAACCTGCAAGGGCGGCATAGGCGACAAGCGTCGACAGGCCGGAGCACACCCAGTCCCGCGCGCGAATGGCCGTGAGGCTTTCCCATAGATCATCGAGTGAAAGACCGCGCAGCTCGTGATAGAGCAGCCAGGCCGAAAAACCGATCGTTGCCAGACCAATGACGGGCCAGATGTATTTCTTCAATGTCATGCGGTCATGCCCGCCTATTTCCCCCAGCTTCACCCCAACCCGATTTCCGCACTCCGCAGAAGATTCGTTCGACTCTATTCGTTATGCGGCGAAGCTTTCAACCTTTTTGCCCGTTTGCCTCGTTCACAAATTTATGTAAGACCGCTTTGTCGTCTGCGGGCGATACGAGGTCGTCCATTTTCCGGAGAACGTGCACGAAATGAAGCGTTATGCCGGTTTCATCGCCCTCGGTCTTCTGTCGCTTGCGGCCCTTTGGTTTTCGCGGGAAAACCCGGCCCCGACCGGTTCTGCAAGCAACCGGCAGACCCAATCCCAAACGCAGCCCGCCGGCAATTCCAGGCCCGAAACATCCCAGCCGGAAATTGCCCGACGAGACACGGGCAAAAACCCTGTGCCCGCCGGAACAGGCTTCGATTTTTATGTGCTTTCGCTCTCCTGGTCGCCGGCGTTCTGCGCCAGCTCCGAAGGTTCCGGCAATCGCCAGCAATGCGGCAGCAACAGGCGGTACGGTTTCGTCGTACACGGGCTTTGGCCGCAAAACGAAACCGGATACCCCGAATTCTGCACGAGCAGCGAGCCGGACCGTGTGCCCGACGCAATCGGCCGCACGATGTTCGACATCATGCCCTCCATGGGCCTGATCGGCCACCAGTGGCGCAAGCACGGCGCCTGCTCCGGCCTTTCGCAAAAGGATTATTTTTCGGCAACACGAACCGCCTTCGAGGCGGTCAAGCTGCCGGAGACGATTGCCTCGGGCGCTAAAGGCGCCACCCTTTCCGCCGAAGCCATCGAAACCGCCTTCACCGACGCCAACCCCGGCATGTCGAAACGCGGCGTCTCGATCAGCTGCGACGGGAAACGCCTTGAGGAAGTCCGTATCTGCCTCAACAAGGACATGACATTCCGCGATTGCCCTGAGCTTGACCGCAAGGGCTGCCGCGTCAGCGCTACCGAAATCGTCCCCATTCGCTAATACCCACACATCAACATACGTCAGGACCCGGCTATGGAACTGCTTTACTCCGTCACTTCCCCCTACTCCGCCAAGGTGCGCATGGCCGCCCGCCATCTAGGCATCGACATTACCAACGTCGCCGTCGACACCAATGCCGAGCCCGCGACGCTGGTTGACAACAATCCGCTCGGCAAAATTCCGGTCCTGCTTCTGGACGATGGCGGCTCGGTCTATGACAGCGTCGCGATCATGCACTATCTAGACCGCCTTTCGGGCGGCAAGCTCTACCCGAAAAAGAACGGCAAGCGCACCGAAGCGGAAATTCTGGAAGCGCTCTGCGACGGCATCATGGATTGCCTGCTGGCCATCGTTTACGAGCGCCGTTCCCGCCCGGAGGACAGAGTTCACCAGCCATGGATCGACAAGCAGTGGAAAAAGGCGGTGAAGGGTCTGGATCATCTCAACGCCAACCTGCCGAAAACCGGCAAGAAGCTGCATGGCGGACATTTCGCCCTTGCGGCGTTGATCGGTTATCTCGATCTGCGTTTTGCAGGTGAATGGGCAGAAGGGCACGAGGCGCTGGCGCAATGGCCGGAAACATTCGGCAAGCGTTTCGAAGCCTATAAGGACATGAGGGCTGCCGCCTGACGCCAATGTGAGCGCCATGCCTGGCCTGATCGCCGGGCATGGATGCTGTAGCTGATGGCAAAAACGAAAAAGCCGGGGCGTAAACCCCGGCTTTTCTTTACCGATCCTTGAAGGATCAGAACTTGACGCCGATACCGGCCTTGACGGAGTGGTCGTCGAAGCCGCGCGAGAACGCGCCGGAGTCCAGGCTGTAGTCCTTCTTCTGGTAGTCGCTGTAGCGATATTCCAGACGGGCAGTGATGTTGTCCGTAACCATGGCTTCAACGCCGGCGCCAACGGTGTAGCCGAGGGCGGTTGCGCTGTCCTTGGAGGTCGCGTCACGTACCTTGTTGTCGGAGGCTGCGAGACCAGCCGTACCGTACAGCAGGAACGGGTTCATGTCGTAACCGACGCGAGCACGCAGCGAGCCGTTGACGCCCTGCTTGCCTTCGACGGCGTTGCCACCAACCGTACCAGCGGAACCGCGCTCGCGGCCGAGGTTAACGTCTGCTTCGGCACCGTAAACGATCTGGCCGTTCTGCATGTTGTAACCGCCGTAGATGCCGCCGCCGGCACCCTTGGCGTCACGGCCGTCGTTGCTGGAGCTGAAACGGCCCCAATCGTAGTTGGCGGTACCACCGAGGTAAGCGCCGGTCCAGTTCTTGACGGGAGCGGGCTGGTCGTAGGCTACCGGTGCCTGCGGCACGTCGTTTACGGCGTCAGCGGCGTGAGCAGCCGAGAAACCGGCGGCTGCAATGGTCGAAGCCATAATGGTTGCTACGAAAATACGCATGTTATTCTCCTTTCAGGACCGCGCCGTACTCAAAACATTGTTTTTAGACGCGGTAAATTCGTCGGGTTAATCGCCCCTCTGAAAATTGAATTTGATGGGAGAATGCGGAGATCAAAGAGCCAAAATGTGAATTGTTTGGGGCAGACACGTGACTAGAATTAGACGTTGCCTAATTGCCACAAGGGTTTTATTAACCCTACCGGAAACTTAATTTCCAATATATCGAATTTAAACTTAGTTATATTCAAATTAAATTTAAATTACATTACCAATAAAAATCCACACAATTCTTTTACGGCCCACGGACAGCTTGCGATTTGCGATTATATCCAGCAAATAGGGCGTGTATGAGCAAATGCAGGTCCGCTGTGAAAGAAAATATACCGAAGACAGTCTTGATAACGGGTGCCGCCCGGCGGCTCGGGCGGGCGATCGCCACGGATTTGGCCTCGCATGGCTTTGCGATTGCCGTCCACGCCAATGCCTCTATGGGGCAAGCCGAGGAATTCGCTAACGAAATAAGGCAAAAAGGCGGCAAGGCCGTTGCCGTTCAGGCGGATCTGACACAATCATCGCCAACAATGGCGCTTGTCGAACAGGCATCTTCGGCGCTCGGCCCGATAGGCGTCGTCGTCAACAATGCATCCATTTTTCTGGACGATTCGGCAGAAACGCCCGATCCGGCAATCTTCGACGCGCATTTTTCCGTGCATGTGCGGGCGCCTTCCCTCATCGCGGCCGCCTTCGTTCAGCAATTGCCTCAGGATAAATCCGGACTGATCGTCAACATCATCGATCAGCGCGTACTTGCGCTTACGCCGCGTTTTTACTCCTATACGCTTTCGAAATCGGCCCTTTGGACAGCCACACGGACGATGGCGCAGAGTTTTGCGCCGCGGGTGCGCGTCAACGCCATCGGGCCGGGTCCCTCCTTCAAAAGCGAAAGACAGGCGCCGGAGGACTTTCAGGCGCAGATCGACGGCCTTATATTAAAGCGCGGTCCGGAACCCGACGAGTTCGGGCGGACGATTCGCTTTCTTTTTGATACGCCGTCGATCACCGGACAAATGATCGCGCTCGATGGCGGCCAGCATCTTGGCTGGGAAACCCCTGATGTGGCGGAGATACCTGAATGAACGGAAAGAAGCTGCCTGACGGCGGTATTCTCTTCGATGAAACCGATGACGAAGACGACGATGCAAACCTTGCCGCGACAGACGCGGCCGAGGCACCGCGCGACGTTGCCGGCATGGACTGGAATGCCGGCTGGAAAAACGAATCCGGCCTGAAGGGCATGGATCTGATCGGCGAATTCGTCAAACACCTGCCGAACTCGCCGGGTGTCTACCGCATGTTCAACGAGGCGAACGACGTTCTTTACGTCGGCAAGGCGCGCTCGCTGAAGAAGCGCGTCGGCAACTATGCCCAGGGTCGCGTGCATTCCAACCGCATTGCGCAAATGGTGCGGCTGACCGCCCATATGGAATTCGTGACCACCCGCACGGAAACCGAGGCGCTTCTCCTGGAAGCTAACCTCATCAAACGCTTGCGGCCGCGCTTTAACGTGCTTTTGCGCGACGACAAGTCATTTCCCTATATCCTGATCACAGCCGACAATCGTGCACCGGCGATTTTCAAGCACCGGGGTGCGCGGGCGCGTAAGGGCGACTACTTCGGACCCTTCGCCTCTGCCGGAGCCGTTGGACGCACGATCAATTCACTGCAACGCGCGTTCTTGATCCGCACCTGCACCGACAGCGTTTTCGAAACCCGCACGCGTCCCTGTCTTCTTTACCAGATCAAGCGCTGTTCCGGCCCCTGCACACATGAGGTGAGCGATGAGGGGTATGCGGAACTCGTCAAGGAAGCCAAGGATTTCCTGTCCGGCAAGAGCCAGAGCGTCAAGACCGCGATTGCCCGGCAGATGAACGAGGCGGCCGAGGATCTCGACTTCGAGCGCGCCGCCGTCTATCGCGACCGGCTGGCAGCGCTCTCGCACGTCCAGAGCCATCAGGGCATCAATCCGGCCGGCATCGAGGAGGCGGATGTTTTCGCCATCCATCACGAGGGCGGCATATCCTGCATCCAGGTGTTCTTTTTCCGCACCGGCCAGAACTGGGGCAACCGCGCTTATTTCCCGAAGGCCGACCCGTCCCTGCCCGGCTCGGAAATCCTCAATGCGTTCCTGGCGCAATTTTACGACGACAAGCCGGTGCCGAAACAGATCCTGCTTTCCGAAACGGTAGAGGAACAGGAATTGCTGGCCGCTGCTCTTGGCGAAAAAGCCGGACACAAGGTCACGATCAGCGTGCCGCAGCGCGGCGAGAAGAAGGACATCACCGACCATGTTCTTGCCAATGCCCGCGAGGCGCATGGCCGCAAGCTGGCGGAAACCTCGTCTCAGGCGCGGTTGTTGAAGGGGTTCGCGGAAACCTTCAACCTTCCTTACGTGCCGCGCCGGATCGAGATTTACGACAACTCGCACATCATGGGCACCAATGC
Source organism: Agrobacterium sp. 10MFCol1.1 (assembly GCF_000381165.1). Classification (NCBI taxonomy): domain Bacteria; kingdom Pseudomonadati; phylum Pseudomonadota; class Alphaproteobacteria; order Hyphomicrobiales; family Rhizobiaceae; genus Agrobacterium; species Agrobacterium sp. 10MFCol1.1. Next base: position 104,413 of record NZ_KB906075.1, on the reverse strand, counting down.
CGTGGGCGGCATGGTGGTGGCGGGGCCGGAAGGCTTCGTGAAAAACCAGTATCGCAAGTTCAACATCAAATCGACCGATATCACTCCCGGTGACGACTTCGGCATGATGCGTGAGGTCATGACCCGCCGCTTCTCGCGCCTGTTGAAGGAAGAGGGCAAGCCCGACCGCGCGCAGACGCTGACGCCCACACCCGAGGAAGCCGCGGACATGCCCTTCCCCGCCTGGCCGGACGTTATCCTGATCGATGGTGGTCAGGGACAGATGACGGCGGTGCGTGCCATCCTCGATGAGCTCGACATTCGCGACAGCGTGATTGCCATCGGCGTCGCCAAGGGTGTGGACCGCGAGGCGGGCCGCGAGCGCTTCTTTGCGGATGGCCGCAGCGATTTTTCCCTGCCGCCGCGCGATCCCGTGCTTTACTTCATCCAGCGCATGCGCGACGAGGCCCACCGTTTTGCCATCGGCTCACACCGGGCGCGACGCAAGAAGGAAATGGTGCGCAATCCGCTGGACGAAATTTCGGGGATCGGCCCAGGACGCAAGCGCTCGCTGTTGCAGCATTTCGGTACGGCCAAGGCGGTTTCACGCGCAGGCCTCAACGATCTGATGAATGTCACCGGCATTTCAGAAGCCGTAGCGCGGCAAATCTACAATCACTTCCATGAGAGCAGTGGCGATTGAAGGCGCACTGTCGCAACGAACTGCTAAAAAAACATAATAACGTGTTGACCCTATGCGTCAGGGGCGGCATCAAGGCAGCTTATCCAGACTGACAGGTTTCCCATGGCTTCGCGCGCATACAGCATTCCCAACCTCCTCACCTATGCCCGCATTCTGGCGGTTCCCGTCATCGTTTTGTGTTTTTACATCGAAGGAAAGCTGGAAAGCTCGGATTTTGCGCGCTGGACGGCACTTTGGCTGTTCATCGTCGCCTCGTTGACCGATTTTCTGGATGGTTATCTGGCGCGTATCTGGAATCAGACCTCCAATATCGGCCGCATGCTGGACCCGATCGCCGACAAGCTGCTGGTCGCCTCGGTGCTGCTTTTGATGGCAGCGGACGGCACGATTGCCGGCTGGTCGCTGTGGGCCGCTATCACCATTCTCTGCCGCGAAATTCTGGTCTCGGGCCTGCGTGAATATCTGGCGGCGCTGAAGGTCAGCGTTCCCGTCACCCGCATCGCGAAGTGGAAGACCACCATCCAGATGGTGGCCATCGCCTTTCTTCTTGCCGGTCCCGCGGGAGACAAGGTTCTGCCCTACACGACCGAGATGGGAATTACGCTTCTCTGGCTTGCAGCAGCGCTCACCATGTACACCGGCTACGACTACTTCAAGGCGGGTCTCAAGCACATCGTGGACGAAGAATGATGGCGCGGATCGTTTATTTCGCCTGGGTTCGCGAAAAGATCGGCACGGCGGAGGAGGAGCTGGATATCCCCTCCTCCGTTACCACGGCCGGTGAGCTGATCGCCTATCTCTCAACCCTTGGTGAAAACTACGAAGCCGCCTTCGAATTTCCGGATGTGATCCGCGTTGCGGTCAATCAGGAACATGTCGAACATGACGAAAGCATTGCGGGTGCGCGCGAGATCGGCATTTTCCCACCCATGACGGGGGGATAACCGGATGCAGCCGACGGTCCGCGTGCAGGCACAGGATTTCGACGCTGCGGAAGAAACCCGCAGGCTGACGGAAGGCGACAAGAGCATCGGCGCGGTGGTGGCCTTCACCGGGCTTTGTCGCGATGATGGCGGCACGCTCGCGGCGCTGGAACTCGAGCATTATCCCGGCATGGCCGAAGCGGAAATGACCCGTATCGCGCAACTCGCCATCGAACGCTTCGACCTCCTCGGCCTCACCGCCATTCATCGCCATGGCAAGATCGCCACCGGCGAGAATATCGTCCTCGTCATTGCCGCTTCCCGGCACCGGCAGGCCGCTTTTGACGGTGCAAATTTCGTGATGGACTACCTCAAGACGTCCGCCCCGTTCTGGAAAAAGGAACATGGCAAGGATGGCACGAAGGGCGACTGGGTTGCCGCAAAGACGACCGACGACACGGCCAAGGACAAATGGCGGTAACGCTTTGTGTTTTCCCGCACTTCCGGACGGAAACCGGACGCCACCCCTCCTGGAAATGCTCTAGGGCGCTTCCACCCTGCTGCGCATGACGATCAGCCAGCCCACCAGAAGTGCCAGAACCGCCGCATCCCGCCAGACAACCGGGCCGTAACCGACCCATAGCGTTTCCGCGAACCCGACGGCAGCAGCCCCGAGCGCGCAGACGAGCGGGCTTGCATAACCGCCCGCTGCCGAAATCAGCACGACCTTCAGGCCGAACACCAGACCGGCACCGAAATCCATGGTGCCGTAATAAAACGTGGCGAGGACGCCGGCGATGGCGGCAAGCAGACCCGCTGCACAGTAGGACAGCAGGAACACCCTGCCTGCATTTACCCCGCACAGTGACGCGGCGAAAGCATCGTCCGACACCGCCTTCCAGCGTCTGCCAAAGCCGGAACGCTGGAGGTAGAAAGTGCCTGTGAGAACGAGCAGGCAGAAGACAGCCGTGTTCAGCATCTGCATCGACGTCAGGGTGACGGCGAAGCTTCCATCGGCCCAGAATCGCACCGGTTCCGACAAAAGCGGCGGTAGCCATAATTGCCGCGTGCCGGCGGCAAGTCTGGCACTTTCGGTGAGCGCGATCAGCACGCCAATGGAGGCGACCGTCACCGCATTGGGGGAGGCTTTCGCCAGGGGCCGCATCACCGCCCTGCCGATGAAAGCCGCCGCCCACAGACCGCCAAAAAGACCGGCCCCTGCCCCAAGCGCTAGTGTTGCAGGCAAGATCAGCCACAGCCGGTTCCAGCCAAAATCGGCAAACAGCAGACAGGTCTGACCGGCGAAAGCGAAAATCGCGCCATAGGTGACATCGGCCCGTTTCGTGACCGAAAAGGCGATCGCATAGCCGAACGCCAGAACCGCATAAAGCGAGGCGACCGGTACGGCATTCAGCAATTGTTGCAGGAAATAAGCCAATCCGTCCTCCCCATCGCATTATAACTGTTAAAATCCATTTTGATAGTTATAATGTCGCCATGACATTTCGCTGGACAGAACATCGTTTCGCAGGCGGCGCATTGGCCCTCGATGTCGCCAATAGCGTCATCCTGCGCGCGGACGCGGCAAAATCGGTCGACCGTTTTGCCGCCCCCGAACAGATCGCCACTTTTGCCGAGGCGTCGACTCGACTCGGAGCGGAGCGCGACAGGTTTCCCGCACTCATCGCGCCCGAAGCGGACATGAGGCAGGTATTTCTCGATCTTCGCGAGGCGATCGACGATTATTTCCGCTCTTCGATAACGAATGGCGACGATGACGACGGCCGGCTGGCAGGGCTTCTCTTCGCTTGCGGCACGGCACTAAGGTTGTTTCCTCTGCGAGAGAGCCTTGCCAATGCGACCGCCCATTCAGCTCTGTCGCTGCTTGCGGCGGAGACGCGGAAACGGCTGCGGATTTGCGGCAATTGCGGTTGGCTTTTCATCGACCGCAGCAAGAACAGAAGCCGCATCTGGTGCGACATGACGGTGTGCGGCAACCGGCAGAAAGCCAGCCGGCATTATCACCGCAAGAAGGAAGCGCAGGCATGAAAGGAATAACCATTCCGTTGCTGGCGATCACTATGGTGCTCGGTCTTTCCGGTTGTCAGCGGGACGAGCCGCGCGATGTCGCGAAGGTTTCCGGCCGCATGTTCGTCTTCAACTACCGTGTGGCGATTGCCACCTACCTCGTGACCTTGCAGCGCATCGCCCCCATCCGCGACGGCAGCACACTGGAAGCGACCTTCGAAAATCCCCGCGGCGGCACCGAGCTGACGACCAGGGAGAAGATTTTCCCGGCAGATGAAAAGATCGCCGTTCAAAGTCCGCCGGTCGAATGCGTCAAGCAGGACCGCCCCTACAAGGTCACGATCCGCATCAAAGGGCCGGAAGGCGATGTACTGCAGACGATAGAGACCACCATCCGCTCCGACACCGACCAGTCGCTCCTTCCCGCCAAACCGCTGACGGTAGGGCCGCTCTACACACCCAATCCGGACGTGTTCAAAGCGGACGGCACGACGGATATGCGTCCTGTCGAGGGGTGTCCGGCGTCGTGACGATCGTCGGAGGAGACGAAGCGAAAATTGAACCTCCCCTCATTCCTGTGCTTGTCACAGGAATCTAGCCAGCACACGTCCTTGGGCTGGACAGACTCTTTCGCCGCGCGGACGCGCGTCGGCTGGATTCCTGTGACAAGCACAGGAATGAGGGGGGCGGATGCTCGGCACAGGAAACAATCTACCTGCAAATAATACAAAAAAACGGAGCCTTTCGGCTCCGTTTCATCGAGTCTTTTCAGCGGCTTCATGCCATCGCCTGAGATGGCGATTCAAGCCGTTGATATTTTGAATCAGCCGACGATTTCGGTTTCGGCGAACCAGTAGGCGATTTCCTGTGCGGCGGTTTCAGGAGCGTCCGAACCGTGAACAGAGTTTTCGCCGATGGAAAGCGCGAAGCTCTTGCGGATGGTGCCTTCAGCAGCCTGGGCCGGGTTGGTTGCGCCCATGATTTCGCGGTTCTTGAGGATAGCGTTTTCGCCTTCCAGAACCTGAACGATGGTCGGGCCGGAGGTCATGCCTTCAACCAGTTCGCCGAAGAAGGGACGCTCTTTGTGAACGGCGTAGAAGCCTTCGGCTTCGCGCTTGCTCATCCAGACGCGCTTGGAGGCGACGATGCGCAGACCGTTGTCTTCAAATACCTTGGTGATCGCGCCAGTCAGGTTACGCTTGGTTGCGTCCGGCTTGATCATCGAAAATGTGCGTTCAATCGCCATGTGTCCGTTTCCTTTTCCTATAGAGAAAGTGGGCGGTCTTTACCCGCCCAAAGGCCCGAAAACAAGGGGGATCAACCACATTGCGACGATGGCTGCAGACATTTCACGCCGCTGTCACACTGCGGCCTCTGGCGTCGTGGAGGTCTAGGCAGCCTTCGAACCAGTCACGGACGGGGTCGTTTTCGGAAAACAGATCCGCTCCGGTGGTAATCCTTGCCCATTGCAGCGCACCGAAAACAATGTAATCCGCAAACAGCGGCGATGAGCCGCCGATGAAAGGCTGGAAGCCCAGCATGCGGCGGATCGGCGCCAGGAGCGCTGGGAAGGCCGCGATTTCCACCTCACGGTTCGCCACCACATCCTCGAGCGTCCGGCCGAGCGCCTTCGTCCTGCTGTCGCGGAAATAAAGGCGGTCAGGCTCATCAAGCATATTGTGGATATCGAGCACGGCAATGCGGGTGATGGCCGGGTGCAGCACCGTCTGCGACCAGCTTTCAACGAAACGCGCCATCGCCTTGCCGCCTTCCCCGTTAAACAGCGACGGCCGCTCCGGATAGGCCTCATCCAGATAAAGGGCGATCTCGAAACTGTCGCTCACCAGCTGGTCGCCATCACGAAGGATCGGCACGGTCCTCGAAAAACCGTCCTCCACCGTCGGGATGACCGTGAAGGGCAAGGGACGCTCCTCGAACTCCAGCCCCTTATGCGCCAGCGAAAGCACGGTTTTCCAGCAATGGGGAGAGAACGGCCGTGCGCTATCGCTTCCGCAAAGTGAATATAAGGTTCTGGAGGTCGTCATAGGCTGCACCCTCTTCTGCTACATCGATGATGCGATATAAAAACGACCGCCGCCTGAAATCAAATCAGGATTTGTCATACTACTGATCAAAAACCGCATCCGGCGCTCAACCGTCCCCTCCACGAGAATTGGGGTCTCACCGCAATGAAAACCTCGTCAGGTTTAGCCTATTTTAAACCGTTGCTTGTAAGAATAATCGTGTTCAACAATCGGTTATCACCGGTGCATTCATAATTTATTGGTATTGGGGCTGTCAGTGACGTCAACGGCGGGCGATAAAAAACGCGAGAAGGCAAGGAACGGTCTCGTCTTTACAAAAATCGCTCAGTTCATCGACAAGATGAATATTGCACCGCTGCCGCGAAACTACGAACTGATCTACGAAATATTGTCGGGGCATAACCCGGCGATGGGACGTGATATTCTCGCCCTTGGCAACGCGCCGCAACAGCATGAAATCGATATTGTCGGCCAGAGACACAATCTGCCGGGTTTTTCGAAGATCGAGGCCGAGCAGATGGCAGCGACGGCCTTCGAGACGCTGAAGCAGATTTCCGCGCGGCTGGAAGCCGGCCTGCAACGCACCGAAACATTCATTGCCAGTCTTTCCGGGCAAGATCACTCCGAGCTGCCTGCAACGGAGCGGCTTGCGCAATTGATGGGCGATATTCACGAGGAACAAACGAGTCTCCGGCATTTCGTTTCCATGGGGCTGATGAAAATCCGCGAGGTTGAGAAAAGCAGGACCGATCTTCAGGCGAATTCCCTGCGTGATGCCTTGACGGCGCTTCCCAACCGGGCGGCTTTCCTCGAGAAGCTCGGCGACCTGTTTTCGGGCGCTCAGGTGGCATCAGCCACATCGCTTGTGCTGCTCAACATCGACCATTTCCGCGAAATCAACGGCAAATACGGCCCCACCGCCGGCAACAAGGCGCTGCGCCGGCTGGCAGCGCTTTTCCGCAAGACGATCAAGAAGGACGATTTCGTAGCCCGCATCGGCGGAAACGAGTTCGCTTTTCTGTTCGCCGACGTCTCGCAAAATACAGCTGAAGCAATTGCAGAGCGGTTGCGGCAGAACGTCGAGGCGCTGCGTTTCGTCACCAGTGAGGGCGACGGCGAGCATCTGACCGTCTCGATCGGCGTTGCGGCAGTGGACTGCACCGCGACATCAGCCGAATTTTTCAGCCATGCCGAGCTCGCCCTGCTGTCCGCACGCTGCGGCACGCGCAATTGCGTCATAGGCTACTCCCGGGACGTGGCTCAACGCAGCCGCAGCAGCTATCTGGCGCAGCTCGGCTGTTGAAGCTGCATATCTGATCTGGTGTGGCGCGCGCGCTCTTGCCTTGGCCACGCAGTTCGGCCAAAACGGCGCCATGATTACGATTACCGATCTCTCCGCCCGCATCGCCGGGCGCCTGCTTCTCGACCACGCCAGCGTGACGCTTCCGGCTGGAGTGAAGGTGGGCCTCGTTGGCCGCAACGGCGCCGGCAAATCCACTCTTTTCCGGGTCATCACCGGTGACTTTTCAGCGGAAAGCGGTTCGGTAACGATCCCGAAACTGGCGCGCATCGGCCAGGTTGCGCAGGAAGCGCCGGGAACGGAAGAATCGCTGATTTCCATCGTGCTTTCCGCCGACAAGGAGCGCAGCGCGCTGCTGGCCGAGGCGGAAACCGCAACAGACCCGCACCGGATCGCGGAAATTCAGGTGCGGTTGGTCGATATCGACGCGCATTCGGCCGAAGCCCGTGCGTCCAGCATTCTTGCCGGTCTTGGCTTCGATCACGAGGCGCAGCTTCGCCCCGCCTCTTCGTTCTCCGGCGGCTGGCGCATGCGCGTGGCGCTCGCGTCCGTGCTGTTTGCCGAACCCGACCTCCTGCTGCTCGACGAGCCGACCAACTATCTCGACCTTGAAGGCACGCTCTGGCTGGAAGACTATATCCGGCGTTATCCGCATACCGTCATCATCATCAGCCACGACCGCGATCTGCTGAACAATGCCGTCAATTCCATCGTGCATCTGGACCAGAAGAAACTGACCTTCTATCGCGGCGGATACGACCAGTTCGAGCGCCAGAAAGCCGAAGCAGACGAATTGCAGATGAAGGCGAAGGTGAAAAACGACGCCGCGCGCAAACATCTGCAAAGCTTCATCGACCGTTTTCGCGCCAAGGCCACCAAGGCGCGCCAGGCGCAAAGCCGTATCAAGGCGCTGGAGCGCATGGGCACCGTCGCCGCCGTGATCGAGGACCACGTCCAGCCGATCACGTTCCCGGAGCCGGAAAAGCAGCCCGCCTCACCCATCGTCGCCATCAATGGCGGTGCCGTGGGTTACGAGCCGGGCAAATCCATCCTGAAGCAGCTCAATCTCCGCATCGATAATGACGACCGCATCGCTCTGCTCGGTTCCAACGGCAACGGCAAATCGACCTTTGCGAAATTCATCTCCGGCAGGCTTGCGCCGCAAGCGGGCGATCTTCGCATCGCCCCCGGCCTGAAGATCGGCTTCTTTGCGCAGCATCAGCTGGACGATCTCGTGCCGGACCAGACACCGGTCGAACATGTGCGCAAGCTGATGCCGCTGGCGTCTGAAGCGCAGGTGCGGGCGCGGGTTGCGCAGATGGGACTTGCGACGGAGAAGATGGCGACGGCGGCGAAAGACCTGTCCGGCGGTGAAAAGGCCCGGCTGCTGATGGGACTTGCGGCCTTCCATGCGCCAAATCTGCTCATCCTCGACGAACCGACCAACCATCTCGACATCGACAGTCGCCGGGCGCTTATCGAGGCGCTGAACGACTATAACGGCGCAGTCATCCTCATCTCGCACGATCGGCATCTCATCGAGGCAACTGTCGACCGCCTGTGGCTGGTGGCCGACGGCACGGTGAAGACCTTTGAAGGTGACATGGAGGAATATCGCGACCTCGTCGTCTCTTCCGGAAAAAAGAAGGAAGAGAAGACAGAAGCCGCCGCCGACCAGACATCGAAAGCCGACCAGCGCAAGGCCAACGCCGAAAAACGCGCCCAGCTTGCGCCGCTGAAAAAAAAGATCAATGAAATCGAATCTTTGACGGCGAAGCTTGAGAAAGTGATTCAGTCGCTCGACAAGGAACTGGCGGACCCTGCTTTGTACGAAAAGGCACCTGCCAAGGCCGCGCAGAAAGTCAAAGAGCGTGGCGAAGCCGCGAGCAAGCTTTCAGACGCCGAGGAGCAGTGGCTGATGCTTTCGAGCGAATATGAGGATGCAATGACGCAGTGATGCGTCATGATGCTGGTGCGAAAATCTAAGCGCACTCCCTGCGAGGCTGTAGCCGCTCGAGCGGCACGGCCGGCGAATAAAGATAGCCCTGACCGAAACGGATTCCCATCTGCATGAGCAGCCTGCTCTGCTCTTCCGTTTCTATACCTTCCGTCACCAGCGTGGCGCCGTAACGTTCGGCGCTTTCGAAGGCGAGCGCGATGGCCTCCCGGAACCGCGACTGTTCAAGCCGGGACGTCATCCAGTGATCGATCTTGACCTCCTCGAAGGGGAACCGCGCAAGCAGGGTGAGTGCCGCATAACCGGTGCCAAAATCATCGAGCGCCAGCCGCACGCCCGCTTCGCTCAGCCTGTCGAAATTCTGCTGCACGATGTCGATGGCCGGTATCCTGCTCATCTCCGTCACTTCGATCGACAGACGGTGCGCCGGGACCCCCATCTCGTTCAAAAAGGCCACAACCCGCTCTCCGAAGCCCGCAGTGGCAAAAGACGATGCGGAAATGTTCACCGCCAGATGAAAGTCCGGGTCGAGGCCCCGCAGGTCGATGAGGTCGCGGACGACGGCTTCGATCGTCGACCATTCAAACTCCACCAGCAGCCGGTGACGCTCGGCAATCTCCAGTACATAATAGGGCGAAAGCGGCTGTCCGCACGCATCCACCGCCCGTAAAAGAGCCTCCGCGCCAATCATGCGGCGATTGTGCATTTCGAATTTCGGCTGATAAAATATCGGCGGCTTGCCGGATCTGATCCAGTTGACCAGCATCTGGCGCACCCCCTCGTCGCGCGTGGCTTTATCGGCAAAGGAGAAGGGGAATATCTGAACCGGATTTTCGCTTCCTCGCAGCGCAAGACTAAGCTGCCGGAGGAAGGAAGCCACGTTCTGCCGGGAAAGCTTATCCAGATTAGCGGCACCGATTTTCAGATGCGGCACCGGTTCTGGATCCGCAGACCGTGAAAATGTACTTAACCCGTCGTGGAGACGCATTATCAGCCTTGTGCTTTCCGACTTCTCGAGCGAAATCCCCGACATGACGACTGCAAGCGTGGTATCGCCGAACATGAAGCTGCGCGGTGCATTGGAACTCGACAGCAGACCGTTGTCATCGTTGCAGATTTCCTGTGCCAGCCTCGGCCAGAAAAGATCGCCCCAATCCTCGCCCTGGCAGGCGGCGACATCGGCCATATTGACGGTTTCTATGAGAAGGAGAGCGTGCGGAACGGCCGGCTCCTGCCGCATCACGGCTTCGATATGGTCTTTGAGGGCGCGCCTGTTTGGAAGGCCCGTCAACGAATCCGTCCGCGCCGCAGCATCGCGTTTCCTTGCCTCTTCACGCGCCCGCGCCTCGCTGCGCAGCAACAGAAACAGACAGGCGATCATCGGCAACCCAACCAACGAGCCGAAGATGCGCCGTCCGACGTTACTGAGAAAAACGTCCTGATTTATCATGCTGAGACTATAGGTCACGCAAACAGCGAACAACGCCGCGAAAATCCTGACCGCGAATACGCCGAAGACCTCGCGGACGCCGAGTTCAGTGAGACTGCGCCTGCGCATCCAGCCATACATTGCCATCCCGAAAGCCGAGATGATGCTCATATCCAGAAAAGCGGCCCCAAAGAGTGCCGGACCACCAAACAAAAATCGCCCTGCGGAGACGAGTGCCAGGCTTATCAAGCCGCCTTGCCAGGACCCCAACACGCCAGCCAGGAACAGCAGGTCAGAGCGGATATAGGGCTTGGAAGGCAGCTTGATGAACTCGGATACCAGTAGCGTCAGCAAGAAACCGGTAACCCCGAAGATGATGCCGTAGTAGATCTTATAACGAGCGTCATCGAGAGCGATGTTTCGCTGCAGAAGGATCAGCACCGACACCATGCCGACAAGGGCCGCAGCCTGGAGCAGCAGAAACGGCAACTCGGCGGCTGACGCGGCCGCCTGGGCGGCGATCAATTCCATCATCTCTGCATGTCCCCCGGTCATTACTATTCTTTTGCCGTGGTTCCGGCGTTTGACCTTCACAAATCCCGCGTTTATGCAGGAAAATCAGTACATATAGCCAATCGCTCCACACGACCTGTCGCTCCACCGCGGGCTGCCCCCGGCCAAATCGCCGGACAGGTGCCAACAGCAAGCGACTGACAAGACACGAGTTCGAGTACCTCCTCACCGCCGGCGTCGCACAATGCCGAGCAGGAAAATCAAGAAACGAAGCGAAGCGCCAACCAACAACCAAACGAAAAAACCATCGAGACAGTCTAACTAACGAATTTTATGTCGACACTAAAGAACTTAGCGTAGATAAATACGCAAAAATTACGCTGTACTTATTTAGCTGACAATTGCCTTCATTTAAATAATTACAAAATCCATATAAATATGTATTTTAAATACTGACTATAATACATTTAATAATGAAATTGAAATTGATTTGCATATAAAATATACATTAATATTTCGGAACTTAACTTCGAGTTCGAATTTTAAAAGCATTAAGTTATAAAAATCAATACTTTTAAATTTGAAACAATATTTTCGCATTTCAAATATTAGGCAACATAAAATATGCATACCGATTTTTGCCATGCCGTTACGCACCGAAAAAAGACGAGACCTGCAAGGACGATCGCCTTGCTCCTTTGATCGTTTCTGTTAAAAAACTCGTAAAGTCACACTTTATCCCACGCATCATACAAATGGGTCCCACTTCATGTCAGCCACCAAGCTTGCCATCGTCGGCGTCGGCAAAATCGTTCGCGACCAGCACCTTCCCGCCATCGCAGGCAATCCGGATTTTGAATTGATCTGCACGGCCAGCCGCCACGGTACCGTGGATGGCGTCGCTTCTTACGGCACCATCGAGACCATGCTGGAGGCCGTCGAGGATATCGAGGCCGTATCGCTCTGCATGCCGCCGCAGTACCGTTACGAGGCTGCATATGCGGCGCTGAATGCCGGCAAGCACGTTTTCCTCGAAAAGCCGCCGGGCGCAACGCTTTCGGAAGTTCAGGATCTCGTTCGTCTTGCGGATTCGAAGGGTCTTTCGCTATTTGCAAGCTGGCACTCGCGTTATGCGCCGGGCGTTGAAGCTGCAAAGGCGTTTCTCGCCTCGACAAAAATCGACAGCGTGCATGTCATCTGGAAAGAGGATGTGCGCCACTGGCACCCCAATCAGGCATGGATCTGGCAGGCGGGCGGTCTCGGTGTGTTCGATCCCGGCATCAATGCGCTGTCGATCATCACCCACATCCTGCCCCGCGCGCTGTTCCTGACCAAGGCAACGCTTGAGTTCCCGGAAAACCGCGACGCGCCCATCGCTGCCGAGCTGCATTTTTCCGATGTTACGAAAATGCCCGTGCGCGCCGAGTTCGACTGGCGCCAGACCGGCAAACAGAGCTGGGATATCGTTGCCGAAACGGCGGCCGGGCAGATGGTGCTTTCGGAAGGCGGCGCGAAGCTCTCCATCAATGGCGAGCAGGCGGTGTCGGAACCTGAGCGGGAATATCCGGCGCTCTACGAGCGTTTTGCAGAAATCATCAAGGCCGGACGCTCTGATGTCGATCTTGCGCCATTGACTCATGTGGCCGATGCCTTCCTGCTCGGCCGCCACAAATTCGTGGATTCCTTCTACGACTGAGGAGCCGAAAGGCTTTTGGAAGCCTTCCGGAAGACAGGTGCATCAAAGGGCGCGGCTGACGAAACGGTCGCGCCCTGACTTTTTTGCCTGATACAGTGCCTCGTCAACGCTGCGCAAAAGCGTGGCGCGGTCAGCACCGGCCTGAGGGGCGATGGCGCCGCCAATGCTGAGACGCGCACCGACCGCCTGCCCGTCAACATCAAAGGGTTCACGGAAGGCTGCCAGAAGCCTGTCTGCCAGTCCGTTCATCACCTCAGACCTGCTGGGACGGGGTATGAAAATGGCGAATTCGTCGCCCCCCATGCGCACCACCGTATCTTCGCTGCGGATCGAATTGCGAATGCGGTCGGCGGCGGCGGTCAGTACCCGGTCACCCGCCGGGTGACCGAACGTGTCATTGATCGCCTTGAAACCGTCCAGATCGAGATAGAGCACGCCGAAGGCCTCGTTCTCACGCAGAGCCGCGCCAAGCTGGCCATCGACAATCGCCTCCAGCGCCTTGCGATTGTAAAAGCCGGTCAACGGATCAGTCATCACCGCATCCCGCAAGTCACGCTCCGCCAGACTCATTGTGAAATTGGCCTTCTGTAGACGCAGGAGTGCGGCCGCCAGCAGCGCAAAGTGCTTCAGATTGTCAATTTCGCTTTGAGAGAATTTTCTCGGCACCGTATCGACAAGGCAAAAGGCGCCGACCACAAGACCCGGTTCCAGCTCGATCGGCGCGCCAGCATAGGAACGCAATCCGGGACCGCCCTTCACATAGGACATGAAGCGGAAATCCGGATGCTGGGTCAGATCGGAAATGACCACGACATCCTGACTGGCAATTACTCGGTTGCAGATCGACAGATCGCGCGGGCATTCCGAAAGTTGCATTCCCGCCTGTTCGGCAATATGGAGCCAGTCCTCGTCGACGATATGGACGGCCGCACGCGGGACGTCAAAGACGCCCTGCCCCAATCGAGACAGCACTTCCAGTTCCGGCATCTCGGCATTCTTGACGGACATGATTGACCGCACCGCGACCAGACGCTCTATTTCCCCGTCGGGCCGTGAAATCGCCTGTCCCATGATGATGTCCTTCTGCTGTTTCGTCTGTGGCAGCCGCCACCGTCCGTCACCTGTCGGCCGGATCAGACAGCTGTGTCTGATTCGGCTCATAATGCGAAAACCGGCAGGCAGCGCCACATGCGAATTTTTGCCAGTCTTTTTGTGTGGGAAACTGTGATCAGGCCTTCTTCTGCCAGCGGCCTTCCGGCGATTGCTGCCAATAGGTCAGCGCATGACCTTCGGTCTTCAGCCTTTTCCAGTGGTTCCGCGCCATTTCCAGCTGGTAGGCATCATATCCGTCGAACATGAACACTATCCGCTCATAGCCCTCCACCGCCGGCGGTTCGGCACCGTCGACGAGAAACCGCACACTCGCCTCGTTACCGTTCGCATTCGACGCCGTCAAAAGAATTGGCTGGTTTTGCGGCGCGGCAGAGCTATCCGTTGCGTGCGGCAGAAAACTGTCGTCACGAAAGGTCCACAGATGCGTGTCGAGGAAATCGCGGCGCTCCTCGTCCACCGTCTGGATCGCGACCTTCCAGCCGCGTTCCAGCGATTTTTCGAGCAAGGGCGGCAATGCATCCTCCAGCTTCGATTCCGTCAGATGGTAGAACAGGATTTCAGTCATCTGCGGACTTGCAGCTCCGGTCGCATCAATCTTCGTAGTGGGCGCGAACGAGTTCGTTCAGCAACCGCACACCGTAGCCGGATCCCCAGGACTGGTTGATCTCGGTCAACGGCGAACCCATGGCGGTGCCGGCGATATCGAGATGCGCCCAGGGTGTTTCGCCCACGAAACGCTTCAGGAACTGAGCGGCGGTGACAGAGCCCGCCAGACGGCCGGAGCTGTTCTTCATGTCGGCGAATTTGGAATCAATAATCTTGTCGTAATCCTTGCCCAGCGGCATGCGCCACAGCTTTTCCGCCGTAACATCGCCCGCCTGCGAAAGACGTGCAGCCAACTCGTCATCATTCGAGAAAAGGCCAGCCTGAAGATTGCCGAGTGCAACCGTGATCGCTCCCGTCAAGGTGGCGAGGTTGATCATGAATTTCGGGTTGAAACGCTCCTTGGTGTACCAAAGCGCATCGGCGAGAACCAGCCGGCCTTCGGCGTCGGTATTGATAATCTCGATGGTCTGGCCGGACATGGAGGCGACGATATCGCCGGGACGCTGGGCGTTACCATCAGGCATGTTCTCCACCAGACCGATGACGCCGATCACATTGGCTTTCGCCTTGCGGGCCGCGAGCGTGTGCATGAGGCCGGTCACGGCGGCAGCGCCACCCATGTCGCCCTTCATGTCTTCCATGTTAAGGCCGGGCTTCAGCGAGATACCGCCGGTATCGAACACAACGCCCTTGCCGACGAAGGCGATAGGCTCATCCTTCTTGGAGCCCCCGTTCCACTGCATGACCGCAAGCCGGGGCGGACGCGCCGAACCCTGCGCCACACCGAGAAGCGCGTTCATGCCAAGCTTCTTCAGCTCCTTCTCGCCGAGAATTTCGACCTCGACACCGAGCTTCTTTAACTCTTCCGCCTTTTCAGCGAACTCGACAGGACCAAGAACATTCGGCGGCAGGTTGACGAGATCACGCGCCAGGACAACGCCGCCCGCGACGGCCTCCGACACGGCAAAGGCCTTTTCCGCCTCCTCATGGACTGCCGTCACGATGACGATTTCTACTTTCTTCGGCGACTTCTCATCATCGGATTTCTTCTTGGTCTTATAGGCATCGAAGCTATAGGCACGCAGCAGCAGGCCAAGCGCAAAATCCGCAGCCGCCTGCGCACCGACATCGACGCCCGGGGCATCTAGATAGACGGCAACCTTGTCCGCCTTCCTGAAATTGGCGGCAGCGGTGCCGCCGGCACGCAACCAGTCATGGGCGACAAGTTTCGCCGGCTTGCCGAGGCCAATGACGAGAAGCCGGTCGGCGCCCGAACCCTGCGGCGCAATCACGTCGAGTGTCGTCATCGACTTTGCGGAAAAGCCTGAAATCTTTGCCGCCCGTTCAAGCACGCCGCCCGGATCGGCTTCCGATGCGCCGGCAGCTGCCTGCGCCTCACCCGAGGCTTGCAGCACAACGGCAAGGGTATTTTCAAGCGAGGCGGAATTGGCGAAAGAAATATCGAATTTGGCGGACATGTTTTCCTGCTCTTCGTGGATAACTTGCGTGTGCGCCCGATCATGGCCTTTTCGGCCCCCGGCGCAACCCTGCATTTTTAAAGGCTCACATTCTTTAAAGGCCGACATTCGCTAAAGGAAAGGCATTTTTGTGGAATGGCCGATCGCGTCATGAAACCGACAGCTTGTTCCACAAAAAGACACAGGCGGTGGAAAAATCATCGTGCAAAACATATTTGTGAGCGTGCCGGAATAGCCAATTGCAAACGATGCGATTAGATAGGCGGAAATCCGGCGAGCGATCGCGCAGAAAAACAATGTCGACAAGGGCAGTATGAAGCTTCTCGAGAACTATATCCTGCGACGGACAACGCAGATGTTTCTGGTCGCGCTGCTGCCGGTGCTGGCCATCATCTGGACCATCCAGGTTCTCCAGAGAATCAACCTCGTCACCGATACCGGCCAGTCGATGGGCTCCTTCATGGCGCTGGCGACGATGATCCTGCCGACGCTGATTCCCGTCGTGTTGCCTTTCGCCCTCGTCATCGGCATCACCCAGACGTTCACGGCGATGAACAACGATTCCGAGCTCGCCATCATCGATGCGGCCGGATCGTCGCGCTCTGTGATGTTTCGCCCGGTTATCATTCTGGCTGCCGTTCTAAGTGCGCTTTCCTTCACCATCACCAACTTCATCGAGCCGCCTGCCCGAAATTCGGCCAGGCAGATGGTGGCGGCTGCCTATGCCGACCTCCTCTCGTCGGTGATCGAGGAAAAGACCTTCCGCGCTGTTCAGGACGGCCTCTATGTGCAGATCGCCCAGCGTCAGGGCCGTATCCTCAAGGGCCTGTTCGTCGCCGACCGCCGCGATCCGAATTTCGATCTTATCTATTACGCCAAGGAAGGCATGATCGATGAAAGCGGCACGTCGCTGACGATGCGCGACGGCGAAGTCCAGCAGAAAACACCTGATGGCAAGGTCTCCATCGTCAAGTTCCTGTCCTATGCCTTTGACCTTTCGACCATGTCGGAAAAGCAGACTTCCGAACCGTCGCTTTCTCCGGGCGATGCGAGCCTCGGTTTCCTTCTCTCGCCAGACGAGGACAACGCGAGTTACAAGCGGTCTCCCGAAAGCTTCCGCAGTGAGTTGCACAAGCGCCTGTCGGACTGGATGTTCGCCTTCGCCTTCGCACTGATATCGCTGGTCATAGCCGCTGATGCGCGCTCGCATCGTGAAGCGCGGATGCATCCGATGGTCGCTGCGCTGGTGACGGCCTTCATGCTGCGCTGGCTCGGTTTTTACGTCACCAACCAGGTCAAGCAGAGCGCGGCCTTCATTCCGCTGGTCTATGCCGTGCCGGGCCTCAGCGGCGCCGCCGCCGCCTTTATTCTCATCACGGGTCGCAAGCCGAGAATGCCGAAGATCATCGCGGATACGGCCAGCCGTCTGCGCCGTCTTTTCTCCAGCCGGCTGGCGCGAAGCTCGGGGAGCGGTAACGCATGATTTTCAGCACCCTCGCCCGGTATTTCCTCAAACGGTATCTGATCACGGCCATCTGGTTCCTGCTCGGCGTATCGGCAATTATCTATCTTGCCGATTTCAGCGAAACGGCGCGGCGCATGTCCAGCGTGCCAGGCTATTCTGTTCCAGGCGCACTTGGCCTCACCGCGCTTCGCCTGCCGCTGATCCTGCAGCAGACTATTCCCTTCATCGCGCTCTTCGTCGGCATGACGACGCTGATCTCGCTCAACCGGCGTTACGAGCTCGTCGTCACGCGTGCGGCAGGCGTCTCCGCCTGGCAATTCATCCTTCCTTTTGTCCTTGGTGCGGTCTTTCTTGGAATCCTGTCCGTCCTCGTCCTCAACCCTATCGCCGCCTGGGGGCAAAACCAGTCGCTGTCGATGGAAGCGGGCTGGCGTAACGAAGGCAGCGGCGGCCGCCAGCAGGACATCATTCCCTGGATGCGCCAGTCGAGCGGCGGCCAGGATACGATCATCGGCGCCAAGAGCTTCGAAGACAACGGGACCATGCTTCTCGACGTGGTTCTGATACACCTCGACAAGGCCGGCAACATCGTCTCCCGGCAGGACGCGAAGTCGGCAAAGTTGGAAGATGGTTACTGGCTTCTTAACGGCGTCGCGGAAACCCGTGCGGGACATGTGCCAGTTCGGCAAGAGAGTACGCGGATCAGTACCAATCTGAGACGGGAATTCGTTCAGGAACGTATGACGCAGACGGAAACCGTTGCTTTCTTTGATCTTTCTCACAAGATCGAAGTTGCAAAGTCTTTTGGACTGTCGTCGAAAGCGCTTGAGACGCAGTATCATTTCCTGCTATCGACGCCCCTGCTTCTGGTTGCGATGACCTTGATCGCCGCGACAGTTTCATTAAAGTTCAGCCGCTTCGCCCAGTCGCGCTCCGTGATTCTGGGTGGAATCGTTTCCGGCTTCGTGCTTTATGTAGTAACCGTGCTCGTAAGGGCATTCGGGAGTGGTGGCGTTGTCCCTCCCACCGTCGCGGTCTGGGTTCCAGTCATCGTGGCGTTGGCTTTGGGGGCAACCATTCTGCTTCATCAGGAGGACGGCTAGTGGCGGTATATGACCGCGGGAATATCAGGCGGCTTTGGACGGCCCTTCTGACAGGTGCCGCTGTGTGCGCATATTTGGCATCCAGCCCGGTCGCTTTCGGCCAGGGTGGTTTGCTTGCGCCCGGAAGCCAAGACGATTCGAAACTCCTGCTTACGGCAAATGAACTGACTTATAATCGCGATTCCCAGCGTGTCATCGCAAAGGGTGTGGTTCGTATGCATTATTCGGGCTACCGTATGGTGGCCCAGCAAGTGGAATATAATCAGCAGACGGGCCGCGTGATTGCGCACGGCAACATCGAGCTGATCGAGCCCGGCGGCAACAAGATCTATGCCGACGAGATGGATGTCACTGACGATTTCGGTCAGGGCTTCGTCAATGCGCTTCGCGTCGAGACCCCGGACAATACCCGCATCGCGGGTGAAAGTGCCGAACGGCTCGAAGGCGACCGCATGGTCCTCAATAACGGCGTCTATACCGCCTGTTTGCCCTGCGCCGAACGGCCCGAAAAGGCGCCGCTGTGGCAGGTCAAGGCTGAACGTGTCATTCAGGACGGCAAGACGCATACGATCCGGCTGGAAAAAGCCCGCTTGCAGCTTTTCGGCCATTCAATCGCCTATGTGCCGTTCCTGACGGTTCCGGACAATACGGTGAAGCGGAAGTCGGGTTTCCTCTTCCCGCAAATGAGCATTACCGACAACCTCGGTTTCGGCATCGGCGTGCCCTATTTCCAGGTTCTGTCCGACACCTCGGATGTGACCGTTACCCCGACCTATTACACGACGCAGGGTCTGCTTCTGCAGGCGGAACTGCGCCAGCGTTTCGAAACCGGCATGCACACCGTGACCGTCGCCGGCATCAGCCAGCTGAAGTCCGATACATTTACTGCCGGAACCAGTGACGCCCTCAACGATAATCGCGGCATGATTGCCAGCAAGGGTAACTTCTCCATCAATCCGCGCTGGGCGTTCGGTTGGGATGCCATGGTGCAGACCGACAACAACTTTTCGCGTACCTATGGGCTGAAGGGTTACAAGAACGACGTCCAGACCAATCAGATCTATTTGGCTGGCGCTGGCGAGCGGAACAGCTTCGATGCCCGCGGCTATTATTTCAACGTTCAGGATACGGACAACAACGAATCCAACGAACGCAAGCAGGCCATCGTTCATCCGGTTGTCGACTACCGTTATTTCGTACCGGATCCGATCTATGGCGGCGAACTTTCGCTGACCACCAACCTGACCAGCATCACCCGCCAGAAACAGGATGCCTACGCGCTTGGAGGCTATTCGCGGTTCAACGGGCTTGAAGGAAACTACACGCGTCTTTCCACCGAAGCCGAATGGAAGCGCACCTTCACGATGGATAGCGGCCTGCAGATCACGCCGATCCTTGCCGCCCGTGGCGATGCGCTGTGGACGGATATGTCGGCGGCAAGCTTTACATCGGGTGGCACGTCCTATGCCTATCAGGGCATGATGCAGGACGATGCGGCGTTGCGAGGCATGGTAACTGGCGGTCTGGAAGTGCGTTACCCCTGGCTGTTCACGGCGCTTAACAGCAACCATGTGATCGAGCCTATTGCGCAGATTTTTGTGCGTCCGAACGAACAATATGCCGGCCGCTTCCCCAACGAAGATTCGCAGGCTTTCGTGTTCGACGCGACCAACCTGTTCGAACGTGACAAGTTCTCCGGTTTCGACCGGATCGAGGGCGGCACGCGCGCAAACATCGGTCTGCGCTACAACGGCACATTCGACAATGGCTACGGCATTCGCGCCATTGCCGGCCAGTCTTTCCATCTGGCGGGTGACAATTCTTTCGCCTCCTACGATCTCGTCAATGTCGGCGCGAATTCCGGTCTCGAATCCGACCGCTCGGACTACGTCGCCATGGCAGCCTTCGATGCGCCGATCGGCCTATCGCTGTCGTCGAGCCTGCGCTTCGACAAGGACAATCTCGAGATCAACCGTTCCGAGACAGGCGTCAGCTATTCGGACCGCCGCCTCACCGGCAAACTCAGCTATACGCAGGTCAAGGCGCAGCCGCAGTACGGCTACAATGAAGACCGCGATATTGTTCAGGCGTCCGGTACACTGCGCATGGACGACAACTGGTCGCTGTTCGGCTCGATCAACTACGATCTGAACGGAAAATTTGCCGCCGAGCGCCGTATTGGCATCGCCTATCAGGATGAATGCACGATCTTGACGGTCAGCTACTCCGACGAGGGCAATATCAATTCCAGCCGGCAGGCCGCCAATGACTGGTCGATCAATGCCCGTCTGGCATTCCGCACGCTCGGCGATGTCAGCATCGGTTCCGCAAACGAGGACTGGGCCGATATGGATATCGGCTGGAAACCGAACAATTACTGAGTTTAAAGGCAGGCCATACAGCATCGTGGCCTGCCTTTTTGCCATCCAGCCAGTAAAAGTCACGGTTTTGCCGCAACAACGCGCCAGGGTTCGTCCGGTATAGAACCATCGGGTTTCTTTCAACAAACCGACACATTGCCGTCTTGCAGATCGCGATGATATATACGTGGCAAATTCGCGGTGCGGATGCACAGGTGCAGATCTGAGAAGCCGGGGTAAGGAATATTCCCCATTGGCAGACAGAACAGATTGGCGGGACGGGGAAACAGACCCCCGCCCGACGAAAGGGAGAAGGATATGATGAATTTCGGAAAGACGGCTTTGCGTGGCGCTGCTTTCGCCTTTGCGATATTCGCCGTTCCCATGGCCGTTGCGCCCTTTGCCAGCCAGGCCTTCGCCGACAGCACGGTCAAGATCGTCGTCAACAAGACCCCCATTACCAATGATGATATTGCCAAGCGCGTCGCCTTTCTGAAGTTGCAGCGTCAATCTGGCAATCTCGCCGAAAAAGCGCGCGAGCAGCTAGTTGATGAGGCGCTGAAGCGCGAAGAAATCGGCCGGGTGAAAATGTCCGTCAGCACCCAAGAAGTCGATGCGGCTTTTGCGCGCTTTGCTGCAAACAACAAGATGAACCCGCAACAGCTGACGCAGATCCTCTCCAAGGCCGGTGTCGGTGCGGACCACTTCAAATCCTTCATCGCCGTGCAGATGAGCTGGCCGCGCCTTGTGAACGCCCGTTATGGTGCGCGTGGCAAGATGTCTAACCAGGACCTCGTCACCCGCCTGAGGGAACGCGGCGACAAGCCGGTAACGACGGAATATTTCCTGCAACAGGTGATCTTTGTCATTCCGGAATCGAAGCGCAATGCCATCACCGGCAAGCGCAAGGCCGAGGCTGAAGCCTCGCGCAAGCGTTATCCCGGCTGCGACCAGGCCATGACTTTCGCGGCCACCATGCGGGACGTGGCGATCAAGGATCTTGGACGGATTCTGGCGCCCGAACTGCCGGAAGAGTGGAAGCCTCTCGTGGAAAAGACCAAGGAAGGCGGCACCACAGGAACACGTGTGACCGAAAAGGGCGTCGAATATCTGGCAATCTGCAAGCAGCGTCAGGTTTCCGACGATTACGCAGCGGAAATGGTGTTCAAGTCCGAAGACCTGATGAAGGCCAAGGGTGGCGAAAACCCGAACGAGAAGAAATATATGGATGAGCTGCGCAAGAAGGCGCAGATCGTCAACACCTGATACGAGAGCCGGCCTTTCCGTGACACATGCATCCCTGCCGCTTGCCCTGACTCAGGGAGATCCAGCCGGTATCGGCCCTGATATCGCCATTGCCGCCTGGGCCAACCGCCGGGAGAACAGCGTGGCGCCCTTCATCTTCGTCGGCGATCCCGATGTGGTGGCGAGCCGTGCGGCGCTGCTTGGCATACCGGTCAATATCGAGACTTGCGAAGCGGCGGATGCCGTCGGCGTGTTCGACCGTGCTTTTCCCGTTCTTCCTCTTCCCGTCGGTTTCGAGGTTCAGGCCGGCCAGCCGCATGTCGGAGCCGCTCATGCGACGATCAAGGCGATCGAGCTCGCCGTTGCCTTGACGGTCGAGGGCAAGGCTTCCGCCGTCGTCACCAATCCGATTGCGAAATCCGTGCTTTACGAAGCAGGCTTCGGTTTTCCCGGTCACACGGAATTTCTCGCCGATCTGGCTTTGCGCCTGACCGGCAAACAGGTGATGCCGGTGATGATGATTGCCGGACCCAAGGTCCGCGTCGTGCCGGTAACGATCCATATCCCAGTAAAAGACGTGCCTTCAGCGCTGACGGAAGAGCTGATCGTTACGACCTGCCGCATTATCGATGCTGATCTGCGGCAGAAATTCGGCATCGAGGCACCACGACTGGCGGTCGCCGGTCTCAATCCGCACGCGGGTGAAGAAGGGGCATTGGGCACGGAGGACCGCGATGTGGTTCACCCTGCGACCATACGGTTGCGGAAAGATGGGATCGACGCTTTCGGCCCCCTGCCCGCCGATACGATGTTCCACGATGCTGCCCGCAGGCGCTATGATGTCGCCGTCTGCATGTATCACGATCAGGCCCTTATCCCGGCCAAGGCGCTTGGCTTTGACGATTCCGTCAATGTCACGCTCGGCCTGCCCTTCATCCGGACCTCGCCCGACCACGGCACCGCCTTCGGCATCGCCGGCCAGGGCATTGCCAGCGAAACGAGCCTTGTCGCAGCGCTGAAGATGGCGGCGGAGATTTCTCTTCGCAGCCGGGTCGGCGCATAATGGCCGCGATTGACGGATTGCCGCCACTACGCGATGTCATTCAGCGCCATGGGCTAGACGCTAAGAAGTCGCTCGGGCAGAACTTCCTGTTCGATCTCAACCTCACCCAGAAGATCGCCCGAACCGCTGGGCCGCTTGACGGCGTTACTGTCATCGAGGTTGGCCCCGGGCCTGGTGGCCTCACCCGCGCCATTCTATCGCTCGGTGCCAAAAAGGTTATCGCCATTGAGCGGGACAGCCGCTGCCTGCCGGCACTTGCGGAGATCGAAGCGCATTATCCCGGACGTCTTGAGGTCATCGAGGGTGATGCGCTGAAGACCGATTTCGAGGCTTTGGTTCCCGCTGGCGAACCGGTGCGGATCGTTGCCAACCTGCCTTACAATGTCGGCACGCAATTGCTGGTCAACTGGCTGCTGCCGAAAGAATGGCCGCCTTTCTGGCTTTCCATGACGCTGATGTTCCAGAAGGAAGTCGGCCAGCGCATCGTGGCAGAAGAAGGCGACAACCATTACGGCCGCCTTGGCGTTCTCGCCGGCTGGCGCACGGTTTCGGAAATGGCCTTCGACGTCCCGCCGCAGGCCTTCAGCCCACCTCCTAAGGTTACCTCGACGGTCGTGCATCTGCTGCCAAAGGAAAAGCCGCTGCCCTGCGATGTCGCGAAGCTCGAAAAGGTAACGGAAGCCGCCTTCGGCCAACGCCGCAAGATGCTGCGCCAGAGCGTGAAAAGCCTTGGCGGTGAAGTTCTGCTGGAAAAGGCAGGCATTGACGCGACACGACGGGCTGAAACGCTGTCGGTCGAGGAATTTGTGACGCTGGCGAACTGCCTGTAATTGAAGGCGACGTTTCGGCACTTCTAACGCGGGTGACAGAATTAGGGGACAAGCGCGTGGAGAGTGCCGGTTTTCACTACAAGCTCCACATGCCCGTCGGATCGCCTGATTGCGCGGTCGTGTTGCTACACGGTTCGGGAAGAACGGAGGAAGATCTCGCTTCGTTTGGCCGTGCCGTTTTTCCCAACGGCATTCTGTATGCTCCGAGAGGCATTGTGCCATGGGAAAATGGCTTTGCGTTTTTTCGCAGAAAGCCCGACAGACAACTCGATATCGACGACCTGAAACATCAAGCCGCCGGGCTTTGCCGGTTTATCGAATTCGTATTTCAGCAGACGGGGCAAAGACCCTTTCTCGCGGGATATTCAAACGGTGCGATCATCGCGGCTGAAACAATCTGCCAGAATCGTCATCTGTCGAGGGGTGCAATTCTGCTTCGACCACTATCCCCACGCAATAACGAGCATTTTCCGAAGCTCACCGGATATCCTGCGCTCCTGCTGGCAGGTGCACATGATGAGCGGCGGCATCGCGATGATGCGCCCCATTTGGCCGATCAATTTTCGACTGCGGGCGCGGATGTGGTACTGGAGACACTCGACACAGGCCACGGCTGGGCAACAGACGCGGCAGACGAGCGCCTGTCCCGGCAATGGCTACGTCAGCATTAGAGATAACACGCCGCTTTAACTGCCAAATCAGAGCTGCGGTTCTTCCGCAAGCAGTCCGCGCACGAAATCGAACATGCCGTGGCGGCGGTCGCGGCGCACACGTTCGGCCTTGACTATCGCTTCTACGGCCTCGAAGGCCGCCTGCAGGTCGTCGTTGAGGATGACGTAGTCGTAATCGCGCCAGTGCTCGATCTCGGCGCGGGAATTGAGAAGCCGGGTCTGGATCACCGCTTCGGTGTCCTCGGCGCGGCGGTGCAGGCGCGATTGCAGCTCGGTCATGGTTGGCGGCAGGATGAAGATCGACACGACGTCGGCCTTCATCTTGTCCTGAAGCTGTTCGGCGCCCTGCCAGTCGATGTCGAACAGCATGTCGCGTCCGGCCGCCATCGCCACTTCCACCGGCTCGCGCGGCGTGCCGTAAAAATTGCCGTGAACCTCGGCCCATTCCAGAAGCTCATCGCTGTCACGCAGGCGCTCGAAGTCGCGCTTGGAGATGAAGTGGTAGTGGATGCCTTCAATCTCGCTCTGGCGGCGCGGGCGCGTCGTCACGCTGACGGACAGGCTGATGTTCTTGTCCTTGTCGAGCAGGTTGCGCGCTATCGTGGATTTACCAGCGCCCGATGGCGATGAAATCACCAGCATCAGCCCTCTGCGGGCAATCGTAACAGGGGAATTGTTCACCGGAACCATGGGTCTACTCCAGATTTTGGACCTGCTCGCGGAACTGGTCGATAACCACTTTCAGCTCTATGCCTGCTGCGGTTACCGCACTGGCGTTCGATTTGGAACAGATTGTATTCGACTCGCGGTTAAATTCCTGTGCAAGAAAATCGAGCTTGCGGCCAACTGGCCCGCCATGAGCCAAAAGTTCGCGCGATGCCTGGACATGTGCGTGTAGCCGGTCGACCTCTTCGCGCAGATCCGCCTTGGTAGCGATCAGTGCGGCCTCGGCGTGCAGACGGTCGCGATCGAGCCCGTGCATGCCATCGCCAATAAGGGCAATCTGCTGGGCAAGCCTTGCAGCGATCTGTTCCGGCTGGCGGGAAGGATCGTTTTCGATGAGGTTCACGAGTTGCTCGATCCTGTCGATCTGCCCGGACAGGATGGCAAACAGAGACGCCCCTTCCCGCTCGCGCATGTCCTTCAGCTTCTCGACGGCGGCGGCAAAGCCCGCAAGCACGTCGGCGTTGCGCGCGGCCTGCGCCTCGGCGTCATCTTCCGCCTCGCGAAAATCGACGAGCCCGCGCAGCGACAGTAGCGTATCGAAGCTCAGCGGCTTGTCGTCGACGACGTCGCCCAGTTCTTCCTTGAGAGCGAGAACTGCGGCAAGAGCATCACGGTTGATCACTGCCTCCAGCCGGTTTTCCGCAATCGCCAGCGTCAATCCCGCCTGAATATTGCCACGGGAAAGATGCTGTGCCGCGCTTTCCCGCAGGCCCGTTTCCAGCGCTTCCAGACCGTTTGGCAGGCGCAGGCGCACATCGAGCCCCTTGCCGTTCACCGAGCGCAATTCCCACGCCCAGCGGTAACGGCCGGAGGTTCCTTCGCTGCGCGCGAACCCGGTCATCGATTGCAATGTCATATTCAGAAAGCCCCCATCATGCCGTGCAAAAAACCGGGCCTTGTGATGACAAGGCCCGGTCAGAACTATCAGTTATTGGCCGGTTTTTCCGCCTCGGTGCCGCCGGGCTGACCATCCACGACAACATCGGGATTGGCGCCGGAAGCCGCTTTTTCGGCCTCGATCTTGCGCCAGCGGCGCACATTGGCGTTATGTTCGTCCAGCGTCTTTGCAAACACATGGCCGCCGGTGCCATCGGCAACAAAGTAGATGTCATCGGTGCGCCACGGGTTGGCAACCGCCTCGAGTGCGGCCCGGCCCGGATTGGCGATGGGAGACGGTGGCAGGCCCTTGATGACATAGGTGTTGAACGGCGTCTGCTTTTGCAGGTCCGACTGGTAGATCGGACGGTCGGACGGTTTGCCGTCGCCGCCGAAGAGACCGTAGATGATCGTCGGGTCGGATTGCAGGCGCATGCCCTTCTTCAGCCGGTTGTAGAACACCGAAGCGACATGGGCGCGCTCGTCGTCCTTGCCGGTTTCCTTCTCCACGATCGAGGCGAGCGTCACGAATTCTTCGACCGTCTTGATCGGCAGGTCTGGGTCACGACGTTCCCAGATCATGTCGATCAGCTTCTCCTGCGCCGCGCTCATCTGGTTGATGATTTCCTCACGCTTCGTACCACGGGTAAAGCGATAGGTATCAGGGCGAAGGCTGCCTTCTGGCGGCAGGATGGCGGGCAATTCGCCATCCAGCACCTCGTCGGCGGCAAGCCGCGCGAACATCTGCTTGACGGTCAGACCTTCCGGCAACGATACGGAATAAAGGATCGATTTGCCCGACTCCAAGAGCATCATGATATCCTTCATCGATGCGCCGGCCTTGATTTCGTATTCGCCCGCCTTCAGCGTCTGGTCCTTTTGCAGGTAGCTGCCCGTCATCAGGCGGAAGACACGGGCATTGGATACGACGTCATTGCGCTCTAGATTATTGGCGATCTCGATGAGGCCTGCGCCGTTGCGCACCGTGAAATGTGTGTTCGTCTGAAGCGGACCGGGCTCCTGGAACGCATTGATCATGTAATAGAAGGCTGCGACAGCAAGCACACAGACGGCAACCGCAAGCGTCATCAGAAAATTCAGGAAGATCACCAGCTGGCCATGGGCCTTGCGGGAGCGCTTCGGTGGAGCCGGCACTTTTTCCGGCCGAAGCGCTTCGGTCGGGGATTTCGGGATGATCGGGCCGCGATTGCCCTCACCCGCGCCGTCTCGTCCGTATGGTCCCTGGCTGTTCTGGTTCGTGTCGCTCACCGTCGGTCCTTTTCAGTTCGGCGTTGTCAGCGCTTTTTGCGCAGGTAATGCGGCAAAAACAGGTTCGGAATGCCTTCCTGCACCACATAGAGACATCGTGAAGACCTCATTGTCCTCCTTCACGAATCGTCGTTTCCGGCAAAGCCGGTCAAGGAAAGCCATCTGCGGCGGGAAATTCACCCGCAGCAGGAAATCATTCCGAAACCGGCAAACCGTCTTCCGTAAACGACTACAATATCGGCGCGAAAATCGAAATGGCTTTCGCAAGCCGCAATGCGTTCTTCAAAGAAGAGCGCTCTCAGGCACCCAGCGGGAGGGAGCCGCACCGCTTTAGGCGGTTTGCGGCGCCGGGTTTTCGTCGTGATTTATGCTTCGTAGCGACGCAGTACGAGGGAGGCGTTGGTGCCGCCAAACCCGAAGGAGTTCGACAAGGCGACGTTGACCTGCCTCTTGCGCGCCTTGTGCGGCACCAGATCGATCTTCGTCTCCACGTCGGGATTGTCGAGGTTCAGCGTCGGCGGAACGATGTTGTCGCGGATCGCAAGCGTGGCGAAAATCGCCTCGATAGCGCCAGCTGCTCCGAGAAGATGGCCGGTGGCCGACTTTGTGGAAGACATGGAAATCTTCGACGCCGCGTCACCAACCAGCCGCTCGACCGCACCAAGCTCGATCGTATCGGCCATGGTGGAGGTGCCGTGGGCGTTGATGTAGTCGATATCGTCAGGCGTGAGGCCGGCGCGCTTCAGCGCCATCGCCATGCAGCGGTAGGCGCCATCGCCATCTTCAGACGGTGCGGTGATGTGGTAGGCATCACCGGAAAGGCCGTAACCGACGACTTCGGCATAAATCTTTGCGCCGCGCGCCTTCGCATGTTCCAGCTCTTCCAGAACGACGATGCCGGCACCTTCGCCCATGACGAAACCGTCACGGTCGCGGTCATAGGGACGGGATGCCTTCTGCGGATCGTCGTTATGCTGGGTGGAAAGCGCCTTGCAGGCGGCAAAGCCGGCAAGCGCGATGCGGCAGACCGGCGATTCGGCGCCACCTGCGACCATGACCTCGGCATCGCCGAACGCAATCATCCGGGCAGCATCGCCGATGGCATGCGCACCGGTCGAGCAAGCCGTCACTACGGCGTGGTTCGGACCGCGCAGCTTGTGACGGATTGAGACGTGGCCGGAAACCAGGTTGATCAGACGGCCGGGAATGAAAAATGGAGAAATGCGGCGGGGGCCCTTGTCGCGCAGCGTATAACCCGCCTCGACAATACCTTCCAGACCGCCGATGCCGGAGCCGATCAGAACGCCCGTGGCGATCTGGTCCTCGTCCGTTTCGGGATGCCAGCCGGCGTCCGCAAGCGCCATGTCGGCAGCGGCCACACCGAAAAGGATGAACGGATCGATCTTGCGCTGCTCTTTGAGTTCCATCCAGTCATCGGCATTGAACGTGCCGTTGGAGCCATCGCCGACGGGAATGCGACAGGCAATCTTTGCGGGCAAGTCTTCGACTTCGAACTCAGTCACGAGACGGGCACCGTTCTGGCCGGCAAGCAGCCGTTCCCAGGTGATTTCCGTTCCGCATCCAAGAGGAGATACCATGCCGGTACCGGTGATAACGACACGCCTCATCGCCAACGCTCCGCCCTTATCCAAATCATCGGTCTTTTTGCAACGCCACACACCATGAAACGGCGGGAACAGGCGCTGCACCACTTTGAATGTCCGCATAATCTTCCGTAGGCCAGAGCCGGTTCGGAAACTTATGCATTCGTCAGGACGCACGTCTTTCGGGCGCGTTCTGTTTCACGATAAAATATTGGCCCGGACAAGCCGGGCCAAGACGGGAGGTTGTTACACCTCCCCAATACAGGTCGATCAGGCCTGGGCCTTCTCGATGAACTTGACAGCGTCGCCAACAGTCAGGATCGAGTCAGCTGCGTCGTCGGGGATCTCGACGCCGAATTCTTCTTCGAAAGCCATGACCAGTTCAACGGTATCGAGCGAATCAGCGCCCAGATCGTCAATGAAGCTTGCGCCTTCAACAACTTTGTCGGCGTCGACGCCCAGATGATCAATTACAATTTTCTTTACGCGTTCTGCGATATCGCTCATGTCGGTTTCCTCGACCTTTATTTTGAAGGGAATGCCTTACGGCACCCTGCCCTGTTAGAAGCCCTCATGCGCCGTTCAAATCCGGCACTGCTGGCAAACCCGTTCAACCCGGTCCAAGCTAGACATCGTCGCGCAAAATCGCAACGGCTTCCTGTCTCTCCGGGACGACTGTTCACAGTCTTGGCCCGATTAACACGGTTTCAACCGGTCGAAAAGCCTGAAAACGCGCTAAGCACAACGTATGACAGGCAATTTCGCCGGAAACCGGCATGGAGGGTCTTGCGGCGCCCGACACCAAACAAGGTGCAGAAACAGCGCCGCAATCGTTTCAAGACGCCTTTCAGGTGGCGTCAGATCATCGCCATGCCGCCATTGACGTGCAAGGTCTGGCCGGTCATGTAGGCAGCTTCATTGGAAGCCAGATAAAGTACGGCCGAAGCGACTTCGGCGCCCGTCCCCATGCGCTTCATGGGAATGGCACCCATGATGGCGTCTTTCTGCTTGTCGTTCAGCTTGCCGGTCATCGCGCTTTCGATGAAGCCGGGCGCCACGCAGTTGACGGTGACGTTGCGGGTGGCGATTTCCTGTGCCAGCGACTTCGAAAAACCGATCATGCCGGCCTTGGAGGCGCAGTAGTTCGCCTGGCCGGGATTGCCGGTGACGCCGACGATGGAGGTGATGTTGATAATGCGGCCGAAACGGCGGCGCATCATCGGATGCGTCAGTTCACGCGTCAGGCGGAACATCGCGGTCAGGTTCACCTCGATGACGTTGTCCCAGTCCTCGTCGCTCATTCGCACGAACAAGCCGTCCTTGGTAATCCCGGCATTGTTGACGAGAATGTCGACGCCTTCCAGCTCGGCCTCGGCCTTTTCGCCCAGCGCCTTGACCTCGGCACGATCGGCAAGGTTGGCCGGGAAAATCTTGACGCGGTCGCCAAGTTCCGCCGCCAGGGCTTCGAGCTTTTCAACGCGCGTGCCGTGCAGGCCGACGGTTGCGCCCTGGCTGTGCAGAAGGCGGGCGATTTCCTCGCCAATGCCGCCGGTCGCGCCGGTTACGAGAGCCTTGCGGCCTGTCAGATCAAACATGTTCCGTTCCTTCTTTAGAGCAATTCCGCAAAAGCCTTTTAGCGGAATTGCATCGGGAATTACCGTAAAACAAAAAGCCGATGCGGGGCGAAGCCCGTCTCAGCCGATAAGAGTGGCGAGAAGCTGGTCGATATCGGCAGCGCCGTTGACGGCAACGCCGTTCACCGTCTTGTCGATGCGACGGGCAAGACCCGTCAGCACCTTGCCCGAGCCGATCTCGTAAAGCTGCGTCACATTGTTGGCGGCGAACCATTCCACCGTCTCGCGCCAGCGCACCTGGCCCGTCACCTGCTCGACCAGCAAAGCGGCGATCTCATTGGCGTCGGAAACGGGGGCGGCACGCACATTGGCGATAACAGGCACGACCGGGTTATTCTTTTCGACAGCCGCCAGCGCCTCGCGCATGGCTTCCGCCGCCGGCGCCATCAGCGCGGAGTGGAAGGGCGCGGAAACCGGCAGCATGATGGCGCGCTTGGCGCCCTTTTCGGAAGCGATCGCAGCCGCCTTCTCGACAGCCGCCTTGCCGCCGGAAATGACCAGCTGGCC
Organism: Agrobacterium sp. 10MFCol1.1; assembly: GCF_000381165.1. Classification (NCBI taxonomy): domain Bacteria; kingdom Pseudomonadati; phylum Pseudomonadota; class Alphaproteobacteria; order Hyphomicrobiales; family Rhizobiaceae; genus Agrobacterium; species Agrobacterium sp. 10MFCol1.1. The sequence goes on along the minus strand of NZ_KB906075.1, from coordinate 73,290 downwards.
GCCGCCATTGTCGTTGGCGATCTGGCAGACGCCGAGAATGGCAGCCTCTTCACAGATTGCCGAAACAGCATCGTGCTCCAGCCCGATGATCGCTGCCATCGCGCCCTCGCCCACCGGCACGGCAGCCTGCATGGCATTGCCGCGGATGCGGAGAAGCCGTGCGGTATCGGCAATCGAGAAGGTGCCGGCAGCACAGAGCGCGGAATATTCACCGAGCGAATGGCCAGCGACATAAGAAACGGCGTCGGAGAGCTTCAGACCCCGCGCTTCCAGAACCCGCATGACCGCCATGGACACCGCCATGAGCGCCGGTTGGGCGTTGGCCGTTAGCGTCAGCGTTTCTTCCGGGCCATTCCACATGATGTCGGAAAGCTTCTGGCCGAGCGCGTCATCGACCTCCTGGAACACAGCCCGTGCTTCCGGATAGGTATCGGCGAGTTCCTTGCCCATGCCGATGGCCTGGCTTCCCTGACCGGGAAATGTGAATGCAATACCCATGGGATGTGGTCCTTCTTGTCTGGCCTTGCCTTTATTCTTTTCGACTTCCATTCACATTCCGGCCTGCGGAGTCAAGGCTTGAAGCCCTTCGGCACCCCATCGACGCGGTTTTGCCGATCTATTTTCCCCTTTCTTTTCATCATATTTTTTCTTGCACTGCGGCAATTCCCCATTACTTTCATGCCACCTTTCAAAATATCTGGCCAAGCACCGGGACATTTCCATGAAACAGAGACTATTGGGCCGCACGGGCATTTCCGTGTCCGAAATTTGCCTTGGCACAATGACGTGGGGCACGCAGAACACTGAAGCCGAAGCGCATGCGCAGATGGATTACGCGCTGGAGAACGGCGTCAATTTCTTCGATACGGCCGAGCTTTACCCCACCACCCCCGTTTCCGCCGAAACGCAGGGACGGACGGAAGACTATATCGGCACATGGTTCGAAAAGACCGGCAAGCGCGACCAGGTCGTGCTCGCCACCAAGGTCGCCGGTTCCGGGCGTGACTATATTCGCGGCGGGCGCGATATTGATGCGAGCGCCATCCGCGAGGCAGTAGATACCAGCCTCACGCGCCTGAAAACGGATTACATCGACCTCTATCAGATCCACTGGCCGAACCGCGGCACCTATCACTTCCGCGGCGCCTGGAGCTTTGATGCTTCCGGTCAGGAAAAGGAGCGCACGCTTGCCGAAATCACCGAAAAGCTCGACACGCTCGGCGAGCTGGTAAAGGCCGGCAAGATCCGCGCTATCGGCCTTTCCAACGAAAGCGCATGGGGTACACAGAAATATATCGATATTGCCGAGGCCCGTGGCCTGCCGCGCGTCGCAACCATCCAGAACGAATATAACCTGCTCTATCGCAGCTTCGATCTCGACATGGCGGAAGTCGCGCATCACGAAGATGTCGGCCTGCTGGCCTACTCGCCGCTGGCGGCGGGGCTGCTCACGGGCAAGTATCAGAACGGCGCACGCCCTGCGGGCTCGCGCGGCACCATCAACAAGGACCTCGGCGGTCGCCTGCAGCCGCATCAGGAAGCGCCGGTCAAGGCCTATCTTGAGCTAGCCGCACAACACGGCATCGATCCGGCCCAGCTCGCCATCGCGTTCTGCCTGACACGCCCCTTCATGGCCTCCGCCATCATCGGCGCAACGACCATGGAGCAGCTGAAGGTGGATATCGCAGCAGCCGATGTCACCTTGTCCGACGACGTCCTGAAAGGCATCGCCGCGATCCATCGGCAATATCCGATGCCGATCTGACGACAGCGCAGCGCGCTTTTTCGCCTCCGGTCCTTGCATTCCGGGCAAAAATGGATATAAGCGCGCTGTTCACAACATCCGGTCCAATTGGCTGGTGGCTGAACGGAGGGCTGGTTTCGGTAACGAAACAGCAGGAACCATAAGGTTTTTCCGGCCTCCCGTGTCTCCGCTCTCGACCGTCTCGAACAACGCTTTTCTTGCTTTAAGGCTTCGCAGCCTAACCAGGAGCAGTCGTTGAGGCTTAGCGCCGTTGCCGGGTGAAGGACGAAACGCAAGAAAGGCAAAGCTTAAATGGCTCTTTACGAACACATCTTCCTTGCCCGGCAGGATATTTCTGCCCAGCAGGTCGACGCACTTGTCGAGCAGTACAAGGGCGTTATCGAATCGTTCGGCGGTAAAGTCGGACGCGTCGAGAACTGGGGTCTGAAGTCCCTCACCTACCGCATCAAGAAGAACCGCAAGGCTCACTACGCTCTCATGGACATCGACGCTCCGGCGCCTGCGATCCACGAAATCGAGCGCCAGATGCGCATCAACGAAGACGTTCTTCGCTACATGACCATCGCCGTCGAAGCCCACGAAGAAGGCCCGTCCGCGATGATGCAGAAGCGCGACCGTGACGACCGTCCGCGCCGCGATGGCGACCGTCCGGATCGTGGCCCACGTGAAGATCGTGGTCCCCGCGCACCGCGCGAAGGTGGCTTCGGCGACCGCGAAGACCGTCCGCGCCGTCCGCGCGAAGACCGTGCATAAGGAGAATTGACCAATGGCTGATACATCCTCTTCCCAGGCACGCCGCCCGTTCCACCGCCGTCGCAAGACGTGCCCCTTCTCCGGCGCAAACGCTCCGAAGATCGACTACAAGGACGTTCGTCTCCTGCAGCGCTACATTTCCGAGCGCGGCAAGATCGTTCCTTCCCGCATCACGGCCGTTTCCCAGAAGAAGCAGCGCGAACTCGCCCAGGCGATCAAGCGCGCCCGTTTCCTCGGCCTGCTGCCTTACGTCGTAGCGTAATGATTTGAAACGAGGCCGCGCTTTGGCGCGGCCTCGTCTTCCACGATGCAACTGACTTTTAATAAGTAGGTTGCGAGTTCAAATCCTTCCGCGTTGGGCGCGGATCGATACCATAAAACCCATGTTGGGGACGACGATCCTGATTGGACCGGTCCTCTAACTGCTCAAGTTTCCAGCAGGACAGCGAAGTGCAAAAGTTGAACCAGACAGTGCTGATCACCGGCGTTCTCGCCGGCATATGCGCCGCGTTTCTAACGCTTGGCGCAACGGCACAGTCGTCCTTTTCCTTCCTGCTTTACGCCGGTTCCGCCATGCCCATCTTCATCGCCGGCATGGGCTGGGGCAACCGCGCAGCCGTCGTTGCGATCATCACCACGGCTATCATCGGCGCGCTCGTCATATCGCCGCTTTTCTCGCTGACCATTGCGATCTTCACGCTGATCCCGGCGGGCTGGCTTTCGCATCTTGCCAATCTGGCGCGCCCGGCCTCGGAACTCGGCGGCCCGGATGACCTGCTTGCCTGGTATCCGCTGTCCGGCATCGTCCTGCATCTCTGCCTTCTGGTTTCGGTTGCCGTCGTCATTCTCGGCTGGATGATCGGTTACGGTCCCGATCTCGTCGCGCGCATGGTCGATCTGATGATGACCTCCGTGCAGAGCCGCGAACCGCTGTTCGAACCCAATGTCGAGGCACTGGCGCAGACGAAGTCGCTGCTGGTTCTGATGCTGCCGATCGTTCAGGGCGGCCTGTGGGTCATCCTTTTGTTTGCTGCCTATTATTTCGCGGCCCGGCTGGTCGGTTCCTTCGGCAAGGGTCTTCGCCCACGCGAGGACATTCCTTCCGCACTGCGCATGCACCGCAACGCCATCTTCGTTTTTCTCTGCGGCATCGTCGCCATGTTCTTCGGTGGCGTCGCCGCGATGGTCGGCGCAGTCGTCTGTGGCACCTTCGGCGCGGGCTTCCTGATGGCAGGTTACGCCTCGCTGCACAAACGCGCGCGTGGAAAGGACTGGCGTCTGCCGGTTCTCATCCTCGCCTATCTCTCGGCGGTCTTTGTCTTCCCGCTGCTTATCATTCTCGTTTTGGGATTGAGCGACGTGCGCAGCACGATCTCCCTCACCCCAACGCGGAAAACTGACAATACGAACGAAACCAACACATAGAAAGGATCAAGAAGATGGACGTTATTCTTCTCGAACGCATCAACAAGCTCGGCCAGATGGGCGAAACCGTAAAGGTTCGCGACGGTTACGCACGTAACTTCCTGCTGCCGCAGGGCAAGGCGCTGCGCGCCAACGCCGCCAACAAGACCCGTTTCGAAACCGAGCGCGCAACGCTTGAAGCCCGTAACCTCGAGCGCAAGTCGGAAGCCCAGAAGGTTGCCGAAGCACTCGAAGGCAAGTCCTTCATCGTCGTTCGCTCGGCTGGCGAAACCGGTCAGCTTTACGGTTCTGTTGCTGCTCGCGACGTCGTTGAAATCCTCGGCGCCGAAGGCTTCAACATCGGCCGCAACCAGGTTGAACTGAACACGCCGATCAAGACCATCGGCCTGCACAACGTTACCCTGCACCTGCACGCCGAAGTCGAGCTTCAGGTCGAGCTGAACGTTGCCCGTTCTGCCGAAGAAGCCGAGCGTCAGTCCAAGGGCGAAAGCCTCACCTCCGCCGACGCCATCTATGGCGTTGACGAAGACGCCCTGCGTCCGGAAGACTTCTTCGATCCGGAAGCTGACGGCAACGACGACGACGAATAAGATTTGGCCTTGTGGTCATAAGGAAAACCCCGGATGGCGACATCCGGGGTTTTTTTGGTTTTGTGACTGGAGTGTGTGGAGAGGTTACCCCCCTCTGCCCTGCCGGGCATCTCCCCCACAAGGAGGGAGATCAGCAGGGCGATCCCACATCGCTAATAGCCGCAACGTTGAGGTTGTCGAGCGCAAGCCACAACTCGATCTCCACCCTTGTGGGGGAGATTGTCCGGCAGGACAGAGGGGGCGCCTCTCGGCATACTCCAATAGCCAGACTACCTCGCCGCCGTCTCCGCCCCCTCCGGCGCCACGCTCTTGTCCACATGCACGACCACCGACATGCCCGGCGACAGATCCGCTGCCAGCGGCTGATCGGCGTCGATTGCGATGCGCACGCCGAGACGCTGGGCGATCTTCACGAAATTGCCGGTGGCATTGTCGGGCTTGATGACAGCGAATTCCGATCCCGTTGCGGGCGAGAACCGCTCGACGCGGCCGTTGAGCTTGCGGCGATGCAGGGCATCCACCGAGATCGTCACCGGCTGGCCGACCTGCATGCCCGCGAGCTGGGTTTCCTTGAAATTGGCGATGACCCAGACATCATGCGGCACAACCGCCATCAACTGCGTTCCGGCTGTCACATACTGACCGGTGCGCACGCCGATTTCGCCGAGCCTGCCGTCCACCGGCGCGTGAATTTCGGTATTGTCGAGATCGATCCTGGCGAGTTCGACCGCAGCCTCGGCATTGGCGACAGCGGCCTGCAGGGAACTGCGGTTAACGATGATCGTCTGCAAATCCTGCCGCGAGACCTCAAGTGCCGCTTTCGCCTGCGAGAGCGATGCCCTCGCCTTTTCAAGCGCGGCATGCGCCTCTTCCTGCAGGCTGGAGGTGCCGGCACCGCTTTTGATGAGGTTGTCCTGACGGTCTGATGCCAGTTGCGCCTGTTTCAGAGATGCCTGCGCGCTATCGACCGCCGCCTCGCTGGAACGGATATTGGCGTTGGCGGCGTTTTCCTGCTGGCGGGAATTGTCCAGTGCCGCTTTTTGCGTATCCAGCGCGGCTCCCGCCTGCGCCTGCTTCTGGCGGTAGATGCGGTCGTCAATCTTCGCCAGCAATGTGCCCTGTTTGACCTCCTGATAGTCCTTCACCGGCACATCCACGACATAACCGCTCACCTGCGGGCTCATCGTCGTCACGTAACCACGCACGAAGGCGTTGTCGGTCATTTCGACGGTGGAAAGGAATGGCGGCAGGCGCCATGCATAGAGCACCAGCGCGACGCCGGCGAGGCCACCGAGCAGAACGAGAATGGAAACGGGGGTAAAAATCTTCTTCAGCATATTATCACTCTTGGAGGTTCAAGACTGTGGCGCCGGCGCGGCATCGACATTGTCCCGGAAAAAGCGGGGACGGATGCGCAGCCATGCAAGGTGGAGCAAAAGCGCCATGAGCGCCAGCGCCGCAACGGTGGAAATCAACAGGAACGTATCGTTATAGGCGAGCACATAGGCTTCCTTGGTAACCTGCTGGCCAAGGAGGGAAAGCCCCTCGGCCTTCAGCAGCGCCGGATCGGTGATGACGTGGCTGTAGGCGCCGGAAAGCTGCGACACGCGCTGGGCGACCAATGGGTTGGTGAGCAGGATATTTTCCACCAGAATATTGGAATGGAATTTTTCGCGCAGCGTCACGAAACTGCCGAGCAGCCCGGTCATCAACATCGATCCGGTGATCTGGGTGAACAGGAAGATGGTGATGAAATTCACCAGATAGGGCGCTCCGCGCGCAAGTGCGGCAGCGAACCCCTTTGCCATAACGGGCGGCAGGAACATGGCCGCACCGAAGGCGATCATCATCTGGCTCAGATACATCTGCGCTGGCCGCGTCAGGTTGTTGGACTGGCTGTCCAGAAAAGCGCCGGCCGCAATCAGGGTAAGCGCAATCACATGAGCGGTATCGACATATTTCGTCAGCATCAGCCAGGCACAGGCGGCACCGCCGAGAACCGTCGCCAAAAGCACCAGAGCATAAAGCGTGATCGTCTGGTCGTTCAAAAGGCCAAGCTGCTGGTAGAAACTCACCGCCGTAGAGGATTGCTCGGAGGAAACTGCACGGTAGATGAGCAGGACCGCTATGACATGCAGGTTGGTTTTCGAAAAAATCCAGCGCAGGTCAAGCAGCGGGTTCTTGCGCGGCAACTCGATGACGACCATCAGCGTGAGAAGCGTGATCGACGTGGCCAGAAGCACGCCCAGCCACCATGTTTCGAACCACCAGTAAAACCGGCCAAGCGTGAGCATGACCGCAAGACAGCCAAGGCCACCCGCAAACAGAAGGTAGCTCAGAATATCCGTGCGCTCGATGACTTTCGCCCGCGGCGGCGGCGTGACTTTCAACAGGTAGATCAAGGCGAGCGAGATCAGCGCGAAGCCCATTTCCATCGTGTAGAGGGCATTCCAGCCGCCGATTTGCAGCAAGGAAGGCGAGACGATGCGCGCGAGCGGTGCAGACAGCAAGGTTCCGGTGAGCGCGATGCTGAAGCCCAGCGAGAATTTCCGCGCCGGCGGAAAGGCCTCCAGAATGTAGAGAAAGCCGAGCGAAGAAAGAGGTGCCGCCGCCATGCCGCTGAGGAAGCGGATGACGATCGCCGAATGCAAATCTGTCACGAACAGGTTGAGGCAGGAGGCAACCACGAAGACGATGATCGAAAGTTCGGCAAAGGGACGCAGGCCATATTGCGTTCGCACCTTGAACAGCGCGATGGAAAACGTAGCATAGGGGGCCATATAGGCGGCGGAGAGCCAGGCGACCTCGGCCACCGTGGCGGAAAATTCGCCCTGCAACTGGTATAGATTGGCCATGACGAGGTTCATGCCCAACCCTTGGGTGATGAAGAACGCCAGGCCCGCGAAGATGAAACACAGCCGCAGCCACACTGGCCGCTCCACCGGTTGCGGCGCGGCGGCCGCAGCAGCAGATTCCGGCGCGCTCGCCGGCTTTACCGTCACGTCGGCATTTTCAGAGGCGTTCTCGTCTGCCGTTTGCGGCACCACGGTACTCACGATTGCGCCCTCCCGCTTGCCAGATTTTGCAGATTGGCCGAAAGCCTGCGCATGACATCCAGCGCCATCGCCAGATCCTGCGAGGAAACATCGGCGGCGATTTCAGAACGGAGCGATTTTGCCACCGCCTGCACCGTTTCGGAGGTTTTCTCGCCCTCCTCCGTCATGTGGATGCGTTTGGCGCGGCGGTCGGTTTCGTCGGAGCGTCGCTCGATGAGGTTCTGTTTCTCCATGCCGTCAAGCACGCGCACCAGCGTCGGCGTTTCGATTTCCATTTCCTCTGCAAGCTCCGTCTGGGTCAGCGGCCCGCGTCGCGACAGCGCGAAAAGCGCACGCGCACGCGCCAAAGTCAGGCCGCTTTCCCCTACCCGCGCGTCAAAAAATGCGCGCAGCTTGCGGGTGAAGGCGGACACCTCGTCCAGAAGCTGTTCCTTGTCGGTTTCGCGGGACATGTCAGCAAGCCTTATAATTAGCACACTACTTATTTTCTGCCTATTTATTTGGAAGCCTGCCGATTTTCAAGTTTCTTTCACGTCGGGTCTGCCATGCGATAAACTCATGGCAGCGAATCACGTTGCCGGGAATTTCCCGCCCCTTGTCCCCACCCGCCTGTGGATTGCTGGGGACAACTGAAGATGTGATCCAGCTTCGCAGACAGGACGTCAGGCTGCCATAGAGTGTTGCAACAATATCATTGACTGCCATGGCCAAGGAAGCCAAACCCGAAGTGTAGTGGCAAGGCAAAGGGAGATCGTGCAAACCATGAACGACGCTGTGAGAAAGATCACCCCCGCGCAACCGGCGGAACCGCATTACCGCGAGGCGCCGAACAATATCGAGGCCGAACAGGCGCTGCTGGGCGCCATCCTCGTTAACAACGACGCCTATTACCGCGTGTCGGACTTCTTGAAGCCCGTGCACCTTTACGAACCGCTGCACCGCAAGATTTTCGAAGTGGCGGGCGACATCATCCGCATGGGCAAGACTGCCAATCCGGTGACCATCAAGACCTTCCTGCCCGCAGACGACAAGGTCGGCGACCTGACGGTGGCGCAATATCTGGCGCGTCTGGCGGCAGAAGCCGTTTCGATCATCAATGCGGAAGATTACGGCCGGGCGATTTACGATCTGGCGCTGCGCCGCGCGCTGATCCAGATCGGCGAGGATGTCGTCAACATCGCCTATGATGCGCCGCTGGACATGCCGCCGCAGGCGCAGATCGAAGACACCGAGCGCCGCCTGTTCGAACTGGCGGAAACCGGTCGCTACGATGGCGGCTTCCAGTCGTTCAACGACGCCGTGGCGCTGGCGATCGACATGGCGGGCGCCGCCTTCGAGCGTGACGGCAATCTTTCCGGCATTTCCACCGGCATCCATTCGCTCGACGCCCGCATGGGCGGCCTGCAGCGTTCCGACCTTATCGTACTTGCCGGTCGTCCGGGTATGGGCAAGACCTCGCTTGCCACCAACATCGCCTATAACATCGCGGCGACCTACGATCAGGAAGTTCAGCCTGATGGTTCGTTCAAGGCGAAAAACGGCGGCGTCGTCGGCTTCTACTCGCTCGAAATGTCGTCCGAACAGCTGGCAACCCGTATCATTTCAGAGCAAACGGAAGTGTCTTCCTCGAAGATCCGCCGCGGTGACATTACCGAGGCCGATTTCGAGAAGCTCGTCGCCTGCTCCCAGATGATGCAGAAGGTGCCGCTTTACATCGACCAGACCGGTGGTATCTCCATCGCCCAGCTTTCCGCACGTGCCCGTCGACTGAAGCGCCAGCGTGGTCTTGACGTTCTGGTGGTCGACTATATTCAGCTGATGACCGGCGCCGGCAAGAGCGGTGAGAACCGCGTGCAGGAAATCACCCAGATCACCACGGGCCTTAAGGCGCTCGGCAAGGAACTCAATGTTCCCATCATCGCGCTTTCGCAGCTCTCCCGTGCGGTGGAAAGCCGTGAAGACAAGCGCCCGCAGCTTTCCGACCTGCGTGAATCGGGCTCGATCGAGCAGGACGCCGACGTGGTGCTTTTCGTGTTCCGTGAAGAGTATTACGTCAAGAACATGGAGCCGCGCGATATTTCCGATCCGAAATATGCCGAGTGGGAAGCCCTGTTCGACAAGGTGAAAGGCACCGCCGACGTCATCATCGCCAAACAGCGTCATGGACCCACCGGCACGGTGAAACTCGCCTTCCAGTCCGAATTCACCCGCTTCGCGGATCTGGCCGACCCGAGCTTCAGCCAGTACGAAGAGCATTGATCTGAACCGAGGGCGGAACCGGGTCAGCGTTTCGCCCTGCCTGCTCTAAATCGAAACTGGGGAATCTTTTCAGAACTTTGGCGGGATTGCCTCACAATCCGATTCCGCGCAAAAGCGCCACGGTGACGACGCCGAGCGTTGCGGCTGGGAGCAGGCTGAGGCGAAGTGCCGCGAATGCCGTCACCGCGCAGGCGATTGTTTCCGCCATTCCGCTTGAGAATGCCGTTGGCGTCACCACAGCCATCAAGACGGCAGGCGGAACCACGCCGAGCGCTTTTTTCAGACGCGGCGTCAGGGTGAAATGGTTGACCAGCAGCAGACCCCCAAGACGCGTAGCAACGGTGGCCGCCATCATGGCGAGGATCGCCAGCAGGGTGTTCGTATCAAGCGTCATGCAGGCTGCTCCACCTCGTCCTCGCTGCCGAAGGCTGCGACGGAAAGCCCCGCAAGCGCACCGGCGGCTATGTACCAGGCGCCTGGGACCAGCGCGTGCGTGACAAAGGCGGCGGCAGCGCTTGCCAGCAGCACCAGGCCGGTTTCCCTGCCCTTCCAGAACCCCATCAGCAGCACGATGAACACGGCCGGAAAAGCGAAGTCCAGACCGATGACCGTCATGTCGCCCATCACCGAGCCTAAAAGCGCGCCCGTGAGCGTGGCGATGTTCCAGACGAGGTAGATTGGCAGCGCAGCGCCGGTGAAAAATGCGGCCGTCAGCCTACCGGCAACTGCCCTGAATTCCGATAGCGCCCAGGATTCGTCCGTCAGCACCAGCATGGCCGCATATTTTCGCCAGCCGGTAAAATCATCGAGCTTGCCAGCGATGGAAGCACTCATCAGCACATGGCGAAGATTGACCAGCAGCGCGGCAAAACCGAGCGCGCTCCAGCTTGCCGGATGCGTCCACAGATCCATGGCGACGAATTGTGAGCCACCTGCAAAGACGAGAATCGACATCAACGAGGCTTCCAGCGGCGACAATCCCTTGCCGACCGCGACCGCACCGAACACGGCGCCGATCGGCACCATGGCGACCAGCAGGGGTGCCGCAGCTCTCAGGCCTGCGCCAAGCTCTGCACGTTTTTCCAGTACGGACATTGCATTCTCCTTTTCAGAGACATGCGATTACGCCTGCAAGTTTTTCCAGTCTTGAATGAAAGTGACGTTGTGCTTCGGAATGGCCACCAAAATCACGCCGTCCGGAATTGTCCCGGCGTGACGCCGGTGCGCGCCTTGAAATGCCGCGTAAAATGCGCCTGATCGGCAAAACCGCACAGCGCAGCCACCTCGGCCGGCATTTCGCCGGAACGCAGAAGACGGCGCGCGCGCCTTATGCGCACATCCGTCAGATAGGCATGCGGGGTGATGTGGAACTCCTTGCGGAAGGCCCGGATGAGATGCGCGCGGCTGAGACCAGCGATGGACGCCAGTTCCTCAAGGCCGATATCGGTCTCGTAATTATCGGAGAGATAGTCGCGGGCGGTATGGACCGCCGTCTTCTCGCGGGTTTCAACGGCCAGTATAATGGCGCTGCCATGCCTGCCGAACAGTGCCGCCAGAACCGAGAACATGCCCTCATCTGCCTCAAGAGCGCCGGACTTGGCCTCCAGCCTGCGATGCGCCATCTGAAAAGCAGCGGCCATCTGCGGATCACGCGGCAAAAACCTTGGAAAGGACGGCATTCCGTGGAAAACCCTGCCCGTCACATCCTCGATAATATCACGCAGCAGCGCTGCGTCGGGATATATCATCCGATAACGATAACCGCCGCCACCCGGCGCACCATCGTGAATCTCGTCCGGATTGATGAGATAGAGATGCCCCGGCCCGGTCTGTTCCCTGGTGCCCTGAATGGTGGAAATCTGCGAGCCGCTTTCGATCGCGCCGATCGAGAAGGTATCATGCGCGTGCGGCGAATATTCATGTGTCAGGAACGTCGCGCTCAAACATTCCATGCCGCCAAAACGCGGGTCGCGCCAGAAACGCGTCGTTTCCGTCGCTGCAACCGGCATCACGTCTATGGCCTGTTCCTGCGAAACATTGTGCATAGAACGACTTTAAACCAATCGGTCATTACCGTCTTGAACAAAAGTGCTAGGGTCCGAACCGGTTCCAAAATCAACCGGACACATGGCATGACAGACGACTTCGAAGACACATTTCCCGAACACGAAACGGACGCTTTCGAACATGCGCCGCTGAGGCTGACCGTCGATCTCGGCGCGCTTGCCGACAATTGGCGCGACATGAAAAAGCGGTCCGGCAAGGCGCGGACGGCGGCTGTCGTGAAAGCAGATGCCTACGGGCTGGGTATCGAGGATTGCGGCGCGACGCTCTACCATGCAGGCGCGCGCGACTTCTTCGTGGCAACGGTGTCCGAAGGTGCGACCTTGCGATCCTATGCGCCGGAAGCGCGCATCTTCGTGCTGTCAGGCATCTGGCAGGGCCAGGAGCGTCAGGTCTTCGACAATGATCTCGTGCCGGTTCTGGCCTCGGAGGAACAGCTCTCCTTCTGGATGGCGACGGTTGCCGAACGCGGCGAACACCCCTGCGCGCTGCATGTGGATACCGGCTTCAACCGGCTTGGCCTGCCGCTGGACGACGCGCTGTTTCTGGCAGACGACGTGACCCGGCCTGCGAGTTTCGATCCGGTTCTGGTGCTCTCCCACCTCGCCTGCGCCGACACGCCGTCTTCGCCCATGAACAAGGTCCAGCTCGAATCATTCCGCAAGGTTAGCGCCGCTTTCGAAGGAATTGAATCAAGCCTTTCCGCTTCTGCCGGAATCTTTCTGGGGCCGGATTATCATTTCGATCTCACCCGCCCCGGCATTGCCCTTTACGGCGGCGAGGCAATCAACGATGTGGCAAACCCGATGCGGCCCGTCGCAAAGGCCGAAGCGCGGATCATCCAGATTCGCGAGGCCGGCGAAGGCCAGACCGTCAGCTATGGCGGCACCTATTTGCTGAAACGGGCGAGCCGCCTTGCCATCGCTTCCGTTGGTTACGCGGACGGATACCAGCGGTCGCTTTCCGGTTCCGGCATTCCATTGCGCGAAATGGGCCATGGCGGTGCTTACGGCATAGTCAACGGCTACAAGGCGCCGGTCGCCGGTCGTGTAACCATGGATCTCACCATTTTCGACATCACGGACATACCGGCAAACGCTGTCCGCACCGGCGATTATATCGAGCTTTTCGGCCCGAAAGTGCCGCTCGATGAGGTGGCGCGCGCCGCCGGCACCATCGGTTACGAAATGCTGACGGGGCTTGGTTTGCGCTACGAGCGGCAATATCTGATGGCTGACGACTGAACCACGTCTTTAGCTCTTGGAAAGCGGAAGCGACCTGTGCTAAAAGAGAACAAAAGGAGATCGAAATGCCCGAAATCCATTTGAGCGAGCAGGACGAAAGGTTCATCGAAGAGCAGGTGGCTGCGGGTGCCTATAGCGATGCGGACGCCGTTATTCATGCGAGCCTGCAATTGCTGAGCAGCGATGAAAAAAAAGAGTCGCGCTTAAATTGCTGATACAGGAGGGCATTGACGACGCTGAAGCCGGCCGGGTTCACCGCTATGCCTCACAAGACGAATTCCTGAGCGATATCAAACGCGTTTCCGTGCAGCAAAAAACGGGGACCGGTCATTAAAATCCGGACCCCAATCTGGACCACGCAGGCAAGGCGCGATCTTGCCGAAGACCATGGGCCGGGCTTCGCAGTATTGCCTATCGTGAGCGCGTCATCTTCTTTCGCGTTGACGAGGCCGATCTAACCGTTCTGCGCTTGCTGCACGGCCACCAGGACAATTCCGCCAAAGATTTCAAACAAGAAGAAAACTGACATAGATGGCCAAAGCCAAGACCCAATTCGTGTGCCAGAACTGCGGCACGGTTCATACCCGCTGGGCGGGAAAATGCGAAGGCTGCGGCGAGTGGAATACCATCGTCGAAGAAGATCCGATGGGCGGCATCGGCTCCGGCCCCGGCAAGACGCCGAAAAAGGGCCGGGCGGTCGCGCTCACGGCGCTTTCGGGCGAGATCGAGGAGGCGCCGCGCATTCCGACCGGCATCAGCGAACTGGACCGGGCAACCGGTGGCGGTTTCGTGCGCGGTTCGGCGGTGTTGATCGGCGGCGATCCCGGCATCGGCAAATCGACCCTGCTGATGCAGGCGGCAGCTGCCCTTTCGCGGCGCGGACATCGCGTCATCTATGTTTCTGGCGAAGAAGCGGTAGCGCAGGTGCGTCTGCGCGCCCAGCGGCTGGGTGCGGCGGAAACCGACGTGCTGCTGGCGGCAGAAACCAATGTCGAGGATATTCTGGCGACGATTTCCGAGGGCAAACGCCCCGATCTCGTCATCATCGATTCCATCCAGACGCTATGGAGTGACACAGCCGATTCCGCTCCCGGCACGGTGACGCAGGTGCGCACCGGCGTGCAGGCAATGATCCGTTACGCAAAGCAGACGGGCGCGACCATGGTGCTGGTGGGCCATGTGACCAAGGAAGGCCAGATCGCCGGTCCCCGCGTGGTGGAGCACATGGTCGACGCCGTGCTTTATTTCGAAGGCGACCGCGGCCACCATTACCGCATTCTGCGCACCGTCAAGAACCGCTTCGGGCCGACGGACGAGATCGGCGTATTTGAAATGTCCGATCGCGGATTGCGCGAGGTCTCCAACCCGTCCGAACTGTTCCTTGGCGAGCGCAACGAGAAATCTCCCGGTGCCGCGGTCTTTGCCGGCATGGAGGGCACCCGTCCCATTCTGGTCGAGGTGCAGGCGCTGGTCGCGGCCACCTCGCTCGGCACGCCGCGCCGCGCCGTGGTCGGCTGGGACAGTTCGCGGCTCGCCATGATCCTTGCCGTGCTGGAAGCCCATTGCGGCGTGAAGCTCGGTCAGCACGACGTTTATCTGAACGTCGCCGGCGGATACCGCATTTCCGAACCGGCTGCGGATATGGCGATAGCTTCTGCGCTGGTTTCCTCGTTTGCCGGTCTTGCCCTGCCCGCCGATTGCGTCTATTTCGGCGAGATCAGCCTGTCGGGCGCGGTACGGCCCGTCTCGCATACGGGCCAGCGTTTGAAAGAAGCTGAAAAACTCGGTTTCTCCGCCGCACTTCTGCCGTCTGCTTCGGCTGAATTGCCGAAAGCGGGCAAGGGGCGCTGGACGGAAATAGAAAGCCTGCCGGACCTCGTGGCGCGCATTGCCGGTTCCGGCAACCGGTTCAAACAGGTTGAGGACGACTAAGATTGATCCTTTCGCCAAGGGAAACAGTGGTGTAAGAGGATCGCACAATTGGCAAGGCAGCGCCTGACAGGGCGTCGCACCTCCGGAGTTGGTATATGCCCATTACAATTTTCGACGGCATCGTCATCGCCGTTGTTCTTTTCTCCGCCATTCTCGCGATGGTGCGCGGTTTTTCCCGCGAGATTCTGTCCATCGCGAGCTGGGCCGGTTCGGTCGCCGCCGCCTATTATCTTTTCCCGATCCTGCTGCCCTATGCACGCAACTATACCGATGACGACAAGATCGCCATCGCCGGTTCGGCTGGCGTCGTCTTCCTCATCTCCCTCGTCGTCATTTCCTTCATCACCTCGCGCATTGCCGATTTCATCATCGACAGCCGCATCGGTGCGCTGGATCGCACGCTGGGTTTCCTGTTCGGCGCAGCGCGCGGCATTCTCTTGCTGGTCGTCGCGGTTGCCTTCTGGAACTGGCTGGTGGATGTGAAGACGCAGCCGCAATGGGTAACCCAGGCCAAGTCCAAGCCTTTCCTCGACGGGCTGGTGGGCAAGCTGGAAGCGGTTCTGCCTGACGATATCGAGCCGCAGATCCGCGCCCGTATCCTCGGAAAACCGCAGGAACCGGCAGCCGTGCAGACGCCTGCGGAAGATGTACCGGCGACAAATCCGCCGGCAACGAATAATTGACACAGTGTCGCGCCTTGCAATGCATGCAAGGCGCGCTATTTGTGCTAAATATCAAGCACGACACAGACTGGCCGACCGGGAGACAAGCTCACCGGAGAGGTCTTTCGTTTTTCTCGGTAGAGAGCAAGGGCAAGCCGGATGATTGAGCCGCTTTCGCATTCCACTTTCAATGAAGAGATCGACGGCGACACGCTGCACGAAGAGTGCGGCGTGTTCGGCATTCTCGGCCACGCCGATGCCTCTGCCCTGACTGCACTGGGCCTGCATGCGCTTCAGCATCGCGGCCAGGAGGCAGCAGGCATCGTCTCCTTCGATGGCAAGCGCTTCCATCAGGAACGCCATATGGGCCTCGTCGGCGATCATTATACCGATCCTGCAACCCTTGCCCGCCTGCCCGGCTCCATCGCGATTGGCCATACCCGCTACTCCACGACAGGCGAAGTGGCGATGCGCAACGTGCAGCCACTGTTTGCCGAGCTGGAAGAAGGCGGCATTTCGATTGCCCATAACGGCAATTTCACCAATGGCCTGACGCTTCGCCGACAGATCATCGCCACCGGCGCCATCTGTCAGTCGACTTCGGATACCGAAGTCGTGCTGCACCTCATCGCCCGTTCGCGTCACAGCTCCACTGCCGACCGTTTCATCGACGCCATCCGCCAGATGGAAGGCGGCTATTCGATGCTGGCGATGACCCGCACCAAGCTGATCGCAGCCCGCGACCCGATCGGCATCCGCCCGCTCGTCATGGGTGAGCTGGACGGCAAGCCGATCTTCTGCTCGGAGACCTGCGCTCTCGATATCATCGGCGCGAAATTCGTGCGTGACGTCGAAAACGGCGAAGTCATTATCTGTGAAATTCAGCCGGATGGTTCGATCACCATCGATGCGCGCAAGCCTTCGAAGCCGCAGCCGGAACGTCTCTGCCTGTTCGAATATGTCTATTTCGCCCGCCCCGATTCCGTCGTTGGCGGCCGCAACGTCTATACGACGCGTAAGAACATGGGCATGAACCTTGCCAAGGAAGCGCCGCTGGAAGCTGACGTTGTCGTTCCGGTTCCCGATGGCGGCACGCCGGCAGCGCTCGGTTTTGCGCAGGAAAGCGGTATTCCGTTCGAATACGGAATCATCCGCAACCACTATGTCGGCCGTACCTTCATCGAGCCGACGCAGCAGATTCGCGCTTTTGGCGTCAAGCTCAAGCATTCCGCCAACCGGGCGATGATTGAAGGCAAGCGCGTGGTGCTGGTGGATGATTCGATCGTGCGCGGCACGACTTCATTGAAGATCGTGCAGATGATCCGCGAAGCGGGCGCGAAAGAAGTGCATATCCGCGTTGCCAGCCCGATGATTTTCCATCCGGATTTCTACGGCATCGACACGCCTGATGCCGACAAGCTGCTCGCCAACCAATATGCCGATGTGGACGCCATGGCGAAATTCATTGGCGCCGATTCGCTTGCCTTCCTGTCGATCGACGGTCTTTACCGCGCCGTCGGTGGCGAGAACCGCAACAATGCGCGTCCGCAATTCACGGACCATTATTTTACCGGCGACTACCCTACCCGCCTTCTCGACCAGAACGGCGAGGCGATGGGCAGCAAGATTTCCGTGCTGGCCAGCAACGGCTGATAATCTTGAAATAACAAGCGGCCACCGGCTTCCGGTGGTCGCTTTTTTGTGGCGGGCGATTGAAACCGTGCCCGCTGCGGCGTTTTGATCGCTTGCGGTTGGCGTCAGGGGCTTCATAAAACAAGCGGAATGAATTTCGGAGGGGGCAAAATGACCATCAATCTCAAGGGCAGGATCGCGCTCGTCACCGGCGCGTCGCGCGGTATCGGCTATTTCACGGCGCTGGAACTTGCCAAGGCCGGTGCGCATGTCATTGCCTGCGCCCGCACGGTCGGCGGCCTCGAGGATCTGGACGACGCCATCAAGGCCGTCGGCGGCACCGCGACGCTGGTTCCCTTCGATCTCGCCGATATGAACGCCATCGATGCGCTGGGCGCCAATATCTTCGAGCGCTGGGGCAAGCTCGATATTCTGGTCGCGAATGCCGGTGTTCTCGGCGTCATCTCCCCGGTCGGCCATATCGAGGCGAAAGTCTTCGAAAGGGTCATGACCATCAATGTCACCGCTACATGGCGGCTGATCCGCTCGGTCGAACCGTTGCTCCTGCGATCGGATGCCGGGCGCGCGTTGATCCTGTCTTCGGGTGCTGCCCATAGCTGTCGTCCCTTCTGGGGCGTCTATTCCACCTCCAAGGCCGCCGTTGAGGCACTTGCCCGGACCTGGGCTGCGGAAACAGATAAAACCGCCCTGCGCATCAACAGCATCAATCCCGGCGCGACACGAACAGCCATGCGTGCGCAGGCCATGCCCGGCGAAGACCCCGCAGACGTGCCGCACCCTTCTGAAGTTGCCGCCGCCATTGTTCAACTCGCCTCGCCTGAGCTTACCGAAACCGGCAAGCTCTTCGTGGTGCGTGAAGGCAAATTCCTGGATTACCGCCAGCCGGAATAGGCTTTTGGTCAAGGCGGTCTCTTAAGGTGCTTCTGGCGTCTGCGAGAAACGCTTGACCGCGAAACACCGGCACGCCATAAGGCAAGGCATGAAAACAACGATCTGCACCTGCTGCTGAATAATTTTTGCTGGTTCACCACCGGCCAGATCGTTTTCGTCTCCCCGCAAGGTCCAACAGACAAACGGTCCGGCCAGGACAATTGACTGCCTTTAGGGAACGCCCGCATGTCCTTGCGCCTGAAACTCCACAACACCCTGACACGCGAAAAGACGGAATTTGCGCCGATCGACGCCGACAATGTGCGCATGTATGTCTGCGGACCAACGGTTTACGATTTCGCCCATATCGGCAATGCGCGCCCGGTCATCGTTTTCGATGTTCTTTACCGGCTGCTGCGCCACGTCTATGGCGAAAGCCATGTGACCTACGCCCGCAACATTACCGATCTCGACGACAAGATCAACGCAAGGGCGCTGCGCGACTATCCGCATCTGCCGCTGAATGACGCCATCCACGCGGTGACGAAAAAGACCGCCGACCAGTTCCATGAGGATGTGGCAGCACTCGGCTGCCTGCAGCCGACCGTTGAACCGCGCGCCACCGACTACATCGCCGAGATGATCGACATCATCGAGAAGCTGATCGCACGCGGCCATGCCTATGCGGCGGGCGGCGAAGTGCTGTTCGACACCCGCTCGATGGCCGATTACGGCCAGCTGTCCAAACGCCCGCTGGACGAACAGCAGGCCGGCGCGCGCGTGGCGGTGGAAGCCCACAAGAAGACCCCCGGCGATTTCGTGCTGTGGAAACTTTCCTCTGATAGTGAGCCCGGCTGGGAAAGCCCATGGGGCCGCGGCCGTCCGGGCTGGCACATCGAATGCTCGGCCATGGCCGGTCGCTACCTCGGCGAAGTGTTCGACATTCACGGCGGCGGGCTCGATCTCATCTTCCCGCATCACGAGAACGAAATCGCGCAATCCCGCTGCGCCCACGGCACGCAGGTGATGGCCAATGTGTGGATGCATAACGGCTTCGTGCAGGTGGAAGGCCGCAAGATGTCGAAGTCCGAGGGCAACTTCGTGACCATCTATGAATTGCTGCACACCGAAAAATTCGGCGGCCGCCAATGGCCGGGCGAGGTTCTTCGCCTTGCCATGCTGATGACGCATTACCGCGAGCCAATCGATTTTTCGGTGAAGCGTCTCGAAGAGGCCGAACGTCTTCTCGCCAAGTGGCCGGCGGCCGAAGCCTCCGACGCGGCACCGGATGAAACCGTGCTTGATGCGCTTGCCGACGACCTGAACACGGTTGCCGCCGTGCAGGCGCTTCACGCGCTGGCACATGCCGCCAATACCGATCCTGCCCGCCTGCCCGCCTTTGCGGCCAGCGCCGCCCTGCTCGGCGTATTGCCGAAGAAAGCGGAAGTGGACGAGGCTATCGTTTCGGCAGTCGATGCCCTAGTGCAACTGCGTCTGGAAATGCTGAAGGCGAAAAACTTTGCAGAGGCGGATCGTTTGCGCGACGAGCTTTCCGAGAAGGGCATTCAGTTGAAGGATGGCAAGGATAAGGAAACCGGGGAACGGACGACGACCTGGGAGTTGAAGCGGTAATTTGCTGCTGCGGCTTGGGACTTACCCCCTCTGCCCTGCCGGGCAGAGGGGGTGATGCGCCACGACAGGCCCTTGATTTCGTCCACACCATGCTACAATCGCGCGGCAACCGTTCAAGTCGCGAGCATCCCAATGCCCCATGCCAAGGTCAGGCCCCGACATCGGGAACATGCTCGGCAGATGCGCAAGGCCATGACAGGCGCCGAACTCAAGTTCTGGAACGCCGTCCGTGCCCATCGTCTTGCAGGCCTGTCTTTCAGACGCCACCTGCCTGTCGCAGGATACATCGTTGATTTCGCCTGCCCGTCGCATAAGATCATTGTCGAGTTAGACGGGTTTCAGCATGCGGAAGATGCTGCGGCAGACTATGATCGGCAACGAACGGAGACGCTGGAGCAGTGTGGCTGGCGGGTTCTGCGTTTCTGGAACGAAGATGTTGTGAAAGACATCGACAATGTCTGTCTCCACATTATCCGGACGGTAAAGGAGAGCCAACCATGACCACCTACACCGGCGGATGCCAGTGCGGCGCGATCCGGTTCCGCGCGACCGGCGATCTCAAGGACAGTTCCATCTGTCATTGCCGCATGTGCCAGAAGGCTTTTGGGGCCTATTACGCGCCGCTGGTTTCGGTGCGCGGCGTCGATTTCGAATGGACGCGGGGGAAGCCGAAACGTTTTCAGTCCTCCAGCGTCGTCAAGCGCGGCTTCTGCGCCGAATGCGGCACGCCGCTGACCTATGAGGCGCCGGATGGCATTGCGGTTGCGGCCGGTGCTTTCGACGATCCTGCCGCCTTGCCGCCCACCATTCAGTGGGGCGTGGAACGCAAGATCGATTTCGTCGACAGCATCCACACGCTACCCGCCGTCCCAACGGAAGACGATCTGACCTCGGTCGACTATCTGACCAACCTCGTTTCCTACCAGCACCCCGACCATGACACCGAGAGCTGGCCCCCGGAGAATAAACGATGAGCGAAACAGGCTTTTCCGGCGGCTGCCAGTGCGGCGCCGTGCGGTTTCATGCGGGCAAGATCGGACGCCCCTCCATTTGCCATTGCCGCATGTGCCAGAAGCATTTCGGCAATTTCTTCGGTGCACTCGTCACCGCCGATCAGGCGCATCTGACATGGACGCGCGGCCAGCCTTCCCTCTTCCGTTCATCTGCGAAAATCCATCGCGGCTTCTGCAACAAATGCGGCACGCCGCTGACCTACCATTATCCTGGCGGCGTAGAGATCGCGATCGGTGCTTTCGATCATCCGGAGCGGATCGAACCGCAGGTGCAGGTCAATATCCACAAGCGCATGCCCTGGATCGAGCAGCTGTTTTCAAAACCTGCAATCGAGCAGAGCGTCGATGAGGCTGATATCACCTCCTTCCAACACCCGGACCACGACACCAAGGTCTGGCCGCCGGAAGACGACCGCGCATGAACGGTTCAGAAATCTTCAGCGGCGGATGCCAGTGTGGCGCCGTGCGTTACCGGATCGATGGCGGGTTGCGCTATCCGCATCTGTGTCATTGCCGCATGTGCCAGAAGGCATCGGGCAACTATTTCATGCCGCTTGCAGCAAGTACCCGCGCGAAGTTTGAAATGACCCGTGGCGAGGCTTCGTGGTTCCAGTCGTCCGATCACGTGCGGCGCGGTTTTTGCGGACGGTGCGGCACGCCGCTTTTCTATGACATGCCGGACGCCGATTTCATCAACATCACGCTTGGTTCGCTGGACGAGCCGGAGCTGATAAAGCCCGAGGCGCAGTCAAATCTCGACAGCAAAATGCATTGGTTCGGGGACCTTGACGGCTTGCCGGTCGAGCCGGAAGCTGCGCCGGATGAAAACCGGCTACCGGTCAACAACCGGCAACACCCGGATCGTGACACGGCCGAATGGCCACCCGAAGGAAAGTAAGACATGGCCGAAGAATTGCGCAGCTTTTACCCCGAGATCGAACCCTTCGAGAGCGGCATGCTCGATGTCGGCGATGGGCACACGATCTATTGGGAGCGGGTTGGTACACGCGGTGCGAAACCGGCGGTTTTCCTGCATGGCGGTCCGGGCGGCGGGGTAAATCCCACGCATCGCCGCGTTTTCGACCCGGCACTTTACGACGTCATCCTGTTCGATCAGCGCGGCTGCGGTCGCTCCACGCCGCATGCGGAACTGGAAGCCAATACTACCTGGCATCTGGTTGCCGACATTGAAAGGCTCCGTGCGCTGTGCGGCTTTGAAAAATGGCTGGTTTTCGGCGGCTCCTGGGGCTCGACGCTGGCGCTCGCCTATGCCGAGACTCATCCCGAACGCGTGAGCGAACTGGTGCTGCGCGGCATCTACACGGTCACCAGGCCGGAACTGGACTGGTATTACCAGTTCGGCGTTTCTGAAATGTATCCCGATCGCTGGGAAAACTTCATAGCGCCAATTCCTGAAGCCGAGCGCGGCGAGATGATGCAGGCCTATAATCGCTATCTCACCGGTACGGACGAAGCCAAGAAGCTCGAATGCGCGCGAGCATGGAGCCAGTGGGAAGGCGCAACCATCGCCCTTGTTACCGATCCGGCGCGCGTCGAGGATTTCGGCGAGGATAAATACGCCATCGCCTTCGCACGCATCGAGAACCACTTCTTCGTCAATGGCGGCTGGCTGGAGGAAGGGCAATTGCTGCGCGATGCCGGCAAGCTTCGCAATATTCCGGGCGTCATCGTGCACGGGCGTTACGATATGCCCTGCCCGCTGAAATATGCCTGGCAGCTTGCCAAGGCCTGGCCGAAGGCGGATTTCCATGTTGTCGAGGCAGCCGGGCATGCGCTGAGCGAACCCGGTATTCTTGACCAGCTGATCCGCGCAACCGATCGTTTCGGGGGTAAATAGGCAGGCCTTTCAGATGCTTGAAGCGGCCTGATGAGATAACGATTCACGCAGATTTTTGTGCGTGGATCATCCGTTTGGTCGCAAAGTCGCCTGTTTCAAGAGCAAATCGCCTTTTATTCATGCAGTTTTTCTCATGGACGCTTCACGGAAATGAATTGGCCCGCGCTAGGCCGATCCGTTATGAAGGGCCATCCCTAATAATTGGCGGTACTCCCATGGCACTCGATAAAACGCTTCCGGCCCAAGAGGGCGGCGATAGCGCACGCGGTTTTGCTTTCGCGCTCTCCGCATATCTGCTGTGGGGATTCCTTCCCATCTACATGAAGGCGGTTGCGCATATTTCGCCGATAGAGGTCATCGTGCACCGCGTCATCTGGTCGGTGCCTATCGGCGCTGCCGTCCTTATCGCTCTCGGTCGCACGGCGGAAATCCGCACTGCGCTGAAAACCCCTAAAATGCTTGCCATGGCAAGCCTCACGGCCGCGCTCATCAGCATCAACTGGGGCATCTATATCTGGGCGATCGGCGCGGGCCGCGCACTCGATGCCGCGCTTGGCTATTTTATCAATCCGCTGTTCAGCATCTTCCTCGGCGCGGTACTGCTCAAGGAAAAGCTTTATCCGGCGCAGATCGCCGCCATCGGCCTCGTGGGGCTGGCCGTTGCGATCCTCACCTGGCATGCGGGCAGCCTGCCATGGGTTTCCATTGCGCTCACCGTGTCCTGGGGTTTTTACGCCTTCTTCCGCAAGACGCTGCCAATCGGCGCCACACAGGGCTTCCTGCTTGAAGTCATGCTTCTTTCCGTTCCGGCCGTGCTGGTGCTGGCCTGGCTTGCCATTAGCGGACAGGCGCATTTCATGGCCGGCAATGCGACAGATACCTGGCTGCTTGCGGCCAGCGGCATCGTCACCGCCGTTCCGCTTATTCTTTACGGCAATGGTGCAAAGCTTCTGCGGCTGTCGACCATCGGCATCATGCAATATATCGCTCCGACGATGATCTTCCTCATCGCCATCTTCATCTTCAAGGAACCGTTCGACATGGTGCGGATGGCGGCCTTTGCAATGATCTGGGTGGCGCTGGCGATCTACACCGCATCGAGCCTGATGCGGCTGAAGCGATAACCTTCCGCGTCATGCCGCCTCTCCACATTCCCCTATCTGTAACGGGAATGTGGGTCTTCAATAATCGACCAGCAACTGCGGTGTCGCGTCATAACCGAAGCGCGGTTTGACGCCGAGAAGTCCAGCCGTCTGGGTGATGATTTCGCGGGTCATGGGTGCGGCCGTCGAGGCAGCCGTGCGTCCTCCGTTCACGCCGGTCCTGGGGGCGTCGATCATCGTCAGCACGACATATTTTGGCTTGTGCATCGGAAAACCGGCAACGAAGGCGTTGAAATTGATATCCTTGGCATAACGGCCATTGATGACCTTGTCGGCGGTTCCGGTCTTGCCGCCAACGTGAAATCCTTCCACCTGCGCACCCCTGCCCGACCCTTTGATGCCGTTCCAGTTGAAAAGGTAACGCATATCGGCGCTCGTCTTTCCGTTGATGACGGTGCGAGAAAGCACTGCCGCATCCTCTCGGGAACGCGGCAGGAAGGTCGGCGAAATAAGGCTGCCGCCATTGATGAGCGCAGCTGCTGCCACCGCCGTCTGCAAAGGCGTAGTGGCAACGCCATGGCCGAAGGAAATGGTGACGGAATTGATCTTCTTCCATGTTCTCGGCTGGGTGGGCGTGGCAACGCCAGGCATTTCCGTGTCCATTCTGGAGAGAAGTCCCAGTTTCGTCAGGAACTGCTGGTGGCCTTCGACCCCGACCTTGTCGGCAACAGCCGCCGTGCCGATATTCGATGAATATTGAAACACTTCCGGGATCGACAGCGGGCGGTTCCGGCCCTTGAAATCCTTGATGGTAAAGCCGCCCATGCGGATGGGTCGCGACGCGTCAACCACCGAGTTGAGCGTTATGGCACCTGCATCCAGTCCCATGGCAAGTGTGAAGCTCTTGAAGGTGGATCCCATCTCGAAGGTCGCATTGCTCATGCGGTTGAACCAGCCCTTTTCATACTCCCTGTCGATGCTGCCATCGGCAAGGGTGCGGGAAGGCTCGTTCGGGTCGTAATCCGGCACCGATGCCATGGCCAGCACCTCGCCCGTCTCCACATCCAGTATCACTGAACCGGCAGCCTCCGCCTGATAGGCGGTTTTCGCCTTGAGCACGACCTCACGAACGATGTTCTGCACCCGCAGATCGATCGACAACCTCACCGGCTCCAGCGGTGCACCGCTGGCAAGGCCGGTCGCGCGCAAGTCGGCCAGGCCCTGCTGGTCGAGATAACGTTCCATACCCGCAAGGCCCTGATTGTCGACATTGACGTGGCCGATGATATGGGAGGCTGCGGGGCCACCCGGATAAAAGCGCCGTTTCTCCGGCCGGAAACCGATGCCGGGGATGCCGAGGTTGAGAATATCGGCCTGCTGGCGCGGCGTCAGCTGGCGCCGCAGCCATTGAAAGCCGGAGTCCGAGCGCAATCTGCGGTGCGTCTCGCGCCAGTCGAGATTGGGGATGACGGTTGCGAGCTTCTCGACAACCTCATCCGCGTCCACGACCCGGCGCGGATCCGCATAAAGCGACACCATGTTGAGATCGGTCGCGAGCAGCGTGCCGTTGCGGTCGAGAATATCGGGACGGGAGGCGACTGCTGTAGCGCCGGTATTGATCCATGCGGTCGCAATGGGTTCGGCAAGGCCGTATTGGACAAGCCGTGCTGCAACGACGCCATAGATAACGGCAAAGACGGCGATCAATATTCCGAGCCGCTTTTTCGCGTCCACCCGGCGGCGGGCAGCGGAACCGAGGATCGCATCCCTGCCCTGAAACGGACTTCTCTGAATAATAAAATGCGTCCGGCTTTTCAGCCGCACCAAAAAAGCAATCATTCCCCAATGAGCCCCGCTATCATGGCGGCGAAAATCAAATTCCGCGCTCAGCCTACGCCTTGTAGACGCTGGCACAGGATCGGGCGCGGAGCCATGAAAACAGCGGGCGGGGCGATGCCGCAGTCAAATCTCTATTAATATACACTTAAAATTGTAACGAACCGCGTGGCGGCCCGTTAACATTTATTCGATGCCTAGAGACGGGAAATTACCGAAGGGTCGCCTTCCGGGTTCTGCTGCGCAAGCGCCCGGTCGATGATGGCGGGCACGATGTCCTTGACCTCATCGATGACCAACGGGTTCAGAAGATGGGCGCGATGGATGAAACCCTGATCGCGCATATGCTGCACAAGTTCCAGCATCGGGTTCCAGAAGCCGTTGATATTGGCGAAGACAATCGGCTTGGCGTGACGACCGAGCTGCGCCCAGGTCATGATTTCGACGATCTCTTCCAGCGTGCCGACGCCCCCCGGCAGCGTTACGAAAGCATCCGAGCGCTCGAACATCATATGTTTGCGCTCATGCATGTCCTTGGTAACGATAAGCTCGTTCAATTGTCCGAGAGAATGGCGTGTAGCCTCCATATCGACCAGAAATTCCGGTATGATACCCGTTACTTCGCCGCCGTTGGAAAGAACGCCGCTGGCGACCGCGCCCATGATGCCCTTGGTGCCACCGCCATAGACCAGGCGAATGCCGTTTTCGGCAATGGATTTCCCAAGCGCGCGGCCTGCTTCCATGTGAGCCGGGTCACGTCCGGGCTGGGAGCCGCAATAAACGCAGATGGATCGAATCGCTGTATTTTTGTCCGTCATGATGGGAAGGAACTATGCCGGATGCGACACGTCAAGAAAATTTGGGAAATCCCTTGCAAATATGGCCTTTTACGGCCACGCCGCTTGTCTGGGGCAAGGTAAGACGCTAGCAATCTGAACTCGTGTAAAAAGCTTACAATACCCGGAGATTCCAGGATGAAAAACAATAAAGCCGGTTTGCTGGCACTGATCGTGCTGGGCATCGCGTCCCTGCTCATGATCTTTTTCGTCCTGCCTAGAATTTCCAATGACGGCAAACCGATCGGCGATGCCATCAACGAAGCGGGCAACGCAGTGAAGAACAGCGTTGAAATGGGCAGCGACAAGGCGGGAGACATCCTGTCCGACGCCGCTCAGGAGACCGCCAATATCGCCGACAAGGTCGGACGGCTCGCGGCTTCCGCAACCCAGTCGATCAAGGATCTGACCACGCTTTTCGCCGATAGCAAGGTTCCGTCCGACGCCGACTTTGCGGCAGCACGCAAGAAGGTCGAGGCATCGCTCAAGGAACTGACCAATATCGAAATTCCCGAGACGCTGGATGAAACGACGTCGCGCCTCATCACCACGGCGCGCACTGCGGCCGAACGCACCACCGCTTTCCTGCGCGGTCTGCCGGATAGTGCAGCGGCGGCGGCAGCACAGGTCCGCCGTCTGGCGGGCGTCTTCACCGGCACCGACGATGGTGCTGCACAGCAGCCCCAACCCGCCGCTCCTGCCGCCGATGCAGCGCAGGCCCCATCGGGCGCACCGACCTTTGACGTGCTTCGCGTCGAGCCCGATGGTTCGGCTGTGGTCGCAGGCAAGGCACAACCCGGCTCCAGGCTTGAAATTCTGAGCAACGGCAAGGTGATCGCGCAGACGACCATCGACGGATCAGGCGATTTCGCCGCCGTTTTTGACAATCCGCTACCACCGGGCGACCATGAGCTGGTGCTGCGCTCGACCGACGCCAGCGGCAAGGCAACGCAATCCGAAGAAGTCGCAACCGTTTCCGTGCCCAACGGCAAGGCGGGCGAACTCTTGGCAATGGTGTCCAAGCCCGGTGAAGCAAGCCGCGTGCTGGCAATGCCGGAGGCGGCACCTTCAGCACTCCAGCCCCCGCAAGCCGCGCAACCGGGTCAGTCGGCAACAGCTGCCGCCACCACGACGCCCGCGCCTGCCGCTAGTACCCCGGCTCCGTCCGCTGCCGCCGCTCCTCTGACTTCGACCGTTCAGGTAACCGCCGTCGAATTCGAAGGCTCGAAGATTTTCGTTGCGGGTTCCGCGCCTGCCGCTTCGAGCGTGCGCGCGCTGGTCGACGACAAGGAAATCGGCAAAAGCACCACGGAGGCCTCCGGCCATTTCGTGATCGAGGGCAATGTCGATCTTTCCGTCGGCAGCCATATCATCACTGTCGAAGAGCTGAATGCCGATGGCACGGTGAAGGTGCGCGTGCGCGTTCCTTTCGAGCGCCCGCAGACCGACCAGGCAACCGTCGCCATGCAGGCACCGTCCGCAACGCCATCCGCCGCCACGACGACCGCGCCCTCTGAAAACCAGAGCACGGCAAGCGACCGCGCTGCATTCGAAAAGCTGCGCACGGATGTCGCCAAGGCCTTCGGCATTCTGTCCAATCTCTACAAGGATCAGGCCACACCGGCGCTCGACCAGGCCATTGCCGGCCGCTCCGCCGTGGTGATCGGCCTCAAGTCGCTCTCCGAGTTCCGCACTGCCGCCGGCACCGAGCCGTCCTTTACCGCCTTTGCCGGCGATATCGCCGCCAAGGCACGTCAGCTGCTGACATCGGTAGAGGCATGGCCGAACGACGTTGCCGGGATCGGCAAGGGCATCGCCACGCTGGCAAGCCGCCTTGCCGACCTCCACATCATCGCGCCGCCCGCACCTGCACCGCAGGCGCCCGCCGGTCCGCAGACCTTCGAGCAGCCGCCGCTTGCCGAAAGCCAGAACAGCGTCATCATCCGCCGCGGCGATACGCTGTGGCAGATTTCCCGTCGCGTTTACGGACAGGGCGTGCGTTACACCACGATCTACCTCGCCAACGAGGATCAGATCAAAAATCCTGACCTGATCGAGCCCGGCCAGATTTTCGGTGTGCCGGAGAAGGCCCTGCCGAATGCGGAAGAACTTCATCGCAAGCGTCTGAAGAGCGGTTCCTGATCGTTCAAGACATTGCGGTGACCCCGCAACAACCCTACCTGTGACAAGCACGGCGGCTTTCTAGAGCCGCCGCCCTGCTGTCGGCTTCCGGCAGTGCCCGGAGCAAATGATGGCCACCAAGAAAAAAACCATTTCGGCGGATTCCAGCAATCCCACGCAGACCCTCATCAACCTCTGGCCCTACATGTGGCCGGAAGGCCGCCTTGACCTGAAAATGCGGGTAATCTGGGCGACGGCGTTTCTCGTTGTCGCCAAGCTGGTGCTGATCCTCGTTCCCTATTTCTTCAAATGGGCAACGGATGCGCTGAACGGCAAGCTGGACATGGTCGGGCTGGTTCCGGCCTTCCTGCTCGGTGCTGTCGCGCTTGTCATCGCCTATAATCTGACGCGGCTGATACAGGTCGGGCTCAACCAGCTGCGCGATTCGCTGTTTGCCAGCGTCGGCCAGCATGCCGTGCGCCAGCTCGCCTATAGAACCTTCGTGCACATGCACCGGCTTTCCCTGCGCTTCCATCTGGAGCGCAAGACCGGCGGGCTTTCACGGGTTATCGAGCGTGGGACCAAGGGCATCGAAACCATTGTCCGTTTCACCATTCTCAACACCGCACCGACCTTCATCGAATTCCTGCTGACGGCGATCATTTTCTGGACCTCCTACGGCTTTTCCTATGTGCTGGTCACGGTTGTCACCGTGTGGGCCTATATCTGGTTCACCGTGCGGGCCAGCAACTGGCGCATCTCCATTCGCCGCGCCATGAACGACAGCGATACCGACGCCAACACCAAGGCGATCGATTCACTGTTGAACTTCGAAACCGTCAAATATTTCGGCAATGAGGAGATGGAGGCGAAGCGCTTTGACGTCGCCATGGAGCGTTACGAAAAATCGGCGATCTCGATATGGACGTCGCTCGGCTGGCTGAACTTCGGCCAGGGCGTGATCTTCGGCATCGGCTCCACTGTCATGATGGTGATGTCGGCGATGGCCGTGCAACGCGGCGAGCAGACCATCGGCGATTTCGTGTTCATCAACGCGCTCCTGCTGCAGCTTTCGGTACCGCTGAACTTCATCGGTTTCGTCTATCGTGAAATTCGCCAGGGATTGACCGACATCGAACAGATGTTCGAACTTCTCGAGGTCGAGGCCGAGGTTACCGACAGGGCGGATGCGAAGCCGCTTGTGGCCGGACCGGGTGCCATTTCCTTCCGCGACGTGCATTTCGCCTACGATCCGGAAAGACCGATCCTGAAGGGCATTTCCTTCGATGTGCCTGCGGGCAAGACGGTGGCGATCGTCGGTCCTTCGGGTGCCGGAAAATCGACGATCTCGCGGTTGCTTTATCGTTTCTACGATATTCAGGAAGGCGCCGTCACCATCGACGGGCAGGACATTCGCCACGTGACGCAAAAGAGCCTGCGCTCGATGATCGGCATGGTGCCGCAGGATACCGTGCTGTTCAACGATACGCTCGCCTACAACATCCGTTACGGACGCCCTTCGGCAACGACCGAGGAGGTCACGGCAGCGGCGGATGCGGCCCAGATCAGCGCTTTCATCGGCAAACTGCCGGAGGGTTACGCCACCATGGTTGGCGAACGGGGCTTGAAACTTTCCGGCGGCGAAAAGCAGCGCGTGGCGATTGCGCGAACCATTCTGAAAGCGCCGCCGATCCTCATTCTCGATGAAGCGACCTCTGCGCTGGACACCCACACGGAACAGGAAATCCAGAGCGCGCTTGATATCGTTTCGAAAAACCGCACGACGCTGGTCATCGCCCACCGCCTCTCCACCGTCATCAGCGCTGATGAAATCATCGTGCTGAAGGAAGGTTTGATCGCCGAGCGCGGAACCCACGCCTCGCTGATGGCACAGAACGGGCTTTATGCCTCGATGTGGAGCCGCCAGCGCGAAGCCATCCGGGCAGAGGAAATGCTGCGCCATGTTCGCGAAACCGACGATCTTGGCGTTGTTGACCGCGGCGAACCCGCGCATTGACGGGCATAAACCCCTGACAACAGGGCGGCACACCAACCGGACCATTGCCGGGCGGGGAGTTTGGCTGTAACCAGCTAAGCGAACTTTGTCGCATGCCCGTATGGATGATGTCGTATCACGACCATATAAAGACGCGGCAGGCGGAAACCGGAGCAAGGAAACTTATGAATCTGTTCGACACCATTCGCAACACCATCGTACCGATCCACAAGGAAGGCTACGTCTTCGTGGCCGCCTTCTTCGTGGCATCGCTGGTGCTCGGCTGGATATCCGAACCGCTGTTCTGGGTCGGTCTGGTGCTGACGGCCTGGTGCGCCTACTTCTTCCGCGACCCCGAGCGCGTGACGCCGCAGGATGACGACCTGATCATCAGCCCTGCCGATGGCAAGGTGTCCGCCATCCAGACCGTAGTTCCGCCGCTGGAGCTGGAACTCGGCAAGGAGCCGATGGTGCGCATTTCGGTGTTCATGAACGTGTTCAACTGCCATGTGAACCGCGCACCCGTGCGCGGCCGCATCGTCAATGTCGCCTACCGCCCCGGCCTCTTCCTCAATGCGGAAGTGGACAAGGCCTCCGAAGACAATGAGCGCAACGGCCTCGTCATCGAGACAGCGCATGGCAAGGTTGGCGTGGTGCAGATTGCCGGCATGGTCGCCCGCCGTATCGTCTGCTGGGTCAAGCCGAATGAACCAGTTGATGCCGGCGAGCGTTTCGGTCTTATCCGTTTCGGTTCGCGCCTCGATATCTTCCTTCCCGAAGGTTTTCAGCCGCGCGTTTCGGTGGGCCAGACGGCAATTGCCGGCGAAACGGTTCTGGCCGAGTTCGGCTCCGCCAAGGGTCCGGTCCTTAGCCGTCGCGGCTGACGAAAACAGGAAGGGCATGCGCCATGGAAACGCCGATCTCGGAGCCGCAACAGAACGGAAAACATGAGGGTCGCAACGACAGCGGCCGTGGGCCGCGCCTGAGGGAAATTCCCTTTCGCCTCGTAATACCCAACCTCATCACCGTTCTGGCCATCTGCGCGGGCCTGAGCGGCGTGCGCCTCGCCATTGAAGGCCGGTTCGAGCTGGCCGTGGGCATGGTGCTGCTTGCCGCCTTCCTCGACGGCATCGACGGGCGCATCGCCCGGATGATGAAGGCGACATCCAAATTCGGCGAACAGATGGATAGTCTGGCCGACATCGTCAATTTCGGCGTCGCCCCTGCCCTCGTCGTCTATATCTATATGCTCGATCAGGCGCGTTCGATCGGCTGGATCGCCGCCCTCATCTACGTGATTGCCGCAGGCCTTCGTCTGGCGCGCTTCAATGTCATGATCGAGCGCCCGGTGAAGGCGCCGTGGCAGAACGAATTTTTCGTGGGCGTTCCGGCGCCGATGGGCGCCATGCTGGTGCTTCTGCCTGTTTATCTCGGCTTCCTTGGTGTCGAGCCGGGCAAGCCCTTCGCCTATATCGCCGCCGCCTACACCGTGTTGATCGGTTATCTTCTCATCAGCCGCCTGCCTGTCTGGTCGGGGAAGTCAGGTACCAGCCGCATTCGCCGCGATCTGGTGCTGCCGATGATCCTCGTCGTCGTGCTTTACGTCGCGATGCTGATGAGCTTCACCTGGGAGGTACTGGTTCTGACGGTTGCTGCCTATCTCGTGTTCATCCCCATCAGCGCCCGCCTCTGGCACCGCCGTTATGGCACGCTGACGATTGAGGAAGACGCGCATGACGACGCCAATGGCGGCAACGGCCTCGATCGCGGTATTTGAAACCGCAGGTATTATTTTTCTCCCACGAACCGTCGTTTGACGTGACACAAAATGTCGCAGCCCGAAAAGCGGGCTTCGCTTTCTTTCGCCTCGAATCCGTCAAGATTACCCACGAAAGAAGTAGCTCACACGCATCGAAACGGCGATTGACGTGAATTGTGGAGAAAGAGAAATGACGAACGAGACGAAGGCACAGCCGCAGGCGAAGCCCGACCTCAACAGCCACTACCGACCGCTCGGACTGAAGGCCGTTGCGGCCGCAGCCCTGATGCTGAAGCGCAAGCCCGCCGCCAAAACTGCTTGAAAAAATTCGCTTTTCTTGAAAGCACAGCATCCAAGGCCTCGCAGACTTTGCGATGGTAACGGTCAATCCGAAAAAACATCCGGTTAAATGTGCGGCGCTAATATTAGCGCCGTCTCCATTTGTGCGGCCCCCATCGAGAACCGCATAACCGGCCTGTTTTATAAAACTTCCCGATCTGTAACGAAGCTGCAACCAAAACGAAGTAAAGTATTCGACTTCCACGGGACGACTGTACGGATAGTCTCGCATCGACTACTGAGCATCAAAAAAATTTCTACTTTAGCGATTCTTCCTGCTACAGCGAACAAGGCCGATTTTCGATGCCGTTGACAGGCGGTATCGGACCAATTCGGATGTTGCGGGAAAACCAACGAAGACGGGCCATGGGGGGCTTCATACGGCATGCAGGATAAAATCCTTCTGATTGAAGATTCCGTTGCTCTTTCCATGCTGCTGAAGTCGCGGCTTTCGGAGGAAACGCCAGCCGAAGTGATCCATTGTGACAGCATGGCGCAGGCCGATATTCTGCTGCGCGCCCATGATTTCACGCTGGCACTCACCGGTCTCAATCTGCCCGATGCGCCGAAGGGTGAAATTCTCGCACTTCTTGCCGACCACAAGGTGCCGGCGATCGTCTTCACCGCCACGGTGGATGAGGAGGCGCGCAAGCGCTACGCCGAAAAGAAGATCATCGACTACATCGTCAAGGATGGCCATCGCACCGTTGATGCCGTGGTGAAAACGGTCGACCGGATTTTGACCAACAGACTGTTTTCCGTGCTGGTAGTGGATGACGTGCGGACGGCGCGTTCCGGCCTCGTGGAAATCCTCGAACGGCAGAATTTCAGGGTCAGCGAAGCCCATTCTGGCAAGCAGGCGCTGGAAATCCTGTCGCAGGACCCATCGATTCAGCTCGTCATCACCGATTACCATATGCCTGACATGGACGGCTACGAGCTGACGCGCCGCATCCGCGACAGCCGTTCCTCGGAAGACCTGCGGGTCATCGGCATCTCGTCCTCCACGGACCGGCTGCTTTCGGCAAGCTTCCTCAAGGCCGGGGCATCGGATTTCGTCTACCGTCCCTTCGTACCGGAAGAATTGCAGTGCCGCATCGACAACAATATCGAAACGCTGAAACAGCTGAAACGGCTGCGTGAACTGGCAGAGCGGGATCATCTCACCGGATTGCCGAACCGCCGCTCCTTCTTCGAGCGTACGCGGGCACTGATGGACGTCATCAACGACAATGACGAGAACGGCGCAGTCGCCATTCTCGACATCGACCATTTCAAGAAGATCAACGACACACTGGGGCATGATGCCGGCGACAGGGCGCTGAAGAAGCTTGCCGAACTGCTGCACGACATGTGCCATGAGCAGCGCCACATTCCCGCGCGCCTTGGCGGCGAGGAATTCGCCGTGTTCCTGCGTGGGCTCAATGCGCATGCCGCCTATCAATTCTGCGAAGAGCTGCGCGGTGCCGTCGAAAAGAACGGCCGCCAGCTGAGCGGCAGCAGCCTGGCGCTGACGATTTCGCTCGGCGTCGTGGAAATCGAAAAGGGCGAACCCTTCGACAATCAGCTCAATGCCGCAGACCAACTGCTCTACCTCGCCAAGGCGAACGGCCGCAACCGCGTCTATTCCGACATCATGATCCAGGAAGGCCTGCAGAAAATCGGGCGGAACGGGTAAGACGGGCGCAGGATGGGCAACTGTGGAGTGACCGGGTCGACCCGCGATGACCAGCCTCGAATGCCAGCAAGCACATCAGAACAATGACATCTGGCCATCATCCTTAGGTAGCCTCATTTTCGCGAGCGGCGCGCTTTCCGGCACCGGCTCGATAAGGTCAGCGCCGACATTGGCGACCTTGTTGACCTTGTCCGATACCGGGATCATCTCGAAAAAATCATCCTGAACCGAGCGCATCAGGTCGGCCACCTCGCGCGGCTCCTGCGTCTTGCAATCCAGCCAGCGGCTGAAATCCTCCGGCGCGATTACCACCGGCATACGGTCGTGAATGCGGCCGATTGCGGCGTTGGCAGCGGTGGTTAGGATGGCGCCGGTATCGACCTCGGACCCGTCAGCGGAAGACCACGTCTCCATGAGGCCGGCAAAGGCGACGATGCCGCCGTTCTTCGGGCGGATGAAATAGGGCTGCGGCTTGCCGCCCTCCTCCTTCGGCGGGCGCCGCCATTCGTAAAAGCCGGTGGCAGGCACCAGCACGCGGCGATGGCGCATGGCAGCTCGAAAGGATGCCTTGCCGATGGCCGTTTCCGAACGCGCATTGATGAGGAGGGGAAAATCCTTCAGGTCCTTGACCCAGCCGGGCAGAAAACCCCAACGCACCAGCATGGCCCGCCGGTTGGGCAGGTTACTGCCGCGCTCCTGCCGTTCACCCTCCAGCACGATCAGGATCGGCTGTGTGGGCGCGATGTTGAAACGGGCAGGAAAATCTTCAAGGCCGATCAGGTCAAGATAATCGGCAATCTCTTCCGGTGTCGCTTTGAGTACGAAACGTCCGCACATCGTCTGCTCCTCAGGCCCGGGGACCGAATAAAATGATAGCCGTGCCCGCGAGGCAGACGGCACCGCCAGCGATATCCCATCTATCCGGTACTTGCCCCTCAACGCCCCAGAGCCAGAGAAGCGATGCGGCAATGTAAATCCCGCCATAGGCGGCATAGGCCCTGCCCGCGGTCTCGGTCGGCACAAGCGTCAAAGCCCAGGCGAAAGCGGCGAGCGCCAGCATGCCTGGCAGCAATATCCAGCCCGTCTTGCCAAGCTTCAGCCAGGCCCAGAAGGAAAAGCAACCGGCGATTTCCGCAACAGCCGCCAGGGCATAAATAAGATAGACCTTCATTCCACCGTCTTCTGCGTGCACAATCGATCCGATTCTCGAATATACCATCGGTATTCCCGGACCAATATAGACAGGCCCAAGACGGCTGAAACAAGCGAAACCATTCATGACCCTTCGTATCAAGCCCCGCCCCGCCTCCTCCGCCATCGTCCGGAATGGAGATCGGCTGCTGCTCGTGCGCCGTATAAATCCGCCGTCGAAAGACATGTTCGCATTTCCGGGCGGGCGCGGCGAAGAGGGTGAAACGCCAGCCGAGACGGCGCTGCGCGAACTTCAGGAGGAAACCGGTATCGTCGCGCGTAAACCGCAGCTGTTTGCGACCTATGACCTGCCGTCGCACGACCCCGAGGGTGCGCTGACGAGCCACTATTTCCTCTCCGTCTTTACCGTGGAAACGGATGCGGACCCGGCGGTGACGGCGGCCGACGACGCGGCGGATGCGGGCTGGTTCACATTGTCGGAAATCCGCCGGTTGCCGGCACCGGAAAGCGTCGTCGAATGCGCCGAGCGGCTGCTTGCATGATTGCCAGCCAGCCAGAATCGCTATTATCTAGAGGATGTCGCGCAACACTGTGCAGCAGTTTTGCGATAACGAGATGATATAGACCTAAAGCTGACGGGGCGGTCTGAAAGGCCGCGATGGCTTCAGGACCAATCCGCCCGCCGGGTGTTCACGAGTATGTGTGGGGCAGAATAAAATTTTGATACGGCCAACCATTTTCCTGTCTTTTTTCCTGACCATGCTTGCACCCGCCGGGCAAGACGGCGTCGCTCATGCGCAGTCTTCGAAGGCTGCTTCCAGTGAGGTTCGCCCGCCGGAAGCACAACCGCCCAAACCCGCTCCCTATGACGACAGGCTGGCACGGCTGTCGGAGATATTGGGGGCGGTGCAATATCTGAGAACCCTGTGCCCTTCCTCCGGTCCGGAGGACTGGCGCAAATCGATGAGCGATCTTCTGGCGGCCGATACGGCCAACGAACCTGAAAGGCGCCAGCGCATGACGGCTGCATTCAACCGTGGATATCGTTCCTTTGCGGCCATCCACAGCAGTTGCACACGCGCCGCCGTCATGGCAGAAGAGGGCTACCGTAACGAAGGGGCAACACTCGCCCAGGAAATTGCGTCCAGGTTCGGAAATTAGCGGATTGTTAACCTCTTTTCGCCGCAGCCCGTGCCGTTTTGATAAAAGGCTGCTAGTGTTGTTAACAGGGTGGTAAGGACTTGCCCGCCCTGTCGAGGATGAAAAATGCAGACGAGCCGTAACGAAATCGACGACATGATCGTGCATGAAAAGATGCAGGTCGCTCTGGAACACCAGAACGAGGCATGGGCTGACGGCATGGCCGACGGCATCGAGCCGGAGATCATCGCCGATGCCGCAATCGCTCTGGCCATGCGCGAAACCATCCGTATGCACGGCGAAGCCGGTGCTGAAGCAATGCTGGAATCGCTGCGCCAGCGCATGCTTGAAGGCGAATTTTCCCCGCAGCGCGTGATACAGTAAAGTCGGGGTCTGTCATGTCTTGCCTGAGCAAGGGGCTTTTGCGCTCTTCCGCCATGCTGTCCATCTTGGCTGCCTTGACCGCCGGGTCCATTGGCTTGCCCAGCCGCGCCTTTGCGCTTTCCGAGCTGAAACCCGCACAAAATACCGAAGGCGAGCCGCAAGCCCAAAGTGGCGAACAGCCGCAACGGCCCCAGGCTCCTGAGCCCGACGAGATCGAAGGTGATTCGGACGGCATTCCCCTGCCCGACCCTCTGGTCGACCGTTCCGCCGGTCAATCGACCCAGCAACCCGCCAAGCCGGGCAATACGCCGGAAATGTCGGTCGTTATCGAGCATGATATTTCAAAGGCGCCGGAAGCTGTACGCAAGCTTCGCCAGCAGATCATCGACGCCGCCTCGTCGGGCGATATCGAAAAACTGCGGCCTTTCATCGCCGCCAGCGACAAGCAGTTCCGTATCGACGGCAATGACAGCGACGACCCGATCGCAGCGCTGAAAAGCTATTCCGGCGATCCGGACGGTCTGGAAGTGCTGGCGATCATCATCGATCTGCTTTCCACGGGTTATGCCCATGTCGACGCCGGCACCCCGGATGAAGCCTATGTTTTCCCCTATTTCTCCGGAAAGCCGCTCAATACGCTGACCGCGCCGGAAAAGGTCGAGCTGCTGCGCATCATCACGGCGGGCGATCTGGCTGATATGCAGGAATACGGTAATTACAGCTTTTACCGCATCGGCATTTCGCCCGATGGCAAGTGGAAGTTCTTCACCGCCGGCGATTGATCGCGCGGCGGTGCTTGCCGTTCTTTTGCAAAAATCCTAACTGTGCGGCATGAGCAATTCAGCAGAAGCGCGTCGCGGTTCTGCAAATGGAACTGCGCGAAAACAAAAAGAGAGCATTTCGGCAGATTGCCTCGGGCAGCCCTCAGCGACCCTGGCCGGAAATGCTTTCGATGAACCGAACGGTGATGCCATGCCTTCCGCCTTTCTTGCCGACCGCCGCCTGATTAGAGTTTCCGGCACGGGTGCCGAAGAGTTTCTGAACAATCTGATCACGGCCGATGTTGAAAACCTGCCGCAAGGCGAGGCGCGCGCCTCGGCACTTCTGACGCCGCAGGGCAAGATCCTGTTCGATTTCCTGATCGCGCGCGATGGGCCGGATTATCTGATCGAATCGGGCGCTGCCGAACAGGATGCGCTGCTGCGCCGCCTGACCATGTACAAGCTTCGCGCGCCCGTCGATCTCAAGGCCGAACCGATAGAAGGTGTCAGCGTTTTCTGGAGCGAAAGCGTGCCGGAGGCGGGCGCGAAGGACGGCCGTTTCGACAAGGCCGGCATCAATCTGTTCCGCGTGCCGGGTGCTTCGGCCTCGGGCGACATAACGGCATATGATGCCCTGCGCATTGAGTACGGAATTGCCGAATCCGGCCGGGATTACGCGTTGCAGGATGCTTTTCCGCATGATGTGCTGATGGATGTGAACGACGGCGTCTCGTTCAAAAAGGGTTGCTTCGTCGGTCAGGAAGTCGTCTCGCGCATGAAACATCGCGGCACGGCAAGACGGCGGGTCGTCACCGTTTCGGCTGAAAGCGCCCTTCCCGCGACCGGAACTGAAATCACCGCCAATGGAAAAACGGTCGGGGCGCTTGGAACCGTTTGCGGCAACACGGGACTTGCCATCGTGCGGACAGACCGCGTTGCCGATGCGCTCGCCTCCGCCACGCCGCTCATTGCCGAGAATGTTCCCGTGACTGTGGCCTTGCCGGCCTGGAGCGGCATCTCCTTCCCCGTCGTCGATCCTGCGGTACAGGCGGAGGAATAGGCGTGGCGCCCGCTAAAAGTCCGCGCGCCTGGCAGCGCATGCTTTCTGGACGGCGGCTCGACCTGCTCGACCCCTCACCGCTCGACGTAGAAATCGCCGATATCGCCCATGGTCTTGCCCGCGTCGCCCGCTGGAATGGCCAGACGCGCGGCGATCACGCCTTCTCCGTCGCCCAGCATAGCCTCATCGTCGAAAACATTTTCTGCCGCATGTGTGCGAATGCTACGCCCGACGATATGCAGATGGCGCTTTTGCACGACGCCCCGGAATATGTCATCGGCGACATGATATCGCCGTTCAAATCAGTGGTCGGCGGCGGTTATAAAACCGTGGAGAAAAGGCTGGAAGCGGCCGTGCATCTGCGCTTTGGCCTGCCGCCGCATGCCTCGCGCGAACTGAAAGACCGCATCAAGAAAGCCGATACGGTTGCCGCCTTTTTCGAGGCGACGGAGCTTGCCGGTTTTTCCATTGCCGAGGCACAGAAATTCTTCGGCCTGCCGCGCGGCATCACCCGCGATATGTTCGACATTATCCCGCTTCCCTCGACCGAGGCGCAGAAGCGGTTCATTGAACGCTTCGAGGCGATCGAGGCGATGCGCGTGGTCAAAACCGGCAACGCGGCTGGAGGGGTTAAATGACTTCCATCGTCGTATCGCCGTTGTCGCGAATTGCGGAAATGGCCGTGAAGCACAAAGCCCGTGAAATGGTGACGCTGATCGCAAAGGAGCAGACCTTTCACCGCCCGGCGGTGATCTCAGCCGAAAGGCACCTGACCCTTGCGATGAATGACATCAGCTTCAAGGGCACCGGCGATCTCATCGCGCCTGACGATGCGCATGTGCTGCGGCTGATCGATTTCGCCCGCGAATGGGACCAGTCCGCACCGCTTCTCATCCATTGCTGGATGGGCGTGTCGCGCTCTCCTGCCGCAGCCGTCATTGCAGCACTCAGCCTTTATCCGGATCAGGACGAGATGGCGCTTGCGCTCAGCCTGCGCACCGCATCACCCTATGCCACCCCCAATGCCCGCATCATCGCAATCGGGGACCGGTTGCTTGGGCGGGATGGCAGGCTGGTGGCGGCAATCAAGACGATCGGCAGGGGCGCGGATACGGACGGCAACGTACCCTTCGTGCTGCCTCTCTCCAACTGACGGCTCCGTTTTTGGCGGAACCCCTGCGGGATCCAGTCGTTACCAAAGTAGAACAGCAATAAGAATCACGGGATAATTCATGGAACAACAGGCAACGGATATCATCGTCGCATCGCAGGCAGCGGTACGGCAGGCGAGCACGCTGGCGGTGCAATATTCCTTTTCGATCATCGGTGCGCTGCTGCTTCTGATCATCGGCTGGCTGGCCGCGACTTTCCTGCAGCGCTGGGCTTTTCAGGGCCTGTCCCGCATCCGCGGCTTCGATGCGACGCTTGCCGGTTTCTTCGCAGGTGCCATCCGCTACGTGGTGCTTATTCTGGTGCTGGTCATGGTGCTTGGCCAGTTTGGTGTACAGACGGCCTCCATTCTTGCGGCACTCGGCGCTGCCGGCCTCGCCATCGGCCTGGCACTTCAGGGCACATTGCAGAACATCGCCGCCGGCATCATGCTTCTGGTGCTGCGTCCCTTCCGGGTTGGCGAATATATCGAGACTGGCGCCGTGAGCGGCACGGTGATCGAAATCGGCCTGTTTGCGACCGAGCTTAAAACCAGCGATGGGCTTTACCGCCTTGCGCCAAATTCCACCCTGTGGAACGTGCCAATCACCAATTACAGCCGCTTTCCCTCACGCCGCCACGAATTGAGCCTGACGGTTAAGAGCGACGAGGATCTGGCTGCGGCGCAGGACATGCTGATGCGTGTGGTGCGCTCGGAAAGCCGGGTACTGCTGGACCCCGCCCCCGTTACCTTCGTCGATTCTGTCAGCGCAGACAGCGCCACGGTGAAATTGCGCTACTGGGCGCGTAGCGACAATTACTTCGCAACCACGCGTGACGTGACGAAGGCAATGAAGCTCGCTTTCGATGAGCGCAAGGCGGAATTAACCGCACAAACCGCGTGAATTGAGAGCGTCCCAGCCGCTCCCTTCCCCATGCAACTTTTTCCCATATGAAAGCCGGCCATGAGCCGGCTTTCACCTTTTTTTGCGCAAGGGTGGCGGCAGGCGCTCTTGCGTCTGGCGAAGGACGTGTTTATACGACCTATGCGTAATGTTATTACATAACTTACCCTTCGATTTATAACCACATAAGGGCCAGAAGAATGCAAAAAACCATCACCCGCGTCACCGGCGCGCTTGCAATCGGTTCCATGCTGCTGATGACAGCCCCGGCACTGGCGGCCGGAAAAGACAAGACGTCCACCGCGCATAGTCACAGCCACGATCACAGCCATAGCCAGACCGAAGCCGAGAAACAGATCTACAAGGGTTACTTCGAGGATGCGCAGGTGAAGCCACGCATGCTTTCAGACTGGGAAGGTGACTGGCAGTCAGTCTATCCCTATCTGCTGAACGGTTCTCTCGATGGGATCATGGCGGAGAAGGCAGCCCACGGCGACAAGACAGCAGCCGAATATCGTGCCTATTACGAAATTGGCTACAAAACGGATGTCAATCGCATCACCATCAAGGGCGACAACGTGGCGTTTTATAAGGAAGGCAAACCAACGCAAGGCACTTATGTCAGCGACGGCCAGGAAATCCTGACCTACAAGAAGGGTAATCGCGGCGTGCGGTACATCTTCAAAAAGACCGGCGGCGATGCGGATGCACCGCAATTCATTCAGTTCAGCGATCACACCATCGCGCCTAAAAAAGCCGGCCATTACCACCTCTACTGGGGCAATGACCGCAAGGCGCTTCTGGACGAGGTGACCAATTGGCCAACCTATTATCCGTTCCAGATGGATGGCCCTGAGATCGTCGAGG
Source organism: Agrobacterium sp. 10MFCol1.1 (assembly GCF_000381165.1). Classification (NCBI taxonomy): domain Bacteria; kingdom Pseudomonadati; phylum Pseudomonadota; class Alphaproteobacteria; order Hyphomicrobiales; family Rhizobiaceae; genus Agrobacterium; species Agrobacterium sp. 10MFCol1.1. Next base: position 31,428 of record NZ_KB906075.1, on the reverse strand, counting down.
AAATGGCGGCGCATTAAGACCGCACTCTTCCTGGTTTTCCGCAGCCTGTGGTCAAACCTTGAATTGTCACGATTTCGCCTTCCCCCCAGTGGGGAGAAGGCAACCAATGCGAGTTGATACGGCCCTTTCCCCGCTTACTGCCCCATGGTCGAGCGATGCGCCCAGCCGGTCATGCGCTTTTCGAGCCAGGCCATGATCGCATACATGACGATACCTTCCACGGCGAGCATCAACAGACCGGCAAAGACCAGTGGCACGTTGAACTGGCTTTGCGCCGAACTCATCATATTACCGAGGCCATAATTGGAGGCGACGGTTTCCGATACGACCGAGCCGACGAAGGCGAGCGTGATGGCGATTTTCAGCGAGCCGAAGAAGTAAGGCATGGAGCGCGGAATGCCGACCTTCAGCATGATATCCATCTTCCTGGCGCCAAGTGCGCGCAGCACGTCCTCAGTTTCCGGCTCGATGGTGGCCAAACCGGTCGCGACGTTGACGACGATGGGGAAGAAGGAAATCAGGAACGCAGTCAGAACCGCGGGAACAGTGCCGATGCCGAACCAGATGACGAGGATCGGCACCAACGCCACTTTGGGGATGGCATTAAAACCGATCATCAGCGGATAAAGCCCGGCATAGATGGTTTTCGACCAGCCGATAAAGAGGCCGATGGCGAGACCCGCCGCGACGGCAATCGCAAAACCGAGCGTGGTGGTATAGAGCGTCTGCAGTGAGTTCTTCCAGATCGGCGACCAATATTGCACGATGGCCTGCCCCACACGCACGGGCGATGGCAGAATGGTTGGCGGCATTTTCAGCGCGTAAACCAGCAATTCCCACATTGCAAACAGCGCCAGCGTATATAGCCAGGGGGCGGCCTTCACCCAGTTGACCCGGGCGATCAGCGGTTTCGACGGCGCGGTTGCCATGCTGCTTTCCACAAACGCACTCATGCCGCCACCCTCGCCTGCGCTATCTCGCCATGCAGTTCCTGCACCATGTCGTTGAAACCCTTGTCATACATGATATCCAGCTGGCGCGGTCGCGCAAAAGGCACGCGGTGTTCCGCCAGCACGCGGCCCGGCCTTGCACTCATCACGAAAATCTTGTCGGCGAGAAAGGTCGCTTCGCGCAGATCGTGCGTCACCAGAATGATGGTAACCCGCTGCGCCGTATGCAGATCGCGGATGACACACCACAGTTCCTCGCGGGTAAAGGCGTCGAGCGCGCCGAAGGGCTCATCCAGCATGAGAAGGTCCGGCTCGTGGATCAATGCGCGGCAGAGATTGGCGCGTTGCTGCATGCCGCCGGAAAGCTGCCAGGGGAACTTCGAGCCGAAGCCTTTGAGGCCGACGATTTCCAGCAGGCGTTCGGCTTTGGCGACATATTCGGCCTTATGCGCGCGCAGACGCCGGCGGTGCTTCTCGACGATCTCCAGCGGCAGCAGGATATTTTCGAGCGTAGTGCGCCAGGGCAGCATCGTCGGGTTCTGAAACGCCATGCCGACAATGGAAACCGGTTCCGTGACCTGCCGCCCGGCAACGATGACATTGCCCTTTTGCGGAATGTGCAGCCCCGTTACCAGCTTCATCAGGGTCGACTTGCCGCAGCCCGACGGGCCGACGACAGCAGCGAATTCCCCCTTGTCGACCGTCAGGTTGAGGCCGGATACAGCCAGCGTTCCGGCCGCCCCGCCGTAACGCATGTCGACATTGTCTATTTCCACAAGATGTGACATCGCAGTCCCCTTTTCAGCCCCCCATGCTATTTAAAAATTGCAAACCGCCCGGACCGGCAAGCGATCCGGGCGGTCGCCGTGACATCAATCAGGGAAGCATGCGCTCTTCCTTGGGCGGCAGGTAAGCCGCGTCGAAGACCTGCTCTGCCTTGACGTTACCTTTCAGACCCATGGAAACTTTCAGGGTCTCGAGGGAGGCAGCAAGCCGGGCCGGATCGACGCCGCCCATGCCATTTTCCACCACATAGGGCGTCTTGATGTTCATGCTGTTGGCCATGTTGAGGCGTTCCAGCTCAATCGCGCTGTCGAGCGTCTCGTTACGCTTGAGCACGGCCGCCACACCCTCTTCAGGGGCCTTGACGGAATCGGCGAAGCCCTTGGCCAGCGCCTTGAGGAAACCCTTGACGGCATCAGGGTTTTTCTCAGCAAAATCAGTGTTTACCAGCACGGCATTGCCATAAAGATTCAAGCCATGCTCGGCCATCAGGATGGTCGAGATATCGTCATCGGCAATGCCCTGTTTTTTCAGGTTGAGGATCACCGAAAAGGCAAAACCGAAGACGCCGTCGACATCGCCCTTGGCGAGCATTGGCTCACGCACCGGAAAGCCGATCGATTCGATCTTGATCTTGCTGTCGTCCAGCCCCGCGACCTGCTTGAAGGCTGGCCATTGCGCAAAAGCGCCATCCGGCGGCGGCGCGCCGAGCTTCTTGCCTTCCAGCGACTTCGGGTCGCCAGTCACACCAAGCGACTTGCGGCCCACGACAGCAAATGTCGGGCGTTCATAGACCATGTAAACGGCCTTGACCTTCTGGCTCGGATCCTCATCGAGGAACTTGATCACCGAATTGATGTCGCCGAAACCCATCTGGTAAGCGCCGGTTGCCACGCGCGGAATGGCCTCCACCGAGCCGTTACCGCTGTCGATCGTCACGTCGAGGCCTTCGGCCTTGAAGTATCCCTTGTCCAACGCCAGCAGGAAACCTGCTGCAGGTCCCTCGAATTTCCAGTCGAGCGTGAATTTCACCGGCGTTTCGGCATGGGCGCTCGTTACCGGCAGCGACAGCCCGGCAACGGCACCGACTGCAGCAATGGCCAGAGCTCTCGACAACAACCTACGCGTTAATATCATCTGTTCCCCCTGATGGTTATGGTTGGATTGGTTGCATAAGACCCAATTCCAGCCATCAAGGCAAGATAAAATTGCATACAAAATAGCCGTTATTTTGTATGCTTATTTTAAAGGCATTCATGGTCAACCGGCAGGCAAAAAGCCCGATTTTTGCCCATCCCGCATGCAACGAAGCGACAGCAATATCGTTCACGCAGCGAACACAGCGTTCTCACTTGCCGGGGTTGCGGATCAGGCGCAGCGTGGGACAAATAGGGCCACAAACAGCAGGCAAAACGGCGGGGACGGCAAGATGAATTCTGCACTGGGCATACACCACATCACGATGATCACCCGGAAGGTGCAGGCGAATGTCGATTTTTACGCCGGCTTTCTGGGCTTAAGGCTCGTCAAACGCACTGCCGGTTTTGAAGATGCCATGCAGCTTCACCTGCTTTACGGCGACGGAAACGCCTCGCCCGGCTCGCTTTTGACCTTCCTCGTCTGGGAAGACGGTGGGCAGGGCCGCGTGGGTTATGGCCAGACGCTGGAAGTTTCACTGGCGATCGACCCTGCCAGCATTGGTTTCTGGCTGACGCGCGCGCTGAAATTCGGCATCCGCGCCGAGGGCCCATCCGACGAATTCGGAACCCCTGTCATCCGGTTGAAAGACCCTGACGGCCTGATCGTCAAGCTGGTCGGCACGAACGCCTTCGCCGATGCCACGCCGCATGTGACAAACGACATCCCGGCAGAAGACGCCATTCGCCGGATTTATGGCGCGACGATGCTGAGCGAGGTGCCGGAAGAAACCGTGGCGTTCCTTACAAGATATTTCGGCTACCGGCAGGAAAGCCAGACAGGCGCGATCCGCCGGCTCATATCGCAAAGCGGCGACATCATCGACGTGCGCGACGCGACCGGCTTCTGGTCCAGCGCCCCGGGCACCGGCACTGTTGACCACATCGCTTTCCGCGCGAAGGATCTGGAAGAGTTGAACGCGGTTCTGGCCGAGCTGAAATCGCTGAATTCCAGCAGCACGAATGCCCACGACCGAAAATATTTCCACTCGCTTTATGTCCGTGAACCGGGCGGCGTGCTGATTGAAATGGCGACCGACGCTCCCGGCATGACCGTGGACGAACCGCTGGAGGCACTCGGCGAAAATTTGTTCATCCCGCCACTCTTCATGAAGGACGAAGCGGATGTGCGCGTTGCGCTGCCGCAATTTTCGATGCCGGGCGAAGAACGTATCGTCTATCGCGACCTGCCCTTCGTGCACCGCTTCTATACGCCCGAGAAGCCGGATGGCAGCACCATCATCCTGCTGCACGGTTCCGGCGGCAGTGAAACCAGCCTGATGCCGCTGGCGCACCGGGCTGCTCCGGGCGCCACGCTTCTCGGCGTCCGTGGCCGCAGCACGGAGGAAGACATCGCCCGCTGGTTCAGGCGTCTGCCTGATTTCAGCTTCGACCAGAAGGATATCGTCTCGGAAGCGGAAGCCTTTGCCGCCTTCATTGACGGCGCCATTCGGTCCTATGGTCTGGATCGTTCGAAACTGCGCTTCATCGGCCATTCCAACGGCGCAAATTTCTATGCGGCCTTTGCGGCACTCTACCCGGAGCTTGCCGGGGATGCGCTGCTTTATCGCCCGTTGCCGATTCTCGATAGATGGCCGGAAAGTGATCTTACCGGACGCAACTTCCTGCTCGTAGCCGGAGAACGCGACAAATATCGCGACAGAGCGGCAGATGTGCAAGGCAGGCTTGTGGCCGGCGGCGCGCGGGCAGAAGTGCAAATGATCGATGACGGTCACGATCTTGGGTTTGCCGATATCGAAGCGGCACGGCACTGGCTTGCGGCGTGACATCTGACGATACTACGTTGCCTCGCGGTTTAGTCTCCCCCGCCGGCCAGAAAGCCACGGCAGCGGTATAAGGGGCAAAGGCCGCGAGATTGGGCAACGTTTTCCCCTCATCCGACCCTTCGGGCCACCGTCTCCCCGGCGGGCAGAAGAAACAAACGGCAACCTCCCGCATCCCTCAACCAAGCCTTGCATAAATTCGCCAAAACGGCTTTAAAAACAGCTTAGTAATTGGAGAGTCTGTTTGGAAATCCCGTTTCTCATCCTCGCCGTCATCGCAGCCTTCATCTATACGCTGGTCGCAAGCATCCGCAATTCAAGCCGCATCAAGTCGCTGGAGCGTGAGGTTCACGGCCTGAAGCGGCTGATGGCCACCGGGGCGGCCTCTCCTCTTGCCGCACAGGCGGAGGCGGATGCAGCCGCGGAAAACCCGGATTTCAGGGCGGAAGAAGAAGATCGGGCTTTGCCGGAAGACGAGTTCGTCGAAACGGAATATCCGTCCGAAACCGAAATGGCCGCGGCCATGGCGCCGGCGGAGAACCTTGCCAGCGCGGAAGAGACAAGTGCGCTTTCCACTGAGGCCGCATCCGCGTCAGCCCCGAAGGAAAGCTTCGAAAGTCTGCTGGGCGCACGCTGGGCAGTGTGGGCAGGTGGGCTGGCGCTGGCGCTCGGCGGCATTTTCCTGATCAAATATTCGATCGAGTCTGGGCTCCTTAGCCCGGCCGTGCGGCTTTCGCTCGCCGCCATTTTCGGCCTCGGTCTCGGTCTTGCCGGCGAAGCAATCCGCCGCAGGGCCGTGCCGGGCATCGCCACCACCTATTCCAACGCCATGATACCTGGCGTGCTGACGGCAGCGGGTGCACTGACGCTGTTCGGCGTTATCTATGCCGCCTACGGCATTTACGACTACATAAGCCCCACCACCGCTTTCATCCTGCTCGGGCTTGTCGCCTTCGCCACTATTGGCCTTTCACTTCTGCACGGGCAGGCGCTCGCCGGTCTTGGCCTTTTGGGTTCGATGCTGACGCCTGCGCTGATTTCCACTGAAACCCCGAATATCTGGGCGCTCTTCGTCTTCCTCACCATATCCTGGCTCGCGACAGCAGCTGCTGCGCGCAGGCAGCGCTGGACCGTGGCTCCCTCGCTTGCCAATGCCGGTCTCGGCCTCTGGGCGCTCGGCTATATCGCCATCGCCGACACGATCAGTGCCGCACCTCCGGTCCTTGCGCTGCTCGTCATGCTGGCGGGTACGATCTTCCTCTGGCCCGGACGCTATTTCGACACAGCACCTGCCGAAACGGGAGAAACCGTAACTTCCGGGCGGCGCGCCGTTCGCGCCATGCGGCTTTTGCTGCGCCCTTCGCTTGCCATCAATCTCACCGTCTCAATGGCCGTGATCCTGCCGGCATTCAGCCTTCTCGTCATCGGCGCCGGTATCGACCTTCATCCGGCCGTGATTGTCTCAGCGCTCATCGCAGGGCTGGCGGCCCTTGGTGCTTCCTGCCGCAACGCGGTCTGGCCCGCCATGATCGCAGCACTTGGTGCGCAGGCTGCGGTCTCGGTGATGTCTCGCTCCGGGCTCGATTTCATTGGCATCATCAACGATACCTCGATTGCGCTGCCGCCGGTGCGAACCGGCTACATGGCTGAAATCGCCATGGCGCTTGGTCTTGGCGCCATTCTTTTGCTCTGCGGTTTTTCCTTCCTGAAACGCAAGGGCGCGGACGATCCGGATTTCGCCCAGCTCTGGGCGGGGATTGCAGCTCTCTTCCCGGTCTGGCTCGGAACCGCGAGCTTCGTCGAATATGGAAATCTCGGTCGTGACTGGCTGCACGCAGCCTATGGCCTCGGCCTCGGTTTCGTGCTGATCGCCGCTGCCGAATGGCTGCACCGACAAAACAACGAGGCCTATCGCAAGCCGCTCAACATCCTCGTGCTCGGCTCCTTTGCCGCATTCGCGCTAAGCCTGCACACGCTGACTGAGGGGCTTACGACAACCATACTGCTTTCCGTCATCGGTTTCGGTTATGTGCTGGCAACCCGCCAGCGCAAATGGGATGTGCTGCCCTGGGTCATGGCGGTGGCAAGTGTTGCCGTTCTTGGCCGCATCGCCTGGGAGCCGACCATCGTCGGGCCGCAAAATCTTGGGCTCACGCCGGTCTTCAACGCGCTTCTGCCGGGTTACGGCATTCCGGCGCTGCTAGCTATCGTCTCCGCCTGGATGCTGCGCGACTGGCCGAGCTTCCGGGCAAAGAACTTCCTGCAGGCCATCGCCAGCCTGATGGGCCTGCTGGCGGTCGCAATCCTCATCCGCCATGCGATGAATGGCGGCACACTGGACGAAAGCGTGCCGACGCTTGGCGAACAGTCGATCTATACGCTGCTGACCATCGGTTTTTCAGGCGTACTGATGACGCTCGATTTGAAGAGCCCCAGCCCCGTCTTCCGTTACGGCTCGATGATTGCAGGCGTTATCGCCGTCATCAACGTGCTGGTGATGCATTTCTTCACGCTGAACCCCTATTTCACCGGCGAAAATACCGGCCGCATCCCGTTCCTCAACCTGCTGCTGATCGGTTACCTGCTGCCGGCGCTTGCCTATGGCGGCCTTGCCTATTACGCACGCGGCAAGCGGCCTGCAGCCTATGTCAGCCTGCTGGCCGTGGCGGGTGCCGCACTTGGCTTTGCCTGGGCCACGCTTTCGGTCCGCCGCTTCTGGCAGGGTGAAAACATTGCCAACTGGAAAGGCTTCCTGCAGGGCGAGACCTACAGCTACTCGGTGGTCTGGCTGTTGATCGGCGTATTGCTGCTCATCGTCGGTTCGCGCTTCAATGCCCGCAGCCTGCGCCTGGCATCCGCCGCCTTCGTGCTGATCTCCGTCGCCAAGGCGTTCCTGATCGACATGAGCAATCTTGAGGGCGTGCTGCGGGCGCTGTCCTTCATCGGGCTTGGCGCCGTGCTGATCGGTATCGGTCTGTTCTATCAGAAAATCCTCACCCGGCAGCCGAAGACATGATCCCGGCTGAGGCTTTTGCGCCCTATGAGGCGCTTGCGCAGGACCTTATCCCGCATGCCGCCGATGCGGGCGACGGCTCGCACGATCTTGCCCATATCCACCGCGTCTTCCGCAACGCCATGCGCATCCATGCGGGCGAAGGCGGCGATGGCACGGTGCTTGCGGCCAGCGTGCTTTTGCATGATTGCGTGGCGGTGGAGAAGAACTCGCCGCTTCGCGCGCAGGCCTCACGCCTTGCGGCGGAAAAAGCCTCCGGCATTCTGGCCGGGCTTGGCTGGCGTCAGGCCGATATTGACGCCGCCGCGCATGCCATCACCACACATAGTTTTTCCGCCAATATCGAGCCGCAGACGCTGGAGGCAAAGATCCTTCAGGATGCCGACCGGCTGGACGCCATCGGCATGGTGGGTGCTGCGCGTTGCTTTTACATTGCCGGACGCATGGGTTCGGCGCTCTACGACCCGGCCGATCCACTGGCAAAGGACCGTCCGCTTGATGATCGCGCCTTCGCCATCGACCATTTCGAAACCAAGCTGTTCAAGCTTGCGGATGGTTTCCGCACCGAAACCGGGCGAGAACTGGCAAAGGCCCGCCATGAGCGGCTGAAACAGGTGCTGGACCTGTTTCTCGACGAAATCTGAGGAGACCTGAATGCGTGTGACCGAACTCAACATCTACCCGCTGAAAAGCGCGCGCGGCATTGTCCTCTCGAAAAGCGATGTTTCGGCGGAAGGCCTGCCCGGCGACCGGCGCGCCATGCTGACCGACCCTTCGGGCCACTTCATCACCCAGCGCGAATTGCCTGATATTGCCACGGTTCTGGCACAGCACGCGGATGGCGGCATGGTGCTTTCGCGGGAAGCAGGTGGCGAGATTTTCGCCAGGCCTTCCGGGCAGCGCATGGATGTGGCCGTGTGGAAATCGATCGTCAGCGCCAATATCGCCGATAGCGAAACCAACGACACATTGTCTGAGTGGCTTGGGCGCGAGGTGAAGCTGGTGTTCTTCGACGACATCGCAAAACGCATCGCGAGCCTCGAATGGACCGGCAACGAAACGCCCGTCACCTTTGCGGACGGTTACCAGATCCTCGTCACCACCACCGCTTCACTTGCAGCCCTTAACGACAATATGCGTGCAAATGGCGAGGACGCCGTTGGCATGGAGCGGTTCCGGCCCAATATCGTGCTGGAAACGGACGAGCCGTGGGCGGAGGATCGCTGGGCGGCGATCGAGATCGGCGGCATTCGTTTCGACCTCGTCAAGCCCTGTGCCCGCTGCATCATGACGACGCAGGACCAGATAACCGGCTCGCGCGATGTACCTTCCCCCATGAAGGCCATGGGCCGCATCCGCATGTCCGGCGACCGGCGCGTACCCGGCCCGCTCTTCGGCTGGAATGTCACACCGCGCGGCGAAGGCAGGCTAGCTGTTGGCGATGTGGCAAAGGTAGTCGAGGAACGGCCGGACGGCTGGGCGATCAAGAGGCGTTAAGCTGCCGGGCGATGCATCTCACGATCTCGTATCAAGGCTTCTTCGCACCGACGATCAGGAAAATCGGACGGCGGTCTTCGTGTTTCATCTCCGGCCGCTCCGCCAGCAGGGCGGGATCGGGCCTCGGTTCCGCGAGCCGCGTGATCACAAAGCCTGAAGTCAGCAGGGCGTTGAGAATGCCTGACACCGTGCGGTGATATTTGACGACATCATCCGCCATCCAGTTGGAATGGCGCACGCCCTCGTTCTGATAGTTATCGAGCGGCCAGTGCAGTATTTCGCCATCTTCGCCGTAGAACCAGTCCTGTTTGTCCAGCGCCGTGAACACGGGATGCTCGATGGAAAAGACAAAGTCGCCGCCGGATTTCAACACGGAGAAAACTCTCGCGAATGCCGCATCGAGGTCGCGGACGTAGTGCAGAGCAAGTGAGCTCAGTACCAGATCGAAGCTTTCCGGCGCAAAATCGATGTCCTCGATCGCGGCGCGGCGATATTCGATGCCGGGGCCGCCGTTTATCTCGGCGGCGCGGCGCAGCATATTTTCCGACAGATCGACCCCGACGACATGCGCCGCGCCCTGCTCTACGGCATGGCGGCAATGCCAGCCAAAACCGCAACCGAGATCAAGAACGGTCTTGTCTTTCAGCGCTGGCAACATGGCGCGCAGCTCATGCCATTCGCCCGCCTGACGCAGCCCCTCCAGAGAGCGTGGCATGGCGCTGTAGCGCTCGAAAAACTGCTGGTCGTCGTAAATATTCTGCTTCATCGTTGCCTCACCTTGCCCGATGGCATTTCACCTGAGTGTCTCATCAATCGCACGAATAGTGCCGTCAAGAAAAGTTGCTAGTGGGGCAGCCTTGCAAAAGATAATATTCCTCTCATCAAAGGGGAATTTTGCGGCACAGCGTCCCACGGGGCGAGGTACTGCATCGGGAGAGTTTCATGTCGCAAGCCACACGCCAAACCATGCCCTGGGCGATCATCGTCGCCGGGTCGCTGATCGCGGTCATGACCTTCGGGCCACGCTCGGCGATGGGCTTTTTCCAGCTACCCATGCTGGCCGATACCGGCTGGGACCGCTCCACCTTCGGACTTGCCATGGCGTTTCAGAACCTGTTCTGGGGTCTAGGCCAGCCATTCTTCGGCGCCATCGCCGATAAATTCGGCACCGGCCGTGTGCTCGTGCTTTCCGGCTTTCTCTATGCGGCTGGCCTCATCTGCATGTCCTTCGGCACGTCGCCCTTCTGGCTGCATTTCGGTGGTGGCGTGCTTGTCGGGCTTGGCATTGCCGCTGGTTCGTTCAGCGTCATTCTTTCGGCCTTCGCGCGGCATGTTACGCCGCAGCAACGCTCGCTTGCCTTCGGCATCGGCACCGCGGCGGGATCGGCGGGCATGTTCCTGTTTGCGCCAATCAGCCAGGGCCTGATTTCCACCTATGGCTGGTCGGACAGTCTCGTCTGGCTTGCCGTGATGATGATGCTGGTGCCACTGCTGGCCTATCCGATGCGCGGCAATTCCTCGTCCGGCAGCCAGTCGCAGACGCAATTCAAGCAGACTGCAGGCGAGGCGCTGAGAGAAGCGCTCGGCCACAAGAGCTATCTGCTTTTGACCACCGGCTTTTTCGTCTGCGGTTTTCAGGTGGCCTTCATCACCGCGCATTTTCCGGCCTATCTCGGCGATATCGGCATCGAACCCCGCTATGCGGTCATCGCCATGGCGCTGATCGGCTTCTTCAACATCATCGGATCGCTTGCCGCCGGCGTCATTGCTCAGCGTTACTCGAAACCCTATCTGCTGGCCTATATCTATATCGCCCGCTCAATCGCCGTCACGGCTTTCCTGCTTCTGCCGCAAACGCCGCTTTCGGTCATCATCTTCGCGGCCGTGATGGGCATCCTGTGGCTTTCCACCGTGCCGCCGACCAATGCGCTGGTGGCGATCATGTTCGGCACGCGCCATCTCGGCATGCTGGGTGGCGTCGTATTCCTGTCGCATCAGATCGGCTCGTTCCTCGGTGTCTGGCTCGGCGGCTTCCTTTACGACAAGCTCGGCTCCTACGATCTCGTCTGGTGGCTCGGCGTCGGCATGGGTATTTTTGCGGCCATCGTGCATTGGCCTATTCAGGAACGACCCGCACCTCGGCCAGCAATGGCCTGAGGCTATACCGCCTTATCGAGCGCAGGCAGCATCGCCTTGCGCTCCAGTGCCTTCAACGCCGCCTGCACGAAACCGTCGCGGGCGGCGTTTTCATTGAGGCCGCGCGGATCATAGACATGCCGGTGGAGAAAATGGCCGGTCAGGCGAAAGGCTGCCGCGAGGCTGTCGCGATCGGCGGCCTTCGACTGACCTTCGCTCAGGAAAGCGGGAAGCGAAAGCATACGCGCCGCATAGGGCGCGCCCGCCGTACTACAGACCGCCCTGCCCGTTTTGGGCGATACATAGATTAGATCGGTGCGCAGGCCCGTTGCAGCGCATTCCGTGAGATCGAGGCCGAAACCAAGATCGTTGAGCACCGCCAGCTCGAACCGTACGAACAATTCGCCAGCATCGACCGGATCATGGAGATTGTCGAGAATGACGTCGAGCGCCTGATAGAGATGCGGATGCGGGTCACGCTCCGGCAGAAGCCGCAGCAGCGCGCCCATGGCCTGCACGCCATAAACGGCGGTTGCCGTTTCCATCAATTGCGCTGCCCGCAACTGCAAAGGCTCAATGCGGAATTCGCCGAGATGGTCGTCAAGCCGCGCCCGCCAGATCACATCCACCCGGTTTCCCGCCTGCAGCACCGGCTGCATGCTGCGGGAGCGCCCGCCGCGCACCATCCCCAGATGGCGGCCGCGCAAACGGGTCATCACCTCGGCGATGACGCTGGTCTCGCCATGACGCTTTACGCCGAGAATGATTGCCTCGTCCTGCCACTGCATGAAATCTGTCCGAATTCCGATTCAAGCCCGATCATAACCGATCTGACGGCGAAACGTTATTCTTTTACGGTGTCGCGCGCCGCAGCAACGAGCGTCGTCACGAAATCGGCGATTTCGTTTTCACCGAAAGGCTTGCCCAGCAGGGGCGCATGCACGAGATCTTCGGGAAAACCACTCGTGTCGCCATAACCGCTGACGAAACCGAAGGGAATTCCGTGATCGCGCAGGTGGCGGGCAAAATCGTAACTCTTGCCGTCGGAAAGGCTGACGTCGAGAAGCACGCAATCGGCGCCATCCCGCCCTAATGCGTCCTGTGCCTGCGCAAGTGTCGTCGCAATCGTGATGGTTTCAACGCCGATGGACTGGAGAACCGCCTCGACGTCAAGCGCCACCAGATATTCATCTTCAACGATGATGCAGCGTTGTGGCACCATGTTTCTTCTTCTTTCAACGTGAAGGGAACCAGACGGATTTGCGCCGCTGTCGCCAATGTGATTTTCAAGCGCCATGTCGACAGAGTTCGCAAATTACGGACCCAACGTCATTTAAAAAAGACATGTCGAAAAAAGATCAGATGAAGGGTCTTGGCCGCTTTTCATCGTTTTGCCAACCGGCAACATGGCTCAGTCCGGCATCGTCCAGCACCAGACAGCCCTTGTCCGTCCAGCGAATCAGACCGCGATCGACAAGCTTTCTCAAGGTCTTGTTGGTGTGGACGATGGAGAGGCCAAGCGTATCGGCAACGTGCTGCTGGGTCACCGGGATCGGCGTTTCGCCCTGCACGAGATTAACCGCCTTTGCCTTGCTGTAAAGGAACGCGATGAGATACGCGGCACGCTCGATCGCGGTGCGCCGGCCGATGCTGAGCAAGTGGTTGTCGAGCATGCGCTCCTCGCTTGCTGCAATCCACGTCAGGTCATAGGCAAGGGTCGGATGATCGGTGAAGAGGTTGTTGAGTCGCGAGCGTTCGAAGACACACAGCGTCACCGGCGACAGCGCCTCCACCGAATGCTGCATTTCCCCCATGACCGTGCCCTGCAGGCCGACGAGATCGCCTGGCATGACATAATTGAGGATCTGCCGCCTCCCGTCTTCCAGTGTTTTATAACGGAAAGCCCAGCCTTGAAGGACAGTGTAGAGATGGGCGCTGTGCGACCCTTCCATCAAAATGACGGAACCGCTTTCGACCGCCAGTTCCCCTGTCTTGAAACGGGAGACGAAATCCAGTTCGGAAGAGGAAAAGTCCCTGAAATGCGGCAGGTCGCGCAAGGGACAGTGCTGACACGGGGTGGTGGAAATTCCGTTCGGTTTTTTTGGCGACATGAATATCCATCATCGAAAAAAAGGTTGCGCCCAATCGTTTTGGAACAACCCACCCGAATGCATTCGGTTCCCGATAAAAGGTTGAAGATATTCAGAATGTTCGTTGTGTGCCGTTCCGTTTCCGGCCGGCACATCCACATTCCTGTGCCTGTCACAGGAATGTGGGCGGAACCGGATGTGCCTTATCCCCGCGGAAATTCCAGGCCCATTTCGCGGAAACGTTCGGGGTCGTCGCCCCAGTTTTCGCGAACCTTGACGAACAGGAAGAGGTGGACCGGCTGTTCGAGGATTTCAGACAGTTCCTTGCGCGAGGCGGTGGAGATCGCCTTGATCGCGTCGCCGTTCTTGCCGAGAGCGATCTTCTTCTGGCTGTCGCGCTCGACATAGATCACCTGCTCGATGCGCACGGAGCCGTCCTTGCGTTCTTCCCACTTCTCCGTCTCGACATGCGATGCGTAGGGAAGCTCCTGATGCAGACGCAGGAACAGCTTTTCGCGGGTGATTTCGGCGGCGAGCTGGCGCATCGGCAGATCGGAAATCTGGTCTTCCGGATAATACCACGGACCTTCCGGCAGGGTATCGACCAGATAATCCATAAGGTCTTCGCAGCCCGAGCCGTTGGTGGCCGAAATCATGAAGGTCCGGTCGAAGGTCACGTGCTCATTGGCGGCGGCAGCAAGCTTCAGCAGGTCTTCGCGCTTCACCTGGTCGATCTTGTTGAGGCAGAGGATTTTCTTCTGCGGAACATCCTTCAGCCCCTCGAGAATCGCTTCCGCGTCACCCTTCAGGCCGCGTTCGCTGTCGATCAGCAGCAGGATGAGATCCGCATCCTTCGCTCCGCCCCAGGCCGAGGTGACCATGGCGCGGTCGAGCCTGCGGCGCGGCTTGAAGATGCCGGGCGTGTCCATAAAAACAATCTGCGCATTTTTGTGAATGGCGATGCCGCGCATCACCGCGCGCGTCGTCTGTACCTTGTGGCTGACGATCGAAACTTTTGCACCCACCAGCCTGTTGACCAGCGTCGACTTGCCGGCATTGGTCGGGCCGATGAGAGCCACGAAGCCGGAGCGGGTCGGAAGGGCGATGTCTTCGCCGGCAACGGCGGGGTTTTCGTGATCGGTCATGATATCCATTCAAGGTCTAAGGTATTCAACATGCGGCCACAAGGCTCGCCATGCGCTCGATTTTAGCGCCACTATCTTTCGGTCGCTCAGTTCTAGGTGGAGCTTTTCTGCCAGACGCCTTCGCGTTCCAGCAATCTGGTTGCTGCCACCTGTTCGGCTGCGCGCTTGGAACGCTCGACGCCGGTTTCCGGCTTTACGCCGGGAATTTCCACCGTCACGGTGAAGCTGGGATCGTGATCCGGTCCGGAGCGATCGTCAACCCGATAAGCGGGCGTAACCGCAAATCTGGCATGCGCCCATTCCTGCAATTCAGTCTTGGCATCGCGCCGTCCGGCATCCACGCGCGTTGCGCGGCCCTGCCAGTATTTCAGAATGAACTTGCGGGATGCCTCCAGACCACCATCCAGATAGAGAGTGGCGATCAGGCTTTCGACCACATCGGCGCGCACGTTCAGCATCGCCTTGCCGGTCAGCTTCTTCACATCCGATCCGGTGCGAATGAAATTATGCAGGCCCATTTCGTCGCCGATAGCGGCGCAGGATTCGGCGCTGACAAGCTGGTTGAGGCGAACCGAAAGCTCACCTTCGCTGGCGTTGCGGAAGGTGGAGAACAACAGCTCGGCAACACAAAGGCCGAGAACGCGGTCGCCCAAAAACTCCAGCCGCTCGTAATTGCCCGCCGCAGCGGAACGGGCACTCGCATGGGTCAAGGCCCGGTCGAGCCGGGCCTTTTCCTTGAATTCATATCCGATCAACGCTTCGAGACGGGAAATCTCCGCAATCGACAGCGGCTTGGTCTTGCTCATCCCACAACCTTGAAGAGACGGTCCCAGCGCATGTTGGACGGCCAGTCCCAAATGCGGCTGAACGGCGTGTCATTGCCCAGCGAGAAGAAGATGACGCTGGCGCGGCCGATCAGGTTTTCTTCCGGCACGAAACCGACATCGAAACGGCTGTCGAGCGAGTTGTCGCGATTATCGCCCATCATGAAATAATGGCCTTCCGGCACCAGGAATTCGCGGGTGTTGTCGCCGCGCGAATCGGGCGACTGGTCGAGCGTGTCGAAGGTGACGCCATTATCGAGCGTTTCGCGGAACACCGGTACATTGGCGCCCGGATCGGCACGGTAATCGGAGGTGAAGGTGCCATCAGGCTGCTTCGGAACCGGCTGGCCGTTGATGAACAGCACGCCGTTCGTCACCTGGATGCGGTCACCCGGCAAGCCGACGAGACGCTTGATGTAATCCACTTCAGGATTGGGCGGCAGGCGGAAGACCACGACATCGCCACGCTTGGGCTTGCTGAATTCGAGGATACGGCCGGAAAACAGGTTCGGCGAAAAGGGCAGCGAATATTTCGAATAGCCGTAGGAGAACTTGTTGACGAAAAGATAGTCGCCTACCAGCAGCGTCGGCATCATCGAACCTGAAGGGATCGTGAAGGGCTGAAACAGCACGGTGCGGATGACCATGGCCAGCAGCAGCGCCTGAATGATGACCTTGACGTTTTCCCAGAGGGCGTTCTGCTTCTTTTCAGCTTTTTCGGACACTTAAAGACCTGCCTGATTGTTTACCGGTTCCTGCGATTTGACGGAGGCGTCCGGGCCGTTGTTGCTCGCGACTGCGGCGGGGTGAAGCAATTTTTCACGCAGCCAGCGACGCTTTCATATTTCTGCGACTTCTCTAGAACCTTTCCAGCCGGAAGGGAAGCGCTTCTGTCATACGCCTGCAAATAGGCCGCCAATGCGGCAGCCCCCAGTCTCAGTCGCTCACGGGAAGCGCCTCGATAATCACAAATGCCTGAGCGTAAGGGTAATCGTCCGTGATGGTCAGATGGATATTGGCGCGGTGACCGGCGGGCAGCATGGCCGCCAGCCTTTCTGCGGCACCGTTGGTGAGCGCCATGGTCGGCTTGCCGCCCGGCAGATTGACGACCCCCATGTCCTTCCAGAAAACGCCGTTCGCAAGGCCGGTTCCGAGCGCCTTGGAGCAGGCTTCCTTGGCGGCGAAACGCTTGGCGTAGGATGCCGCGCGGTTCTTGCGGCCATCGGACTTGGCGCGCTCGATATCGGTGAAACAGCGGTGCGTGAAACGTTCACCGAAACGGGTGAGCGAATGTTCGACGCGGCGGATATCGATCAGGTCGCTGCCCAATCCAAGGATCATTTCAACATCTCCAGAGACGCGTTTTTATTGGCGGCGCGATGCGCGAGATTTTCCATCTTGCGGCGCTGGAAACCGCTGATGAGGCTGTAGACGGTAATATAGGCGATGACCGCGCTCACGGCCGCGGGCAGAAGCGCACCGACGGTCATGGGTTCCAGCACCGGCCTCCATATCTGCCGGAATTCGAGGTGGCTGAACAGCGCAACGAAATCCACATGCGCAACCCCCGCCTCCTTCTGTCGTCCGAGCAGGAAATGCCCGAGTTCCCAGGTGGACGCCCAGATGAACGGAAATGTCAGGGGATTGGCGAAGGTGGTGCCGAGTGCTGCCGCAACGAGATTGACGCGCATGAGGAAACCGAGCGCCATGGCGATAATGATATGCACGCCGAGAAACGGTGTCCACGCCACGCCGATACCGAGCGCGACACCGGCGGCAATCGAATGCGGAGACGCAGACAACCGCAGGAGACGCAGCTTCATATAGCGCAGCGAACGGGTAAAACCCGTGCGCGGCCAAAAGAGGTCACGAATCTTCTCTGAAAAACCAACGGGTTCACGGCGGCGAAACGGCATGGGGGCAGTCTATTTCATCGCCCCGGCTGAGCCAAGAGCATCGTATACGACACGGGGATTTCTTTTGCAGGCATATTTTCCCCGTCATTCCGGCCTTTAGCTGGAATTCCGCCCACGCCACGTGGCACAACCGAGTATACGAACCTTGCCGAAGACTCTGACGTCATCCTCAGGCTTGTCCCGAGGATTTGCAATCGATTGATTGAATGCAAGGCTATCAGATCCCTGGGACGCGCCAAGGATGACGTCGAGGAAACAACCACCTCTCGCCGTCAAATTCGTTTCAAAAGCAGCGTGTCCTATCATTTAGACCGGACAGCGGTGAACGCCCGTTCGTAGCGCGCATTCACACAGCCTTAAGAGACACGAGAAGGAGCAGACCGACAACGGCCACCCACCTTCCAAGTCCCATACGCATGGCGAACGGCTGCCATGCGCTGAGTGCATTACCGGCGGAACAGGCCGCGGTCGATTTCGCGCTGGCGGAACTCGAGGTCGACATTCGACACGGAGCCGCTGAGATATTCGAATTCGCGTTCCTGGGTCGTCTTGCCACGAACTGCACGGGCGATCTTGCGAAGCGGAGTAAACATGATTTCATGTCCTTTCAGTTTGGAAATGGCGTTTCTCATCGGGGTAGGACCACCGGCACGCCGCGTTTTCCGTTTTCAATTTCTGAAAGGAAGATAGTCGCAAACCACATGCGCGACCAGAGACAGTAAAAGGCCGCTGCCATGCACTGAATGCATAACAGCGGCCTTTTGGAATGTGCGAATGATCAAAAATGCCTCAATCGAAGGCACGTTTGACAGTGGATACGCAATCGAGGTCTTTCAGCTGCGACAGCAGCTGGTTGAGTTGCCGTAAATCCCAGACTTCGACATCCAGCGCCAGTTCGGAAAAATCCGTGCCGATGCGGACCATATTCAGGGCGCGTATGTTGACATCCAGCGTTGCGATCGATTGCGCCACGGAGGCGAGCGTGCCGGGTTCGTTCAGCGCGTTGATCATCACCCGCGCCATGAAGCGCGACTTGTTCGCCTCATCAAGATCCCAGCGGACATCAATCCAGCGCTCCGGCTCATCGTCGAAACGCTGCAGCGCCGGCGCCTGAATGGGATAGATGGTGATGCCCTTGCCTTTTTCCATGATGCCGACGATGCGATCACCCGGAACGGCGCCGGCGGCACCAAAATGCACATCGACATTGCCGGAAAGGCCACGGATGGGCAGCGGGTCCGGTCCATCGAGCATTTCGGCTGCGCCATCGTCTTCCAGAACGGAGCGCGACTTTCCGGGGATCTTGAAGACCATACCGGAAGCGCTGCGCATGTTGAACCAGCCGTCGTCGCCGGTCATCTTCACAGTCACGCGCTCGTCCTGATAATCCGGATAGACTGCACGCAGCACGTCGAGCGAGGAGACCTCGCCGCGCCCGACGGCGGCGATAGCGTCTTCCACATCCTTCTGCGCCAGACGATGCAGCACGGGTTTTAGCGCGTCACGCGAGAAGGCCTTGCCGGCACGTTCGAAAGTGCGCTCCAGAATACGGTAACCGAGACCCGAATATTGCTTGCGAATGGCCATGCGCGTGGCGCGGCGGATGGCCGAGCGGGCCTTGCCCGTCACCACCACCTCTTCCCATGCAGCGGGCGGAACCTGCACGCCGGAGCGGATGATCTCCACCTCGTCGCCGTTGTTGAGCCGGGTCACAAGCGGCATGATCCGGCCGTTGATCTTGGCGCCAACTGTGGTGTCGCCGATATTGGTGTGCACCGCATAGGCGAAATCGATGGGCGTCGCGCCACGCGGCAGCGCAATCAGCTTGCCCTTGGGTGTGAAGCAGAACACCTGGTCCTGGAACAGTTCCAGCTTGGTATGTTCGAGGAATTCTTCCGGGCTGTCGCCTTCTGCCAGCGATTCGATGGTGTGGCGCAGCCAGGAATAGGCGTTGCTCTCCGGCGAGAGCAGATCGCCCTCCCCGTTTTCGCCGTCCTTATAGAGCGCATGGGCGGCAATGCCGAATTCGGCGATTTCGTGCATGCGCTTGGTGCGCAGCTGCAACTCAATACGCTGGCGCGAAGGGCCAACGATCGTGGTGTGGATGGAACGATAGTCGTTCTGCTTCGGCGTGGAGATATAGTCCTTGAAGCGACCGGGTACCACGCGCCAGCGGGTGTGGACGATGCCGAGCGCGCGGTAACAGGAGGGAATATCGTCCACCAGAATGCGGAAGCCGTAGACGTCGGACAGCTGCTCGAAAGAGAGCGATTTCGACTGCATCTTGCGGAACACCGAATAGGGCTTCTTCTGACGCCCCTTGACGCTGGCGCCGAGAAGGCCATTCGCCACGAGTAGCTCGCGCAGCTCGTCCTCGATCTTCTTGATGAGCCCTTCGTTGCGTGTTTCCAGTTCCTGAAGGCGGTTGGTCACCGTCTCATAGGCTTCCGGATTGAGGTAACGGAAGGACAGGTCCTCCAGCTCGTCGCGCATGTCCTGCATGCCCATGCGGCCGGCGAGCGGCGCATAGATTTCCATGGTTTCTTCGGAAATGCGGCTGCGTTTGTCCGCCGGCATATATTCCATGGTGCGCATGTTGTGCAGGCGGTCGGCCAGCTTCACCAGAAGAACGCGCACGTCGTCGGAAATGGCAAGCAGCAGCTTGCGCAGGTTTTCGGCCTGCTTGGCCTTGCGCGTGACGAGATCGAGTTTCTTGAGCTTGGTCAGCCCCTCCACCAGTCTGCCGATATCCTCACCGAACAGCTCGTCGATTTCAGCGCGGGTAGCGGTGGTGTCCTCGATCGTATCGTGCAGCAGCGCCACCGCGATGGTCGATTCGTCGAGATGCATTTCCGTCAGGATGGCGGCAACTTCCAGCGGATGCGAGATATAGGGGTCGCCATTGGCGCGCTTTTGCTGGCCATGTTTCTGCATTGCATAAACATAGGCCTTGTTCAGCAGGGCCTCATTCGCATCCGGTTTATATTTTTGAACCCGCTCAACGAGTTCGTATTGCCGCATCATGCGATATTCCACAAAAAGAAAGCGCGCCAACCTTGGGGTCGGCGCACAATGCTGCATCAATAGGGATCAGATTATGACGGCAAATATTGACAGACGGTAACCACCGCCTGCCAATGGCGTCATAAAGTCAGATCAATAGTCGTCATTTTTTTCCGGCGGCACAAGGCCTTCGATACCGGCCAGCAGTTCTTCTTCCGACATCTGGTCGAAAGTAACGGTTTCCGGCTGGTCGTCCTCTTCGCCATCGGCAGTAGCGGAGGCTGCCAGCGTAACCGGATCGGGCTCGGGCTCGTCCACTTCCACATGCTTCTGCAGCGAATGGATGAGGTCTTCCTTGAGGTCGTCGGGCGAGAGCATCTCGTCGGCGATTTCGCGCAGAGCGACGACCGGGTTCTTGTCGTTATCGCGGTCAACCGTGATGGACGAGCCCTGGGAAATCTGGCGCGCACGGTGGCTGGCGAGAAGGACCAGCTCGAAACGGTTGTCTACTTTATCAATGCAATCTTCAACTGTGACGCGGGCCATTGCCTGTCCTTTGCGAGTCGTAATGTCGTGGATCAGAGCGCCGTGCTTTCTTGAGGATGCACAAGGGATGCTCTAACCTATTGAATCTGCGCTTCGTGCCTTGCGAAAAACGCTTTGGATTCCTCGCGACGAAGCCTTCCAGCTTCCGATACAGCCATTGGCCGCGGAATTCAAGTTTTTCCTGTCTTTGGCGTCTTTTGGCACCTTATTGCCCTTGTTTGGCGTCTGATGAACAAAATGTCTAGAAGAATTGTCTTGGAATACGGGTGAAGTTACCTTACTTAAAACGCAACGGCGCTACGCAAAATTCGTTGATACGACATGATTTTTCGCATTTGCGACCGGAAATAAAAGCCAGATAATGGCCTTTCCAAAAAAGGAATGGGATGGAATGTTCGATCCACGGGAGAAAATTGCGCTCTTTATAGATGGAGCCAATCTTTATGCAGCATCTAAAAGCCTGGGGTTCGATATCGACTATCGCAAGCTTCTTAAGGCGTTTCAGAAGCGCGGATACCTGCTGCGCGCCTACTATTACACCGCATTGATCGAGGATCAGGAATATTCCTCGATCCGCCCTCTGATCGACTGGCTGGATTATAACGGCTACAAGGTCGTGACGAAGCCGGCGAAGGAATTCACCGACGCGCTCGGTCGCCGCAAGATCAAAGGCAACATGGATATCGAACTTGCTGTCGATGCCATGGAACAGTCAGAGACCGTCGATCATCTGGTTCTGTTTTCCGGTGACGGCGACTTCACAAAGCTGGTGGACGCGCTTCAGCGCAAGGGCCGCAAGGTTTCCGTGGTGTCCACCATGGCAACGCAGCCCGCAATGATCGCCGACGATCTGCGCAGGCAGGCAGATCACTTCATTGATCTCATGACCTTGAAGGCCGAAATCGGACGTGACCCGAACGAGCGCCCTGCCCGGCACGTCGAAAGCCCCGAAACGATCTGATCCCGGTTTTTAAGCCGCCGACCTAATGAGAACGCGTCCGTCTGCAAGGCGGGCGCGTTTTTGTTTGGCGCCACAACCGTGTATTCCTGCCGGAAAATTCCTCTTAAAATTAACAAACATCAAATTCGGCCAGTCAAAATTATATCTTGGTTAATTTTAGACGTGTCTAAATCACCCAACGGCACCAACGACATGATTTCGGTGTCAAATCAGGATGTTCAGACATGCATGGCCAAGTAAAAACCAATCAACAACTCGACGAAAGACTTAATTTTCTGGGGCTTGGCCAGGAGCAACGACAAAACCTTTCGGACATGAAGGGCGTCATTACAGGCTCTCTCGACGCCTCTCTCGATCGGTTTTATGCGAAGGCGCGCTCCGTGCCGGAGACGGCGAAATTCTTTGCAAGCGACGCGCATGTCCAGCATGCCAAAGGCATGCAGATGAAACACTGGGCAAGAATTGCCTCCGGCACCTTCAACTCGGACTATACCGATGCCGTGACGGCCATCGGCCGTACCCATGCAAGGCTGGGGCTGGAGCCGAGATGGTATATTGGCGGTTACGCGCTGATGCTTGATGGCATCGTCAAAGCCGTCGTCAATTCGGAACTGAAGGGCCTTTTCCAGGAAAAGAAGGCCAAGAAGCTGAACGACGCCCTGACGGTAACGATCAAGGCCGCCCTTCTCGACATGGACTATTCGATCTCCGTCTACCTCGACGTGCTTGCCGCCGAGCGGCTGAAGGTCGAGGAACAACAGGCGCAGATGAAGAGGGAGCAGGAGCACGTTCTCGAACTGCTCAACAACGCCCTGAACAAGCTGGCGAATGGCGACCTCACCTCCAGCATCAATGAAAAGACTGCACCGCAATTCGAGGGGCTGATTGCCAATTTCAACGCTGCGGTCGGCAATCTCGCGGGTGCATTCTCGCAGATCGTCGAGGAAGCCAACAAGATATCAGGCAATACGCGCGAACTGACATCGGCTACCGACGACATGGCCCGCAGAACGGAGCAGCAGGCAGCAGCCCTTGAGGAAACCGCCGCCGCCGTGGAGGAAATCACCACCATTTCCAAGCTTTCGGCGCAGCGCTCCGAAGAAGCCAAGGCCATCGTCGAAAGCTCGGCCGCCGAAGCGGCGCGGTCACGGGATGTGGTGACGGAAGCGGTAAAAGCGATGGGCGCCATCGAGGAATCGTCGCAGAAGATCACCCAGATCATTTCCGTCATCGACGAGATTTCGTTCCAGACGAACCTTCTGGCGCTGAATGCCGGTGTGGAAGCCGCGCGTGCCGGTGAAGCTGGCAAGGGTTTTGCCGTCGTCGCCCAGGAAGTGCGCGAGCTGGCACAGCGTTCAGCCAACGCCGCCAAGGAGATCAAGACCCTCATCACCAAATCCTCGGAGGATGTGATGCAGGGCGTATCGCTGGTCAATAAAACCGGGCAATCGCTGAATACGATCGGCAACAAGGTGGATCATATTCAGGAACATATCACGTCGCTGACCAAGGCGGCCCAGGAGCAGTCCGTCGGCATTCAGGAAATCAGCGCCGCCATCAACAGCATGGACAATCTGACCCAGAAGAATGCGGCCATGGTGGAAGAAACCAACGCGGCCACGCATAATCTGAGCGATGTGAGCGCCAATCTGGCGGCACTGGTCAGCCGGTTCAGCGTTTCGGCGTCCACGTCCTATGTGGAGCGGACTTACAGGGCGGCGTGAGAGCTGTCTATTCAAGAGGCGAAAGCATCCCCGCTCTCATTCCTGTGCTTGTCACAGCAATCTAGCCAGCCCAAATCCTTGGGCTGAAAAGAACTCTCTCGCCGCGCAGAAGCGCGGCGGCTTGATTCCTGCGACAAGTGCAGGAATGAGGGATGAGCTCTAGGCGTTGTTGCCCTTCAGCAGCCGCGACTTCTGCCGGTTCCAGTCGCGTTCCTTCTCCGTCTCGCGCTTGTCGTGCAGCTTCTTGCCCTTGGCCAGTGCCAGTTCCAGCTTCGCACGGCCCTTTTCGTTGAAATAGACCTTCAGCGGCACCAGCGTCATGCCTTCACGGTTGATGCCGGCGCGCAGACGGTTGATCTCGCGCTTGTTCAGCAGCAACTTGCGACGGCGGCGCGGCTCGTGGTTGAAGCGGTTGGCCTGCAGATATTCCGGCAGGTGGGAATTGATGAGCCAGATTTCATCGCCCTCGTCCGATGCGTAGGACTCGGCGATATTAGCCTTGCCTTCGCGCAGCGCCTTGACCTCGGTGCCGGTCAGCACCAAACCCGCCTCATAGGTGTCGATGATTTCGTAGTTGAAACGAGCCTTGCGGTTTTCCGCAACGATCTTGTTCACCACGCGCTGGCTGCCTTTGGGGGCCATGATATTTCAATCCCTTGTTTTTCTTATTGCGCCTGCGGCTTGTCCGCCACGAGCGGTTTTCACGTTTCTATTTAGTATCGTCGTTACGAAAAGAAAAGGCGCGCGAACCGGCTTCTGTCGCGAAGCAGTCCCATTGCGCGCCTTTCGGGTTTCAGGTGTCCGTCAGTTCATCAGGCCGGCATGCTTCAGTGCCGCGTCGATTGCCGCTTCCGTTGCCGGTTCCAGCGTGCTCATCAACGGCGAGCGGACCTTCCGGTTGCCGCCACGGGTCTTCGAAAGCGCATATTTTGTGCCGCACACACCAGGTTCCATGAAGATGGCCCGGTGCAGAGGCATCAGGCGGTCCTGATACTCCAGCGCCTTGGCGTAGTCGCCTGCAAGCATGGCCGCCTGGAATTCGGAACAGAGGCGTGGCGCAACATTGGCGCTGACCGAAATGCAGCCGACGCCGCCATGGGCGTTGAAGCCGAGTGCCGTGCCATCTTCGCCGGACAGCTGGATGAAATCCTTGCCGCAGGAAATCCGCTGTTCGGAGACGCGGTCGAGCTTGCCCGTCGCATCCTTGACGCCGACGATGTTCCTGTGCGCCTTCACAAGCGCACCCATGGTTTCCGGCGACATATCCACCACCGAGCGCGGCGGGATGTTATAGATGACGATCGGCAGTTTCACCGCTTCCGCAACTGCGGAAAAATGGGCGAAAAGCCCCTTCTGCGTCGGCTTGTTGTAATAGGGGGTGACCACCAGCAGCGCATCCGCGCCGGCATCCTGCGCGTGCAGGGCAAGTTCTATCGCTTCATCGGTATTGTTGGAGCCAGCGCCCGCGATGACCGGAACCCGTTTCGCCGCTACCTCGATGCACAGCTCGACCACACGTTTGTGCTCGTCATGGGACAGGGTTGGAGATTCCCCCGTCGTGCCCACAGGCACAAGTCCGTTGCTGCCTTCGGCAATCTGCCATTCCACATGGGCGGCAAATGCCTGTTCGTCCACGGCACCATTGTCCGTGAACGGGGTAATGAGGGCGGGAATTGATCCCTTGAACATACAAAGCTCCTGGCGCCGAGCCGGTTCATGCTTCGGCCGCATTCGATGGTTAAAACCGGCACACATTAGTGCCAGCCCTTGGCGCCGACAAGCGCAAAGGCAGCCTATTTTGTCCGAAATTGTCGGAAGTGTGACAGTCGCGGAAGCTCACGCGGCAGGCAAAAAACGAGGCGGTGGAATTTTACGCCGCTCGCAGACCGGTGAATAAAAGTTGATTGGAGTGCCGAGCGGAAAGTAAGGTTTCGTTAAGCACAGTCTCCGTAGATTCCAGAGCGGGATCTGAGGCGAAACTCATAGGTGCAACGCACTGGCGCATTTCGCAATCCCGCTGCAATGAAACGACAATACAAGAAGGTCGATTGTTTCCGTCCAGTGATGAAGAGCGGTATGAAAAAGACAGTTTGGGGATTGATGGCGGCAGGTCTTGCCGCGACCGTTTGGAACGCGCTGGCCGGCCCCGTGCCGGAAGCTGCCGTGCCGCTTCCCTATGTGAAGCCGAATGCGCCTGCTCTTCCCGCCTTCATGCCGGCCTCGCCCGAAATTACCGGCGCCATACCACGCCTTAACCGGCCTGACGATGCGAGCCAGCTTAAAGCCGGACTGGATGCGCTTTCCAGCCGCGACACGACACGCGCCATCGCCCTTCGCAACGCCATGCAGACAGGCAGTCTCGACCGGCATATTCTTACCTGGGCGATTGCCATTTCCGGGCAGAAGGACGTGCCTTCCGCCGAAATCACTACAGCCCAGAGCGAACTGGCGGGGTGGCCGGGTGCGGCGACGCTGCGCGCCAATTCCGAAAAGGCGCTTTACCGCGAAAATCCACCGGCACCCCAGGTGCTCGCCGCTTTTGGCAGCGGCCGGCCGGAAACAGCCGAGGGCACCGTTGTGCTGGCCAAGGCCCTCACCTCTTCCGGCAAAGCTTTGGAAGCACAACGCCTCATTCGCCAGCTCTGGGTGAGCGAAGGCATGGACAAGGACATGGAAGACCGTGTTCTTGCCGAGTTCCCCACTTATCTGACGCCCGCCGACCACAAGGCGCGGATGGATTATCTGATGTATCGCAGCCGAATCGGCCAGGCGAAACGTTTCGGTGATCTCGGCAAGGCGCAATCGCTCTACAATGCCTGGGCCGCCGTGCTGCAGCGCTCAGGCAATGCCGTGGCGCTGCTGGGCAAGGTTGACGCCAACTTGCGCAGCGACCCTGCTTTTCTCTTCGCGCGCATCGAAAATCTGCGCAACCAGCAGAAATATCCGGAAGCCGCAGCACTTTTAAAGCAGGCGCCGAAGGACACGGCAAAACTCGTCAATCCCGGCGAGTGGTGGAACGAGCGGCGAATCATCGCGCGCGGCGTCGCCGATCTCGGCGATTTTGCCGAAGCCTATCGCATCGTCGCCAATCATTCGGCCACATCAGCCGTCGATGTTGCCGATGCGGAATTCCATGCCGGCTGGTACGCGTTGCGGGCACTGCGCGATCCCGCCACGGCCTCACGCCACTTCAACACCCTTTTGCAGACCTCGAACCGGCCACTTTCCGCCTCGCGGGCCTATTATTGGCTGGGGCGGGCGGCGGAAGTGGGCGGGCCGGGCAATGCCCGCGATTTCTTCACCAAGGCGGCTGCCCATTCCGGCACCTTTTACGGCCAGCTTGCTGCCGCACGAATCGATGCAAAGACGCTGAACGTCACATACCCTGCTCCGAGCGCTGCCGACCGTGAACGATTTGCCGGCCGCGAAGCCGTGCGGGCCATCGACAGGCTGGAAGCCGCAGGCTACGGCTGGCGGGCCGACAGCCTCTACAGGTCATTGGCAGATCAGCTCGACAGCCCGGGCGAGCTTGCCATTCTGGCAGCAAGGGCAGAGGGCAACGGCAACCATCAGGTATCACTGCAAATCGGCAAGACGGCCTTCAGCCGCGGCATCGATGCGGCCGCCCTTGCCTATCCGCTCGGTGTCATTCCCGCCAGTGCCAATATTGCCGGCTCCGGCAAGGCGCTTGCCTATGCAATCGCCCGGCAGGAAAGCGCCTTCAACCCGGCCGCCGTCTCCGCTGCGAATGCTCGCGGTCTGCTGCAATTGCTGCCGGGAACCGCCAAGGGCGTGGCCGGACGCCACGGCCTGCCCTACACTCAGGCGATGCTGACCAGCGACGCCGGATATAACGCCACGCTCGGCGCACATTATCTCGGCGAACAGATCGACAGTTTCGGCGGCTCCTACATCCTCACCTTCATCGCCTATAATGCCGGCCCGAAACGTGTGCCGGAATGGATCGCCCGTTATGGCGATCCGCGCGGCAAGCCGATCGACGATGTCGTGGACTGGATCGAGCGCATCCCCTTCCCCGAAACCCGCAATTACGTGCAGCGGGTGATGGAGAATTATCAGGTCTACAAGACGAGGCTTGGACAACAGGCCGATATTGTCGATGACCTGCGTCATGGCCGGGCGGGATAGAAGACCGGTTCATCAGTTGACTACTGTCAAAATATCAAAGCACCGGCAGGCCCGGTGCTTTTTTTGTTTTCAGGATTTACCGCACTCAAACGAAAAAGCCCGGCTCGAGAGCCGGGCTTTCCATCACTGACAATGTCAGATCAGATTAGAACGAACGCTGCAGACGAACGAAACCGGTGACCTGATCGTCAGCGCCATCTTCGTCGTAGTAGTTTGCGGTAACCTTGGTGCTCAGACCTTCGGTGATCTTGTAGTCAACCGTCAGACCAGCGGTCCAGGCATCACGGTCACCAACGAAGTCACCATCAACCGGGTTGACGTCGAGCTTGCTCAGATATTCGAAGCCGGGTGTGATGGTCAGGCGGTCGGTAGCCTTGACAGCATACTCAACAGCAACAGCCCATTCAGACTTTGCGTAGTAAGCGTTGTCACCCGAAGCCCATACACCTGCGAGGCCGAACGTGCCCGGACCAACGTCTGCGAACAGGATGCCGCGCACAGCAACGTTCTCGGCATCGAAGTCGTAGCTGGCAATCAAGTTGGCAGAAACTGCGCCGAACTTGCCGCCGATCATGCCACCGATACCTACGTTGTTATCCGGATCGTAACGAAACTGACCGAACTGGCCTTCAAGCTCGTCAACCGAGATAGCAGCCTGGAAAGAACCTGCATCGTAGGTGTACTTGATCGAGTTGAACAGGGTGTTCGTGGACAGAATGTCGGTTTCGCCATTCAGATCGTCGTCCCACCAGCTGTAGAACTTACCGACCTTCAGGCCGCCGAGTTCGATGAAGGCCTGGTCAACGAAAACGCTGGAACCAGAAGCAGTACCGTTGTCGGCATTGCCACGGAAGCCGATGAAGCCACGCAGAGCGCCGAGTTCGGTGTCGGTGCGTGTGTCGATTTCGAACTGAGCGCGCGTGAACGAATCCCAGTCAGACGTGCCGCCAGCAGCGGTGCCTGCGCTTGAACCGTTACCACGATTAAAGTCGGTCTGGAAACGGATGTAACCGCCGAACTTCAGGCAGGTTTCGGTGCCGGGGATGTAGAAGAAGCCGGTGCCGAAAGCGTCGCAAACGCGAACGTATTCCAGGGGCTCAGGCTCAGCAGCGACGATAGCGTCGGCAGCGTGAGCGCCGGATACTGCTGCGAGAGCCGCAGCGGAGCCGATCAAAAGGCTCTTGATGTTCATGGTTGACCTCCAGTCAAACGCTTAATCTTCTAAGCAGCGAGTGGGAAACACAAATCGATGCGTGCCGCTTATGGAGATGATTAGAGCCAAAACCGGCCGGACAGGCAATCGCAATCGTGACAAAAGGAAGACAGTAAGGTGCCCTTAGTTTTGCATTGTTGCGAAATAGCTACAATTCTAATTTCCCCAACTCCAATTCTTAATGAGTCGTTAATTTCTTATTTATTTCACATACTTACGAGGAATGGCAAAATTTCCTCGCGAGCTAGACTCGGCCCGCAAGCAGGATATCGACGCAATCAGGCCACGCGAACTTGTCAAAAGAGCGATTTACAGGGCTGTAGATTCGGACACGCTCGGCGCTCGGAACCGCCTCACCGCCCCGCTTGATGTATATTGCGCCCAAGCAAGAGATGCTGGACGAATCGGCAGCCATGGACGCCGTCTGACGTCAGTCAGAGAAAATGGACTCAGCGCCGCAGTCGATCGTGGCTGACCACGTTTGCAGTGATGCTTCACACGCGCCTTCCGAGGGCAGATTGAGAAAAAAATGAAAAAGCCCGGCTCAAGAGCCGGGCTTTCCTTCACTGACAATGTCAGATCAGATTAGAACGAACGCTGAAGGCGCACGAAACCGGTAACCTGGTCGTCACGGTTGTCGATGTCAACGTAGTTAACAGCGATCTTCGTGGAGAGGCCCTGGGTGATCTTGTAATCAACCGTCAGACCAGCCTTCCAGCCGTCGTCGTTCGAGAAGTCGTCGAAGGAAACGAGGCCGTAGTTGCCATAGTACTGCGCGCCGGGGGTGATCGTCAGCTTTTCAGTTGCCTTGATGGCATATTCAGCTGCAACTGCCCACTCGGAGACGTTGTAGTAAGCGTTTGCGCCAGAAGCCCAAACACCGGCCAGACCGAGCGTGCCCGGACCAACGTCAGCCGTTGCGATCAGGCGAACGGAGCCGTTTTCGCGGTCGGTGTCGTAGCCGCCGATGAGCTGGAAGGAAGCAGCGCCGAGCTTGGCGCCAACGCCGAGAGCAACACCAACGTTGTTGTCGGATTCGTTGAACGGACCAACAGAGATGCCTTCGAGTTCGTCAACCGAAGCGCCTGCCCAGAACGAGCCAGCGTCGTAGGTGTAACGAATGGAGTTGAACAGAGCGTTGGAAGACAGCTCGTCCGTTTCGCCAGAAAGGCCATCGTCCCACCAGCTGTAGAACTTACCGACCTTCAGGCCGCCGAGTTCGATGAAGGCCTGGTCAACGAAAACGCTGGAACCAGAAGCAGAACCGTTGTCGGCATTGCCACGGAAGCCGATGAAGCCACGCAGAGCACCGAGTTCGGTGTCGGTACGGGTGTCAACTTCGAACTGAGCGCGCGTGAAAGCGTCCCAATCAGACGTGCCGCCGTTGTTGGTGCCAGCGCTCGTGCCGTTACCATTCTTGAAGTCTACCTGGAAACGAACGTAACCCTGGAACTTCAGGCAGGTTTCGGTGCCGGGGATGTAGAAGAAGCCGGTGCCGAAAGCGTCGCAAACGCGAACGTATTCCAGGGGCTCAGGCTCAGCAGCGACGATAGCGTCGGCAGCGTGAGCGCCGGATACTGCTGCGAGAGCCGCAGCGGAGCCGATGAGAAGGCTCTTGATGTTCATGATTGACCTCCAGTCAAAGTTTTTAAGTGGGTCTGGGTACTTTTGCCGAAGGACAGCATTCCCTGCCCCATTCCCGTGTTCTTAGAAGCCAAACGATCCACCGCCTCGCTTCTGGTCGTGAAAATACAAAAGGTTTCGCCGCTTGCAATCGCCAACATCCGATAAAGCGCATTTACGTACATGCTTCATTTCGGTTTGTTGCGGAAACAGCACACAGTGGGCACACGGCCCACAGGCGGCTTTACCATGCGTTAAGAAATGACTTGAAAATCCGTTAGTTAGCGCGGTTAACAAGGTCTTTCTAAACTATAGGCCTTTTCGGAGATCCCTTGCCCCGCAGGGGAAGGACGACGGAAACTTTTGCCCCGTTCCGGCCCCACACTTAGTATGGCTCCCCGGTGCGCACATAGAAACAACAGTGAAACCCGAGCGGTTCGCCACCGATTCCCCGATCAACGATTCGGCTCGCAGGCTCCGGCACTTCAATTCTTTGGCCGATTGCGTCAGCAAGCATTACGGGACGAGTCGCGAAAACGGCGCGGAATACGAGTGTGTGTCACTTGGGTACAGAGTGCTTTATAACTGCCTGCAAGAAACGAGGGGCAGAATCGAGTCGGCCCATTAGCTCTCTCCACTATCATCCGGTTTATCGCAGGGGTCCGGCGTTTCGCGAAACGTGCTGAAGAACGAACTGGCATGCGGAAACGCATGCTTTGGGTGTCTGCTTGGAAGAAGTAGCTTTTTAGGGAGGTTTATAATTTCAGGCTGCGTGCCGAAATGGCGGAGAGGATGGGATTCGAACCCACGATACGCTTTTGACGTATACTCCCTTAGCAGGGGAGCGCCTTCGACCACTCGGCCACCTCTCCGGT